>JAYUVF010000105.1:0-37661 GCA_043754215.1 Chthonomonas sp. | reverse complement strand
CTTTTTTTTCGTAATGTTCCGATTAGCAAAGCAATAAGCGTCGTAACGGTTGCGGGTTCCGGCACGAGTCGAACGTAGTCCATGCGAGGTCGATTAGTGCCAAACAGTGTTTGCTGACTAGATAGCCCCATTTCGAATTTCCCCATCTGCGTGTTTATTGGCGAAGTCAAGATACTTGCAAGCAGTCCGTTGATACGCAACTCGGTTACTGCTGCTGTCACGCTCACCGTCACATCAAACCAGGAATCCAGCCCGACGAATTGGCTGTAAGTCTGGCCCGAGCCTAAGTTCACGCTTATTTCGCCTGAAGTGTTCGCGGCATTTTTTCCAAATGTCAATAAGTTTAGAAACTGATTTTGGTTGCCTGGAAAGAAAATGAAGCTGGAGGAGTACCTACCTGAAGACTGGGGCAGATAAAATCGTGTTTGAAGGGTCCACTCAGTGGGGCCGATGCCTGTCTCAGTTCCCATTTTGCGAAAGGATGCTCCAATCCATGTTCCTTCGCCAAACCCGTGGCCTAACGTGTTGATCGATCCGTCTTCAACGTTCCAATAAAACGCCGAGCTACTCTCCCCGTAAACCTCCCACCCCGGGAGGCCGGGGTCGTTGAACTCCTCGTTAAACAAAAAATTCTGAGCGTGGGATGCGGCAACCAAGTTGGTCAGGCATACTCCGACCAGTAGTCTGAGGCGCGGTATAGAATTCATTTCAATCTCCTCACGTGAGTATAGTGGACAAGTGGCCTGGAAGCAACAAAAATTTTGGAAACTAGTAGGTGTGGGCTCCTATCTTAGCTTTCTGTTAATGGGGGTCGCGGTCTCAGAGCCCCTGGTACAGGGGCGTCCGGTAACAGTTTTGCTGTTTTGGAGCACCGAGTGTCCCGTGGCTGAAGCGGCCACTCGCGAGCTGAACGAGTTGGTACGCGAATTCAAGAATCGCAACGTGATGTTTGAGGCGATCTTTTCGAACCAGGGAGAGTCGCAGGAGACCGCAAGTTCGATGTTGCGCCGCCGCGGACACGACTTTAGTTGGAGCTTAGATCCAGGCGGAGCGAGGGCGCAGAAGTACGGAGTCAAGCGGGTACCAACCGTTGTTGTCTTCGACGACCGCGGTGAAATGGCGTACATTGGCCCCTTAGCGTCCAAATCCATGGGACAAGCTCCAAAGCAAAGATATGCTTGGGAGGCCATTCAAGCCGTAGCAGAAGGAAAGGTGCCAAAGTACGCGTCCGTAGAGCCCGAAGGATGCCTTATACAGCTTCCAGTACGTGACGGGGACTCTCAGGAAATACGTCAGATGGTTACCTACGGGTCGGATGTCCGTCCCCTTGTGAAGCGTCATTGTCTGCCTTGCCACGGGCCGACGGGAGCAGCTCCGATGCGGTTCGACCGCTATATCGATGTGAGACGGTGGGCACCAATGATGGTGGAGGTTTTGCACAGCGGAAAAATGCCACCGGTCCGTGGCGGGGAAGCTACCGATCCACATGATCTGAGGTCGGTGCTGATGACGTGGATCGAAAAAGGGAGGCCGGGCGGAAGTTGGGAAGAGGAGAAACCGGTTGCGGCGGTTGTAGAGTCTATAAAGTTACGCACGTTGGTCGTTGCGGCCGCCGACTCCGGAACAGTTATTAAACAGAGTTGGATTAGCACGGGAATATCCACTGGAGGCATGGTGGTTCAGTTTTCACACCCCAGATCGATTCGCACGTTGGACATTTTCCGAGATTCGAAAGTAGGTGAGGAATGGGTTGCGCATTGGCGCGCAGGTTCAATTGGTTGGTCGAAGGGCTCTAAAATGGGAGAGCGCCTTCGGCTCGAATGGCGAGTTGTCAATCACTTAAGCGCCATCTGGGGAACGCCATTCCTTCAAGTGAGTGGCAGTATTCCTCTACCATCAGTTGGAAGGCGGCAAGTTGTACGGTCGGAGAAGGTGGATGTCACCGCTGGGCATATGTCTTCACTGGCCAAAATGAGATTTGATCCTGCCGTTTCTGGTCGATTGTTGGGATGGCGGCTTTTGGGCCTTGCCGACACTGTAGAGGGTTTTGCGTTTGTGGCCACTATGGATGGGCGCGAGGTGCCATTGATCACAGGCAGGGTTGCTGGAGATGCGTGGCCAGTATTGAACCCTTGCAACTACGACTTGCAATTGGGGGACCGGTTAATCGTAGTGGGATCGCGCATGGGAGGTCCCGAAGCGATCACGGCTGAGCTCAATCGACCTAAGGTGGTACTTGAACTCAACATCGTCGGGGGAGCTATCGGGAGCGAGGACTTCGTACGGACTGTGACCTACCTTGGACAGCGGTGACCCGGCACTGCTTTGGTTCAGCCGACCTGTCGGCGACTCCAGCGCCCAAAAGTCATCTTCGACATTGACTTCATCGGTCTTGAAGCTCATCACGGTTTCGTACCAAGCTCGATCGGCTTGGGACTGGAACCACTGCGCCGAGCACCCCTGGTACTCGGTTGAGTCTGCGACCAGCCCGTGCTTGACCGGATTCCGGTGGACGTACGCCAGGCGTGCCAAGTACGACTTCTCGAACGTCAGGTGAGTGTCTCGGTAGTTCAGCCATACCTGCCGCCCGGGGGTCTCGTCCAACCGGTTGATTTCCCGTGCGCTGCAGGCGTGAACTTTGCTCAGGGTCTTCCGAAAGTCAATACCTTCGGCGGGGGCGGCCCCCACGAAGTGATAGTGGTTGGCGAACACTGCCCATGCCTGTAGTTCAAAATTTGCTTCTAAAAGGCAAGTGAAGAGCCAGTTCAGCAGGATGTCCAGACGCTCGGGGGTGTGGAAGAACTTTTCGCGTCTCTTTGTGCTGGCGGTCACGATGTACAGCCCTGGGCCGGTTGCGATCCTCTTGGGAGAATGCGGCCATTGCTTCATGGTTTTTAGCCTACCCTGGTGCGCCGGGTCGGTCATTGCTGTCTAGTGAGTTTGGGGTGGGCTCGCCGACAGGTCGGCTGGGGGAAAGCGGTGCCGGGTCACCGCTGTCCACAGGAGTTGCAATATTCGGCGGAGCCAGGGCTCCTTGGGGAAAGCGGTGCCGGGTCACCGCTTTCCAAGGTTACTGGTTGGTCTGGCCAAAGTTGGCGATGACAATGTCAATGTCGGCGGCGTCAACTTCGCCGCTCATGTCCACGTCGTAGTCGCCTTGGTCGGTGGTGCCGAACTGGGAAATGACTAGGTCAATGTCGGCCGCGTCGACTTCACCGGAGAGATCGGGATCGCCGTTGGTCAGGACGAAGTTACTCGTGGCATCGCCGCCGTTCAAGATGACGCTCTGCGTCTTGCTCAGGAACGAGCTGCCGTCGGCGTGAAGCCGAACGAGGCCGGTCGTGCCCTGCGGGATCGCGATGGTGTAGCGGCCCGAGCCGTAAACCTGTGCGTTGGTGTAATAAGTGTTGCCGCTGATCGTCACCTCAACCCGGATGCTGCGCGGGAAGGTCGGATTGCTCACCACGTCCGAAAGGTCAATCGTGCCGCGAATGTAGTTCCGTCCGGGGATGAAAGCCATTGAGAGCATGCTCTCTTCGTTAAGAGGCCCGACGAGAGTGGCGGCACCCGTAGCCAAGTTCAACGTCATCAGCCTCGCCGGAAAGTTGTCCATCAAATACATCGTCTGATTGTCTGGGTTGAAACTCATTTCGGAGGCAGTAGTGGTCGCTCCAGTCGGTCCCACGAAAGCGGTGGTTCCTGTAACTACACTGACTTGAAACAAGTTCGCGGGACTTCCACCTGTCCTGAACATCTGATTGGTGGTGGGTTTGTAGCCGATGAGCGCGTAGCTTCCGAAGTTCGAGATGCCGATCGGAGTCACCGTGGCCGTGGTGGGGTTGATCTCGTACAAGCGGTTATCTGCGAATGAGCTAACGCCGTAGAGCTTGCCATTGGAGGTGTTGAAGGCCATGGAGTGCATCAATACGCCTGGGTCGCTGAACGCCCCGATCAGGGTCTTCGTGCCGCTGACCACGTCCACCTTGTAAAGCGCGTCGGCGTCGGTCGATGCCCCGAAGAGTGTATTCGAGTACGGGTCGTAGGCCAGTGCGGCGATATGCGCACCCATTGCGGGGATGTTGCCCATGCTGACTTTGCTTGCGTTCGCCGGGTTGACGGTGTAAATGTTTTGTTGCGAGTCCATCGCAATCAATGTGCTCTGGGCACTTGCATGGGCGACGAGAAGGGTGAAAAGAGAGATTGGGAGGAGATTTTTCATGGTGTTCACGGCACCGCATCGGCGGCTTGATTTCACTATACTCTAAAAAACAGAAATTTTAAATTATAAATGCAAGACCCGGGACTTTTTTTCAGGGGCAAGATACAATTGGCGCTATGTTTGAACTTGAGGACGTCGAAACACTGGAGCAATTCGACCGGGCGGTGGAGATTCGGAACCCGTTCTACTGGATGATGCCCAGCCCGGGGTTTCAGCAAAAGGCATTCACCGCCGAGCTGAACGATGACGTCCGGCGTCGGATCGTGCTGGTCAAGCTTGACGGAGAAGATGTGGGCTACATGCGGGTGATCCAGGCATTTTGGAGTTCGAGTCCGGGCCTGTTTAGCGGGTCCATCACATACCGACTTGATCAACGAAAGGAGTCGCTGGCTCGACAATTGATCCCAGTGTTCGAGGAAGTGGGTCGCGCGCTCGATGCAGAGACGATGACCTTGTGGGTTCACAGCGATCATCCCGAGCAGGCAGCTGCCCTGGAGGCGGCTGGGTACGAAGCGGGACAGGTTAACCCGATCACCGCTTGCAAGCTGGACGATTTCGATGCGGCTCCGTTCCAAGAAACGCTGACGCGATGCAACGAATCCGGTTACGACATCATGTCTGTGACGGAGTGGAAGCGGTCCCACGAAGCCGATTGGGTGAAGCAGTTCTACGACCTCGACATGAAAATCATGGCGGACGTGCCTTTGCCTGATCCGTGGCAAGACGTTCCGATCGACATGTTCGAGCGTGAGCTTCACTCGCCGGGTGTCTCGTTTGACCTGATGTTTGTGGCGGTCAAGGACGGAGCACTGGTGGGGTCGTCCAGCATTTATCAAAACCTGATCGACCCGACCATCGGTAACACCGGGCTTACCGGCGTTATGGCCGATCACCGCCGATCGGGCATGGCCACTGCGCTCAAAGCGATCTCAATGCTGCGGGCCAGGGACCAGGGGATCAAAACGCTCTTCACCGACAACGAGGAAAAGAACCCTATGCTGGACCTAAACCTCCGTCTCGGCTTCAAACCCATCTTGGCCTCGACGGAGTACCGCCGAAGCCTGGTCTAGACGATCCGGACCAAGCGGCGGTCGAGGTAGGTGTGCCCAAACATGTCGGTGGTCTCGATTTCGACCGCGTGGGTGCCGAGGGGCAAGCGGCTCGGAAGGGGCGCTTTCCAGAGGTGCTTGGTCATCGATGCTCGGGGGAGCTTCCGGCCGGGAGGCGGGTTGGGTCCCGCTTCGAGTTCCTTCAGCTTGACGTAGCCGGGATCCTGGCCCTCGAAGTTCAGCATGGGTCGCCATTCGCCGTCGCCGACGCGCATTTTGACTACAGATTTTGTCGAGGCGGCGAAGACGTTGACGATGACTTCGGTTAAGGCCGCTTCTGATCGCTTGACTTGTTCGGGCATCCAAATGCTCATTTGCTCGCCCTCTGGTCGGCTCGCGGCGCGGAAAGTCACCTTGTAGTCGGAGCCGTTAAACTCCACGATGCTGTATCCGTTCGGGGCGCCATCGCTCATCGTGGCGTGGGGAATCCCGCGCTCGTCGGGGGCACCCTGCCACCAGGATCCGCAGACCGTCACGTTGTTGATGTGGTGATGCGGCTCGCGTCCGTTCCAGCCATCTTTCTCGGCGAGGAAGTAGTGGGCCTGGACGTGCGTATGGGCAGATACCGAGACCGTATTAGGCCGATCTTCGATGATTCGGAACAGATCCTGGCGGTTTTGAACGCTTAAGAGCGGGATGTGCATCGCGATGAAAACGAGGTGATTCTTCGGCACCATCGCCAGGTCATTCCTAAGCCACTCAAGTTGGCGCTTAGCGATTTCGCCGTGGTAGCCACCCTCCTTAGAGCCGTGGTAGATCACGTCGTCCAGCACCACGAAGTGAACCTCGCCGTAGTTGAACGAATAGTAAGTGGGCCCGAAGTGTCGCTGGAAAGTCTCCGTCGCGAGCGTGTCGTCCGGGGAATCGTAATTCATGTCGTGGTTGCCCACGGTGTTGTACCAAGGGATGCCGATGGTGCCGATGGCTCCGTTGAGACTGTCGTAGAGCGACAACACATCAAACATCTCGTCGCCAAGGCTGATGCCAAAGGCGGGCTTGTGCAACTGGGCATCGCGGGCGGCTTGCTCGATCACGTCGTGGGCGATGTAATCCACTTCGGCTTGATCGCGCGGCTGGGGATCGCCGAACATCAGCATCTTGAACTGCTTCGATTCTTTAGCGGGCATCAGCCGGAAGTCAATGGAGCCGGGAAGTTCGCCGGTTGGAGCGACTCCGCCGTACTTTGAGGCCGGCGAACCCTTCGGCTTGTGGATGTAGAAGTACTGCGGGAGGTTGTCTTTCCCGACGGGTACCGAGTACCCCGCGGGCTTGATCACAAACAGAATCGTGTCCTCGGTGACGGGAAGTCGCCACTTGCCGTTGCGGTCGGTCTTGACCACTTGTAGGCCGTTGGACACACAAACTCCGGCGATGCCTCGCGAATCGGGGCGGCGATTTTCGGATCGGGAATCGCCTTCGTACACATAGCCTTCGGCAAAACGATTGCCCTCGGCGTCTTGGGGGAAATGCTCAAGAAGGAGGCTGTTCGCCCGGAGCAAGGGGGCCAACGCGAGGCCGCCCATCAGGGCACCGGAGTACTTCAGAAACGCTCTGCGATCCATGGCGGGGAGGTTACCACCGCGCTCTTGTTTGGACTTTTAACCCCCGGTTAAGGAGGTGAGTTCGTAGCCCTGGTGGAGAGTCGAGACGGCTTTCGTGAGGCCAATGACGGCTTGGTCGAAGAAACGATTGCCTTTCTCGGCGGTGCCGAGAGTTGCAAACCCGAGCGAGCCCGCCTCGGTACGTTCATCAAACGGATGAATGATGCCGGGGACCGTGCCGGCCAGACCATCGTCCCGACGAAGATCCGTCCTAACCAAGTGCGGGGCGACGTGCATCATCAGCGAAGTCTCGGCCTCGCACGCGTGCTGAATGTGCTTGACCGGACCCTCCATGAGCTCCGCACAAAGGTCTTCGACGAAATCGAAGTAGCCCACTGCACCTAGGAGTAATTTGGGCATTTCCAGTTTTAACTCGCGAAGCGCGATGTCGTTCAACGAGGTGTTTCCGCCGTGCCCATTCACGACATAGAACTTCCAGAAGCCGTGCTTGGCTAAGCCTAAGATGGCCTGTTGGAGGCTCTTGGAGTAGCCTTCGTAGGAGTTGGTGAGGCTTCCGGCAAATTCGATATGGTGGGCGCTCGCGCCGAGCCAGAGGGTCGGGGTCAAGACCATTTTGTTCGGGACTTGTGACTCGACCGCTTCGCACACGGCGGTCACCAGCATAGTGTCGGTGAACAACGGCAGATGCGCCCCGTGTTGCTCAAGCGAGCCGGTCGGGATGACCACGACCAAGTCGCGGCTAAGCGCCGCGACTTCTGGCCAGGTCATTTCTGCGAGTTTCATTGTCCGTCTGGGTTCAAGTTGCGGAGGAGCGAGCGCACCACGTTGGCGAAATCACGGTCTCCGCCCGCCATCTTGCTGATCTTCTCGTAAGCGTGCATCATGCTGGTGTGGTCTCGGTCGCCGAACTGGTGGCCGATGTGCTTCCAACTTCCCTGGGTGACTTCGCGAGTGAGGTAGACCGCCACGTGGCGGGCCAGCGCGATGGGGGCCTTGCGGCTGGTGCCGCGAATGTCTTCCACCGGGATGCGATAGAACTTGGAAACGACGTCCAAAATCTGGGTAAGGCTGGGCTTCGCCAGTGCGGCCGAACTGTAGTGGAGTTCGACCATCTCTTGGGCGAGCTCAAGGGAGATTTCGCCTCCCATCAAGCTCGTTTGCACCGCCAGTTTAGTCATGGCTCCTTCGAGGTTTCGAATGTTTCCTGGGACGTGCTCGGCAAGGTACATCGCAACCGCGTGCGGCATCGGCAGGCTCTCTTCCTCAGCCTTGCTAAGTAGGATTGCGCAGCGTGTCTCTGTATCCGGCCAGTGAATGTCCGCTACGAGGCCGCTTTCAAAACGGCTTCGAAGGCGTTCGTCCATGAGATGGAGTTCGCGGGGAGGTCGGTCGGAGCAAAGCACAATTTGTCGCCCCGATTGATGCATGTGATTGAACGTGTAGAAGATTTCTTCTTGCGTGCGATCTTTACCCGCGACGAACTGGATGTCATCGACGAGCCAGATGCCCACGCTTCGTTGAGCGCGTCGGAACTGGTCAATCTTGCCCTGCTGGAGGGAGGCCACGAACTCTTCTGCGAACTGCTGGGCACTCAAGTACACGACCGGAAAGTTGGGATCGCGCCTAAGAATCTCCCGCGCAATGGCGTGGAGGAGGTGGGTCTTTCCGAGGCCGCTGGGGCCGTAGATGAACAGCGGGTTGTACTTCTTACCCGGGTCGCTCGCGACCGCTTTCGCTCCGGCGACGGCGAGTCGGTTGCTCTGGCCAGTTACATAGTTTTCGAATCGGTAGCGCTCGCTGGGCCGGAAGCCGGTCGAGCGGTCCACGACGGCTGGCTGGATTCGTACCGCAGCCTGCCCCGGGGCCTCGGGCTTACGCGGGGTGGGGTTGACGCGAAGTTCAACCAAAACGGTCTCGCCTAGTTCTTCGCTGATCGCCTCTTGGAGTTCGGAAAGGCAGCGGGAGCGCAGCCATTCGCTGTTGAAAGAGCTCGGTACCTCGAGTACCGCCACACCGTCTCTCAGTTCATCCGGTTGAATCGTCTTGAGGAAGCGGTCGGCCATTTTGGGCGGCACTAGCCCGGTGACTTTATCCAAGATCCGGTCCCAACTCGCCCGTAGCCTAAGGTCTTCCTCACGTGTCTCGAACGTAAACTGATCGTACATAGCAGAATCATCAAAGCCCTCTGAGCAGAGCCCAGGGGGAATAGAATTATGCCAGCGGAAATGGGGGGAGACGAGATATTGGGGGGCGAGGATTTCGGAAATATAAGCGCTATTCGAGGGTGGTATGGCTCAAAAGCTCTTGAATACGTCGTTTATCGCGATTTTAGAACGTTTTCCACAAGCTTTCCCGGGAAGCACAAGTTTAAAATGATATGAGATGTTTAGCGGTACTAGGGGGTGAGTTTTCTGGCATCGAGGCTTTACGGTCTTGGGCGTCGGTCAGTGACTTCATTGTCGGTGTAGACCATGGTCTGGATCACATCCAGGCGGCCGGACTGTCTCCATCGGTGGTGGTCGGGGACATGGACTCGGTTGAACAATTGCCACTTTTTACCGAAGAACTTATCCATAAAGACGAGGATAAGGACCGAAGTGACGTTGAGAAGATGTTCACCTTGGCCAAACGGACAGGTGTTAGAGAAGTAGTAATGATCTGTGCCCACGGAGGGCGAGTGGATCATTTGCTTGCAGGTTTCTCTGCCGCCATTGCGACAGATTTTGCCGTCCGGTGGGTCTTCCCGGAGGAGCACGTGGCGCTGATAAGACCAGGTTTCAGTGGCAACTTTTCCACAGGGGTTGCGAAAAGATTCTCACTGATGCCGCTTGATGGAACGTGCGAGGTGAGTCTCCACGGAAGCCGCTGGCCGCTGCATGGCGCGGAGCTCAGAGTAGGGCAGTTCTGGAGCCTATCGAACGAGACCACGGAGCCAGTAATTAAACTGGAAGTTCGAGGCGGTCATGTTGCACTGTTTGTCGCAGCGAGTCCGATGGAGATTCCCGAGTGGTGACGTTCGCGCCCGTCGATATTCTGATCGCGGCGCTTTTTATAGTTTTCTTACTTTTTCTAGGTTTTTCTGCGAAACTAGCTGACAATTCTGTTCTCCAGTATATTTCTGCTGGTCGAAAGCTCACATTGCCGATGTTCGTTTCGACGCTCGTTTGCACATGGTACGGGGGCATCTTGGGAATTGGGGAGTCAGTTTCCTACTACGGCGTCGGCACGATGCTCCTGCTAGGGGTTCCTTACTATGTGTTTGGGTTGCTGTTCGCTTTTGTCCTCGCGAAAAAGGTGCGAGGAGCCCATGAGATCAGCCTTCCCGAGCGCATGCGCCTCCAATTTGGGAGGGGTCCAGGATTACTCGCTGCTGGCCTTATCTTTCTGCTCGCCGTGCCGAGTGCGCACGTGCTGATGCTTGGCATCTTGGTGCAGTTGTTCACGGGTTGGAGTTTGTGGGTTTCGGTGGGGGTTTCCGCGCTTGTCGGGTCGCTCTTTCTGTACCGAGGAGGCTTGCTTGCCGATGTCCGCGCAAGCATCCTCGCCTTTCTGATGATGTATATCGGCTTCGCCACCATGGTGGTGATCTGCTTGGGGCGAACGCCGTTCAATGCGATGCTCGCTCAACTCCCCGCTCCAGCTTTGGCCACCCCGACCGGGGGGCAAAGTTGGACCATGATTTTGAGCTTTTTTATCTTGGGGGCCTGGACGATGGTGGATCCGGGGTTCCATCAGCGCGTCGCGAGCGCCGAGACGCCGGAGGTGGGGCGCAAGGGGGTCGTGGTTAGCGTCGCGATGTGGTTCGTGTTCGACCTGCTGTCGATCACGACCGGTCTGTACGCAATCCATTTCATTAAGACCGCGCCCGCGAACAGTCTCATGTACTTCCCATTGTTGGGTGAGATGGTGCTACCCGCGGGTCTGAAGGCGGTCTTTTTGTGCGGGATTTTGGGAACGGTCACTTGCGCGATGGTGGGTTATGCTTTGGTGAGCGGGTCCACCATCGGACGGGAGATCGTGGCGGTGTTGCGGCCATCGCTTAATGAGGATCAGGTCAAAAATTGGACGCGGGCGGGCATCGGACTGGCGATGACCCTTGCGGCGATCATTGGAACTTCGGTGGCGAGCGTGGTGACGCTATGGTACGCCCTGGGTGGCGTAGTCACCGGGGCGCTTCTTATTCCTGTGCTCATCGCATATTTGAAACCGAAGGATTCGGTCTCGGCAACGACTGTATCGGTTGCGATTGTCGGTTCGTTCGCGGTCTCTCTGGGGTGGTGGATCTACGCGACGCGGGCGGGGAATCCGTACATGACGGTGGACTGGGGCGGCAACCCGATCAGCGTCGGGACCTTGCTGCCGGGCTTGCTTGTTTCCTGGGCATGCGTCGGCTTGGGTAGCCTAGCAAAAATTGGAGTCAATCGCCATGGATGAAATGACAACTTCTGAAGATACGATGCCCACTCGGGCGAGCCTGACCGTGAAGCGTAGCGGAGTAGAGACGACCGAAGTGTTCGAGTTTACGCCGCCGGCGACCATTGGGCGATTTGATCCGAGTGTCGGACCGATTGACGTCGACCTAGGCAACCTCCCCGAGGGCGCGTACGTCTCGCGTAAGCATGCGAAAGTTGTACTTGAGGACGGGGTTTGGAAGCTGGTCGACCTCGGCAGCTCAAACGGGAGCTACATTTTGAGGGACGACTTCGAAAAGGTGGAGGAGGCCGAACTGATCGACGGTGCCGAATTCGCCCTGGGAAACGCTCGTTTCGTGTTCAGATTGGTCAACGATGAGCAGATCGCCGGCGAAGAAGTTGAACCAAACCTAGACGACGAGCCCTCCATCGGTTGAGATGAAAGCCAAAGGAGTCGCGATTGCCGTTTGCTGCCTGGGGCTACTGGGCGGCCTTTTTGCCAAGATGTACTTCGAGGTTCCGAGCGATCAAGCGCTGATCGAGGAAGCGCTACGGGAAGCCACCAAAAATGGCAAGGAAGGCAAGCCTGGCGGGGTGCTTGACTATCTCAGCGGGGATTTCCGGGTGGGCGAGTTTGCGCCGACGTCGGGTGACGTCGCCGACTTTGTGAAAAATCAAAAGCCGGAGGTCACGATTCTCGATCCCAAGCCGATCATTCGCGGCGATCTGGCCGAAATCACGTCGTCGGTCTCGATTAAGTTTGGGGTGGGGAACATCGGAACCACGCAAACGGTGGATAACGTACGGGTCGTGTTGCGGCGAGAGACCGGGTTGAAATTCGGCATTTTCCCCGCACCACGGTGGAAAATTGTAGAAGTTTCTGCCAAAGATGCGGCTCTTGGGAATCCTTTTGGTACCTAACTGGGTTTAGGTATTATGTCGGGGCATCTCGAAAGGGGTGCAGGATGCTTGCGTGAGTGTCCAACTCGACTCGGAGGAAACTACATGAAAAAGTTCATTACTCTCTTTGCAATCGCCGCAATCGCCGGCCTTTTCGCCGTTGGCTGCCAACAGTCTGCGGATGCCGGCACTGAAGCCGCTAAGGACGGAGCTGCTGCTGCCGAAGCTGGCGCTGATGCTGCCAAAGAAGGCGCTGAAGCCGCCAAGGAAGGAGCCGCCGCTGCTGAAGCTGGCGCTGATGCCGCTAAGGAAGGCGCTGCTGCAGCGACTGACGCTGCTGCCGGTGCTGCCGGTACAGCTCCCGCGACCGGCGGAAACTAAGATCGCTTAGGCGACCAGACCGAACCGCTCGCTTCTTAGAAGCGGGCGGTTCATATTTTGAGCGGGGCTACTTGACGAAATGAAAGGCTATGCAGTTGCCTTCGCCATCCTCTAGCAATAGTCCGACGACCGGATCGGGCTTCATCTTGGCCATAGCCCGGGCTTCCTCGAACGGCACGCACACTGGCGACCCAGGGAACTGATAGAACGCCGCCATCTTGGCCGCGTCTTCGGCTGACTTGGCGCATCCCACGCCGTGGACCACGTCATATCCGGGCACATTCTCCGCTCGAAGGCAAAGGTGCTTATCCGGCCTGCGGTCGAGAGCAATGAGATATAGCTCCTCCGGAAAATCGGATTCGAGAAGCGAGGCGATCAGGGGCGAGTCGAGAAGTTGGGTCATGGATTTTTGGATTTGCCTTGGTCGAGGTTGACGACCGTGCCCATCAGAGTCTTCTGGGCCCCGGAAGCGTCGCCGCTCTGGAGGGCCCGCATGGCGATAGTAACCTCCTGAGCCTCCTGAGTTCGGCCCTCGGCAAGGAACAGGGTTTGCGTCTTCTGCAATTCGCCCAATGCCTGCGTGACATTGAATGCCCCCGTTCGAAGTCCCATGATTGTTTTTTCGACGGCGCGGCTGGCGGCGGCGACCTGAGCGACTTGGGTGACCCGAGGGTCCGCAGGGGCAGAGTACTTGCTCGCGTCGGCGGAGAACTCCATCACGAAGTCGAGATCGGTGCTAACCGTCGTCCCGGTCATGGCGTCTTCGTAGCTCAGCCGGCCCACGAGCACTCGGTAGTGCCCGAGAGGATGGTTGGGGAATTCCACGTCGAAGACTGTTTGGAGCACTTCACCGCGCTCGAGATCGGCGAGTTGCATCGTAAACTCTTCTCCAGTTGGAAGAGGCGAAACTCCCGTGGCCCCGCGCAGGGAGACCCATCGGGAGAGCTTGACGTCGAGCTTCAAGTTGGTCGCGGCGACGCTCATCATGCGGTCTACTTCGAGCCGGAACACTTCGGGAATCAGTTCGGGGCGTGGGATGTACGCGTAGTTGCCTCCGCTCTTGCGGGCCATCGCTGCCAATAGTTCTTCGTTGTAATCGGGGCCGAAGCCGAGGAAGGTCATGGTGACGCCGCGCGACTTGATGTCTCCGGCGTGGTTGACGAGGCTGGCAAAGTCCTTGATCCCGGCGGTGGGGTCGCCGTCGCTGAGCACGACCATTCGGGTCGCTCTGCCCGCGTCTTGGGTTTGCAAAATTTGCTGAAGTCCCATCGCAAGGGCGTCGTAGAGGTTCGTCGTATTGCCCGCTTGCAGGCGACTGATTCCCGCCTTGATCGCCTCTTTGGTGGTCACCCGCTGGGGCGGCATGAGAAGCTCGACCACTTCTTCGAAGGTGACGATGCTGAGCACGTCGTTCGGACCCAACAGGTCCACCACGTAGTTGCACGCCTGCTTCGCGTACTCGAGCGGCGCTCCTTCCATGCTTCCGCTTCGGTCAACGACGAGGCACAAATTGAGGGGGGTGCGGGGGGAGTTTTCGTAGACGCCCGGGATCGCGGAGCCCGCCCCTGCGGCTCGAATTTCGAGCAAGAACTGCTCGCGCGCCGGGCCGTTTGCCATCGTGGCGGTGCGGCTGGGGATGACCTCGGCCGAAACTCCCGCTGGGATCATGAGGCCCGTCATGGACGCGGTTCGGTTTGGATCAAATCCTTCGCCGACGGGTGGCGCGGACATGGCGGCCGTGCGGTTCGGGTCGAATCCGGCGCTCGGCATCGCGGGGGTCACGATGGTCCGGTTTGGATCAAAGGCGGCGGTTTTGTTGGGGTCGAAGCTGGACATGGCGTTTATTCGATGCGAAAAGTGGTGTGACCGATGGTGAGCGTCTCGCCGGGTCGAGCAACGCCCGTTGGCACTTTGACGCCGTTGACAAGCGTACCGTTCGTGCTCCCTAGATCGGACACTTGAATGCCGGCTGGGGTGGCTTCAAGCCGGGCGTGGCGACGGCTCACTTGAGCGTCAAAACTGAGGGGAATTGCTCCGCCTTCTCGGCCCATTTCGATGCTGCCAGTGAGCGGAAACCGTTGGCCCGCCAACGGGCCGGTCATCGCCACAAGGGTGTACGTTGAGGTTGCGGGGGGCACGGCGACGGTCATTCCCATCGGCGCGGCGCCTACGGTTTGACCGTGGGGCGTGACGGCTGCCTGCGGAAACTGAACGTGTTGCACTTGAGGGGTGTGAACCGGTCTGCCCGCGCCCTTGATGAAGAACTGTAGCGTGTGGGTGCCGATTTGGAAGGTATCGCCGTTCTCCAGGAAAGCCTGGCGGGTTGGGTAGCCGTTGACCGCGATGCCGATCGGCGTTTGCATGTCGTACAACGTGTACCTTGGCCCCTCCCTTCGGATGCAGGCGTGGAACGGCGCGACATTTTGGTCGCCGCGTAGCGGGACATGGGCGTTTTCGGCTCTGCCGAAGAAGGTTTCAATAGCATCTAAGCTCCAATCTTTCCCCTCGTTCCGCCCCAGAATGAGCCTGACCCAGGCCTTGCGGGCGAGCGCTTCTACCACGCCGATAAGCAGGCCGATGCCAAACCCGAGCACGCTGAACCCGACCGCGCGGGGGATCGTCCCGACCTCGCCGCTCTCCATGCGTTGCATAGAAACCAGCGTGGGACCGAGCAGGGTTCCAACCGTATCAAACAGAAATCCGCCGAGCGCGCCGCCCAAAACTCCACCGATCAAGCCGTAGTACGCACGCTTCCACGACATTCCAATCGCGCCCTCCGCGAGGCCGATCAAACCGCCCATCACGGCCCAGCCCAGGAATCTAATTTGGGTCACGGCAAAGATGGCCGAGCCGAAGGAAATGCCGATGGCACCTGCGGCCGCTCCGATGACGGCTCCGAGGGCGAGGCCCTTCATCACGTGGGTGCGCGATCCTTGGAAGTAGCCGGAGACACCGCCTAAAAGCAGCCCAATCATCAGGCCCAAGACCAGGCCGGTCACGGTTTCCCACGGTCCCCAATCTGAGGCTAGTCGGGGAACGCTCGGCTCGCGGATCATGAACGCGAGTACTCCGCCAAGGAGGCCAGCGATTGCCAGGATCATCGCGCGATACATGAAGCTAACTGCCCTCCACGCGAAATGCTACGTCGCCAAACTGGACTCGGTCACCCGCTTTCAGAGTTACTTCTCCCGTGATTTGAGCTCCGTTGACGAAAGTGCCGTTGGTACTGCCAAGATCGCGGACCACGATTGAGTCGTCGGTTCGAACAATCTCCGCGTGGCGACGGCTCATCGCCTGCGCTTGCGGGAACGACAGAAGTGCACCGGGTTCGCGAGTTACGAGGTGAGTACCGAGCGGCAACTCAAGCCGCTCGAGGGTAGCTAAGTTGGTGAGTGCGGATGAAACGCTCGGAGGCGCATTGCCAAGAAGGATGGGAGTCACCGACGCCCGGGCAGGTTGAGGTGGTTCGGGGGCGTCGTCTACTGGTGCCGCGGGATCGTCCGGAATTTGCACTCCCACGCGTTGGAGTTGCTCGTCAATTTTTGGCTTAAGGCCGGGGAGGAATCTCCACGCGGCGTAGGCGAGGCAAGCGACCAGGCCCAGACCGATCAGCATGGTGAGGAACGTGGCCACGGGAGAAGCCGCTTCCGTGGGGGCTGGGGCGGGGACGGGCGCGGCCTTGAGCGGCGGGGCGGTTTCGCCCACTACATCGACTTCATCCGCGATGGCTACTCGCAAGACCGGCGCGATGTCCTTGCGGGCCAAGGAAATGGGAAAGGTCTGCTTGGGAATCGCAACCTGTTGACCCTCATGAGAAGTGGAAATCGAAACCTCCAGGTTGCCCGGCTTGACGTTTTTAAAGGTGAGTCGACCCTTATGCGAAGGCGTCAGTAGCTGGGATTGGGGGCGATCGGGTGCTTTGAGAGTCACGTTTGCGGCGGCCAAAGGGCGACCTTCGTGGGATAGTTCGACGATGACCACCGCGATCGTGTTGAACTCGGCGCGGGACACCTTCCACACAAAGTCTACGTCACCTAGTCGCTTGGAGGCTAGATTCCCCGACTCTCCGCTATAAATGGTGATGACATCCTCGTCAGTGGTTCCGGCGAGAGGGAGGTCAATAGGCTCGCCGTTCGACTTGAAGTTGGTTTTGCCGCCGGGAGTGCTTGGGCCGAGCCAGATTTCCCAAGGGCCAGCGCCGGGCGGCTGAATCTTGACCTGCGCAGCGAAGGCATGGCAAGTCAGAACGAACAGGACAGCGGCAACGACCGCACGCGCGAGCGGGCTTCGCATGACGCCGTAAGCTTAGCACGGGCTTTGGGCAACATATCGGCCACATCGCTCGCCAGGTAGCCGATCGGACCGATGGATTCCGCGCACGCATCTGCGGCTAGGCCATGCCAATACGCCGCGACCGTAGCGGCGCAGTACGGTGGCAGGTCCTGGCTCAACAAAGCGCCAATCACGCCGCTGAGGACATCGCCCATCCCGGCGGTGGCCATGCCCGGATTTCCGGTCACGTTCACGCTGAGCGGCTGATCGCGATCTCCCACGATGGTGTGAGGGCCCTTGAGGATAACGGTTTTCCCGAACTTCACGGTCGCGGTTTCGACGGTCTTGAATCGGTCGCTTTGGATTTCGGCGATGCTGGAGTTGAGCAAGCGGCTCATTTCGCCCGGATGCGGGGTGAGGACGCACTCGCACTCTGGTAAGGGCACCCCGTGCGCAACCGCGTTGAGTGCGTCGGCATCAATGCAACTCGGCAAATCCCAATTTCGCCAAACCTTAACCAAAAACTCACGCACGGAATCCGCCTGGCCCATTCCGGGGCCGAAAATGGCGCTGTCCGCTCGACCAACGTTTTCCTTAATCACGTCGGCGGCTTCGGCGGCTAGGAACCCATCTTGGCTGGGCAAAACGAGCAACATGACTTCGGGTAACTGGGTCGAAACGGCGCGGCAGACTGATTCGGTGCTCGCTAAAGTTACCAATCCGGTTCCGGCTCTCAGGGCAGCTCGGCAAGCGAGTACAGCAGCTCCAGGCATCAAATCTGATCCTGCGACGACCAAAACGTGACCGTTGTCTCGCTTGTGCGCGGTTCGGAGTCTTTCGGGCACTAGGTCGGAGACCCAATCTTCTTCGATCAAGCGAGCCTCGGTGACGGTCTGCAGCAGCGCGCTTGGGTATCCGATGTCGGCCACGGACCAGTAGCCGGCGTGCTCCATCCCGATGCCTTGAAAGAGGAAGGGTTTTGGCAAGCCGAAGGTCACCGTCCGCAGGGCCCAAACGCTCTCGCCGAGGTCTTCGCCGGTGTCAGCGTGAATCCCGCTCGGGACATCCACGCTCACGGAGGGAACACCGCTACGATTGATCGCGCGGATGGAATCGAGGACAGCGCCTTGAACCTCGCCCTTTGCGCCCGTGCCGAGGAGGGCGTCGATCACCACATCGAACGCGCCAAGGCACTCGAGCTTGCGGCCCCATCGAGCGTCATCGCAAAAAATGGGCTGTACGCCTTGGGCGCGGCACACGGCGAGCTGAGTGCGACACTCTTCACTCAGTTGACTCTCGGTAGCGGCGACCAGGACTTCCACGTGGTAGTTGCCTTCGTAGGCCAGCCTCGCGACGACCAAGCCGTCCCCGCCGTTATTTCCTTTGCCGCAGAGCACAACGACCCTGCCGGACTCGGGGAGCAGTTGTTTGACGGCTTCATAAACGGCGAGTCCAGCTCGCTCCATCAAGACCATGGCGGGGATGCCGTAGTCATGCGTAGCGATCTGATCCATTTCACGGCTACGTTCGGCTGAGGCTATCCACACAACGAACGGTACTACGGAACGCGCCTAACTTACGTCGCAGATGCGAACTTCGAGGAGCTTGATGACTCCGCCGCAGGTCCGATGTTTATAGGTTCGACGCGTCGGCAGTCTTCGTTTCCGGTGAAAGCGCTCCCCGCATGTGGCGCAAAAATAGACCACTTCTTGCCGGCTTTGATTCCGCTGGACGGAGTAGCGGTGGTAGACCTGCGGATCGAGGCCGAGGTCGCGCATTGCCTGTTGCCAAGCGGGCCCGTGCCCTCGGCCAAGCTTTCGGCCGTGACGATGGTACGCGAGCAAGTGTGCGTACTCGTGTCGAAGTGTGATGGACAGGCGATCGGGATCGTTGAGGACATTCCGACTGAGGCAAATCACCCAGCGGTTGAAGTCGGCAATGCCCGCCGTGGTGCGGTAGTTGCGCCATTCGAGTTGCGGTTTCCGAATCGGATGATCGGAGAGTAAGGTGGCTAGGATGCGCTCCGCTTCGCCGTGGATTTCTGGGTTCATTTAGAATCCAGGCATGGCGGTCATGCCCCCTCCTCCGATGTCGCCCGCGATGCCAAACCACTTGGGAGTTTCGTACTTACGACAGATGTCGGCGACCAAGCCGTCCGTCGCCTGCCCCGCTTTGTCAATTGAAGCGCTGGTGCCCTTCATCGCGTAGAGCTCGCTCACGATCTTCTGCTTGTCCTCCACGTTGTCGCTCGACATGGCGCGGTCCAGCGCGCTGAGGAGGTCGATCATCATGCCGCTCGTTTCGCGTAGCGCGATTTCGTACTGATTTCGGATGGACATGCACTCTGCGGGTGGCGGCATGGAAGTGAACTCGTCGCGGATGGCGCGCCAAGCGCTTCGCGCGTCCTCCACCTGCGCATGCACTTTGTCCGCCGTTGATGGAGCGGCATCTTCAGGCGCCATTTGGGTGGGATCTTCCATCAGATCTTTTAATACGTCCATCGCGCCCGAGACCTGCAATGTGGCCATCGTGACGGTGAACGATCCGATCTGCCTTAGTGCGAGGTCTCGGCGCTTCTTCTCGATACGTTCCAAGTGTTCCAGCCAAAGGCGGATGTCGTTTGGCATGCCCGTTTGTACGCGTCGAGTGACTCCATCCTGCGGCTTCGCTTCGATTTTAAGGAGATCAGGAGCGGGTGCATCTGCGGTGCTGGACAACACCCCGGGTTTTGGCGCATTCGAGAGTTTGCGTAGGACGCCGCTCATGCCCAAACCAAGTCCGACAAGAAGGAGGCAAACGGCCCCGACGGCTATCCAAATTGCTCGTTGGTTGTTAGGGGCTGTGGGCTGACGAGCCGGGATGGATGGCGCAACCAGCGGAGCTCCGCACTTCATGCAGAACTGAGCACCCGCCGGGTTGGTGGTTCGGCATCGGTCGCACTGGATCATCCCATCCTTTGGACGTCTTCGAGCGGGAAGATGTGCGAGAAAATCGTCCCACCAGAGCGATCCCTACGCGATTTCACGCGTCAAATCAAAACCCATTGGGGGAAATCGCTAAGATTCGGGAATATAGTCACCAAGAGAACCGGTAATGCAGCCCTTCGAAGAACCCAGAGCCTCGATTGACCATCTGTTCGCCGATGTCGTACGCGACGCGTTTGAAGCAGAGATCGGTCGCCCTTGTGAGCTGGAGATAGAGCAGTACCTGGTCCAACTCCTGGGTCGGTTTTTGCACACGGATGCGATTTTCGCGCTGAAGAACGCCGACGGGCACCGGCTCATCAGTATTTCCGAGATGATTCCGGAAGGAGATGTTCGAATGAATGCCTCCTCATTTGAGCGTGAACGGCAGGTTCACCGCCACATCGGCGACTTTCTCTTGTTTTGGAATGGGGTCTATCCAGAATTCCTGAAGCACCTGAAACTGTGCCACGGCGTCGACCTCATCTGCGACTACACGCGCCAAGGCAAGGAGTCGTATCACGTCGTCAGCACGTTCGACATGCCTCCGCACGACCAAGAAGCTCCGACGTTTAGCAAGCTGAGTGAAGGGTTTGAGATGTACGCCTACGCACTCCGCGGCGTGCGCCGTCAGTTGCCCGCTTAAGCGGCTCGATCGGCTTGCAAGCGCAAATCGTTGACTCGGCGATCGCCCAGATTGAGCGTGAAAGCGATGAAGTCTTGACCGTAGCGGTGGACCATCTGCGGGGCAGTGCGCCCCGAGAGGCCAGCACCAAGCACGTCGCGTCCCTGGACCATCACGGTGAGGCCGTCGAGCGGTTCTTCGCTCTCGATTTGAAGGGTGTTTTGTTGCTCCACATTGATCCTGAGTTGCCGCCGGGCCCGTTCAAATTGCTGTAGCTTCTCGAGGGTGATGAAGTCACCCTGGGACTGCTTAAAGATCGAAATCCAACGTTTCAGACCAGAGAATCCCGCGTCCTGATGGACCATGGAAAGGGAGGTCACCCCGTGTAGGACGCCGTGGCGAGCGGCCACTTGGTTCACGATGCTCTCGACCGGCTCGTTGGGGCTTGTCACGCCGACATTGAACAGTTGATGCGGAAATTCGAGCGCGCCGAGGGCTCGGCCATCGGGTCGCACAGGATAGAACGGGTGGCATGTTCCGAACAAGAAGCCCGCGGTTCCGGGTTCGGTGCCGCCCTTGCTGACCACACCCTTTGTCCCCGCGTGGGCGAAGATCTCGTAAGGCTGCATCCAGCCGCGCCACCCGCCGCCGATCACGCGGGCGGTGGTAATCGGTCCGATGCTGGCGAGTCTCATGAGGCTGGACAAGTCCATGCGGAAACGATCAGGATGCCATCCTCCCGCGACATTCGGGTCGAAGGTGAGGCCGACCTCGTGCCCTACTCGCTTCAGCCAGCCGTAGACGTCGGGCCCATAGCCGCCGTGCCGGGTCAAGACCGTGGCTCTTGTGTTGGTCATCAGCAGGGTTGCGTTGAGATTAAAGAGGTCGGTGGAGTTGGTGGTGTCGCAATCAAGGGTGAGAACGCCCATGTGATTGGCGTTGCGAGGCAAGTGCCACAGCATCGCCGCTCGCTTTCCGGTGCTTTTAGCGGCGACCAACACCGTTCGGATCCAAAGCTCCTTGATCAGATCAGCGTGGGGGATGCCGAAAACTCCGTCCGTCCGATCCTCGAACGGAATGCGGGTGCCGTATTCCGCTCGGGGCGGGCCCACGTCCCAATGGGCGCTGCCGTCTTCTGGGCCCGACCCGTCGGTCTCCACCGCCTGACCGAGTTGCAGGAACGCTATCGTTTGTCCCACGTGCGGGGCGACCAGCCACGCCTGCCCTAGTTGGGAGACTGCAACCGCTTGGTCGGCCGTTTCCACGACTGAATTCGCCAAATTGACGCGAACGCGTGGTCCACCGTAGAACCTCGCTCGCCAGGCTTGATCGGGAAACAGTGGGCTGTTTTCGGCAGTGACCTGACCGTGTACGAATCGGGGGTGTTCGGGCACGTGATTTACCCCGAGCAGGCGGTTCAAACCCCAGGTGCCGCCGCTCACCACTAGGGCGCGGCCCTTACTTTGGTTCAACCAGAGCTCGATTAGCGCCTGGTCTGGCGCGACACCATTGCCGCACAGAAGAAATAGATCGAATTGCGCGAGCCGATTTTCAGGCACCGAGTCCAATTTTTCAAACATCAGCCCCGCGTGCTCTAAAGCCTCTAGGTACCAAGGCGCGTACGGATCATTTTCCGCGAGCACAAGTCCAATTTTGGCGAGGGAGAGGTCTGACAATTCCCGGTAATTTTCGGCAGGAATCAGGTTTAACGTTAGTACAAGAGCGAGGCGAGCAGGAAGTTTGCCACGTAAATCAAGACCATCGAGATCACGACGCTGTTGGTTGTCGCCTTGCCCACTCCGACCGCGCCCTCTTCGCAGCGTAACCCCTGCTGGCATGCGACCACCGCGATGATGACTCCGAACACGAGGGTTTTGATGAGTCCGCCAAGAAAGTCCCAAGGCTGGACGAATCCGCGAAGCGAGTTAAGAAACGACTCACGAGGGATGCCGCCAAGCTCGCTCACCAACATGCCTCCAATAATGCCGGAGTAGCAACCGAGCAGACAAAGGATTGGGAGCGCGATGACGCAAGCGGCCAACCGGGGGATGACCAAGTAGTTCGTCGGTGGCACGTTCAACGCGCGCAACGCGTCGACCTGTTCGGTCACCGCCATCTGGCCGATTTGCGCGGCCATGGCGCTGCCACATCGTGCCGCCACCATAATTCCGGCCAAGACCGGTGCCACTTCGCGGGTTACCGCCAATCCGACGGTGCCTCCGGCTAGAGAGCCTGCTCCATATCGCACCAGAATCTCGGTCGAGTACAGCGCGAGGACGCTTCCGGAAAAGAACGTGGTCATCGCGACGATTGGGATGCTCGACACTCCGACGAACGCCAACTGGCCCAGCCACTCCCCAAGTTCAAAGGGGCGCGAAAAGAGGCGGCGCACCGCATCGATCAGGATTAAGGCGCATTCACCGATGAATGTCAGAGTAGAGAGGGCAGGATTCAATGCGGGCTCTTCGGCATTATGGCCATGAATTCAGCTAGGGCGCAGACTCAAAATGGTATCCTCTTCGCATGAGCGAAACAACTTTGGTACTCATCAAGCCAGGCGGAGTCAGCCGTGGCCTCATTGGAGAAATCACCCGACGGGTTGAGGCGCGAGACCTCAAGATTGCGGGTATGAAACTGATGCACGCCCCCCGCGAAACGGTCGAAGCCCACTACGCCGAGCACCGAGAGCGACCCTTTTTTAAAGACGTTTGCGATTACCTCACCAGCGGCCCCATCGTCGCGATGGCGATCAGCGGTCCCAACGCGATCAAGGCGATCCGCACCATGATGGGCGCGACGAATCCAATCGACGCCACCCCCGGCACGATCCGAGGCGACTTTGCCCTCACAATTGACGACAACCTCACGCACAGCAGCGACGGACCAGAATCCGCTGAGCGCGAGCTTGGACTTTGGTTCTCCGAAGGCGTTCTCGGTTAATCTCGGTGCTTTTTTCACGCCGCCTCGTGGTCCCCTTGGGTCCCATCGGGCGGCGTTGTTGTAGTTTCGGTCACGAACTCCTTCGCCAGGCTGGACGTCTTTACCAGGGTTAGTGTAGGCTAACCTTCCATTCATGAACGCCCTTTTGCTCTCGCTGCTCGTCGCTCCCCCGGCTCTCGGGCCAGAACTTTTGCCCGGTACCAATGAGTGGTTTCAGCAGGGCATGGTGGCGGCCATGCGTGATCTTGAAAAGGGCAGCTTTCCGAGTGCGACGGCGCGGCTGAGTCGCATGCCGGACCTTAACGTGACTCTTACCTGGGACGCCAAAGGGCTTTCGGCGACGCAGAAATCTGAGTT
Organism: Chthonomonas sp.; assembly: GCA_043754215.1. Classification (GTDB taxonomy): domain Bacteria; phylum Armatimonadota; class Fimbriimonadia; order Fimbriimonadales; family Fimbriimonadaceae; genus JAFLBD01. Next base: position 13,921 of record JAYUVF010000105.1, on the reverse strand, counting down.
CGCCGCCGCGCGAGACCGGGCGGTCGCCAGTTGGCGCGAGATCATGCCTGATCTGAAGGTCTCTATTGTGCCCACCGGTGGAGAATTGACCTTCAGCTTTGCGCCAACATTGCCTCCTAATCCGGAGTCGGTGGGACCCGCAGGAGCAGTTTTCCTTTCTTCGCTCGACAATAAGGGTCCGAGTCTTGAGACCGTGATCGCTCTCAAACGGGGCGGGAAGGCGGAGAACACGGTCGGGAGGGACGTCAACAATGAAGTGGTTTATGCCCTTGGCGCGCACCTGGGCTTGGCGCGCATTCCCATTCCGGGCTTTGCGATGTATCGTTCGGAGGAGCCTTACCGAGAATGGCTAAAGCCGGTTCGATCTCAGACGGCGCTGGTGACGGAAAATTTAGCCACCGTTGACAAACTACGTGCCTTCGCGAAGGCAAAAACTCGCATCACGCCGGCTCTCCCTCGCATCGCAACTCAGCCTCTTCGGTACGATGCCAAGCCGACCATCCAAGGGGCGCCACTCGACTTCTCGATTCAGATGACCAACCAAGGCACCGCTCCGCTGCGCTACTTGGTGGTGCCGGACTGCGGGTGTTTCACCGTTCGTCAAGGCGCCCCGGTCAAGCGAGGCGATACGATCGCCATTCCGGTGTCCATCAACACGATGGACTTCCCCGGCAAGCATGACAAGGTGCTGTACATTTACACCAATGACCCGGAAGATCCGGTGCGGGTGTTCCCGGTGACCTTCAATGCATTGCCGCGATATCGTTTCCTCTGGGACGAGCCGACGGACGTGCTCCAGGTGGAGGAGAACGGGCGGACGGTCACGGTATATCTCACCTTCGAGGGCGAAAAGCCGATGAATGTGAAGGGGATGAGCCTCAACGGGGGCGCGACCGGTTTGGTGGACTTTGAACCTTGGTCGGGCACCCTACCAGACCCGTTTTTCAATGAGCCCGCTCGCGCTCGCAAGGGCTATAAGATCGAGATACTTTTTGGCCCGGAGATCGGGGAAGGTCGAAAGACGCTGAGCCTAGAAGTCGAAACCGATGATCCAGTGTTCCAGCGGCTCCAGTTCCCGTTCTATCTCCAAAAGGGGATCGTGGCGTTGCCGCAGTTTGTGTACCTTGGACAGCTCCAGACCGGTCAGGCCGCGCAGGCTTCTGCGCGGATCAGCCGACCGGGTAAGCCGTTTAAGGTTCTTCGAGTTGAAACAGACTCTCCGTTGCTGACCGCGACACCCGAGGCCATTCCAGGGCGAGCGGAATTTCGCATTAACTTCAGCTTTAAAGGCTCAGTTGACTCGGGCGAATTCAAGTCCAAGGTCACCGTCCACACCGACGATCCGAAACAGCCGACGATCATCGTCGAAGTCTCCGGAATGGTGCGATGAAGCTCGCCCTCTGGCTAGCTGCGGGGTTGAGCTGGGGGGTGGCTTTGCTGGCGCCGACGCCAAATCGTGAGGTCACCGTTCTCATCGCCGGCGATCTCAACGGATACCTTGCCCCCTGCGGCTGCACCAAGCCGATGCAAGGGGGCATCCGCCGCATGGCAGGAGCCGTGGCGGCTATTCGCCAGTCTGGTTCGGCTTTGCTGTTCTTTAACGGGAATATCTCGGGTGGAATAGGCCGGCAACAAGAGCTCAAAGCGGAGACGGTGGCGGAGTCGTTGCGCTTGATGAAGACCTCGGGTTTCAACTTGACCGCTGCGGACGCGCGCCTCGGGGCGGGAGTGGTCAGCGCGATGCAGCGTTTGAGCGGAGGCAAACTCCTTTCGGCTCACTTCGCCGACTCCGGGACCGTGCGCGGGAGGGTGGCGGGTGCCTTTTGGGTGGTGGGAATCTCCGAGAAGGCAAACCAAATGGCGCGGAGCTTGGCAGAACAGGACCTTGGGTGGCGATCCAGTCTGGCGGACTCAGGGAACAGACCCATCATCGTCCTTTACGATGGGGGACGTTCAGGCGCAGAAGCGCTAGCACGTGCTGAACCTAACGTCAAACTCATCGTTTATTCCGCGCCTGGGCGTCCCGCCACGGTTCCAACACGAATAGGAGGCTCCTTGTTGGTGCATCCGGGTGAGCAAGGGAAATGGCTACTTCGACTAGGTTGGAATGGCAAAATTTTTATTCAAAAAGCCACTGTTTCGCTTGGTCCAGAAATCGCGGAAGATCAGGCGGTGGCGAAGGTTTATCAAAACTATCTTGCGCGCGTTGGCGGGGAGAAACTGCTGGAACAGCTACCGAGATCGAGCAGTTCGGCCTTCGCCGGCACTAAGAAATGTGGCAGTTGCCACGTGGTAGACCTGCACGTATGGCAAGATTCTGCCCATGCAGGAGCTTTGGAAACGCTAGAACGCGATGGACATGACCGAGATCCTGATTGTGTAAGTTGTCACGTGGTCGGATTGGACAAAACAGGCGGATTCATGAGTCGAAGTCTCACGCCAGATTTGGCCGATGTGGGATGTGAGAGCTGCCACGGGGCGGGAGCAGACCACAGCATGGCCCCCGCCGAGCACCGCATGGGCAAGATTGGCGCGGCAGCTTGTATGAAATGCCACGTTCCGGCCCACAGCCCGAACTTCAAGTACGACTCGTACTGGCTTAAAATCCAACACGGTGTGGAAAAGTGAGGGAAAACTCCACGATAGTTTATGGCAGGAAATCGTGGAAAAGAGCGAAAACGGGCGTTTAACGGAGCTTTTACGTTTTCCCCAAGTTCAAACAGTTACGCTCCTTGGCTCTGATACTGCTTGACGCGACGACAGTCTTTCTGGCAAAAATGAGGGCTGGGATTTCGTTCTCGCATGGTTGGACTCAGGGCGCAAAAAGAGGTGGGGGAAGAGGCAGTGGCTGCGCGTGCCCTTCGTCGCCTGAACTTTCACCCCAAACAGCATCGATCTGAGTACTTCCGCTTTGCCGCACTCCCGTCCAATCTGGCCGCGCTGGAGTCTGCGCTCCTGTTCAGCACGGGCCTTACTCCGTTTGTGGCGGTCTCGGGTTGCACTGGTTGGGGTAAATCCCAGATTCTTCGCATTGCGGCTGAGCATGTTCAGCTTGAGACCAACTTGAAGGTCAAAGTCCGCTCTGCGGGCCAGTATTTGCTCCGCCGTGGCCGTTGGGACATGCCCGGGCCATTGATTCTCGACGACGCACAGCTTTGCCTGCAACGCCCCCGCGAACGCCAGGTTTTGCGCAACGCGCTTGAGCTCCGGTCTCGGCTAGGGCGCCCCACGATGCTGACGTTCGCTTGTGAGCGCTCCTCCAAGGCGATGGAGTCGTGCCTGCCGCAACTTCACCGCTGGTCGGTGGCCCACATTCCGGCACCCGGACGACTGGAGCGTCAGGTCGTGCTCCGGCAGCTCGCTAAGGCCGAGGAAATCGAATTGTCCGACCGGCTCTTCTCGCTCCTCTCCACGATGATCAACGGCAATGGGCATTCACTGCTGGGGGCGATTCAGAGGCTGGGCCTTCTGAACAACGCTTGGTTTGGCCTGGAGAATGAGTGCCTGGCCCTTGGTACCGTCCATCCGTATTTGGCCACCGAGTGGGACCTGCGACGCCTCGTAGACCGGTGTATATACGAGACTACTGAACCCCTTGGGCTGGATTTCTGTCCTGACCTTGCTCGGTGTGTTTCGATTCATTTCATGCGGCGACTTTTCGCCATCCCGGAAGAAGACGTGGCCCGGTTCTATCGAATCGAGCCCGGCGAGGTGTTCTCTCACGAACATGTGTTCAGCCTCGCGCTCATGGATCCCAAAGTCAGCCGACTCCGAGCGATCTGCCTGGAGGCGCTTGACCTGTCATTAGCCCTGATTTAGGGAAATCCTCCTACCATTACCGCCAGCAAACCGTCTGGAGTTCGGAAGAGTCCGGCATGAATGCCGTAACGCCCGCAGGGTGGGCTCGCCTACAGTTAAGAACGAACGTAAATTTGTGAAAAATGTCGAAGATCTACGCTTAGTGCCCGTCTGGGTGAATCCGACTCATCGAGTTGAGTCGGCCCTCATCCTGATGAAGGGGCACAATCAGCGCGCTGTCGCCGTGATGGACGGCAGCGCGATGGTTGGCGTGGTCACGATGGATATGGCGACAAACTCCGACGAGCGCGCCGAGGTGCGCACCATCATGCGCCGAAACCCGGCGGTGGTCTCGCCTAAGCAAGTCGTGGTGAAGGCGGCTCAGCAGTTCGTTGACGAGGATATTGACGTGGGCGTCGTGATGGACGACGACGGTTTTCACGGGGTCATCACCTCAAATATGCTTCTCAAGGAGTTGCGTCGGTCGTGGGATCCCCTCACGGGCTTGGGTTGGAGTGACCGCCTCCGCGAATGGGGCATCGAGCACCTCGGCAACGGACGAGAGATCACCCTGCTGTTTATTGATCTCGACAGCTTCGGGCAGTACAACAAGCTTTATGGGCACCTGGTTGGCGACCGAGTTCTGCGCCGCGTGGCCCAGCTCCTGAAGGACTCGGTGGACGCCAAGGAGGACGTGCTGGTGCGCTACGGCGGCGACGAGTTTGCCATTGGCACCCTGCGTCCGCGAGCGGAAGCGGAAGACCTCGCGGCATTGCTCAAGGAGCGAAGCGGCTCGATGTTCCTCGAGGATGCGTACAAGCCGATCACCTTTACGATCGGCCTCGCCGGGGGCCGACGATCGGTTATTCGGCCGGAAATCCATGTCGCGGCGACCTTCGATGAATTGATCACGTCGGCCAGCCGCGATGCGATGGCGAAGAAGCCGAAAATGAAGCAGAATCCGGCTTAGATGGATCCCGAAGCGTTTGAGCGCCAACTTGATGAGCACCGAGATTCGGTCTATCGCCAGATGGTCCGGGTCTGCGGCAACTACGACGACGCGGACGACGCGTTGGCCGAGGCCATGCTGCAGGCATTTCGAGCGAGCGGGACGATTCGCGATCCCGATAATTTCCGGGCTTGGCTTGCGATCATAGGCCGGCGAGCCTGCGCCAGGTTGCGGCAGCATCCGGCGATGAAGCCCATTTTGGAACTAGCGGAAATCGATGTTTCCCCCGACCGCGGCCCATCTCCCGAGCAAATCGCAATGATGAACGACACCAAGGAGTGCATCCACAGCGTCATTGAGGCGTTACCTAAAGACCTGCGCGAGATCTATATGCTCCGGGAGATACAGCAGCGCCCGGGCCAAGAGGTGGCGGACCAGTTGGGCCTTACGCTGCCTGCGATGAAGTCGCGACTTCATCGCGCTCGAGAAGCGGTTCGAGTCCAAATGGACCGCGCGGTCTGCGTTTAGAACCCTTCTGCCCGCGCTCTGCCTCTAATGGAGCATGGAACCCATGTGGGGCTGGTTGGCGATGGTGGCGGTGGGCTTCGCGCTGGGATTTTTTGGCGGCGGCGGCGGAATTCTCACCGTGCCGGTGCTGACCTACCTGTTTTTGGTCCCAGCGGAGAGCGCCACCGGGTACTCGCTCTGGGTGGTGGGCGCCACCAGCCTGGTGGGAGCCATCAGGGGGGCTTCCCAAAAGCACGTTGACCTGAAGGCTGGCTTGGTGCTTCTCCTGCCGTCCATGATCGCGGCGTTCTCCGTTCGCCGGTGGGTCATCCCGATGATCCCAAACGAGATCGCGCGCATCGGAGACGTCAGCATTTCCAAGAACGCCGCCCTCATGCTCCTTTTCAGCGCGATCATGCTGCTGGTCGCAGCTCGCATGCTCAAGCGATCTGCCCCAGCTGAAACCGAACCCACCCTGGCACCCCCAGGAACGATGCTGCTGATTGGCGCTGCCGTCGGGGTGCTCGCCGGGCTAGTGGGGGCTGGCGGCGGATTTCTAATTGTTCCGGCACTGGTGGTCTACGGCGGGCTGAACATGAAGCAGGCGGTTGGGACTTCGCTGATGGTGATCGCAGTTCAATCGTTGGTGGGCTTTTCCGGTGAGGCGATGGTCAAGCCGATCCTGTGGCCATGGGCGTTCATGCTGGCCATGGTCGCGGTTGTTGGGTTGGCGTTCGGCATTTTCTTGGGCTCGCGAGTCCGGGCTGAAGACATCAAGAAGGGGTTCGGCTGGTTCGTTCTCCTGATGGGGATTTTCGTGATGATTCGCGAGTTAATCGGACTTTTTTCGGCTCGATGAATCCTTTTTCATTCGACATGTCTCTCCCTAGTCATGGAACAGAACATCATCGACGCCCGCTCCTTGCAGGCGAAATTGGCTGCTGGTGAGCCAATTCAAGTCATTGACGTACGCTCTTCATCGGAGTATCAGCAGGGACATATCCCACAGGCCATCAACATTCCCATGGAGATGGTGGAGTCGAGGCTTCCCGACCTCTCCGCGCATCACCCGGTGGTCTTGGTTTGCCACAGCGGACGCCGCGCGTGTCTCACGGAAGAATGGCTCAACGCTCACCACGACGAGGTCATCATCCTCGAAGGGGGCACGCAGGCTTGGGCCGAGTCCAATTTGCCGATCGTTGGCGCGATGCCGACCGCTTGGTCTCTGGAGCGTCAGGTGCGGCTCGCCGCAGGTGTTTTGGTACTGATAGGCACACTGATGAGTGTCCTCATTCAATCCAACTGGATTTACTTGGCGATGTTCGTTGGGGCTGGACTGACTTTTGCCGGACTCACGAATACTTGCGGCATGGCGATGGTGCTCGCCAAAGCCCCATGGAACCGACCGAAGGTCTCTGAATCTGCCACGGCAGCCCGAGGTGCAGCATGATTCTCAAGCGCTTTTACGAAGATCAACTTGCTCACGCGAGCTACTTGGTGGGCTGTGCTCAAACCGGCGAAGCGGTAGTTATCGATCCTCATCGGGACATCAACCAATATCTCGAGGTCGCCGACCGCGAGAAACTGCGGATCGTGGCGGTAACCGAAACTCACATCCATGCGGACTACATTTCTGGATCGCGCGAACTGGGTGAGTCCACGGGGGCGACGCTTTACTTGTCGGACGAGGGCGATGCGGATTGGAAATATCAGTTCATGAACGAGCCGAATGTGCGCCTGGTTACGGATGGTGATCATTTGATGATCGGTCGGATTCGACTGGATTTTCGGCGCACGCCTGGCCATACGCCTGAGCACATTGCCATCGTCCTGACCGACGGTCCCGCCAGCGAAGCCCCGTTGGGCGCTTTCACGGGTGACTTCATTTTCGTCGGCGACGTCGGACGGCCGGACCTCTTGGAGAGAGCGGCAGGATTTGAAGGGACCATGGAAAAGGGAGCCCACGTTCTGTTTGACTCGTTGCAGAAGTTCAAGCGCGACATGCCCTCAAACCTCATGATTTGGCCCGCGCACGGGGCGGGTAGCGCTTGCGGAAAGAGCCTCGGAGGCGTTCCGGACTCGGTTCTCGGGTACGAGCTCTTGGCAAATTGGGGCATTCGAGAATCGGACGCAGCCAGTTTTGTACGCGAGGTACTCGCGGGACAACCAGAGCCTCCCGCTTACTTCAAAGAGATGAAGCGGATCAACAAGGTTGGCCCCCCGCTGCTCTCCAGCCTTGCGATGCCTCGTCGACTCCACGGTGAGCAGGCGAAGGCCAAGTTCAGCGAAGCGATTGTGCTTGACCTTCGTAGCTCAGAGGAATGGCTGAGCGGCGCCATGCCGGATTCGATTAGCCTTCCGCTGGGACCGGGCTTCTTGACTTGGGCGGGCTCGGTAGTGCCTTTCGACGCGCCACTTGCCTTGCTCGGTTCGGAGTCCCAAGTGAAGGAGGCCAATCGACTGCTTTCGCTGATCGGATACGACCGGGTGGTTGGATGGGCGACTCCCGCCATTCTCCGCGGCATGGATCTGGTCACGACCCCAGGAGTTTCTGGCTCCGAAGCGGTTTCGCGAGCGGAGTCCGGTCGGGCAGTCTTACTGGACGTTCGCGGCCAACGGGAGCGCGATGAGGTGCGGGTTGACCCTTCGACCCACATTCCGCTTGGGCAGGTCTTGACGGAAGGGAAGCGGCTCCCGATGGACCGCGAGATCATCGTGACCTGCGCGGCGGGCGCCCGATCCCCGATCGCCATTGGCTTGCTTCGCCGACTCGGGTTCACGAACTTGGTTAATCTTACCGACGGTGTCTCCGGATGCCCCGATGGGACCAAGTGCGCGGCGACGGTGTGAAGCCCAGATGGGAAGATGGACCAGGTCTGTCTTCCCAACCGGCCTATGCCGATAAACAAATCCGGTAGCGCTTGGATACGGGTCGCGGGGGATGGCGTAGTATCAGACATGAACTCTCCCTCTGAATCGCGCGCCCGGAAGATTCTCGCGCGCTTGGTTGACGCCACTCCCCCGCAAGACCCGAAGCTGACTAACTTGGTCAGTGAGCTTGGAGCTGAGCTGACTCGGATTGAGCAGGATCAGGCTGAGCAATCAGAACAGCTTGAGAAGTTTGCCCAGGCTTATGAGAAGCTGACGGCTCCGGCGAACCGGCTCGGTGTCTACCTGGCTCCGCACGAGGACGGAACGGCTTTGGTCGCCCTCGGCGAGACGGAGTATCTCGCCCAACTCGACCCCAAACTCACCGATGTGAAGGAGCTTGTTCGGGGCTCCCGAGTGATGCTGAACGAAGCGTACGCCATCGTTGGGCATCTGCCGCCCCATGAGGGTGGCTCCGTGGTGAAGGTCAGCGAAGTGTTGGACAGTGGACATATCCGTGTCTCTACGGACCCTCAGGGGACCAGTGGGCGGTTTGTCTGGCGCGGTGATGCGTTGCTGGAGATCGAGATTCGGAAAGGGGACGAGGTGCGCATTGAGCCGACGGGCCGGGTGGCGGTCGAGCATTTTGTTCATCAGGACACTCGCGATTACTTCATGGAGGAGGTTCCCCCGATCGCTTGGTCGCAGGTAGGCGGCCAGAAGGAGGCGATCAAGCTCATCCGGGACACGATCGAGCAGCCACTCCTGTATCCCGAACTGTTCAAGAGATTTGACAAGAAGCCGATCAAGGGCATCTTGCTGTACGGCCCTCCCGGCTGTGGCAAGACTCTGATCGGCAAGGCGACGGCGTACAACTTGGCTCGCGAGTATTCGGAAAAGCTGGGGCGTGAGGTCAAGGAGTGCTTCTTGACGATCAGCGGTCCAAAGATTCTGAACATGTGGCTCGGCGAGACCGAGCGCATGGTCCGCGAGATTTTTGAAGTCGCCCGAACCAAAGCCAAAGAAGGGCAGCTCGTCGTGATCTTCATTGACGAAGCTGAGAGCATCCTTCGAACTCGGAGCAGCGGGCGGTACATGAACATCAGCAATACGGTGGTGCCGCAGTTCTGCGCGGAGATGGACGGGGTCATGGGGCTCGATAACGTGGTTGTGATCCTCACTTCGAACCGCCCGGACTACATTGACCCGGCGATTCTTCGGCCCGAGCGTATTGACCGCAAGGTCAAGATCAACCGCCCGGACCTGGAGTCGGCTAAGCAAATTCTGAGCATCTATCTCAGCGAGACCACGCCGATCGATCCCGATTTGCTTAAGGAGTTCGATGGTGAGCCTAGTTGCGCGCGGAAGGAGCTGATCGAAGCCTCGGGGTTCTATCTCTGGCGCAAGAGGAAGGAGACGGAGTTTTTGAAGGTGAACCTGCGCAACGGCTCTTCTGAGACGCTGTACTTCAAGGACTTGGTGAGCGGAGCGCTCCTAAAATCGGTGGTTGATCGAGCGAAGGATTACGCTATTCAGCGTGCCATTGAGGAGAAGGTCGAGAACGTCGGGGTTAGCCGCGAGGACCTGACGCGGGCGATTGACGCGGAGTACGGCGAGAACGAAATCTTCCCGAAGAGCGACGTCGTGGACGATTGGCTGAAGCTGATTGACTACGAAGGAGAGAATGTGGCAAGCGTTCGCCCGGTGGGGAATCACCGGGGTGAGGAGTTCGTGCGGAAGAATATTCTTTAAGGGAGGGATATTGAGGGACATTGAGGGACGCGGAGGGACATGGTGATGAAGGTGATGAAGGTGATGAACGTGATGAAGGGTTTTGGGGATTTGTTGGGTTTTCGTCGGTCTGAAACCTCTTAATGTTGGGGGCGTGGGGGGCGGGGGTGGTCTCCGGCCCTTTCCTCGCTGGCGGCTTTGGCGGCCGCAAAATCTAGATCTACCGTGGCGGCATCGTCCGGTGACCAGGTGTGGTGCAGGTAGACGTTCCGGCGGCCACGCACCTTGTTGACACGGACGAGGCCCTGGGCTCGGAGGCGGGTGAGGGCGCTTCGGAGTGTGAACGGATTCATTCCTAACGACTCGCAGAGGGTTGCGCCGTCGGCAGGGCGATTTTGAAGGAACTGTTCCACCAACTCGGCGGCAAAGTGGGGGCGCTCGGGCAGGCTATTTTTGGTGAGGTCCTCGCTGTCTAGAAGTCGGTAGTCGGCGGGGTCAGAGCTGAGGAACGAGAGAACGCGGTTGGCGTGGGAACCGCGGCCTTGGCAATGGAGCGAGATGAGGCGGTCCGCTGAGCCGCCGTGGGCGTGATCGGCGGCAGCCTGGCGAGTGGACATGATCATGAGGGTGCTGACGGTGGCGGAGAGCTGCTCGTGGTCGGCGACGCGGGGGACAAACTGATTTCGGGCTGGCGCCTTGATGTGATGGAGCACGAGCGCGGTCACGCTTCGACGGACGCAGAGGCTTTTTAACAATGTGAGGGCGCGGCGTGCGTTGGCGCCGGTCTCCAGCGCATGGCCGGTGGCGGCAGCTTGGAGGGGGTCGATGATGATCAACTCGGCTGATGTCTGATTAATCCAATACTCCAGGGCCTCGATGGTGGCCGGGCGATCGATTTGAAGCGGCTCGTAACAGGTGTACAAGGGGGTTGATGGTTCGGCGAGGGGGTTCTGTTTCAGGAGGAACCGTCGTTCGTCTGGACTCTCTTCGAGGGATAGCCAGAGTACGGCGGCGGAGCGCGTGGGCATGCCGGCGAAGGGGGTGCCGGTGGCCACGGAGAGAGCCAACTGGGTTGCGAAACTGGTTTTGCCGGACTTGGGGGGAGCGGCGAGGATGTTTAGGCTGCCAAGGGCGAGCCAGTTATGGATGAGCCACTGAGGCTCGAACTGGTGGGTGGATTCATAGATTGGGTGGAACAGGTGGTAGTGGTATCTCGCTTGCTCTTCGGCGAGCTCGGCGGCTTCGACGGGGTCAAAGGGTAAATGTCTTTTGGGCACACGTTACTTGCGCGTGGAGGTGCATTTGTCAATTGAAAATGTTAAGTTCGTACAGTTAGAGCATGGCCAGTAGCGGCTAAACTTGCAATTTAAGCATAACGCTACCGGCGCACTTCTGCGAGCCGACAGGCTACTCAGGATCGGCCTGGTGCCCGCCGAGTTGTGCTTGGTCTATTTCGATCCAGTCACCACTTTGCAGTCCAGTCCACTTTAAATGCACCACCCACTCCCCCGGATACACATACCCCGGCTCGAACGGAAGGTTCTCGGGATAGGTCAAGTCAAGATCCGACCAAAAAAGCTCGCGCTGGTCAAGTCGATCTGAGGTGCCGGGGTCAGGAAGAATTAAGGCATCCGGGGGGGTGTACACCACAGTGCCACGATCATAGTCGGGGAAATACTCATAGAACCCAACGTGCGGTCCAGCGATGCCCGTACGGCTCGCCCTGCTCTCAAGTTTGAAGCGAATGTACTTACCAAACACATCCTCCGGCAAGACTGTCCGCAGGTGAATTTCAATCACTCCATTGGACGGAGTTAAACGAAGCCGTCCGGCGCGCTGTGGACTGCTTCCTGTTCGCTCGTATCCATCTCCGTGAATCAGCGAATTGAGCGCTTTACCTAACCCAGCACTCGGCGTGATATCGTTGGACATGTCGCTATCGCCAGTATCAATAGTTAGGAGGTCAAATGGCCTGCGGCTGTACGGCTCCGTCAGTCGAATGATTTTCGCGTTTGACACCGCACCCGCGGAATCGGTGACGAAGAGCATGTACCAGCCCGGAGGCGCCACCACGGGATTCTTCGGCGTTCGAAACCCGGTGATCGCGCCCGTGCTTGGCATCGGGCGCAACTTCACCATGCGCTGCCCGAAGTTGTATCCGTGCGTTGAACTCGGCAAGGTCACCAGGACCGCGGAAGCAAAGGTCTTCGTTCCGGACAAGGTCATGACCGGGTTAGGTCCACCAAGCAGGACTGCTCCGTTGTATCCGTAAGTGCCGCCCGATATCGAATTGTTCACCCATTGCGGAGGATCGGGAATTGACTTGTATGGCGGCGAGAAAAGCTCAAAGCGTTGTTGATTGGCCGCATGGTTAACGCCCTGAATCGGATCGCCACCCGCGGATAGAACTCTTCCGTCCGGGAGAAGCGCGGCGGTCGAGTGGTACGCCCGATCAACCTTGAACGATGCCGAACTGCTGGGGTCTGCCTCTGTACCGTTCGAGTTTGCACCAAAAAGCGTCCACGTGTTCATAATCGGGTCATAAATTTCCGGACAGCGTTGCGGCCGCCTTGAAATGTTTTCGGTCAAATTAAATGGAGATACATAACCAGTTTCGCCGAATGAGTTGCCGTTTAGCGCCAACACGGTCATGTTGGGAAGCGGAACCAGTTGAAAATTTTTGCGCGCAACTTTCATCGGGGCCATTTCATCGCCACCCATGTACGGATCGGCCCATCCGCCCAGTGAAGAGTTACTCACGTACCACTTCTGCGCCTCGGCGGTAAAAGCTGTGCTCGTATTGCCTTTCGAGTATCCCAGCGGATGTGGTCCAAAGAACATTCGTGCCGTATGGTTCGTTGCCGCGACCTCGCCAGCCGAACCTCCGCCGACGATAACTTGAGTCCACCCGCGTTCATCGTCTGCAAGCGTCGTAATTGAAGGGTAAATGACCCCAATACCGGTATAAATGGAACCATAGCTCCGTAAGAAGGGAACGCTATGGTCAAGTAGGGACATCGAGTATGTATCCGTGTCCGGACCCGGGAAGAACATTCTTCCTGTGACTGCTTCGTCTCCCGTGCCGGGAATCGTGACCATAAATGGGTAGTGGTAAAAGTATGGATTGCCATACTGGAACGCGTTAGGGGCAGGATTGATAATCCCGTTAATGCCACTTTGCTGAATTGTTTCAACGTAGCTGGTGTAGTTTCCGCCCGACCAGATACTGGTCACTTCGGTTCCCGTCACGTGGGCGTATTTGTTATTTTCACCCCAGTCACCATTTGGCGCATTGCGCCATCCGCCAGTGCCGCCAATCGTCATGATTTCGCCGCCGGGAAGAATGGCACTGCTGGGATACCAGCGCCCCTTTTTCATTGAAGACAACCTTGACCAACTCTGCATCGCCGTCTGTGTGCCCGGAGTGAACATGTACACGTGATTTGGACCTTGATGAATGGTCGGCGGTGACCCTGTTTGACCGGTTTGCGACTCACGCTGATCGTTGCCGCCAAAGAACACTATTTTTCCGTCCCGCGAGGGTAACACAATGTGGCTCGAGCAAAACAAATTTGAGTCATACGCTGCCCCAGAAAGAACCAAATTTCCTGCCTCCCAAAACGCATTGCCAGTCGCACCCCATGCCAATGCACCAGATTCAGTTGGGAGGGTTGCAGGGAAAGATGACCATCCATCTGCAGGTTTTCTAACAAGAAGCAACTCTGGTGACCTATCCTGGAAACTTTGATTGACGGAGGGAAATTCAAAGTTTTGTTCAGCGTGAGAGTTGACGAACCACGAAACGCCAGCAGAGAAAAGCGTTAAATCTCCGGTTGGAAGCATTGCGAGATGGATCGCTTCAAGGCTGGTGGACCCTGTAGCGCCGCTCCAAGGATAAATGGAGGAAACTACTTGGCAGTGGGCAACGTTAACAAGCAATGCAGGGACTAAAGCGATTTTCGTGTTCATCTTTTTTTTCGTAATGTTCCGATTAGCAAAGCAATAAGCGTCGTAACGGTTGCGGGTTCCGGCACGAGTCGAACGTAGTCCATGCGAGGTCGATTAGTG
>JAYUVF010000104.1:0-40792 GCA_043754215.1 Chthonomonas sp. | reverse complement strand
CGAGCTGGGTTCAGAACGGCGTGAGCCAGTTCGGTCCCTATCCACTGCGGGCGTAAGAAATTTGAGGGGACACGCTCTTAGTACGAGAGGACCGGAGTGTACTGACCTCTGGTGTACCAGTTGTGCCGACAGGCGCATACGCTGGGTAGCCACGTCGGGCAGCGATAAGCGCTGAAAGCATCTAAGCGCCAAGCGCACCCCAAGATTAGATTTCTCACTTCGAGGTAAGGACCCATGAAGACTACATGGTGATAGGCCAGGTGTGTAAGCACAGCAATGTGTTGAGCTGACTGGTACTAATTGTCCGAGGGCTTGATAAAAATTAGCCATCTATCTCGATTTGATGCGCCTCCACTCGTCGGTATCCAGCTTTGAGAGTGTTCGTCACTTTCTACAGTTTGTATTCGCGTGGTCATAGCGTAGAGGAAACACCCGTTCCCATCCCGAACACGGCAGTTAAGCTCTACAGCGGCGGAAGTACTTGGAGGGCAGCCTCCCGGCAGATAAGCACGTCGCGCGGATACGATAAATTTCAGACCCCATCGAAAGATGGGGTCTTTTTATTTCAGCTTGGGTATAACTTCGTTTCCAGTGGAGCCAGCGCCGTCGCTCTCCGATAATCTCTGGAGGAATCGGCCTCATGGACATATCCGAGCAACTAGAATCACTTTACGAGCGGCAGCGTCAGTACACCGCCCACTACCAAGATTTCGACAAACTCGTGGCCGAGCAGGAAGCGTACGAAGCTTCCCTGGACCGATACCGGCACCTACGCATGCTTTCCGTCTGTGGCTCTGTGCTCAAGGCCGATCCCGGCACAAAGTGGCTCACTGTGGGCGACGGGCGTTTCGGTACTGATGCTCGCTACCTTACAAAACACGGCGCAGATGCGGTTGCTTCAGACATTGATGACAGCGCGCTGATCGTAGCCAAAGAAGCCGGGCTCATCAACGCCTTTAGCCGCGAGAATGCCGAGGCACTTAGCTTTGAGAACGAGAGCTTTGACTATGTGATGTGCAAGGAAGCGTATCACCACTTCCCCAGACCCATGATCGCCGTGTATGAGATGCTCCGGGTTGCCAAAAAGGGTGTCATCCTCATCGAACCCAACGATCGGCAGATTGTAACTTCCTCTCGGCAGGTACTAATGGGTGGACTGGGAACGCTGATTGGCAAACTGCTGAAGCGAGAGCCAAAGCCGCACCAGTATGAGCCCGCGGGAAATTATGTCTTTAGTATCTCTGCCGTAGAGGCTGAAAAAGTGGCTTGCGGACTCGGCTTACCCGAGGTCTGGATTGGCTACATGGACGATGAGTACGTCGAAGGACTGGGTTCGGTGCCGCACGACCCCAATTCCAAGGCAACGAAGAAGCTCGAAACCAAGATAAGGCTGAAAATGATGCTCTCGCGAATGGGTGCAAAGCCCTGGGGACAGATTCGGATACTTATCGCAAAGCAACCAGTTTCAAATGCCCTTGCCATTGAACTCCGCGCAACTGGTTTTAGGAAGTTCGTCCCCCCGCCGAATCCGTTTGCCTAACCCTTGGCCCACCCCAATTGCTGGGCAAGTTGCTGCGCTCGGTGAACCTCGGTGTGGGCAGAGTGAAGCGTCTCAAAATTCCGTTTGATCAGTGCGATGTACTGATCGGGGTTAGCCAGGATTTCGACGAGCTGACCCGCTGGGTCCGACCAGTCCACCGGCACGACCGGTTCGTACCCAAACAGGTCTCGAAGCTCTGCGGGCGACTGCCCGTAAATCAAGCACTTTGAAGCCATGGATTGAAGGTAGCGAACCGTCATCGTTTCGATATTGCCGCTACGCTGCGGGTGGGTAACGCTGCTGGGAAAGCAAACACTGATCTTGGCCTGACCTAGTCCGTGGAGAAACTCGTCGTGAGTGGGGAAGAGGACGTCGTGGGGCTTCGGCTCGAATGCATATCCCACTCCCCGAAGCGGCAACTGCTCCTTCAAGATGGAGTGCAGCTCGTCATGCTTGCGGCCAAAGGACAACACTTCAGTCGACTTTTGATCCCAGTCCAAGGCGTGATATTGGTCGCTCGGCAGTCCTTCTGGCAACCAGTGCCAATTCACGGAAGGAGCCAAAGCACGCAACTCCGCACACGCTTGGCAGGAGCTGACGAAGACGTCGCGTAGGCGGTACTGCTGCGACCATTTGGAAATGGTCTCGAAATTGACGGGCCACGCATCGGTCAACACCATCGCATGATCGCCACCGGAGCAGAGCAAAAAGGGAGCCTGCGTGCTCAGCGTGTGAATGTCAAACGTGATGAATAGCCCGGACCGTCTGGAAAAAATAACCCTCCTGATGGGCGACAACAACGCTGGGAAGCGGCGCAAATAATGAAACAGCTTGGCCACCGAGGGGGGAGGAAGATTGTGGGTCGGGAGCTTCAGAAGCGTCTGGAAGGCGGCTACTTTGGATTGGAGAACCGGGTCGGTCGCGGGGAGGAGAGATCGAGTCGCCAGCATCCTCCGATTTTCCATTGGGGGCATGGTACCTTTCGGACCAGTCTGTTGCCGGGCAACTCGGTACAATTCAGATATGCGGAGCAAGATCGTTCCAGAGCCAGTGCTCATCTTTGAAAAGTCGTCCCCGGGCTGCGTCGGTAGCAACTATCCAAAAGCCGACACCCCTGAAGTTGATCTCCGCTCCGTCCTCGGCGAAACCCGCGCCGACCTACACCTCCCCCAAATCGGCGAACTCGATCTCATCCGCCACTTCACCAATTTGAGTCAGATCAACTACGGCATTGAGACCGGCTTCTATCCGCTCGGCTCGTGCACGATGAAGTACAACCCAAAGATTAACGAGCGAACCGCGGCGAACTCGGGATTCACACATATTCACCCTCTTCAGCCTGCCGCTACCGCGCCGGGCGCCCTTGAAGTTCTGGCCCAGGTTCAAGAAATCCTCTGCGAGGTCACGGGCTTCGATGAGATCACCCTACAACCATTGGCCGGTGCCCACGGTGAGTTGACCTGCTTGATGCTGATCAAAGCCTTCCACGCCGCTAACGGCGAGGCCGAGCAGCGTAAATACATTCTCGTCCCCGACTCCGCCCACGGCACCAATCCGGCCAGCGCTGCTGCGTGTGGGTTTGACGTCAAAGGCGTGCCAACGGACAAAGATGGCAACACCAATCTCGAAGCGCTGGCCCGCGTGCTCGACGATCAGGTCGCTGGTCTGATGCTCACCAACCCAAGCACCCTCGGCTTATTCGAACCCAATATCACGAAAATCTGCGAGATGGTCCACGCGGTGGGCGGCCAAGTCTTCTGCGACGGCGCCAACATGAACGCCATGGTCGGCACCACGCGCCCCGGCGATCACGGTTTCGATTGTATGCACTTGAATCTGCACAAAACCTTCAGCACACCACACGGCGGTGGCGGTCCCGGATGCGGCGCCATTGGCTTGCAAAAGCACCTGGAGCCGTTCCTGCCCAAGCCGGTCGTTCGACGCCAATCAGACGGCAAGGTGGCTCTCCTGACGGATCGCCCGCAGTCCATCGGCCGTGTCAGTGCATTCTTTGGGCAGTTCCTCATGGAAGTCCGCGCGCTGACCTACCTGCTCGCTTACGGGAAGGAAGGTCTCCCAAACATCAGCCGCTTCGCCGTTCTAAACGCAAACTACGTCAAGGCGAGGCTCAAGGGCGTGCTCCCAGCCGCTTATGATCGCCCCTGCATGCACGAGTGCGTGCTCACGGCGCAGCTATACAAAAAGCATGGCGTTCGGGCGCTGGACATCAGCAAGCGACTCATCGACTACGGAATCCACCCACCGACCAACTACTTCCCGCTCATCGTCCCCGAAGCGATCATGATCGAGCCGACCGAAACCGAGAGCAAGAAAACGCTCGACGACTTCTGCGACGTGATGATAAAGATCTGTAAGGAAGCGGAAACGGAGCCTAGCCTCCTCACCAACGCGCCCTCGAGCCAGATTGTCGGGCGACTCGATGAAGCCCAAGCGGTCAAAAAGCTGGACGTTCGCTGGCGACCCAAGCCCCTTGAAGAAAGGGAAGTCGCCACGGTCTGAAACCAAAAATCCCCGGCAAACTGCCGGGGATTTTTCGTTAGACACGAGCCTCAACTTCCGAAGTTCGCGATAGTGATGTCGATGTCGGCGGCATCAATTTCTCCGCTCAGGTCGATATCGGCCAGCGGATCCCACCCCGGCGCTCCCGGAGTAGCCCCAAATGCCGCGATGACGAGATCAATGTCGGCGGCATCCACTTCCAGCGAGAAGTCCACATCACCTGGGCGATACGGGAACTTGACCATCGCTTGCTTTTGTGCGCCACCATCGGGGGTGAACTGGACCCGCACGTAGATGTTGCCTTGCTCGTCAACGGCCATCGCAGGACCGATAGAGGAGCCGCCTTCGATTGTATTGATGCTCGCGTCCGCCGCTCCGTCCGCGTTGGTGTCAACCCGATCTCCGGCACGAACTACGGTGCGGGACCCGTTCAAAACGCTTCCTCCGCCGAGAAAAATACTCGCGGTCGCCGTCGTGGTGCCCCAAACGTGCCCCACCCAGCCTGAATTATTGATCGCCATGGGTCTCGCACTTGCCTGGGTAAGGGCGACGCCGTTCAGCGTATCACCGACTTTGAGTTGGAACGATCCGTTGGCGTACACGGTCCATCCGCCAATCGTCGTGCGGATAATCGCGGCGTACGCACCGGAATTGTTCACGACCGGAGAGCCAAAAGCCCCCGTCGCACTAGCGCTTCCGAAATTGCCAAAGCCAGCACCTGCGGATTCACCCTCCTTAGCGATGAGTCGGTTGTTCACGAAGAGGTGATCATTGCTAAAAGCAGTCGCGGTGCTTGTGGCGGCCGTCCCCAAGACGAAAATGCCGTTGTTGGCGTTATCGCTAAAGTCGTATCCGAATTCGATGCCGATATCCCCTGGGACCACCGCGATCGGCGTGTTGTCAGGCAAAACTCCATTGAACACTTCAAACGATTTGGCAATGATCTCGAATGCTTGTCCCGGTCGCTTCCGGTAAAGGATGCGTCCGGCCGTGGTTGTGCCAGCGGTAGCGAAGCCCGAAACCCAGAACGCCGAGCCATCAAAAGCCATCGTGGGGCGACTTGCGAAGGTGATGGTATTCCCGACCGTGCCAGGTGCTGGGTCAGGCTCTTTTAGCAAAACCGCCGGGGCGTTGGTGCCCTGTCCACTTAGGAAGCCGTTCGCCACCAACGCGTCATCTCCGCCTAGCGACGGGCTATAAACGAACTGGCTGTTGACGGTTGCCCCCATCGTGGACTCTCCGCCCGTCGCGCCGGCCATATCAGTTCCCCGGAAAATTACCGTGTTTCCTTGAACAATGAAATACTCGGTTGGACCGGATACCGTGCCAGAAAAGGTAACTGAGCTTGGGCCGCTCAAAAACGGGGCGTTGAGGCTGGCAATGGGAGTGGAGAAAGGGGCAAGGACGTCGCCAATCGCCGCCAAGACTTGCATCGGTCGCGGGGCTTGGGCCGCCGCGATTCCCGCAGTCGCGACTGTCAACGCCAAGAGGGGGATTCGAACTTTCATAAGATAAAATAGCTTATCACATGGCATAGCGTGAACCAGCCTGAACTCGGCAAACCTGGTAAACCCTAACTGTGATACGGGTCGGATTTGAGGGTAAGCAGGGGGCGCTCACGAACATGGCCCGGGACCGCTGTTTGCTCACGACCGCCCAAGGCGGCACACCCTCGGCGCGAGTCTATAGCTGGGAAAACCCCGCCGTCTCATTAGGACAATTTCAAAGAGTTGACGACGCCCTACTCCGTGACGCACGGATCCAATGGGTGCGACGTCCCACCGGTGGACGCGCCGTCCTCCATGGTCATGATGTGACGGTAGGGATTGCATTGCCATTAGACGGCTTGAGCGGAGTTCGGCAGGTCTACCCGGTGGTGATTGGCATTCTCGCCGCCGCTTTGCGAGACTCTGGCGCTGAAGCTGTGCTGGGGGCAGAAATTCTCGGGGAGCGGGGAACCAACCCGCGCAGCGCTGATTGTTTCGCCACAGTCTCCCCGAACGACATCGTCCATCCTCAAACCAGGCAGAAAGTCTGCGGTTGTGCGTTGCGTCTGACCGACCGGGCTGTACTGGTTCAGGCGAGCATTCCGGCTGGACCCCCGTTCATCAATCCCGTTCAGGTCTATCGGGAGCCTGCGCCGGTAAGTTGGATTGACGTGAACCCGTTCGCACTCGCCGCCGCCCTAGAAAGCCGTATCAACGAAAAACCCCGGTCGGCGGTGCCGTCCGGGGTTACGTATTCTCAACCGAGAATTTAGTTCGGCGATGGGGTCATCGAGAAGCCCTGTTGAGCCATTTCCTGACCGATATGGCGAAGCTTCTTCATCGCTCGCAATTCGATCTGGCGAACCCGTTCGCGAGTTACGTTGAGCGCAGACCCCACCTCTTCCAAGGTGCGTGAGCGTCCATCGTCGAGGCCAAAGCGCAGGCGAACCACGTCTCGTTCTCGAAGCGTGAGGCGACCAAGAATGCCATCGATCTCCTCGCGGCGAATGAGGCCCCAAGTAACATCACCCGGCGATGGCATATTCGTCGAGGGGATAAAGTCCCCAATGCTCGAATTGTCCTTTTCACCGACCGGAGTTTCCAGCGAAAGTGGCTCGACGGCAACCCGCATCATTTCTTGAACGCGATCAGCCGACATCCCCACCTTTTCGGCTACTTCTTCCGGAGTCGGTTCTCGGTGCAGCTCTTGTTGAAGCTGGTTCGCGGTCTTCATCACCTTGTTGATGAGTTCGGCCACGTAAACCGGAATTCGGATCGTGCGTCCCTGGTTGATGATCGCACGAGCAATCGCTCGGCGAATCCACCAAGTGGCGTACGTGCTGAATCGGAAACCCTTGCGCCAGTCAAACTTCTCAACCGCGCGGATCAAACCGAGGTTGCCTTCTTGGATGAGGTCAGCGAGGGGGATGCCGCGTGCGTTGTACTTCTTCGCAATGGAAACCACCAAGCGGAGGTTCGATTCGATGAGGTGGCGCTTCGCTTCCTTGCCCTGCTTGACGATGTCCTTCTTGGTCCATTCGTCTTCCAGGTCAGCGTCAGTCAGATTCAAGAGCCCCTTAAGCTCCTTAAACTTGCCGGTCTCGAGCAAATCTCGGGCCTGAACCTTCTTCGCAAGGTCCTCTTCTTGGGCAGGCGTCAGAAGGTGGGCACGTCGCGTCTGACGCATCCACATTTCCAGCTCTTCGCTGTCATCGTGTACACGCTCAACGACTTCCTCCTCAACTTCTTCTTCAGCCTCGGCCAAATCTAAGAGCTCGTCATCTACGGGCTCAGCTGCGGCGTCGTCCACGAGTACGTGGGCAGCGGCCGAATTAAAATTCGACCGTCCGGCTGTCCGCACGGTAATTGGTTTACCGCGACGAACCGGTGGTTGCAATCCATTTTCCACTGGCATTTAAATATTTTTCCTATGATTGTGAGACCATTCATAGACGCATGACTGATCCACCACTAAACGTAATACGTCTATTCGGGCCGATCTGCGGCATCCTTTGGGCAAAAGGGGAGCCGCGCCTGTGCGTCAATTTCTCGACTTCACTTTTACTCTTAACACTTTCGGTCAAACCTGTCAAGAGATTTGAAAAAATTGTTGGAGTGTGTGGCATTTCCGGAGCAAAGCCCGTGCCAGCAAGGTTAGACGCGAGAAAATGTGGAAAAGTTGCAGGCGCAAATTACATTCCCAGGGATTTTCGCAGGTTCGTCGTGACCTGCTTTAGTGCTCGACCCAAAGCGCGGACGCTCGCTTCCGTATTTGAGTGACCAAAGCTGATCCTGATCGAGGATTGGATGCGCTCTGGAGAGTATCCAAGGGCAGTGAGCACGTGGCTCGGCTCGGTGCTTCCGCTGCTACATGCGGCTCCACTACTTATGGCAAATCCCAGTGCATCCATTTCGACGACGATCGTTTCGCCGTGGATTCCGTTGATGGAGAGGTTGACGATGGCGGGAGAAAATAGCTCGCTTGTGGAGAGTTGAACTCCCGGCAAGTCGCTGATTTCGTCTAGGAAGGCCTGGCGCATAGCCAACAATGTCGCCAAGAAAGTCGATTGCTCATGGACCGCTAGTTCCAGAGCGCGAGCCATCCCAATAATTCCCGGTACGTTCAGGGTTCCGGGTCTCAACCCCCGTTCTTGTTCGCCCCCTCTCATAAAGTTCAAAAGTCCTTCGGGCGTTTGAGCGTAAAAAATCCCGACGCCCTTGGGACCACCGAACTTGTGCGCACTGAGCGTGGCGTATTCATAATTCGAAACGTCCACGGGGATCTTCCCAACGGCCTGCGTGATATCGCGGTGAAGTTCATAACCCGGGAATGGTTGCAAAATGGCTCCGGTCTCGTTGTTCACCAGCATGACGCTCGCGAATCCCCATCTCGGCGGCTCTAATATGTAGCCGTTGTTCCCTAAAACTTCAGAACCGGCGGTTTTTGCTGACACTAACATTGAGCTGTGCTCAAATGGGCTTACAAAAAATTCCGGCCCATAATCCAGAGAAATCCAGTTGTTGCCTTCGGTCGCTCCGCTGTTGAAGATGATCTGCGAAGGATCCTCCGCACCCAAGGCACGTGCGCAGGTGAACCGGGCTTCTTCTACGGCATCGTGGGCGGCGCGGCCCCAAGCATGGGGTGAATGAGCGTTCCCGCAGGACATCCAAGGCACCATCGCCTCCAAGACCTCTGGGTGAAGAAAGGTCGTGGAGGCGTGGTCGAAGTAATTTGCCGGTTTCAATTAGGCCCGGACGCCGGACAGTGCATCCTTAACCATGCCCGCGACCTGGCTGGTCTTGTCGGCAACCTGGGCGCCTGCCGCGAGGAGAGCATCAACCTTGGACTGGGGAGTGCCCATCCCGCCGCTGATGATCGCGCCCGCGTGCCCCATCCGCTTGCCGGGAGGTGCGGTGCGACCGCTAATGAAGCTGACCACCGGTTTCTTCATCTGCTTGATGAATGCCGCGCCCTCTTCTTCGTCGGAGCCGCCAATTTCGCCGACCATCACGACTGCGCTGGTGGCCGGGTCAGCCTCAAACATCTCCAAAACCTCGCGGAATCGGGTGCCCGGGAGTGGGTCACCGCCAATGCCAACGCACGTGGTCTGGCCGAGGCCCGCCTGCGTGAGCTCCCACACGATTTCGTAGGTGAGCGTGCCAGAGCGCGAGACCATTCCGATTGGTCCAGGAGTAAAAATGTGCCCGGGCATGATGCCCATCTTGCATTCGCCGGGAGTGATGATGCCGGCGCAGTTGCCGCCTAGCAGTCGACTGGTGCCATTGTCCTTAAGCCGGTTGACCATGCGCATCGAGTCCAAAATCGGAAGCCCTTCCGTAATGAGGCAGATGAACGGAACGCCGGCAGCTTCGAGTTCGAGCACGCTATCGGCGGCGTATGGCGCGGGAACGAAAACGAGCCCGGCGTCGGCACCCGTCTTTGCGACCGCTTCCTCCGCGGTGTCAAAAATAGGCACCCCATGAAGCTCTTGCCCACCCTTGCCAGGGGTCACTCCGGCCACGACGTTGGTGCCGTATTCGATCATTTGACCGGTATGGAACGACCCTTCTCGCCCCGTCATCCCCGCGACGATGACCTTCGAATGCTTGTTGACTAGGATAGACATTGGTCCCGCGAGAATACCCGCCCCATGGAGGGTGGCTTCATCCACGCCCGGAGGGCGGGCTTCAGGCGGCCACCCGGCGCAAGGAATTCATTCCGCCAAACTGAGTCAACCGACTCCGCGCCAGCAGATTATTCGTCTTCAGCCGGAAGCCGGAGGATCAGCACGTTGTGCGGGGTGTTGACGACTTGGTGGAACGACTGGCTGCCGAGGCGCAGGCGCTCGAAGTAGCCGTGGCCTTGCGCGCCCATGATCAGCAGGTCCGCCGGCGCCTCTTGCATCGTCTCCGCAATGGCGTCCGCCGGGTCAATCTCCTTCACCACGGATTCACAGGCGGGGAATTGTGCACTCATCTTCCCACACAGCGCGTTGTTTGCCGCAGCTTCGTCCACGGGCGCTTCAGTGAGGTCATCGATGCCGGTGGCGCGGCCCAAGAGCGCGTGAATCATCTTCGCGGGCGCAGTGGAGGTCAGCACGATTAGCTTGCCGATGCCCTTCGGCCGCATAGAAAGCAGCAGGTCTGCGCAGCGATTGAAGTACTCCGAATGGTCGGTGGCCAGCACCGCTGTGAGCTTGTCCGTTTGCGGCGCAGCCGTCTTCACGATGAGCGCACTCTTGGTCGAGCCTATGATCACGCCTTTCGAGACGCTACCGAAAAAGAGCGAGCCCCATTTGCCTTTGGCGTCGGACCTCACAGTGATGAGATCGCAATCCTCCGCGTCGGCGTGGGAGACGATTTCGCGGGCTGCATCGCCGTAATACAAAAACGTCCGCGAGGCAATTCCGTCCTTGGCGAGGGCGGCTTGGGCCGACCCAAGCATCGCTTGGCCCGCTTGGGTCTGCAACGCGTAGTAGTTGCTCAGGGGATGATCTTGCGGGATTTGGGGGTGTGACCCATCCGGCAATAGTGATTCCACAACCCGAACCAGATCAAGCTCAAGATTCTCGAAACCTAGCTTTTTGACGTATTCAACGACTTGCCAGAAGCCACCTTCAGAATCCAACCCCACAAGAACTCTCATCAAGCTCTTGAACAAACGCAATTGGAGAAACGTTCCAGCGGAGCGAGGGCGGTCAGCGCGCAGACACCGGGCGGTATCCTCCATGGCGATGGAGATCATCCCCTCAGCCGTCAACTTGCTGGACGAAGAGCACGCCGCGAACCGAGGTGCGATGGACGCCGTGCTCGCGCAGTACCGCGACAAGACCGCCCAGGCGATGAAAGGGGGCGGAGATGCGCTCATTGCGAAGCACAAAGCGAGGGGCAAACTCCTCGCCCGCGAGCGCATTGACGAACTGCTCGACGACGGCGCCCCGTTCCTCGAATTCAGCACCCTCGCCGCCGACGGCATGTACGACGGGGGCGCGCCGGGGGCCGGAGTCGTCACGGGAATCGGGCGCGTCCACGGGCGCGAGTGCCTCATCATCGCCAACGACGCCACCGTCAAGGGCGGCACGTACTTCCCGATCACCGTCAAGAAGCACCTCCGCGCCCAAGAGATCGCGCTCGAGAATCACCTTCCGTGCATCTACATGGTTGATTCCGGCGGCGCCTTCCTTCCGCTCCAGGCTGAGGTGTTTCCGGATCGCGACCACTTCGGCAGGATCTTTTACAACCAAGCGCAGATGAGCGCGAAGGGGATTCCGCAAGTGGCCGCCGTCATGGGCTCCTGCACCGCGGGGGGCGCGTACGTCCCCGCGATGAGCGATGAGGCCGTGATCGTGAAAGGGCAAGGCACCATCTTCCTCGGTGGCCCTCCGCTCGTGAAAGCTGCCACCGGCGAGGTCGTCACGGCAGAGGACCTGGGCGGCGCGGACGTTCACACGAGGGTCAGTGGCGTGGCCGACCACTTCGCAGACAACGACGCGCACGCCATTGAAATCCTGCGCAACATTATTGAAGCCGCCGGGCCGGGACCGCGCGCTTGGGGCACCCAACCGTACGCATTGAACCCGCCCAACGAGCCCGAAGAACCGCTTTATCCCGCCGAAGACCTCTACAGTCTCGTGCCCAGCGACGCCAAGACGCCGATGAACATGCGCGAAGTTTTAGCCCGCCTGGTCGATGGCTCGCGCTTCCAAGAATTTAAAGCCCGCTACGGCATCACGCTCATCTGCGGCTTCGCCAGGCTCCACGGGCACTTCGTCGGGATCATCGCGAACGACGGCATCCTCTTCAGCGAGAGCGCGCAGAAAGGGGCGCACTTCATTGAGCTCTGCTGCCAGCGCGGCATTCCCATCGTCTTCCTGCAAAACATCACCGGCTTCATGGTCGGGCGCAAGTACGAGAACGAAGGGATCGCCAAGAACGGCGCCAAGCTCGTCACCGCGGTGTCCACGGCAAATGTCCCCAAATTCACCGTCATCATCGGCGGATCTTATGGCGCAGGAAACTACGGCATGTGCGGCCGCGCCTTCCAACCGCGCCAACTTTGGATGTGGCCGAACGCGAAGATCAGCGTCATGGGCGGGGAACAGGCCTCGAACGTGTTGCTGACCGTGAAGATGGACCAAGCCGGCTCGGACATGAATCAATCCGAGCAAGACGCCTTCCGCGCCCCCATCTTGGCGAAATATGCCGAGGAATCTTCGTGCTACTACGCCACCGCCCGCCTCTGGGACGACGGCATCATCGACCCGGTCGACACCCGCCGCGTCCTCGCCCTCGGCATCGAAGCCAGCCGAAACGCCCCCCTCGACCCGCCCAAGTTCGGCGTGTTTAGGATGTAAGGGAAGTCACATCCGCCCACCCTGCCGCGAGATTCTCGCGGATGAAAAAACTGTAGCACTCGGAGAGCATTCACTACTACTCAGGAAGCTCTCCCTATCACTCAGGGTGTGCTCCCTACGACTCGGAAGCGTTCACTGCTACTCAGGAAGCTCTCCCTATCACTCAGGGGGCGCTCCCTACGACTCGGAAGCGTTCACTACTACTCAGGAAGCTCTCCCTATCACTCAAGGTGCACTCCCTATGACTCGGAAGCGTTCACTACTACTCAGATAGCTCTCACTGCTACTCAGGGAGCTCTCCCTATCGCAGTGAATGGTTCCCTGTTAGCAGTGAACCGAAGACGAAAACTCTTGCTCATGATTCGCGGTTTTCCGCCGCCGGTGGCGAGGTTTTTGGTGCACCGCGAAGCACGTGTATCGCGGCAAGGTCCAAGGCACCGGACTTGTGCCTCGCTGCCTTCTGGTTATCGCATTTCGAGCGTGGATGTGTGGGATGCGCTGGGTCTCGATTCCACGTGAGGCGGATCCGGGAGTTGTGCGTCGAGTGAGTTCGCCAAGTAGGGAATCAATCACCCTTCAAACCTCAGCCCGGGCACCTCTCCTCCGCCTTCTCGCCGCCTTTGGGCGTCCCGAAGGCGCAAGAGAGGGGAGCAACGGGCGATCTGAAGATCGCCCTGGCCCCGCGGAATCTCCCGCGCGCCTAGTGACATCGCAACTTTCTCCCGGAAATGGCTTTGTTTTTTGCCCCCTTGTTGTTTATACTGAAGTCATGTGTTTTCGTTTAAAAGTGGGAATGGTGGTTTTTGGCGGGGCAATGGCTTCGAATGCTCTGGCGTCTTTCGATCTGATGATGATGCCGGGTGCGGACGGCAGAGTCTATCGCTACGACCCGGTGAATAACATCCAACTGGGCAGTTTCAGTACCGGACTTAGCAATCGCTATCTCACAAACGACAACAGTGGGAATCTATACGTGGGGACCTCGGGCTCGGCAAATACTCGGGTGTACACCTGGGGAAACGGTGAGATCACGGGTGGCTATTTGACGACCTCGCAGAGAGTGGCGACTAACTTTTACAACGGACATCTGTATGTGCAAACCACAAACTCGCTACGACGTTATGACCCGGTGTCGGGGGCGTTGCTCTCGACCATCAATCTCCCGACGGGTGTAACGTGGCAAACCAGTGCGATGGGGCGCGGTTACTTGCACGTCGTCGGAGTCAATACTTCTAATCTTTTGAGCGTCGTGTCCGTGAACCTGGCAAATATGACCGTGGGTACGGTGGCGACGTCCTCTGCGACGGTTAACTCTGGGGCGGTCCTTGGGAAGGCGGCCGTCGCCTACAACGACGGCGGAGAGGTTGCTCGCCTCGGCTTTGCGGCAGATCTTTTCGGCGGGATGTTTTTTTACAACGCGCTTCTAGATTATGCCAGTGGTCAGCATACCGGGGGGGCATTTAGTTCTAGCTTTATTGGCGGAGCCGGTGGGTTTGACAACGGCGCAATCGTCCCCACCACAATGTCTGGGCACACCGGATTCTGGCTTTATGGCGCTGACGACACTAATCCAACAACAACCGCCCGAGTCATGAAGTTTGACTTGGTCTCCTTTGCCCTCCAAAGCAGCAATGTTAGCTTCGCCGCGCCGGGAGGGGGGTTCGCCATGTCCGGCAACGACTGGCACTCGACCAACGTGGTCGCGCCCGAGCCGGGTACGTTCCTCGCCCTCGGAGCTGGCGCGCTGGCGTTGCTCCGAAGGCGAAAACGAGCAGCTTAGAGAACCGTTAGTAGCACGCCGACGGATTCAAGCCCGCCGTCCGTACGCTTGCCCTGCACCAAGATGGAGCCGGACTCCGTGATCGCGACTGCTTCTTGCAGGTCGACGTTCGCGGGCGGGGAAGTGACGCGACTGCGGAGGTCCACCAACGCCCCATTGGCGTACCAAGCCACCGGAACTTTTGGTGAAACGGTGGTTTCCTGCTGCCAGCCTACGATGACGCCCTCGTCGTTGATATCCGTCGCCTCGCCTCGGGTGAATCCGGGGAGCAATGCGAGCGCAGCACGGTTGGTCGAGTTCGCACTGACCGTTCGGTAGGGCCGATTGGACTCGTTCATGCCCACGACAATTCCGTCTGAGTTCACTGCATTCGCCACCCCAACCCCGAGATTGACGATCGCGTTGTTGTCGCTCATCCAAGCCACGTTGTTGGTGAGGACGGTGCCATTGCCGATGATCTTTCCGGCGGTATTTACGCCGTTGATGACCGTCGGTTTGAAGTCGGTGAAGCCAGTGAGCGCGGTGTTTGTGGCTCCGACTCGGCGATACGCCACGCCGGTGCCGGTCTGGGGCAGAACCAGGAACGCTATGGTGCCGTTGCTCGCGATCGCGGACGGGCGGATGTACTGCGTGGTGATTGTCGCGCCGAAATTGGATGGAGCCCAAGCCGCAGTGTTCCCGAGAAGCCCATTTTGGCCGGCCGTGGTGCTGGAATCGAAACCAACGACCGTGCCCGATTCATTGATGCCTGCGATCAAATCCTGCGAGCCCGAAAGCTGATTTGGATAGAGAACGGGACTGCCCGTTCCGAGCTGATAGAACGCCTGCCCATCCGCTTGACCGATGATAAACAAGCCCCCGACGGTGGAAACCATGTCCGTCATCGTGCTTTGCGTGCCCGGCGCGAGCACGGATGGCGTGTACCGGGCCAGCGTGACGTCGCTGCCTCCGCAACCGACCAAGGCCCCCGCCAACAGGGCCAACATCCACCGAGATTTTCTCATTGTCATAGCTTAACCGCCAACCTGACGGTTTTGCTTGGTCTAGGGTTTCGCCAGAATCACGGGCAACACAGAAAAAATGCCCACCTCACATACGGAGGTGGGCCACTTTAGGTCTTGTGCTTATCGTCTTCTTGTTGCTGGATTTGCCGCCGAGGCGTCAATCCTGCATATGCGGGTAGACGCTGGCATTTTGCCGGTGGTTCAGTCGATTGGTCCAAAAATTTGGGAAGTTTTTCTATGACTTGCGACCCCAACCAGGAAATGAGCCAAATACCACCGATTCTTGGGAACCCGCAACTACGTCTGTACTGACTGAAGTAAGGAACGTATGGACCAAGAGATCACCCCACCCCAAGGCCAAAGAATGTTGGCGGCCATCGTGTTTACCGATGTTGTCGGCTTCAGCACGATGGCGAGCATGGACGAGGCCAAGGCGTTGCGGCTTCTGGAGCGTGACACGGTCATCGTGCGGCAAACCGCTGAGGCTCATGGCGCCATTGTGGTGAAGAGTACCGGCGACGGCATGCTCATGTGCTTCGCCAGCGCGGTAGAAGCCGTTCAGGCGGCGATGGAAATTCAAGACGCGCTCCACCTCCAAGGAGCCAGCCTCCCCTCGACTGAAGTACTGCGCCACCGGCTCGGCGTGCACCTCGGTGACGTGGTGATCCTTCCTGGAGATGTGGTGGGAGACGGGGTGAATGTCGCGGCCAGACTCCAAAGCGAAGCGAAGCCCGGCGGAATCGCCATCAGCGATACGGTTTATGGGGTCGTGCGCGGCAAAGTGAATTTTAAGGCGACCAACCTGGGCCCTCGGAATCTCAAGCACATCGTCGAAACGGTGAACGTTTGGATGATCCCGCCGTCCGACGAACCGGTCCCGGTGGGGAAGGCGATCCATCCACCGACTCAACCTGGTTTCGAACTCGACGCACGCCGAGACGACGGCCCGACCGGCGGTCGGCTCCTTGCGTTGCTCGTGGCGATTGTGGTGTGCGTCGTCGGCATTTCGGTCGTGGCCACGATGCTGAACAGCGCGAATCGAAATTTGAAGTCACCAACCCTGGCCAACGCGGGGAAGACGGACCCGACTCCCCCGCCAGCCGCTACAGACTCCACGGTAACTCCACCCGACGGCACTCAAGTGCCTAGCACCACGGCGGGAGCCAGCGGGGCGACTCCGCCCGCGGCTAGCCCCGGGACGCCTGGGGCCACCGAGCCCCCGATCGACGATGAGATCGCCAAGCTGGCCGCGGACTACGAGTTCGACGTTGCCGCAGATCAACTGGAGCGCAGAGCCGACGCGGCCTCGCAAACGGCGAGGGTGACCAGGCTACGCCGGATGGGCGAGTTCCGAAGGTGGCTCGAAGGCGGCATTGGCAGCGCCACCGAAACGAGTCCTCTCCTGGTTAGAGGCGGAGGGTCGCAAAGTGACAAGGATTACGAAATCTGGACCGTGGCAGGAAAGACCCAAGTTCGACTCCAAGACGGGACAGTCGAGACGGTGACCCTCAGGAAGTTTGAGCCGCGTGAGCTCCTCCGAATCACCGGAGCCATTTTCAAGCGCGAAAATGCCTCGCCGAGTGAAAAGCTCAACATCCTCCAGCGCGCCCGCGACTTCGCCATCGAGATGCGGATAGGCAAATTGCCCGACGGCGTCGAGTAAGAGTATCGTTATTCGGGCTCGGCGCTGCCTTCCAGAACGAGCCCTCTCGTCTCTGGAAAGCGCGTGTACCAAAGCTCGAGCGCGTCATGGAGGTGCTTGGCGTAGCGGTAATGCGCCCCTGTCCCCGTTCGCAGCTCGGCTTCGTAAAGAAACTTGTCAGCCGTCGTGGTGTGCTCAAAGAAGAACTGAGTGCCCAAGAGATAAAAGTAGGGGTACGAGATCTTCCCGTCCAGTAACTGCTCCGCCCCGAGCTGAGTCGCCCGAGCCCCAAGCTCATTGAGAGGGAGCAGTTGCGAGCGCAAATTGTCCGGAATCTGGTCCTCGGCCCCATAGAACCCAGTGCCGTACGCGGGGCAGAATTTGCTTCCGGTTCGATGGCGGTTCAAATCCCTAATCTCCGCGAATGCCATGCCGTGCCACGCGAACCGAACTGCAGTTCTTCGAAGTGCATCGCCAAGGTAAGCGTAACGGTTGTCGTGGTGACGCAGTGCAGAAGTCAGTTCTCCGGACCGCATCCCGGCCGGCAACATCACGTCAAGAATCGGGTCCGCCGTCCCTTGCCGTTCGTGCGCTTCCGGGTGGGGAAGTTTGGTCGCCCGCCGCATCTCGTCCCGGTGCCCCGCAATGAAGGAGGGCTTCTCGGTCGCGTGACGCAAGAGTCGCGGCGCGGTCAGGCCAAGCTCTTCCACGACCTTTGCTCCGAGCGCCTGAGCTTCGGGCAGATAGTGGCTTAAGAGCCACTGCGAAAGCTGTACCCACGCTCGAGCCGACATCACCAGCATCATGTTCGTGCGCAGCGCAACCGGAAGGAGATACCGTGCCCGATCAAAGGCGTAGTTTCGGCGCATGCGAGCGACCTGCTTTTGCGCCCTCTCGCTGGGATCGTTCAGCAAGTCCGCAGGAATGCGCATCACCTCGGGGTTTGCCCGCGCGTGCTCTTCCCAAAGCGAGTAGGAAAGCTCGTAGGCGTCCATCGCCTCGTGCATCAGCACCGTCCAATCGGCATGCAAAGCCTCGGGGATTCCGATCTCAGTTGGCGGGAGCAGGTCATCTTTCGTGAGCCGGAGGTACCGCGTGCTCGATTCCTGACCACCCGCCGTGGGCACCTGCGCCCACACGAGGTAGGCGAGCCACATCGAAACCCCGTCCATAAACATCGCCACCGGGGCCATGTCGGCGATGGATTGATGGCCGTAATCGATCATCTTGAAGATGCCGTCGACGGATTTGTCGAGGTTTTCAGGATCAATTTTCGAGAGGATGGCTTCGAGGCCGTCGTTGTTTCGGCTGTAGCGCGCCCCACTCGCCGCGAGGAGCTCTGGCGTCAACGCCGGTCGCCCCGCCTCATTGGCGGCCTCGGTTGGGCGAATCGAAACCTGGGTGACTTTCATGCGCGGTGGGTGAAGTTGTACCAGTCCCTCAAGGCGCCCCGCGCCGAACGCGAGTGCTCCATTCCGTCATCTCATCGAACGCATACCGCACGCCCTCGCGCCCAAATCCGCTCTCCTTCACTCCGCCATAAGGCATCGCGTCGAAGCGGAGACTCGGCACATCGTTGATGATCCACCCGCCGGAGGGGACGAATTTGCAGAATTTCTCGATGAGGTCTTCGTTCTCACTGAAGATCGAATGGTGGATGCCGTAACTAGAACGGCTCATTTCAACGATGGCCAGACTCGGGACGTCCACCCTCTGAACCGTGAGCACCGGTCCAAAAACTTCTTCTTTGACGACCTGGGAGTTGGGCAAAGGAGTCTCCAGCAGAGTCGGCATCAGCATGTTGTTCTCCCGAGATCCGCCCGCGATGACCGTTCCGCCCGATTCGGCAATCCAGCTTTGAACCCGGTCCACCGCTTCCGAATTGATCATCGGCCCGCACCAGGTTTCTTCAAGGCTGGGGTCGCCAGTCGGAACGTTCTCCGTCGCGGCGACCAGCGCGTTCCGAAACTCATCGTACGCATCAAAAGCCACGTACACGTTCTGAGCTGAAATGCAGATTTGGCCCGCGTACCCAAACGCGCTCTTCGCCAACTTGTCCGCGACGACTGCCAAATTAACTCCGGAATCAACATACGTGGTCGCCGTCCCGCCAAGCTCAAGAGAAACCCGTTTCCTCCAACAAAGCTCCTTGAGTCGCCACCCCACCGCAGGCGAGCCGGTGAAGCTCACCATCTTGATTCGGTCGTCGAGCGCAATCTTCTCGGCAATCTCCGGTTCGCAATTCAAGAAGTTGAGGACGCCCTCCGGAAAGCCGCACTCGTGCATCAATCGGCCGAGCGCCAAGGTGCACAGGGAAGCCGATCCAGACCCTTTCACCACCACCGTATTGCCCGCCGCAAGCGCCGGTGCGAGCTTATGGGCGGCTAGATTGAAGGGCCAGTTGTAGGGCGTGATGCAGAAAATCGGACCGATGGGTTCCTTTCTCGCGGTGACGACAACTCCGTCGGAGCGCGAGTCAGAGGAGACGTCAATCGAATGCCATTCCTGCTCCTCCATCAACTTTGCCGCGAGGTCAAAAGTGATCGCGGCACGCTCAAGCTCAGCCCGCCCCATCTGGATCGGCTTGCCGATCTCCAGGGACATCAATTGAGCAAGAGCCTCGGTATCGCCGCGAAGCCGCGCCGCAACCACTGCGAGCAACGCCGCTCGTTCCGAGCGCGAGGTCCGAGACCATTTGGTAAATGACTTTGTCGCCGCGTCGATGGCGGAATCGGCCTGTGGCCACATCGCCTCGGCGGCCACTCCGACCACAGAGCCATCCCACGGTGATTTCACAACTTGCTTGGGCACCGACGAGTCGCACGGCCCACCCATGAAAAATCCGTTGATCAGTAGCTCTTGGTGGGGGACCATCTCAACATTGAACCCGACAAATTGCCGGTTTTGGTGTACGATAGGATTGCCAGCGGGAGCAACACACATGGGGATTCAACGAAAGGTAATTTGTGCGCTCGACACCAGCAATGTCGCCGAAGCCGTGGACTCGATCAAGCGGCTAAAACCGTTTGTCGGCGGGTTCAAAGTAGGCCACGCCTTAACCTTGCCCCACGGCCTAGGCGTAATCGAAACCCTGCGCGATGCCGGTGCCACCAGGATTTTCCTTGACCTGAAGTTTCACGACATTCCGAACTCGGTCGCCCTCGCCGTCCGCGAGGCGACGAAGCACGGGGTCTGGATGATGACCCTCCACGCCAGCGGCGGCCCGGCCATGATGACCGCCGCCGTGGAAGAAGCGCGCAGCCACAGCGAGGAAATGCAGCCCATTCTGCTCGCCGTGAGCGTTCTCACCTCGCTCGACCAGCACATTCTCACCGACCACCTCGGCTGCACCCGAACCGTCGCCGAGCACATGGCGTACCTTAGCAAACTCGCGGTGGATTGCGGCATCGACGGCGTCGTCACCAGCCCCGAAGAAGTCCGGGAGGTTCGCGACACGATCAACCACGGCGTGATCGTGACGCCAGGAATTCGCCGCCCTGACCAGAGCACCAACGATCACAGTCGAACCGGCACCGGCTCGCAGGCTATCGCCGATGGCGCGGACTACTTGGTGATCGGACGTGGGCTCATGACCAGCCTAGAACCCGAAAAGACGCTGGCCGACTACCAGCTTCTCGACCCGGCGGGCAGCCACTGAGTCTCCAGCTCGATTTGCTGACTTGGTACCGCCAAGAGCGGCGGGACCTGCCGTGGCGGCGCACCTCCGATCCATACGCGATCTGGGTGAGCGAGGTCATGCTCCAGCAGACCCAAGTCACGACCGTCATCCCCTATTTCGAGCGCTGGATGGGAGTGTTCCCCTTCGTCGAGGTACTGGCAGAAGCGGAGGAACAACTGGTTCTATCCAAATGGGCGGGCCTCGGCTACTACCGCCGGGCACGCCAACTCCACGCGGGGGCCAAACATGTCGCCGACCACGGATTTCCCAAAAACGCGAAAGAGTGGTTGGGCGTGCCCGGAGTAGGGAAGTACACCGCAGGAGCAATCGCTAGCATCGCCCTTGGCGAGCCAACTCCACTCGTAGACGGGAACGTGGAACGGGTCTACGCCCGGCTCCAAGCGGATGACAGTAACGGTCCTAAACTGCATCGCAACGCCTGGGCTTGGGCAGAGACTGTCTTAGATCAACACCACCCCGGCGAATGGAATCAAGCCATCATGGAACTGGGCGCAACCATCTGCACTCCCCAATCCCCGAAGTGCCTCTTTTGCCCCGTTTCGTCGCACTGCGAGGCGCTTCGCCTCGGGCAAGTCGAGTCGCTCCCCGTGAAAGTCCCAAGGAGACGCACCGTAGAACTTGAAAGAGCAGTCCTCATCTGCGAACGAGAGGGGAAGTACGCCATCCGTCAAATACCCGGCGGCGAATGGTGGGAGGGCATGTGGGAATTCCCGAGGGGCCAAGCGCAAGGCAAGCCAGAACTGAAGTTTCACCAGGCCGTAACCCACCACCGGATCGAATTCCAGGTCTACCTTGACGCTCAAATTGAAGAAGAACCCGAGCTCCAATGGCGGACACTTGAGCAAATCTCCCAACTCCCCCTCCCCGCCCCTCAGAAAAGGGTCCTAACGTGGCTAACTCGGAAACGATCCTAGGCGAAATGGAGTTGAATACGGAGTCGGCGTCTCCACGCCGATAAATCTAAACAACAAGGAGGTGGTGCAACAAAAACATGAAACACAATTGTAAGCGCCAGGGAGGTCGCGGGTTTTAGCGCCCACGACACCTTTGTCCAGGGGTCAGTGATGAACTCATCAGCCTCTCTGGAAACAAAACCAAGCCCCGCCCTTCCGGCGGGGATTTTGGTTTATTAGGGTCAGCGAGCAAAGCTTCACGAACTCTTAACTGCCGGTTCACCTGTACTTAACGAGGGGGCCGGAGAATGGAGGTTGGAGATTATCCATGAAAAAGCTACTCGGTCTCGCCCTCATTTCGACCGCTTGCTTTGCGCACGCGCAACTCGAGCCTTCCCAGAATTTTACGTTCACCAACTCGGTGCAGAACACTGCGGGCGGAAACGTGACTACGGTCTACAACAACTTTGGCTTTGGAGGCTCGCTTGGAAACGAGGTCCCGGCCGCTAACCTTACTTACACCGCAAACGTTCCGCTTCCAAATGGTTCGAACGACACCGTCTTGAACCTGAACTTCATGGACTTCTTGAAGATCGAGCACGGAATCGCCCCGAACGGGGGTGGCGCTTACGTCAACACGTACTCCGTGGTGATGGATCTGAAGGTTCCGCAAGAAAATACTTGGATTCCACTCTTCCAAACGAACACGAGCAATGCTAACGACGGCGACTACTGGATTCGTGATAGCGACTCGCTCTGGGGAGTCAGCGGTAACTATGCTGGCGTCGCTCTCGACCGAAGTCGATGGAACCGAATCGTTGCCGTGGTACAGCTTCTCGGATCTGGCCTTGATAGCACGATCACGACGTATTGCAACGGGACCCTGATCCGGACGCAGACGATTTCCAGCTTCGGCCAGGACGGACGCTGGTCACTCGACCCGCAGATTCTGATTCTCGCCGACGAAGATGGTGAATCGCCATCAACAGCTCAGTTGGCGAATCTCGCGATTTTCGGTCGAGCCCTTTCGAGTGCTGAAGCCCAGTACCTCGGTCAGTCGTCTGCAAGCACCATCGTGATGAGTCAACCGTTAACTGGCACGCTTCAACTTTCCAACACGGTCGGGACCTTCGCTGTTCCAGTGCCCATCTCGTACAAGTTCCTCTCCGGGAACACCGAAGTTTACGCCGGTGTTGCGCAGATCTCCAGCGCGTCCACTTCGATCAACTTGCAAGTTCCGATGTACCTGAACGGAAACTACACGCTCGTCATCGACGGTGGACCATTCTTGAAGGTCAGCGGACCTGCGAGCTTGAGTGGAACCGGTCTCAATTTCGGCACCATCACCCTGGTCAATGGCGACGTTGACGCTAGTGGTGAAGTGGACGCGGCCGACATTGATCTTGTCATCGCCAACTTCGGCCAGACCTTCCCAGGTGGAAGCGGCAATGCAAACTCCGACGTCGATCAGAGCGGCGAAGTTGACGCAGCAGACATCGACATCGTCATCGCGAGCTTCGGCTCCGTAGACATGTAATCAAGCTAGCGGCAAGAGGTGGCGGGTCGGATTCTATCCGGCCCGCCATCTTGCGTGAAGTAGGGTAGTAATCTGGGCCCCAAATGGGCTAAAATACTAGGTCGCGCCTCTTGTAGGTGTAGAGGATTTCCCCTTTGGCCAAAGCTATCCAGATTAATTCAGAAGAGCAGTTCGCGCGTGAGTACGCCGACCGCCTTATCCTTGCCCAGCTCTCCGAACTACAAAACGTCGTGAAGCTGAGCGAAATCGCCGACCGACTTCAAAACGAAGGAATTGGTCTGGCCGCGGTGCGATCTTTGCTCGCATCCAACCCTCACAAGTTTGCATACAATGAGCGCCGCTGGATTCCCGCCGCTCGTCTCGAAGGAGCGGAGCGACCTTTCGTCGAGCAGGTTCGCCTGATCGTGGATCGCTTTGGCGGCCCGATGCCTCTGAACTTGGTAAAGAATGAGCTTGCGCTCACTCGCCCAAGTGCCACCGAAGAGCAAATCGAGCGAGTCATTCACGGCAGCGCTGAAGTCGGCATCACCGCCGACCAGCAAGTCTTCGTAAAGGCGTGGTGCTTCGCCGCCACCGACCAAGGCGAAGCCGCTGCGTGGGACATGTATCGTCTCAAGGCTGAAGAGGTCGAAGCCCTCACCAAGAAACTTGCTGGCACTAATTTCCGAAATCCCGAAGAGGTATCGAAGGCACTGGTAAAGGCTGCCCCGGTGGACGCCAAGCTTTTTGGAGCTGCTGCCTGGCAGGCACTCAATCCCCAGAACGCCCGCGCATTCCTCGAGTACGACTGGCGCGCTTTTTACGGCGTAGTCTTTGCCACCAAGGGGCTCGTTTACTCGCCCGATGGCTCGCTCTATCCTGAAGAGCAGGCCAAGAAGTGGCTGAGCACCGCCATCAAGGTGGCCGACAAACTCGCGCCGACGGTTGAGATCGAAGACGCAGCTCCTATTGACGTCAAGACCGAAGACGTCGAGCGCATGATCGCCAAGATCCTGGGTTCAGAGGCGAGCATCACCGCCACGCGACTTCTGGAAGAATTCTACGAGATCACGCCGAGCGTGAAAACGTTCCCCGACGACATGACGAACGTCATGGATGCCTTGAAAGCACGCAATGAAGTTCTTTGGGTGGGCGGGGATCGCTTCAACAAGCCCGGTGTTGTCCCGGAAATCGTCACCACGATCCAAGACTTCTTCAATTTCATTCCTACCGAGGTCAAGGATGAAGAGGGCGAGTACGCAGACGCTGAACTGTCCGATGACGGCCTCAGCTCGACGCTCCGAAAGCTCCTCAATCACCCGCTCGCGATGGACGTCAACGACGAAGATATCGCGCCGGCATCTAAGCAACTGCCCGAGTCCATCCGATGTGTCCTCAAACCGACCCACCGCGAACTCGGTACGTTCCCGCTCTGCCAAGTTCCGACCGGTTGGATTCCAAACGGCCCGAATTACCAAGAGCTCATTCTTCGAGACAAGGATGGACGCGAAATTCAAGTGTGGGCGAACATGGAAGCGCGCCTCTTGTTCGGCTTCATTGACTGGTTTTATGAGCAGAACGTCGAGTCCGGCGCAGTGTTCAGCCTCACCCAGACGACGCGCGCAAACGTCTACGACTTCGAGTGGCTCGACCAAACCGACCCGGTCGTTTTCATCACGACTCAGCGAATGGAAGAGCTCCGCGAACTCCAGTCGCGAGCCGATGAGCTTTCGACCTTCGACGTCGTTCGCGAAGTGATGAGCCACTGGCCGAAGGGCGCCGACTTCCTCACGCTCCTGTGGGAAGTCAACGTGGTCCGCCGCGTCAGCCGACGCCTGGTGGCCTCGCTCCTCAGCAGCTACGCTTGCTTCTACCAGCGCTCCGGTTCGCCGGTCTGGCACTACGACGGGAAGAAGGTCGAACAAGGATTCGACAAGACCAAGAGGAAATTCGTCCTCAAGCGTTGACCTTGAAGTGCGGGCGCAGAGTGTGGTACATTATCACGCTCTGCGACCGCGCATCGAACGCTCGCAACCGATCTTAGATTTATGGCAAACCTGAAGTCCAGTAAGAAAGACATGCGCCGCATCGTGAAGCGCACGGAAAAGAACCGCGCCGTAAAGAGCGCGATCAAGACGTTTATCAAGAAGGCTCGCACCGCCGCTAAGGTGGATGCCGCTGCTCCGACCACCGTGGACGCCACCGTGCTCGCGATGAAGGCTCTCGATAAGGCTGTCCAGAACGGAGTTCTTCACAAGAACCAAGCCGCTCGCCGCAAGTCTCGCCTCGCTTTGGCGATGAACAAGCTCCGCGCCGCTAAGTAAAAAGTTTCTATATAGAGCCCTCGTTGCTAAACGGCAACGGGGGCATCTTTTTTTTAAGCCGCTTCGTATCGGCGCATGAGTTCTTCCCAGGTTCCTTCAGCAATGGCGTCTCGAATCTCGCCCATCAGCCGAGCGTAGAACCAAAGATTGTGCAGGCTTGCGAGCCTCGCCGCCAATGGCTCCCCCGCCTTGAACAAATGCCGCATATAAGCGGCGCTGTAGCGTTCGGTGGGAGGGAAGACTGAGTCCGGATCAGCCGGGCCATTGTGCTCCGCCCACTTGAGGTTCCCAATGTTGACCCGACC
The DNA here is from genome assembly GCA_043754215.1 of Chthonomonas sp. Taxonomy (GTDB): domain Bacteria; phylum Armatimonadota; class Fimbriimonadia; order Fimbriimonadales; family Fimbriimonadaceae; genus JAFLBD01. The sequence continues at coordinate 15,227 of JAYUVF010000104.1, read as the reverse complement.
CTGCAGGGTGTACAAGCACTGGTGCCGAGCCATCCGCGTCGGCAAGACGCAATCGAACAAATCAACCCCGCAAGCCACCGCGTGCAAGATATCCTTCGGGTGGCCGACCCCCATCAAGTAGCGCGCCTTTTCAGCCGGCAAAAGCGGGGCCGTAAAATCCACCACCGGGTACTGCATCTCCGTCGGCTCGCCCACGCTCACTCCCCCGATCGCCATCCCCGCGAAGGGAAGACTGCCCAGATACTCCGCACTCTCCGTCCGCAAATCCTCATGGACCCCGCCTTGAACAATTCCAAACAGTGCTTGACTTTCCCGAGCCGCCGACAGATTCCGCGGAGCCCAAAGATGTGTGCGTGCCATCGCCGCCGCCGCTTCATCTCGCGAGCAAGGATAAGGCGGACATTGGTCCAAGCACATGCTGATGTCCACCCCTAGTTCACCCTGAATCTGGATGGACCGCTCCGGCGTGAGATACATCTCCGACCCGTCGAGATGGCTCTTAAACCGCACGCCATCGTCGTCGATCTTGCGCATGTCGCTCAGCGACATGACTTGATAGCCTCCCGAGTCCGTGAGGATGCTCCCGCGCCAACCCATGAAGCCGTGCAATCCCCCCATCCGCTCAATCAGATCGGAGCCGGGGCGAAGGCCGAGGTGGTAGGTGTTCGAGAGAATCTGCTCGAAGCCCATCGCCTCTAATTCTTCCGAAGAGATCGTCTTGACCGTCCCTTGGGTGCCCACCGGCATGAAGGCAGGAGTCTCGACTGTGCCGTGCGGAGTGTGGAGTCGTCCCCGGCGCGCTTTCGTGATTGGGCAGACGCTCAGGAGTTCGTAGTGGACCGACATAGGCTTCGAGTAGGCCGAAAGATACCTTGGGGGAAGCCGATCCGGTATCCTGTTAACCTGCCCATGGGACTAAAATTGCCGACCGTTGTCATCGTGGGCCGACCGAACGTCGGTAAGAGCACGCTATTTAACCGTATGGTGGGACGCCGTGTCTCCGTGGTGGACGACGCTCCAGGTATCACCCGCGACCGCCTTTACACCGAAGCGGAGTGGCGCGGAAAGCGCTTCTTGCTGGTGGACACCGGCGGAATCCTGTTTGGCGATGAAGATCCGCTGGTAGAGCAGATTCGGCTCCAGGCCGAGATCGCCCTCCAAGAAGCTACCGTAGTCATCTTTCTCGTGGACTGTGTGGAAGGCGTAAGCATGGGTGACAGCGACCTCGCGGACCGATTGCGTGGCATCACTGTTCCCGTTTTGATCGTGGCGAACAAGGCAGACAACAAAAATCGAGCCGTCGCCGCCAACGAATTTTATGAGCTAGGTTTGGGCGAAGTTTTCGCCGTGAGCGGACTAAATGGCGCAGGCGTCGCCGATATGATGGATAGCGTCGTGGAGTTGATTCCGAAGGTTGACGATCTTCAAGATGTCAAAGATGAGGTCAAGCTTGCGATCATCGGCCGACCCAACGTAGGCAAATCGAGCCTGGTCAACGCATTTACTGGCGAGCAGCGCGCCATCGTGAGCAACATCCCCGGTACCACCCGCGACGCGGTTGACAGCGTCTTGGAATATCGCGACGAGACTTTCAGGCTGATTGATACCGCCGGTATTCGGCGTCGAGGCAAGATCCAGGGAACGGTCGAATACTACATGGCCCTTCGATCCACGCGGGCCGTAGAGCGCGCCGACTGCGCATTGCTGGTTGTAGACGGCAACGAAGGTCTGACCGACCAAGACAAGCGTGTGGCCAAGATCAGCCACGACATGGGCCGCGCTTTGGTCATCGCCGTCAACAAGTGGGACCTCAAGGAACCGCCGAACGGCCAGCCCAGGGTCAAGAGCGACGCGAAGCGCGCCATCGAGAAGATCATTCGTGACGAACACCCAGAAGTCGCCTACGCCCATATCGCCTTCACGAGCGCCAGTGAGGGAGCCGGACTAGAGCCCGTTCTAGACGCTGCGCTCACCGCAGTAGAAAACTGGAGCTTCCGCATCTCGACTGGCCAGCTCAACAAGCTGATTCAAGAGGCCGCCTTCAATCGTCCATACACGAGCAAGGGACGCGCCCTCAAGATTTACTACTGCACCCAGGTCAGCGCAAGGCCACCAACGTTTCTCCTGTTCTGCAATGACCCGGAGATCATGCACTTTAGCTATAAGCGCTACCTTGAAAATCAAATTCGGAAGATGTATCCCCTTCCGGGAACGCCGATCCGAGTTCTCACTCGAAGCAGCCACAAGCAGCACGAGGACGACTAGACCATGATCCCCGCCCTTCTCTCCGCAATCGTTTGGGCTCAGCCCACCCCTCAATATGTGGCAACTCGCTTCGAGATGGGCACCCGGCTCAAGCGCCTGGATGCGGCTTGGCTCAAGCATCGCCGTCCTGAGCTTCGCCAAGCCGCGGTGCCGCACGTGCAGCAAGCCGTTCAAGCGTTCTTTGGCGGTCAATACGGGCGGGCCTGCCTCGCACTCGATTCCGCGACCGCCGCGCTTGAAGATCGCCCGCGATACGCTAGTGATGCGGTTGACCTCGCGGTGAAGACCCGGGTGATCGACTCCGTTTCTCCGGTGACAATCAACCTGACCTGGGCGTACGAGCCGAAAGGTGCGCCCACCGAAACCTGGGAAAGCTTGCCGCTGAAAGCGGGAGTGCCTTACGAGCGAAAGACCGAAGCCGAATCCCGGCGTGGCTCCAAATTTGAAGTCGTGACGAGGTTTAGCCTTGGTGGGACTCGGTCCACGGGAGGGTCGGTTGTTCCCGGCTTCGAAGCTCGCATGACCCAACTTGAAACGAGCCCGCTGAAGCAACTGCTTGAAGAGTTCGTTCAAGGCAAGAGCGAAGCATCGGTGGATGCCGGCGCGGCCCTTGCGCTTGCCGAAATGGCTCAGCGGGGAGAGAAGATGAAACTCCCGGTCGAGATTCCGCTGGCGATTCACGATGGCGTACGGATTCGCGCGATGATCCCCAACCGGCCGAAGGCCGTGGTCATCGCCCTGCACGGAGCCGGCGGCTCCGAGAACATGTTCTTCGAAGCGTACGGAGCCGGACTGGGCGTGCGCGAGGCCGAGCGTCGCGGATGGGCCTTCATCAGCCCGGCGTCGAGAGCAAACTCCGTCAAAGCTTCGCTCGCATGGCTCAAAAGCGAGTTCAACATCGAAGGCCTGCCGGTTTTTGTGATGGGTCACAGCATGGGCGGCGGTATCGCTATTCAAACCGATCCCGATCTCGTGAAGGCGATTGCCTTGTTCGGTCCGGCCGGGAACACCATCCCGGACGAGATGCTCCGCAAGCCGATTTTTCTGGGATACGGCGAGCAGGAGATGAGCATTTTGATGTCTGGCATAGGGCGGATGGGCGAGCAACTGAAGGGAAGCGCATCTCATGAAGTCCGCGCCTATCCGCGCTGCGAGCACCTGATGATCGTGGCTGACGCACTGCCAGATGCCTTCGAGTTCTTCGAGCGCGCGATGAAAAGGTAGGAAATTAGGTTCAAAAAGGGTAAAATCAGCGTAAGAATTACCTTATGCACACCCCAGAGGAGACCTTTAACCCCGGACACGAAGATCCCAAAGACGTCGCTGAAACGCTCATTGGCTTAGCCGAAGAAGACGAGTTGCCCTATGACGAGCGCGACGAGAAGATAAAGGCGCTCACCGACGAACGAGACGCCACCCGCGACCAACTTTTGCGCTCTCTCGCCGAATTCCAAACCTTCCGTCGCCGCACCTTGAACGAGAAGGACGAGACCCGAAAATACGGGAATCAAGATCTGGCAGAGTCCCTGCTGCCGATTCTGGATAACTTCGAACGCACCGTAAAAGCCTTGGAAGCCGATGCCGACATCGAAGCCATCATGCAAGGCGTGGGCATGATCGAAAAGCAGCTCCGCTCTGCCCTCGATGCCGCCAATGTGAAGCGCATTTCAAGCGTGGGGGAGGTGTTCGATCCGTTTCTGCATGAAGCTCTGGAAGCGGTCACCACCGAAGAATTCGAGCCCAACGTGGTCGTTGAAGAAGTCGAACCCGGCTACCGTCTCCATGATCGCGTGATTCGCCCGGCCAAGGTCCGGGTCGCCCAAGCTCCTTAAGGTCACATGGCGATCAAATTTGGAACAGACGGCGTGCGCGGAGTCGCCAATCAGGCCCTGCGTCCGGAAGATGCGTTTGCCATTGGACTGGCTGCAGGTCGACTGCTGAAAGAACAAGGAGCGACCCCTCAGGTCGTCATCGGGCGCGACACTCGCCGCAGCGGCACGATGCTCGGTGCGGCACTCGCCGCTGGCTTTTGCAGTGCGGGCGTCGATGTCACCTCGCTGGAGGTTGCTCCCACCGGGGCAATGAGCTTCATTGCCCGCACCGGCGAGTACGGGATGGGCGCGGTGATTTCCGCCAGCCACAACCCCGCCGAGGACAACGGCATCAAGCTCATCGCCCACGATGGCAAGAAAATCTCCGACTCCGACGAAGCCCGAGTCATCGAGCTCATGGGCCAAGAGTTTGCAACTCGTCCCATCGAAGGGGAAGTCGGCGAAATCACCGCTTCGCGAGACGAACTCGACCGCTACATGGACTTTCTAGAGTCGCTGGTGCCGGAGCGATTTGAGGGTATGACCCTCGCGATCGACGGCGCGCACGGAGCCGGATACGAACTCGGCATCGAGATTTTTAGACGTCTGGGAGCAAGCGTCGTCGTGCTTGGAGACGCCCCAGATGGGATGAACATCAACGCTGAAGGTGGTGCGACCAAGCCAGAAACCATTCAAGATTTGACTCAATCCAGCGGAGCTGTCGCCGGAATCGCTTACGACGGCGACGCCGACCGGGCCGTCTTCTCCGATTCTCGTGGCCGCCTCGTGAATGGCGACCGCACCATGGCGATTTGGGCCTCCCACTGGCGACAACATGGCGGCTTCGAACCTCCGATCATCGTGGGCACCGTGATGAGCAACGGTGGCTTTGCCTCTTACGCCTCCTCCAACGGGATTCAACTCGAACGCGCGGATGTCGGGGACAAATACGTCAGTCGCCGAATGGTGGAGCTCGGCGCGATCGTCGGTGGCGAGCAGAGCGGCCACATCATCTTCGCAGAGCGTGGCCCGACCGGAGACGGCTTAGTCACGGCCCTTGAACTCATGCGCGTGCTGAAGCGGGAAAGGCGCGACCTGGCGAGCTTCTACGACGAGTTTGAGAACTACCCCCAGCTTCTCGTGAACGTAAAAGTGGCGCGCAAAGAAGGATGGGAAATAAACCCAACCGTGAATGCCGCCATCCAGCAAGCGGCTGCTCTGGTCGCCCCGGAAGGACGCCTAAACGTCCGCGCCAGCGGCACTCAGCCGATGATCCGCGTGATGGGCGAAGCCCCAGAGGCGAGCAAGCGGGACGAGGCGGTGGACTTGGTGGCAAATACTCTCCTCGCCGAACTCGGCGGAGAAATCTACTCCCGAGTGGATCTGACGCACGCCCTCGGCGACTAGCAACTAAAAAGCCCGCTGGAATTTTCCAGCGGGCTTTCTCATGACCGAGTGAATTAGAATCGCTCGTCTTCTTTCATGTTCACGATCACCGGGAGGGTCATCGTCTGAATGCTACCCGCGCCCGAATCACCATTTCGGCCACCGCGCATCCAGTTGAACGTGCGCCATCCGAATTCCATGATGGGCACCTGGTTCGAGCGGAACTCGCTGAGTACGCCGCCGAGCGCATCGGTGAACAAGCCAACCGGAGCGCCGTTGCGCACGATGCTGTTGATCTTCTCATTTGGCAACGTGGCTTGGGTCTGAGCAATTGCGCCGACCATGGGAGTTTCCATTCCAAAGTAACGGCCCGCGGTGATCGGACGGTTCACTTGGAAGAACGCAAAGATCTTGCAGCCCTTCGCCATGAACATCTTGTAAAGATCGGACTTGCCCAGCATGGACGCACTGTCCGTGCCGCTCGAGGTATCGATACCAGCCAGGAAGTCCTTGCCGTCAAGGTTAGCACCTACGCCAGAGAAGTAAAGGAAGATCGTTGATCCAACCGGAACGCGATCCGCCAAGGCCTGAGCGGTAGCTCGAATTTGAGCCGCGGTCCCGTTGGTCACCACGTCCATGTTGCCTTCTTGATATCCCGCAAAGGTCACCAATTTTTCGCGAAGGAACATGACATCCGTGGCCGCGTAGGGAACCTTAAGGGCTTCGAGTCGAGTTTCAGTGTTGCCGATCAGCAGAGCAAACTTCTCGGCGAGGGGCACAATCGTGCCGGGTGCAGTTCCCAGCGGGCTGCCCGCGTTAGTAATGGTCGTGTTCCCGCCACTGCTCGCGGTGCCTCCGAAGGACTCAAGCGTGGCTCGATCTTCGGGCGCAATGATGTCGCCGTCGACCTTCCACTTCAGGGTGTTACCCGCCTGAGCGAACCGAGCTTCAAGATCGCGCTGCTTGGCGACATCCCGAAGGTTCGCGTAGGCTTGAGCAAGGAAGAAATAGGTTTCGCGGCTACCCTGACCCTTAATGAGGATGGCCTCAAATTCGTCCGCCACCTCTCGCATGAGCGTCGTGCGCTCTGAATCGTTCGAGTTAGCGATTGCCGCTTTGTAGCCAGTGTAGGCGGCACCAAAATTGGGCGAGTACGCGGAGCCGTTTTTCCAAACGCGCTGCTCAGTGGCAGGTCCGGGCAACCGGGTTGGAGTGGCTTGGTCTTCGCCGCGAAGCGAAATGGCCTTCTGGAAGTTTGCTCGCGCCTCCATCCATCTGCCATCGCGCACACTGCGCAGGCCATCTGAATAGGCGTCCGACCATGCCTGGGCCATGGAAAAGCTCGCGGCCACAACCGCGAGCAAAACTAGAATCGTCCGTGATGATTTCATTGAGCCCAAACCTTAATTCTTAAAGCGATAGGACAACGAGAGCGACATGTCCGTTCCGCCGCGCGAATTGGAACCAAAGTCGAGATCGAAGCCGAAGCTACCTGCATCAGGATTGTATCCCAATCCAAAAGTGAGCGCACTCGTGCTTTGGAAGCCTGCGCCGCCTTTGCCAACATTTCGGAAGCCTATTCGCAGAGGAATGTACGCATCCTTAAAGCGATAGTTATACTCAGCCCCAAAACCGAAGGCAAGCTGCGACGAGTCTCGGCTAAGGATGTCGTCCTCGTCGCCGCCGAAGAAGAAATCAGCCTGAGCCCCGACGATGATGAAGTCGGAGGATTTGAGCCCCTTATTCAACCGCTTCGCGAGACCGGCTGAAGCCTTACCCGGGATGCGACCATAATAATCCGAAACTTCCGTTCCACCCGAAAGCTGAATTGGAGTTCGAACGCTCAAGCCAAAGGTCGTATCGGCCGAGGGGTTGAATTGAAGTCCAGCCACTGCGCCAAAACCGATTCGCTGACCCGAGTTGTTCAAAGACTCGTTGCTCAAAAACACATCGTCGTTGAGGTCCGTGGGGGTTCCGTTGTTGTCGAACAACTGATACTGCTGAAGGTTGCGCGTGTTGTGCGTGGCTAAAACTAAGCCAACCCCAAAGGATTGGCGATAATCGGCACTAGCCTTGCCCCAAGCGAGGGTGAAGAAGTCGGACTTGGCCCGAATCTCTTCTTGGTAGTTTCGGAGGATCGTCTCGCCGTCTACCAAGTTGGTGCCCGTGATCTGGTCCTTGATGAACCCGCCGATGCTGTAGTTGAGGCCGAGCGAAGAGTTGTTGCCGAGCGGTCTGGTGAAGCCCACTTGACTCAAAGATCGATTGCCCGAGACGCTGTCAGTGGTGACATCGGGGTTCACGAACGAGCGGGACCATACCGAGCGGGACTCAGTAAGGTTGCGGAAAGTGATGGAGAACGTCGGCTTGTTCGAGTAGCCCAGTCCAGCCGGATTGTTGATCGCGGAGTTTGGGTTTGAGCTAGTAGCTCCGATGCTGCTGCCGAGGCCAAGCGACCTTCCCCCCGCATCGAATGCGGCGAGAAGGTCGGGGATTTGCGCGTGGGCGGTCATTGACATGACGGCCACGCTGGCCAGCGCCAGTGTGCGACGAGCGGAACGAAAAGTTTGGTTCTCCATGAAGTGCCTACGTATTCCTTTTAGCGACGATTAACCGTAACTTCCTGCGTGACCGCCGGGTTCCCGGCTCGATCTACCGCAGTAACGACAAGTTTGAATGTTGACGGCAACTGCGTTGCGCGTTGAATCCTACCCGTCCAGTTCAAGGTCCCGCCATTATTACGTGTTGAAAGACGTGCCACCCGCTGAATAAGTGTCCCGTCAAGTCGCTTTGCCACAACATCAATCGCCTGAGCGGTGACGCTTCCTGCGAACTGGTCCACGATATCCACCGAGACGGGGATCGTAGAATTCGGCCGGAAACCGCTTCCCGTTGGGGCCACAACTTGAATGCTCGGAGCGACTCGGTCAAGGGTCACCGTGATGCCCTTGTTGGAAGAGTTCGTTGCGCGGTCTTTCACGTTGATGTTGATAGCCTGGCTTCCGTCGCGCTCAATTCCGGCGGTATTCCAAGTCACGTTCACCGTGTTTGAGGTTCCCGTGTTGTTCGGAATGTCCTGTCCGTTGACCTGCACGCGCCAAAGATCAATGTTTCCTTCTTGGATTTGGAGTTGGATGGGCACGTTGCCGCGAACGAATGCGCCATTGATCGGGTTACTATCTAGGAACTTCGGATCGTTCACGTCAACCGTAAGGTTTGTAATTGACTGCGAAGGGTACTGGCTCGGCGAACCCGTGGTCAAAGTTACAGTCACGACGGCCGTGTAAAGTCCTTCTGGTGTTGCCTGGTTGAAGTTGAGGCCCAGAGTGCCGTTGATCTTGTTATCAGCATCCGGATTAAATGTGTCTTGGAAGGTGAACGAGAGCAAAGGGTTCGCGACATTCGTAATAACGACCTGCACACGATGTGAAGCACTGGCTTCGGTGAGCAGGAATCGAAGTTGGCCCGTACGGCCCAAAAAGTCGTTTGAACTTGGGGACGAGATGGTCAGCGTCGGCACAGCAAAGGCGGTTGCCGCGGCAAGGCTGAGGAGGGGAAGCAAAATACGTCGTAGCATGGTCGTCAATACGCTCGCGACGGCACCGATTGGTACCTCTCGCCTATTTTAGACGATTTCGGATGGACCCTCGGACGAGAGAAATCGCAAAATCCCACATTATTTACGTGGCGGGATCATTCTTAGAAGATATCGCAGCCCTCCGCCCACACTGGAAATGCAAAAACCTCGAACGATCACAGCAACGCGCTCTAATGATTGGGCATGACCACGCCAAATATCTTATTGGCGGAAACTTTAGGTGGTGCTGGTGCGGAGCAATCTAGTACCCAGAAACTGAGGATCCGAGCGCGGTAGTCCATTTTTGCGACGACCCTGAACCGTGGCATTAAGGCGTGGGGAAAGGCGCAAGGAAAGAGGAAAGAAAAAACGGAATGGCATTTCAGTTGAATCAACAGATGGTGAGGGACGCGATGGCGCGGGCGACAAATGAGCTCCCGCCGTTGCCAAACGTCCTGATCAAGGTGCTAGAACTCACCGAGACCACCAACAGCGGCACCGTCGGCGAAATCGAACAACTCATCAAGACCGATCAAGCTATCTCCTCCCGTTTGCTCCGAATCGTCAATTCCGCCTATTTTGGTCTCAGTGGTCAGGTTGCTTCCGTCAACCAGGCCGTCGTTATCCTTGGCTTCCAACAGGTTCGTAACCTCGTTCTCTCGGTGAGCATGATGACCAGCTTTTCCGCGAATGGGGCAAGGGCGAAAGATGCCCAGCTAAAACTTTGGCAGAGCGCATTTGCCACCGCGAGTGCCGCGCAGTTGATTGGCCGAAAGAAAAAGATCGACGTGAAGGACCAAGAGTTAGTCTTCGTGGGTGGATTGCTGCAGAACATCGGCAGCCTGTTCATGCTCAGCATCCTCTCTCGCTCCTACATTTCTGTCCTCGACGAAGCCATTGCCTCCGGCAGTCGACTGTTCGAAGTCGAAAACTGCCGACTGGGGACCAACCACGCCGAAGTCGGCGCTGAACTGCTCCAAAAGTGGGCGCTCCCAGAAAATTTGATTATTCTCATCAGCCGACACGAAGGCCCGTTTGAAGGAGACGTGATCCCGACGCTCGCCGTGGTTCATGCCGCAGAGCGATTAGGCGAAGCTTGTCTCAGCGAATCACCGTTCTCGATGGAAAGCCTGGCTATGGATCAGGCGACCCAAGACTGGTTGGGATTCGAGGCGGCCGATTACGAGTGGCTCATCGCGGAAACGAAGGTGAAGGTCGCCGCCGCGATGGATTTGGCCGGGACGATGGAGTCTTAGATTTGAGACCAGCAGATTCGCTGGCATGTATCTCTACCGATAGCGGGAATACCAGGAAGTAGGGACAATAAAATGGCACTAGGAAACAGCGCAGGGATAAACTTCAGTGGATTGAGCAGTGGATTGGACACTGAAGGGATCATCACGCAACTCAGTGCGCTCGAGCGACGCCCAATTCTTCGGCTGCAACAGCAGCAAGCCCGATTACAAACGCAGAAGGCGGCATACGAGGCCTTCCGAAACGCTTTGGTAGGCCTCAACCAAGCAGTGAGCGGATTTAACTCCTCCACCGCGTTCAACGTGATGAAGGCGACTTCATCCAATTCAGAGCTCGTCTCGATCACCGCAACCGGCGAAGCAAGCCAGGGCATTCGAGAAATTGGAGTCACTCGACTCGCAACAGCCGAGCGCCTATCCTCTTCGGCCCAAACCAGTTCCACCGCGGCCCTGGGCTTCACCGGTGCCTTCAAGATCAACGATGTGGCCGTGAACGTCACCGCGACCGACACCCTGCAAACACTGGCGTCCAAGATCAATAGCGCCGGAGCTGGCGCGACGGCAAGCCTGGTGGACGGCGGCACCGGCCGAGCATATTTAACATTAACGTCCAGCAAAACTGGCGCTGAGCACGCACTCCGCCTTGAAGATTTGAACGTCACGGGCCCAATTTCTGCTCGGGAAGGGGTGTTGGCCAAGCTCGGCCTGGAAACCCTCGCCGCCCACAACACACCCCTGCCCGGCGTGATCAGCCAGGAATATGCCTCAGATACCCAGTCCCTAAATGATCTGATGGGCATTTCGCTGGGAGTTGAAGAGCTCAAGGTGAACGGCCACACCGTCATCGTTGATTACGCGACGGACAATTTGACCACGCTCGCCGCGAAAATAAACGCTGTCCCCGGCACCGACGCTCGCGTTGTCGCTTCTAACGGCGGATTCCAGTTGGAGATCAACGGCGACGTCGCTCCCGTCCTCGAAGGCCTGGACGCCTTCGGCATGACGACCACGACCGTCCCCACTAACTTTGCCGCCCAGAATCCAACGCGACTGGTTGAAGCTCAAGACGCCCAGTACACGCTCGATGGGATCGCATTAACTTCCGCCTCAAACACCATCACATCAGTAATTCCAGGCGCGACTATTACGCTGAATTCAGCCGATCCCGTTAGGAGAGCGACCCTTGCGGTTACTCGAGACACCGATACCGTGATGGGAACGGTGAAGGGATTAATGACGGCGTTCAATCGAGTCAACTCGTTCATTCGAGATAACTCCACGTTCGATTCTGAATCTTACGAGACCGGAATTCTCTTCGGCGACAGCGTCGCCGCCCAAGTTTCGTCCGCTCTCAACAACACGCTTTTCTCCGCCGCTCAAGGTGTCACGGGAGCATTCCGAAACTTGACCCAAATTGGATTCAGCCTCGACTCCAACGGGAACGTCGCCGTGGATGACGCCGCTCTGCGCAATGCTTTAGAAACGAATCCGAATGCAGTAGCAGATCTGTTACGCAGCACTGGCTCTAGCGCGTCAAGCTCTCTAACCTACGTCTCCGCGTCAAACAAAACCAAAGCGTCTCCTTCAGGCGGATACGCCGTGAACGTCACGCAACTTGCCACTCAAACCAAGTTAACCGCCGCCGCCGCTCAAACCGGGCCTTTGGGCGCAGAAGAAGTCGTTAGCTTCTCAGGTGGGCAGTTCGGTGCTAACGGCGTTGCCCTCGTCATACCTGCGGGAAGCACTCAACAAGAGGTGATCGCCAAGATCAACAGCGACAGCCGCCTCAAGGACTTCGTCTCTGCCAGTTCCGTCGACGGCAAACTGGTTATCAGTAGCAAGCGCTATGGCGCCGCTAGCGACTTCACGGTTGCAAGCTCGGCCGCCGCTGGGCCGACCACCACCGGGATCGGCACCACGGGTCAAGCCGTAAAGGTAACCGGAGTGGATGTCCAAGGGACGATCAACGGGGAACCCACCATCGGTTCAGGTCGATTCCTTTTGGGTTCCGTGGGCAATGCGAACACGGAAGGGCTGCAGATTGAGTACACGGGCAGCACATTGGGCGCGGTCGGAACGGTTCAGGTTTCCAAAGGGCTGGGTTCGATGATGTTCGACTCGCTAGACACGTTTATCAACTTCCAAAACGGGCTGTTCGTCAACACCAACAAATCACTCGACGATCAAATTTCGGATATCGAGTCCCGGATCGATCGGATCAACACGCGCGCCAGTTCTAAGGCGGTTGAGCTGCGAGCCCGCTTCGCCGCGATGGAAGCCGCGATGGCTCGTTCTCAGCAACAGCTAGCTCAACTCCAGCAGAGCTTACGTCAGTAATCCTCATTGGGCCAAGATCCGGAAAACACCGACTCAGCCGGTCCGATCATGATCAGCTCCTGCTCTGATCGTTGAATGGTGAGCTGACCTCCGGGCAGGTTGACTTGGACATTTCCCGTGATGCGGCCCGTACGGAATGCCGCGTCGGCCACCGCGCATGCCCCGGAACCGCAAGCGAGGGTTGGCCCCGCTCCGCGCTCCCACGTAACCATCGTCAGTTCTGTGGATGAGTCCTGCCGCGCAAAGTGGACGTTAGTTCGATTCTTGAACCGGGAATCGCTCTCCCACGACTCACCTTCGCTCAAAAACTCAGCGGGTTCGCCCTCCACAAAAAACACCAAGTGTGGATTCCCGACCGAAACCGCCGTTGCTAAAGCGGACCCTTTGATCAATTCGACCGGCCGGTCAATCCATGCCTCAACAGAAATGAGTCCGATTTCGATGGGGTCCACGCTGGTGTTCCCCATTGCGACGGCGAATTGATTATCTGCACGTTGGACCTGATACTCAGCCCCACCTAGCTCGATGGTCCAGTCCCCTTGCGATTCGTGGAGGTTAAGCCAATGAGCCGCACACCGAAGTCCGTTGCCGCACATCGGCGATTCGCTCCCATCCGGATTCCACATGCGCATATCGGCGCGCAAAGGACCGGTCGGATTCACCGTGATGAGTCCGTCAGAACCAACTCCCTCATGCCGATCACAGACATGAACAGCCCACTCGTGGGAGGGAACTTCATCAGCGAGGCCCCGGATGACCACAAAGTCATTTCCGAGGCCGTGCAATTTCCAGAAGGGGGTCATTCTTCTGGAGCAGACTCATCTTGCCCCTCATCGTGTGGACGGCCACTGCCAATCGGCCGACTCGGGACGATGCTGGTGACCGCGTGCTTGTAAACCAACTGCGTCGGTTTGCCGGGCGTGTCGAGCATGACGGTGAACGCATCAAAGCCGCGGACTTGCCCGCGAAGCTGCACACCACCCATAAGGTAAATCGTAACACCAATGCCCTCTTTTCGGACTTGGTTTAAAAACATATCTTGCAAATTAATGGTCTTACCCATAACAGAATCCTCTAACTGACTAACGGCCGATTTGCTGTAGCATCGACTCTATCTCCGATACGGTTGGGGGAGTGGGGCTGTCGCGATAGAGGGGTATCAGATTTGGCTCAGATCGCATCCACGCCCGCTGCCGTTTGGCATACTGCCGCGTCTGCAATTGAACCTGATCCAGCAACTCCTCGAACGAAAAAGCCCCGCCCAAAAACCGGGAAATTTCAGCATACCCAATGGCTTTAAAAGAGGCGGACTGCGGCGAAAGTCCTGCTTTCAGGAGTCCTTCGACCTCTTCGATCCACCCGCCTTTAAGCAGTTGCTCCGTTCGGCTCGCAAGCCCGACATCCAGCGATTCGACCGGAGCATGAATACCAAACTTAACTTTGTGGAAGCCGGGAATCGAGAAAGAGATCGGTTTGGTGGGTTGCAATGCTCGCTCCAGCGCTCGCTGGACGCGTCGCCGATTAGAGCGATCTAGATCAGGCGTCGAAGCAACGGCGTCCAATCGCTCAAGCATTTCCGGCAGGGATAGGGAAGAGAGTTCATCTCGAAGTCCTTGGTCAGGTGATCCGAGTAGGTCCTTATACTCCTCGAACAACGCCCGAATGTACAGCCCTGTGCCACCCACAACGACAACAGAACGACCTGCCGCAAATTGCTCCGCCAAAACCGCTGCCGCATCAATCACGTACTCACCCACGCCGTAGGATTGGTCAGCCCTTTTTAAATCAAGGAGCCGATATTCGCCCCGATTCTGAGGCTTATTGGTGCCGATATCCAGCCCGATGTACACCTGGAAAGCGTCTGCATTGACGAGTTGCGCGTCCAGTCTTTTCGCCAGCGCCTCGGCAATCGCCGACTTCCCGCTACCGGTTGGACCCATGATGGCGACCAGAACCGGGCGGTCGGCGTTCACGGCCTACTTACTGCCCGAAATGATCTTGACGCCGAACTTCTTGCCGGCGACCTTCGTGGCGTCCACTTCGTTCTTAAAAGTGATCTCACCGACCTTTTTCGACTCTCGGTAGATGCCTTTCACTTCCACGACATAACCGTTCTTGGGTTCAGGAGAGAGGTGATCACGCAGATAAACGTTCAGAACCTTGGTCTCGCCTTTCAGCTTGAAAGTCGTGTACTTGTTGCCGGATTTGCTGGTCTTGGCCTTGAATGCGTCAACCTTTCCGCGTACCGTGACCTCTTTGCCATTAAGCTTTTTAGCGTCCTTGATGACCGCGTCAACGGTAAGGAACGATGCCGCCAGAGCGACGCTGACCAAGCCAGCCAGGGAAGCGATAAGAATTCGAGTTCGCATGAGCTTAGTAGGTGATGAGAGAGTCAACCGTGTAGCCTGGCAGATTGCGGCGACCGTCCAGGAATTCGAGCTCGACCAAAAAGCCGAAGCCAGAGACCTCACCATGTAAACGCTCGATCAGGCGCGCGGTTGCGGCAGCCGTTCCGCCGGTTGCGAGGAGGTCATCCACCACGTAGGCCCGTTGCCCAGGCTTCAAAGCATCCACATGCATCTCGATCGTGTTCGTGCC
>JAYUVF010000103.1:0-130283 GCA_043754215.1 Chthonomonas sp. | reverse complement strand
GAAGGCTTTCGCCTCCGCCCTCCGGTGGACTTAGTGATGAAAGTGATGAACGTGATGAAGGCTTTTTGGGGAATGGCGACTTGCATAGTCGGATTCGGTTAATTTCAACGCATTTTGAAAACAGGGTGTTACGGATGCGAACATGTGATTGCAGGCCTGGGACCAGTTTTGAACCCAATATGGGGCGTTAAGTTTGACGCATTCACGGATTCGACGGATTTGCGTGTTTTTTTGTTTTTCGGAATGGGTGGGTCTTTTGGAGGTGGTGGGTAGGGGGTTGGGGATTCGCATACTTATCCGGTGCCGCGAGTTTGGAATGTCAATTAGGCGAGGCAAGTACGGAAGCGAGTCAACAATCAGATGCAGTGCCTGGCCGAGAAGCACGGGTATCGCGACGGAAGTTTGGGGCGAGAGAGAATTCGCCGCGCGCTACCCGTGCCACCCTCCCTGTCGGGAGACGAGGTTTTTCATCCTTGCCACCCGTCGGTTGGTAAACCCGGTTATGCGAGCCCCGCTGTCCGTGGCACCCCTAAGAGGGAGTTTTTTCACGCCGGTCACCCGTCTAATCGCGTCCAGGCTCATCCATTGCTGGGATCCATCTTACAGGATTTGTCTCAAAGGCCCCTAAGGCCCGACCCTGGGTCGTTACCGATATGCGCTTTCCCCAGGACTCATTAAGCAACTTTAAGTTGTGTAGAGAAATTACTATTGGATAGTTCATTTCAGCCGGACTACGGTCAATAGGACTCCACAATGCGCGCTGTCGAATCACCCACAGTTCTTGCTTCCGTTCGTCATACCCCCACTTAAACGTCATGGACGTCGCGAGATAGTTATCCGGTGGAGCGGTTATCAAGAGACAGTCCATTCCGTCGATCTTGACAATGGACACCTCCGCCTGATGCGAGAGAGCAAGAGTCTCCGTTCGCGTTAGGAGAGCCAACGCGGTCGCAATCACACACACGAGCGCTACCCCTGCCACCGTAGAGAATCGAATCTTTTGTTTTTTCTCTTTTTCCATTTTATGAGCCTGAGTTTCCAGAAGAGCTAGACGGGTTTGAGCCATCTTTCGAGCCACTGCTCGCCTGGGCACTAGTCCCGCCGCCGACTCCCGGTCTATTTTTATGGGGACTCTCCCGGCGGGTTGGGCTGTGCCAGTTTCTCTCTTCAATGTTTCCCACAAGCGCTCCGGGAGAATCAATGCCACCGGTGCCACCGACCGTGCCGCCATTCAAAGTCTCTCCTGTTAGTGCTTCCCAGAACGCAATGGCCCAATCTGTACAGTTCCACCACGCTAGGCTGTAGCCGTCTTTCTTGTGACGCTTATGCCACCCGTCGCCACCCATTCCACACAAACCGCGCACCCTCGTTGGAATGTCCCGCCCCCCTTGACGAAAAAGTTTAAGTTGCAGCATTAATTCTCACGACTTGTCGTCGCATGAACTTGAGAACCTTCATAAACAACCATACACACTTCGTCGAGTAAGAGAACCAGAGGAAATACGCTCGATTGGCCTTCAGCGCCCATGAGACCGCTTTAGAAATCACCCGATCAGGGGTTGCTAGGAGCACGGGAATGGAACCGTTAGTATTGCAATTCGACGCAACCGTTGCAGCCCAATTCAGCGTTTCAGCGGAGCGCGTAAGTCCACCAGGAACTAGAGTAGCCCAACCAGGATCGGAAGTGCCTCCTGCGGCACCGTAGCGCAATGCGCTTCTATCGCAAAGTGCATATTCTGATCTAAGCAGTCGCAATTGACCGCTTTGCTCGCGTAAAGGCCCCTTCTCATTTCGCGTAACCCGAACCTGAACGTCAATATACATTGCCAAGGCGCTAAGCGTAGGCTGAGAGAATATTGAAGTATCGGTCGCATCCAAAAAGTCTTGCGCACTTGCCGCGTCGCGTATCTCATAGGGTGCTAGCACTTCCTTCGCTAAGGCGTAAGCCCTTGGATTTAAACGTGAATTCGCAATTCTGGACCGATAGAGCAGAAATGCAAATAGATAAAGGGCGTCACCTTCTCGAGCCCGTGCCAGCAACTCACTCGCTCTGTGTTCAACCACAAAGTCGCACAAACCGATCTCTAAGTAATACCAGTCCTCTTGTTCAACGCTTATACTTATATTGCCGAAGTCAACGTCCGTGGAGCCGAGCACGTGGCGTTCGATATTGTCGAACCACTCACGGCTCTCAACGACAGCGGCCGTCCACGCGGGCCAGCGAGATCTTTTACTCGTAATTACCCTCCCACTCTGTGCCCAGTTCGTCGCCACCCTCTCCAAACGCCGCCTCAACATAGTCCCCGGTCCGTCTGCGCCAGTTGATTACTGGGCCGAGGCCATTCGCCAGTGCGCCAGCGCCCTCCGCAATGCTGGCTACCCCGCCAAGAGCACCTCCGCTGCCTCCACCCCCAGAGACTGGAAGGCGAGAAAGGGGGCGCTTAGGCGCGACAGTGCCGCTAGTCGGATGGGAGGGCTTATATGGTGACCCAGATGACCCTGATCCCGAGGAAGTTCCAGAGCCAGCGGGTGGCTTCTCTGCGTGGTGTCCAGGCGGATCTCCGCCTTCAATGTCATATGGCCTATTGCCGTTAAAGAAGTCCGCAATCGCCATGACCGCTCGAACAGCTATTAGCCACCGACTTTGTCCAAGAGGATCTACGGCGGTCAGCGAATCGTTTTCGCAATAAACATACCAATTCCGTCCATCCTGAATCGGATCTCGCGTGAGGAAACGCCCGAGGGTCGGATCGTAGTAGCGATGCCCCAGCAATTTCAGTCCTGAAGCGTCCTCTTGGTAGCCGAACTGTCCGGCATAGCCAAATGGGCCCTGCCAAGTGCCGGTGGAAGCGGTGAGATTCCCGAAAGCGTCGTAGGTTTTTTCAGCGGCGATGGTTTGGCTCGTCCCGGTCTGAGCTTCGGCGTTCTTGAGGCCGGAGTGGAGGTAGGTCGTAGTGGATCCGCGACGCTCCGAGGTTCCCGCTGTGTAAGCAGCGCTTCCGTCGTTCAGAGCTGGTGAGGTGACTCCCGAGCCGTCACGTTTGTAGTTGCTCGTTATGGAGTTTTCGGTTTTCGCGGTCCTGGTTCTGAGGCCGTTGTAGGAGAAGGAGGCGGTCTGCGCTCCCGAGATTCCCGTCATTCGGCCCTCTTCGTCATAGGCGAAGTAGCGGACCGAGCCATTGTTGTCGTACTCGGTCATTCGCCCGGCGTTATCGTAGGCGAAATCCTTGTAGCCGCCGGACCACGTTACGCCGGTGAGCTTGTCGCCGGAGTCGTAGCTGTAGGTTTCCGACACTCCACCGGAGATGGACCGTGTCAGTCTGTTGCCATTGTCGTCGTAGGTATACGTCGCCGAATAACCGGTCCTCGATTCCGAGGTCAGCTGGTTGGCATCGTCGTAGCCGTACGTCGTCGTCACGGCACCCTTTACGTAGCTCGTGACCCTGCTGGCGTCATCGAACACGTAATCTTGAGCCTGCAGAATCGCGTTGGACGAGTTCTTGAGGTCAATGTCCGTTACTCGGTTGCGGCTGTCGTAGCCGTAGAGCTCGTATTGGCCGTTCTCGAATGTTTTTCGTTGAATCCGTCCAAGCGCGTCGTACGCAATGGCGGTGTCTTCGCTGAAGCGATTCGTGATCGCTTCGAGCCGGCCAAACGCGTCGTAGCCGTAGTCCGTATTGCCGGAGCCAACTTCCGTCATCTGGAGTCGCTGACCGTTGTCGCGGTAGGTGTAGCTGATGTCGCCCTGAGGGGAGTCCAGAAGCGTTACACGGTCAGCGAGGTCGTAAGTCCAATTGGTCGTGCCTGTGCCATCCACCATCTGCGTCCGGCGTCCGGCGTCGTCGTAGGCGAATGTTGTGTCCGTGTCGGCGTAATAGTCAATCTTTGTGAGTTGGTCACGCAGATCGTATTCGTACTCGATCGGGTACATGTTGTCGTCCTCTTTGCTCGTGACGTTGCCGTTTCCGTCGTAGGTGTAGTAGGTCTCAGTGTAGTCATCGAGCAGTTCGAACCACAGATCACCGCGGTCGGTGTGCTGGAAATAGCGGTAGTACCCCCGGCCGTTTTCGATTGCGTGCACACGCCAAGCGTCGTTGGTGAAGTACGTCATGATGTCGCCCAAGGGGTTTGCTTGGGTGACTAGGCGGCCGCTGTGGTCGTAGGTGCTAGTGCTTACCTTGCCAATCTCGTTGGTCACGGTGAGGCGCTGGCTGGTTTTGTTGTAGGTGTAGAGGATGTTGGAGAGGTCGGGGTGGATGATTTCGGTCAGCCGCCCCCAAGCGTCGTAGACATACTCGGTGGTATTCGGCACACTGTCGCTCTTGGTGAGCGTGCGTCCGTAGTCGTCGTAGGTGTAGTCGGTCTCAATACCTGCCGGATCGTCGATTTTGGTTATGTCGCCGTTGCCGTTGTAAGTGATCACCGTGGTCAAGGCCTCGGCGTCTTGAATTTGGGTCAGGTCTTTAGTCGTCGGGTCGTAGGTGAAGGTGGTGACTTCGCCTTCGGGGTTGGATACTTGGGTGCACACTCCGCCTGACCAGGTGTATTGAGTCTTTTGGATCGTCACCGGGGCGGGAGGCGGGTTAGTTATGGTGAACGGGGTCTCGCAGAACGTACGGTCATTGGTGCCGTTGTAGCCGTAAGTCCAAATCTTGCCGAGAGGGTCCTCGACCTGGGTGACATTGCCCATGGAGTCATAGGTGACTTCAGTGATGTTGCCGTTGGCATCTTCCAGTTCCTGGGGCAGGTAGTCCGCGTTGTAGTTCGTAAAGTATTTAAAGAATCCGTCTGGGTCTTTAATGCTGTACAGTTTGCCCGATGAGTACGTGTGAACCCATGGGTTGGAGACCCCAGCGCGGTCAACTTCGGTGTATCCGGTGAAGTACGTGACGGTTGAGGACGTACTGGAGGCGGGATCTTTGAACGTAGCGAGGGAGTCGTTGCTGCTGTTGTAAGTCCAGGTCCAGGTGCGCAGTTCTGGGTCCTTTTCGGACGTGATATTGTTATTCGAGTCGTAGCCAAACTCGCGCTTTGGGTTGACGCCCCCTACGGTGGGGTAAGTGAACTGATCTAACTTGGAGCTCGTGTAGCTTAGGCTCCAGACTCGGGACGTGGGTCCGGTGATGCTGGTGATCTTGCCGCCGGTATAGCCGAAGGTTACGGTACGCGAGTCGGGCGCGACGATGGTGGTGATCTGGTCGCTGCTACCCCGGTTGATGGTGATGGTGTTGCCGTGCCGATCTTTGACCTGCGCGAGGAGGTAAAGATTTTTCAGCATGGTCGACTTTGAGTACTCAAAGGTTGTCTGATCCTTGAATGTGACGCGCCTTGTGGTGCTCGTGGGTTGGGTTAGAAGGGCGAACCACCCACTGGGGCGTGTATAGGTCGCTCCGCTCTTGGCGTAAGGCACAACCAGGCCATCTGGCATCTGGACAAATGCGGTGATGCTTCCTTCGGTAATGAAGGAGTCGTAGGAGTGGCTCCACCCTGCGCCCAGAGCGCCTGAGTACGTCGTCTGGCTGTTATGGAAGAGGTCGATGCTGAGAGACAGCTCGCCCTTGACCGGGAAACTGAGCACGGGAAGTTTGAATGTTCCGTTACCAGTGGACGTATTTAGCGTGCCGGACAATCCTTGGGCCGAGGTGAGCCCACTGCCGCCCGCGCCCTCAGCACCTTCGCCAGGCAAGGGGTATCCAGCACTCGATCCCGAACCCCAGCCAGACGGGACAAAACTAGCGGCAACAAGCGGAAACGCGGCGATGCTAGCGAGAAGCACCGGCGTTTCGGGCGCGCCTACGTTGTCCGGATCGGATATTTCGTAATCGGCGCGAATGGATGGACTCCACCACTTGTCTCGACCAGCGTCACGTCTAGCCGTGATGCTTTCTTGGCGTACGCGCGGACTCGTGGTAAATGGGCTGGGGCGATCGTTTCGCAGGTGTCGCACGAGCTGCTCAATGTCGTGGAGCGCGGGCGGCAACCCGGTGGCGGCCGCCGGGAAAACGAGCACAAGAGCCATGAACACCGCGAGGATGCGGAAGAATGGGCTGCGACTGTCACGTTGTAGGTTCAAAGCTCTCATGTTGTACCGGGAGGCACTTGCGGCCTCACATGTGAATCATGTTACAGGAAGAATTGCTAGGAAACAAGAGATGCGACAAGAATTTTTTAATTCTTAACAAAGCGCGCTGAAAATTCGATGGCCCAGTAAGAAATCTCTAAGGACGGTCTATCAGAAAAGTGAGAATAGAATTTGAACCCGCCTACGAGTCAACTGGTGCGCGTACAACTTTCCATGGCAGACCAAACTAACTCCATCCACGCGAACCAGGCCGAAGACACCCAACAAGATCTCTATCAGAAGGAGGCCATCGTAAAAATTCGAGAGCTGGTGAAGAGCGCGCAGAGTTGCTTTTTCTGCACCCAGGGCGCGGATCGGTTGGACGCCCGACCCATGAACGTGCGGCAAGTGGACGACGCCGGGAACCTCTGGTTTCTAAGTGCGGCGGAGAGCCACAAAAACCGTGAGATCATGGTCGACCCAACCACCACGCTCTTCTTCCAAGGTTCGGCACATTCTGACTTTTTGCACCTCACTGGGCGGGCGACCATCACCAACGACCGAGAAAAGATCCGTGAGCTTTGGCAGCCGATGATCAAAACTTGGTTCACCGAAGGGGTTGAAGATCCTCGAATTACCGCGATCAAATTCTCGCCCGACTACGGCTACTACTGGGACACCAAGCATGCCGAGATGGTGGCGGGGATCAAAATCATGATCGGGGCGGTGCTGGGCAAGACCATGGACGACTCGATCGAAGGTCAGTTGCGAGTTTAGAGCCGGGTACCCTCGGGGTTCCCGTGCCGCCTAAGTCCAAGCCCACCGAGTCTGCCAAAAAGAAGCCGCGTAAGAGCAGTTTGGCGTCGAGGCTCTGGGGGCTTTTGGCTTGGGGTTGTTTGCTTGGAGTTGCGATCTCTTGGATCGGCACCGACCGCTTCTGGATCGCGACCCTTGTCGGGGCATTTCCGGTTATGGGATGGCTCGTCTTAGGAGCGTTGTGTCTCCTCGCGATTCCGAAGTTTCGGTGGAAGGGCTGGGGCCTCTGGACGCCGGTCTGGCTCGGGTTCTGCTTGCTGACCGCTTTGCCCGGGACGCTGACGCCGTCGAACCCGGACGAGCTTGTCCTGCGCGTGATGACCTGGAACATTGACCACATTGGGGGGAATGTCTCCGACTACGCGGCGGTCATTCGAACAGCCGACCCGGATGTGATTTGCCTGCAAGAAGCCTCCGATCGGGAGAACTACGGGTTCATATCGCTTCGGAAATTGGTTGATGATTTGCCTGGTTACCAACTGGCAATGGAAGGGGACAACGCCATTCTTACCAAACTCCGCGTTGAAGAAATCGCACGTCTAGAAGTGCCGATGGACCACTATCGCCGGTTCATCCCGGTTCTGAAAATATCCACGCCGCTCGGGCCGGTCACGATTGGGAATATCCATCTGGTGCAAGGCTTCTGGCCGGGCTGGCTGTACGAGCCGGGCAAGCTCAATAGCCGGATGACGGCAAGTCAGAGGGCCCGGGAGCGGCAGTTGGAATTTGCGCTTGCGCACCTACGCAAGCAATCCGGGGCAAAGGTATTCGCGGGCGATTTCAACATGCAGCCGTTTGGGGCGTTGCAGCAGCGGCTGGACCGGGATTTGAACGATGCGAGCGCGGTTTCTGCGCTTCAACATACGTTCCCGACTCCGCTGCCGCTTTATCGAATCGACCGGGTCTGGAGTTCGAGTGACCTGCCTCCGGTGCGTCGAGAAGTCATCCGCACCAACTTGAGCTCCCACCAGCCTGTGGTGGTAGACATGAAGGCGCGATAACGCGCGGCGTTAATCTTGGCTAAAATCAGGGCAACATGGCCCGATTCGAGATCGACCGCGAGTATTTGATCAAGACGCTGCTTGACTTGCTCAACACCCCTAGCCCAACCGGCGATACCGACTGGGCGGTGAGCTTCGTCGAGCAGGAGCTTGAGGTCTTCGGCATCCACGCCGGTCGAACGTTCAAAGGGGCCCTGGTCGCCAACATGCCTGGTCTCATGAACGACCGTCCCCGGGCGCTGACGGCGCACGTGGACACTCTGGGCGCGATGGTTGCCCAGATTAAGCCCAATGGTCGGCTCCGACTGAGTGCTATCGGCGGCTTGATGTGGCCGAGTATTGAGAGTGAAGGGGTGACGGTGATGACCAAGAGCGGGCGGGGCATCTCCGGCTCGATCGTCCTCGCCAATGGGGCGGCTCACGTGAACAAAGAGGCCAGCAAGACGCCTCGCGATGCCGATTCGCTGGAAGTTCGGGTGGATGAATTGACCACCAATGCCGACGAGACCCGGCGGCTCGGCATCGAAGTCGGGGACTTTGTTTATATTGATCCAAGGCCTGTTTTCAACTCAACTTCTGGCTTCTTAAGGAGCCGATTCCTAGACGACAAAGCCTGCGTGGCGGCACTTTTGGCGGCGCTCAAGGCGATCAGCGATGCAGGGGTGACGCCGCTGCAGCGCACGACCGTGCTCATCAGCAACTTTGAGGAGGTGGGGCATGGTGGCGCGGATGGATTGCCGGATGACTTGGCCGAGTTGGTCGTGCTGGACATGGCGGTTGTGGGCGATGGGCAGCAGGGATCCGAGTACAGTTGTTCGATTTGCGTAAAGGACGGCGGCGGTCCTTATAGCCGACGACTCACCGACAAGCTACGAGCGATTGCGGAGAAGGCGGGGGTTGACCTGAAGCCGGATCTGTACCCTTACTACGCCAGCGATGGCACGCAGTATTGGCGAGCAGGTGGACGGGCGGAAGTGGCGCTGATTGGACCGGGAGTTGACACCAGTCACGCCTACGAACGAACCCATGTGGACGCCATTGTTGGCACCGCGACGCTGATCGCCGAGTACCTGATTGAGGAGTAATTGAGCGGTTTTTGGAGGGGTTCCCTCTAGTTCGGCGACTGGCCGCCCGATACATTTGCTGGGAGCAACGACCAAAACGGTTGTGAATCCCGCAGGAGTTTTTCACAAGGCATGTCGACGAACAAACAACGCCGAGCCGATCAAGCGGTTGGGATTAGCGTGGCCAGCACCATCACTGGGGTTGAGGTCCACACCCTTCGCTATTGGGAACGAGAGTTTCCCGAGTTTTTGTATCCCATCCGTACCGATGGAGGCCAGCGGCGCTACCGTCCGCAAGACATTCAGACCGTATTCTTGTTGAAGCGCCTGCTCCGCGAAGAGATGTTCAGCATTGCCGGAGCCCGGAAGACGCTGAAAGAGCACTTTAAGCGCGCAGCATAGGCGGCACATGGACTTTTCCCCGCTCAAAGTCCGCGAACTGATTGATCAGGGCGAATTCGCTCGGGCCGAGGCATTGGTCCGTGCTGTTCCTGAAACTTCGGAATCGCTCGCTTGCTTGTTAGAGCTGCAACTGCTTACTCAGCGCGAGACGGACGCCGTCGCGCGCTTGCACGAGTTACCCGCGGGTCCCGTCCGCGACGAACTGGGACAGCAGCTCACCGATTTCCTTTACTGTCGTTCGCAATTGGCGAAGAAGCTCCAGGTTCCTCACGATCCAGTCGGTGAGCAATTGGCCGAGTTGATGGGTCGCGCGGGTCTGTGGACTCCAACGCCGGGAATTGGGATTGGGATTAGTGCTTGCTTGATCGTGAAGAACGAATCTGAGTACCTCGGGCGATGTTTGGAGAGCTTGAAAGGGTTGGTGGACGAGATCGTGGTTGTGGACACCGGCTCGACGGACAACACGGTCGAGATCGCGGAGTCCTTTGGCGCGGTGGTGGGGAGTTTCGAGTGGTGCAGTGACTTCGCCGCGGCTCGGAATGCTTCGCTTAAGCTCGCGAAGCAACCCTGGATTTTGTGGATTGACGCCGACGAGGTGCTGGGGGCGGGATGCGAGGCTTTGCTTCGCGAGGCGGTAATTCGGCCTCATTTCGGGGGCTACATGCTCCGGATCGTCAACTTTTTGGAGTCCAGTGGCGAGCGGACGGAGTTCGTCCACACGCCGGTCAGGCTCTTTAGGAATTTGCCGACTCATCGGTTTGAGGGCAAGATTCACGAGCAGATTTCGCCGAGCATTTTGGCGGGGGGCGGCAAGATCGCCTCGCTCACATCGGTGACCATTGACCATTACGGTTACCTGCCGGGAGTGATGCAGGATCGCGATAAGGTGCAACGCACCCTTACGATGTTGCAAGAGCAACTCGAAGCTGAGCCCAACGATCCGTTTCATCTGTTCAATCTGGCCATGACTTACAGCGTCGCGGACGATTTCCGGGCCAGTGAGAAGGCGGCGAAGCAGTGCACCGAGGTGTTACCGCCGAACTCGATGATCGGGCAGAACGCATATCATTTGTGGGCTCTAGCCTTGCTCAACCAAAAGCGATACGCCGAGGCGTGCCGGGTAGCGGATTTGAGTGAGTCGGCTGGCTATCATTCGATCTTGATCGAGTACGAGCGAGGGCAAGCGCTTTGCGCTTCTGGGCAGTTACCGGCGGCACTGAAGTCGGCGCTGCGATGCGTGCAAATGGAGTGGCCAGACCGGCTGACGGGCGATCTGAGCGTGGCGACGGTGAAACGGCACCTGCTCTTGGGAAGGATTCTGTTGGAATCGCAGCGCTTTGCGGAAGCGCTCGAAGCCATTGACCGGGCGACATCGGGACCGGATCGAACCGGGCTAAGGGGCGCGGCGCTCTTTGGGATGGAGAACTTTGCTGCTGCATTGACCGAATTTGAGAGCCTATACGCTCACCCGGAGAAAGGGCTGTCGGCTCGCCTTTTTGGCGCGCGCTCGCTGTTTGCTTTGGAGCGATTTGAGGAAGCGGCCTTCATATGTCGAGAGCGTTCGGAGCTTGGCGCCAAAGATGAAGAGGGCTTTTCGCTCTGGGTGATGGCAGCGGAGAAACTGGGCGATTCGGCGAGCGTGCTCGCGGCGTATGAGGCTTACGCGCAGAATTGCACTCCTACGGCCGAGGCGTTCACGAACTGGGGACGAGCTTTTGTGGAAGCTTCGCAATGGGATCGGGCGCTGACTTGCTTCACCGAGGCGCACCGGTTGGACCCGACGAATCCGAATCCATTGCTGAATTCTGGCGACACGCTTTACTTGGCCGAAAGCTATTTAGATGCCGCACACTTTTATGAGCAAGCCCTTCGCCTCGACCCCAACCACGCCCAGGCTTGGTTTGTGATGGGCAATTGCTTGATGCAGATGGGAGCTTTGGATGGAGCCGAGGCAGCCTACGCGCAATGCCTTCGCTGTGAGCCGGGACATTCGGCGGCTTTTCACAACAACGGGCTCCTGGCAGAAATTCGAGCGGGTACGCTCGCTGCATGAAGAAGATTATCTCCCTTGCCATCGTTTCGGGCGTGCTCGCCTCATCGAGTTTCTCCCAATCGAGCTATGGCCTGAGCGCAGGGGGCGGATTCTATTTTCCGTCGAGTTCCCTGTTGCGCGATGCATTTGGAGATAGCTGGACTCGTATCAGCTTTTCGCCGGGAAGCTCGCGCAGTGCAAGCGGAAGCCGCCTCGACTTCGATGTCCAAGTCATCTCGCGCGATTCGAACTCCAACCGACTGTTCATCATCGCGCCCACCATCGGCTATTCGCAGTCTCTCGGGAACAACCAAAAGGGATTCGTCCCCTATGTGGCTGCTCGGGTTGGACCTGCTTTCGCCGACTATCGAATTTCCAGCATTTCGCGACGCGAGACATTGCTCAACACTAATTTTGAAGTGGGAGCAACACTAGGTGACCGATTCCGAGTCTTTGGGCGATACGACGCCTTTGGCAAGCGGAACGGAGTGGATTTCTCGGGTTTTAGCATCAATGCTGAGTGGCTTTTCGCCTCTTTCTGATGCCCTTCCATGGCTAATAATCCAAAGCAAACCGAACTTAATCCCTGGGATATCCAGGAATCCGCATTTCTTGTTTACGTCAACAACGACGACGAAGAAGATGACCTCGTTGAAGCCGAGCTAGAGAGTCTCTGCGACGCGGCGAAGATCCAACCGATTGGGTCGGCGCGGCAACGCGTGGGCCGTCCGCATAAGGCGGCCTACATCGGCAGCGGCAAGCTCATCGAACTCAAAGCGTATGTGGCAGATAGCGGCGCGGACGTCGTGATCTTCGACTGCGAACTGAGCGGCATTCAAGGGCGCAATATCACCGAGGCTCTAGAGGTCAAGGTGGTTGACCGCACGCAGCTCATTCTCGACATCTTCGCTCGTCGGGCGAAGACCAATGAAGGGCAACTTCAGGTCGAACTCGCGCAGCTCAGCTACATGATGCCGCGCCTGATGAGCGTTTACACCAAGTTCGAGCGACAACGAGGTGGTATCGGCATGCGCGGCCCGGGTGAAACGAAACTCGAGGCTGACCGCCGCATGGTGCGCGATCGCATCTCGAAACTGTCGGATGAAATCGACGACGTCAAGGGGCACCGCCAGCAACAGCGGAGCGCCCGGCGACGCAGTCCGTTCCCGTTCGTTTCGATCGTTGGCTACACCAGCGCGGGCAAATCTACGCTCATGAATCTGCTCTCCGGCACGGACGTGATGGTGGACGCGATGCTGTTTGCCACCTTGGACCCGACCACGAGGAAGGTTGAATTGCCCGATGGGTATTCGGTGTTCCTCACCGACACGGTCGGATTCATCCGTAAGTTGCCCACCGGCCTCGTCGCAGCCTTCCGTGCGACGTTGGAAGAGACCACCGACGCCGATTTCATCATGCACGTGGTGGACGTCAGCCATCCGCACTGGGAAGAGCAGGCGACTTCGGTACTGGAGACGCTTGAAAAACTCAAGGCCGGGGATACCCCGATCCTGACCGTCTTCAACAAGATCGACGCCCTGCCAGATCAGACAATTCTGCGTGAACTTGTTGCGACCACTCCGAATTCGGTTGCGATTTCCGCGCTGAAAGGCATCGGCATTCAGGACCTGATGAACCACATGAAGGCGATGGCGCAGAACTTCCTGGGTTCAGTTGTCGCGCTGGTGCCGTACGATAAGTCGGCCCTCATCGATGAGTGCTATCGGTTCGGGCGGGTGCTGAAGGTGGACTATCGAGACGAAGGGATCTACATCGAAGCCGAGCTCGCCGTTGAGATGCGGGGCATTTTGGAAGGCTACACGACCGAACCCGACTAGAGCGGCTGGAGCCGTATCGAGCCGGGTTGGGTCATCGCGTAGATCGCGACCAACACATACAGTCCGAGACTCACTGCCATCTGGGGGTCTCGGAACAACAGCACGTCCGGCTCGCCACCCTCGCCCTTCGAAAAGGTGAGATACATGTATCGAAGCAAGGCGAAAGCGACAATGGGCAGCGTGAGTACGAGGTCCGTGTGCCGAGCGGCGGTGTCGCTGGCGATTACGTAGAGCGCATAGGAGACCAATGTTGCCGTCGCGGTGACGGTCACTGCGTGATCCAAAAACACTCGGGAGTACTTCTGAAGCACTTCCCGAGTGCCGGCTTCACCCAGGTTCACGAGCTCTCCCCGCCGCTTAGCAAAGCCCAAAAAGAGCGCGACCATCGCCGTGCACGCAAACAACCAGCCGGAAACCGCAACCCCGATCGCCACCGCACCCGCGATCGCTCGCAAAACAAACCCAGTCCCCACCGCGAACACGTCGGCGACGGGCTCGTGCTTCAGCCATAGGTTGTAGGCGAGCTGAACGACCAGGTAAGCCGCGATGCAAAGCAGAGTTCCCCAGTTCACCCATGCGGCAAGGCCAACCCCCACGACTAGCAGAACGACCCCCAGCGCACCGGCCACGTTCGGCTTAATCTGCCCAGCCGCGATCGGGCGGTGCATTTTCTTGGGATGCTTTCGGTCGCGCTCCGCATCAGCGAGGTCATTGAAGACGTAAACCGCGGAGCTCACCAAGCAGAACGACGCGAAGGTAACGGCAACCCACTGGGCGCGCATCTCGGAGGACCAGCTCGCCGTGAACAAAAAAGGGGCCCACACAAGCAGGTTCTTCGTCCACTGGTGGGGTCGAAGGAGGCGAAGCGCGGGCACCATTGGCGCGCAGGATACCCCCCTCACCCGGGAACGCCTCCATTCGGTGCATACTCAGGCATGACCATCGGGGTCTGGGTGAGTGAGGCAGCGAGCCGGCTGGCGGCGGTGGGGATACCCTCCGCATCGCTTGAGGCGCAGCTCTTGGCGGCTCACGCTCTGGACCGAGACCGGAGTTGGGTCATCGCCCACTCCGACGACTACATCTTCAATCAGGAGCAACTTGAGAGTTGCCTGCTGCATCGGCTCAGCCGATTTCCTTTGGCTTACATCACAGGCTGGCGCGAGTTCTACGGGCGAGAATTTGCCGTCGATCCGGCGGTTCTGATTCCTCGTCAGGAAACGGAGACCCTAATCCAAGCCGCCCTCGAAGTGCTTCCCCCTCGCGCCAAGGTTTTAGACTTAGGAACTGGCTCGGGTTGTCTCGCGATCACCTTAAAGCTGGAGCGTCCGGAGTTAGAATTGGTCGCTTGCGACATCAGCGACGAGGCACTCGCGGTGGCGGAGCGAAATGCGGAGCGGCTGGCGGCGGTGATCGATCTGATTTGGAGCGACGGGTTTGGCACCTTTGAGGGAGAGAAATTTGACGCCATCGTGACGAATCCCCCCTACGTGGAGACGAATGCCGACCTGGAGCCGGAGGTGAGCGAGTGGGAACCAGCGCGGGCCCTCTTCGCGGGCATTGACGGGATGGAGTTTTATCGCCGACTGGCGAATGAGGCGGGGGCGTACCTCGCTTCTGGAGGTTGGCTATTGACGGAGTTGGGCGACGGTCAAGCCCCGCTGGTGGAAGCGATGTTTGGCGAACAACCCATACGCATTTGGAACGACTTAGGCGGGGTCAAGCGCGTCCTCGGCGTCCGCTACAACCTCGACTGACGTGCGGCACTCGCGGATGTAAGCGACCAATTCCAGCGTAACCGTCAAGAGAATGGGTCCCACCATCAGCCCGACCGGACCGAAAGCCAGCACGCCGCCCAGCAAGCTGAAAAAGATCGCGATGTAGTGCAACCCGACGCGCTCGCCGATGTATTTGGGGCGGAGGAAGTTGTCAATGTTGCTCACTACGCCAAATCCCCAAATGAGGAGGAAGATGCCCTGCCAAATCTTGCCTTGGCTCAGAAGCAGTAGCGCGAGCGGCACGTACACGACGGGCGCTCCCAACAGGGGTACGGCACAGAGGACCATGGTCGCGGCTCCCCAGACGAGCCAGGCATCCACGCCCGCGATCACGTAGCCCAGCGATGCAGCGATGCCTTGGAAAAACGCCACCAGGATCACGCCCATGAATACGGCATGGATGGTCTTTTGAACTCTGGCGAGAATCCGGTCGGTCCACGCCGGCGGGATCGGCATTAGTTCTCTGGCGGGCGCGAGGAGTTTATGGCCGTCGCGCAACATGAAGAACATGGTGAGGAAGGCCACAACCATCATCACGGCGCTCACGGCGGCAGTCGTCGCTCCCTTGGTGATGGGCACGGTGATGCGCTGCATCAGTTCGGCACCGTGGTCTTGGACGTACCGGTCAGCGCTGAAATCAATGCCAAATTTCTTCAGTTGGGGCGCGAGTTGCTCATCAATCGCTTGCGCGATTTGCCGAAGCCGGCTGACGGTAGCCGTCTCTTTTTCACCCCGCACGATCTCTTTTTGAACTAGGGTCCCGTCCGGTTGCACTTCCACCACGAGCGGCTTGGAACCGTTCTGCTTCACCACCGGCCCAAGTTGGCTTTCGGTTACGATCTTTTTGACCGGTTTCGGTTCAAAATCGTCAACGATTCCGCGGAACTGCAGGAACACCAATAGGCCCACCAACGCGAGCGGAATTGCCACGCAAAACAGGGTGGTAAGGATGGTGAGCAGTGCGCTCCCGGTCTCACTGAACCGCTTACACATTCGGCGATATAGCGGGTACGTCAGGACGCTAAGCACCGTGGCCCACATGAGCGACTGGGCGAACGGCGCCAAAACGAATCCGACTAGGAACACGACCCCGGCGAGCAACGCCACGAAGCCGAGTTTCCGATATTGGTGATCAAGTTCCGGCGCGGTCATTGGTGGTTGCTCAGTTTACTGACGATTTTCTTCCGACGTTTCACCGCGAATTTCTGACTCGAAATAATGTTTGGCCATCTGACGGGCGCTTTCGGTGTCTTCGGGGGCGAGATTGCCTTCGATCACTTGCTCAGTTAAGTAGTGGAGGATCTTGCCGACGGACGGACCGGGGGACAATCCGGTCAGTTCCATCACCGCTTCGCCGCTGATCGGCGAGCGCAGGACGCTCGCAGGCGTGGAGATTCGGGTGGCTTCGATCTTTTCGCGGAGCGGATCAAGGTCGAGCACCTTCACCCCGGGCTTGAGAGCCGACGCGTCGGCGGCAACAAGTTCGATGAGCCTGGGCAATTGGTCCCCCAGATCGCGGATGAGCCGTCGGGTGGCTGGAGTGGAGAGGCTTGCCGACGAGGTGAGTCGCATGTGGTTTTTCACGAGCAAGGTCACAGCTTCAATTTCTTCGTTGCCGTAGCGCATGCGCCGGAGGATCGTCCTGGCCATCTCAGCGCCTACGGACTCATGGCCAAAGAAACGAATCTGTCCGTCCGCGTCTACGAGCCTCGTCGGGGGCTTCGCGATGTCGTGCAGCAGGCAAGCGAGGGCGAGGATGAGGTCGTCGGTTTGGGCGTTTCTTAGGACCAGGAGCGTGTGATCCCAGACATCCAGGTGATGCCACTTGCCTTGGCTCACCCCGATCATTTCTTCGAACTCAGGGGCAAAATACGGGAACAGTCCGAGCGCCATGAGGTCGCGAAGGGCTGAGTCGGCATTCGGTAAGAGGATCATTTTGGAGAATTCCTCCCGGATGCGCTCCATGCTGATGATGGCGAGGCGGTCTCGCTCGGTTTCAATCGCTTGTACTAGCCCTTCCGCGAATTCAAAACCTAGTTGAGCCCGGAAACGAACTGCGCGCAGGATCCGGAGGGGGTCATCGTGGAACGTTGCGGCTGGTTCCAGGGGAGTGCGCAGGATGCCCGCCTTGAGGTCGGCGAGACCCATGCCGGTAGGGTCTCGCAACTCCTCAGTGTGTAAGTTGAACGCCAACGCATTGCACGTAAAATCGCGCCTTCGGGCGTCATCGTAAAGTGTGGCTGGCTCAACGAATGGCTTCCGCGAATCCGGATCGTAGCTCTCCTTGCGGGCCGTCACGAACTCGAACTGCACCCCAAGAACCCCGACCATTGCCGTGCCAAATCGGGGGTAGACGACGGGAAAATGGTCGCAGAGTCCCTGCTCATGAAGCCATTCGGCAAGCTTAACCGCGTCGCCCTCGAGGACAAGATCGAAGTCGTTCTTCAGCGGGCGATGCAAGAGCGCGTCCCGAACGCAACCTCCGACCAGATACAGTTGCCCCTGCCACGGCGAATTCAGCGTGCCCTGGGCAAGCTTTTGAACGGCGGGGTGAAGCAAAAGAGCGTCCATATCGGCGTATAGTGCAGGTTGATTATGGGACACGCGATCAAAGTGGACGGCTCCGACAAATTCAACCTGGCCAATATCCCCACCGATTCCGACGGCGGGATGGAGAAGGAGGACGGTGAACGGCGGGCGGAAGAAATCGGAAAAGAGTTGGCGGACCTCGCCGACCTCATGTTTTACGCCGGGCGACACCCACTGCTCATCGTTTTGCAGGGGATGGATACGAGCGGCAAGGATGGGACGATTCG
Source organism: Chthonomonas sp. (assembly GCA_043754215.1). Taxonomy (GTDB): domain Bacteria; phylum Armatimonadota; class Fimbriimonadia; order Fimbriimonadales; family Fimbriimonadaceae; genus JAFLBD01. Next base: position 112,478 of record JAYUVF010000103.1, on the reverse strand, counting down.
GTTTCTGCTACAGCACCTGAATGCGCAGGGAGTGGACGTCACCTCATTTAAAGTTCCGACTGACCGCGAGCTGTCTCAAGACTTCATTTGGCGATGCCATCAGCACACCCCAAAGCGCGGAGAGATCAGCATTTTCAATCGATCCCATTACGAAGACGTTCTGGTGGTGCGAGTCCATAAATTGACCGAAGAAGCTCGCTGGCGCAAGCGGTACGAGCACATTCGGGCGTTCGAATCTTTGCTCGCCGATAATCAGACGATAATTGTAAAAATATTCCTCCATATTTCGAAGGCGGAGCAGGAAGAGCGGCTGTTGGCTCGCGAAGAAGAGGTGGAAAAAGCCTGGAAATTAAGCGCGGGCGACTGGAAGGAGCGTGAGCGGTGGGATGACTACCAGGCCGCCTATGAAGACGCGATTCAAGAGACTTCTACCAAGGACGCAGCGTGGCACGTGGTGCCTGCCGATCGAAAATGGTATCGAAATCTGTGCGTTGCCGAGGTACTAAGGGACGCCCTCAAGGAGCACAAGGATGGGTGGATGGCGTACCTTGAACAGATTGGGGAAGAGGCGAAGCTCGAGCTAGCGGAGTTTCGCAAGGGATCGGTTTAAGGAGAATACGGAATGAAACTTTTGATTTTGGGAGGAACGCGATTTGTGGGAAGGCATCTGGCCGAGGCGGCGCTCGCGAGGGACTGGGATGTGAGCCTCTTTCACCGGGGCCAATCGAACCCGGACATCTTGCCCGAGGCGACTCACCTGCTGGGCGATCGTCTGGCGGACCTGAGTGCTTTGGAAAGCGGCAAGTGGGACGCGTGCGTGGATACCTGCGGGTACTTCCCGAGGGCGATAAAGATGGCCGGTGAGGTGCTCCGTGATCGCGTGGGGCACATGGCGTTCGTTTCGACGATTTCCGTTTACAAGGGCGGCAATGCCACGTCGGTGGGTAGTCCGGTCGCGACCGTCGCCGATCCGACCACCGAAGTGGTGGACGGCGAGACCTATGGTGGCTTGAAAGTGCTCTGCGAAGAAGAATTGGTGAAGCACTTCCCAAGCAACAGTTGGATCGTGCGTCCGGGCATCATCGCCGGCCCCTACGATCCGACCGACCGATTCACCTATTGGATCGACCGCGTGGCTAAATACAAGGCATTCGTGAAGCCTGCCCGGCTCAACCAGCCAATTCAGGCGGTGGACGCGAGGGCCCTCGGCGAGTTCATCTTGGATGGCCTGATGGACAAGCAGACTCAGACCGTAAACACGGTTGGCCCCGAGGCGGCGCTGGACTTTGACCACTTCTTGAAGCGTATCCGACGCGAACTGCGGGCCGACGAGTTCACTCTGATGCCTCGCCCCGAAGACCTGCGGCTGCCCCTCGAGCTTCCACCCGACGAAAATCAGTTTTTTGCAGTTGACCCCACACCGGCGATCGACCTTGGCCTCAACCTGCCGAGCATCCGGACAACCATTCGGAGCACCTATGAATGGTGGAAGACCCAGGATCGGAAGCTCAGCACCGAAAGGCCCGAATTCGAAGAGGTTTTGCGCGACTCGCAGATACAATAGGTCAATGAGCACCGTGATCCCGCAAGTGGAGCCGCCGACCCGAAACCCGGGGATGCCGCTGGATTTGGATTGGGTGTCTGCCACCCGGGTGAATCGCAGCGCTGCCGAACGCCGCGCTTCGACCCTTCCCGGCCGTCGCACGGTGAAGAAGCAATGGCAGGCGGCTTGGCTGCTGAAGGCGGTGACACTGATGGACCTCACCACGCTCAGCGGGGACGACACCCCGGGGACCGTCCAGCGGCTTTGCGCGAAGGCGCGCCAGCCGGTCCGAGCCGAAATCCTTGCCGCTCTGGGAATGCCTAACATCACCACCGGGGCGGTGTGCGTTTATCACGAGTTTGTCGGCACTGCGGTGCGTGCGTTGGAAGGCACAGATATTCCCGTCGCTGCGGTCGCCGCCGGATTTCCGCACGGACTTTCACCGCTCCGCGAACGGATCCACGAAATTAAGTCCAGCGTCGCTGCCGGCGCGACTGAGATTGACATTGTCATCAGCCGGCAGCATGTGTTAACCGGCAATTGGTCGGCGCTGTATGACGAGGTCCAGATGTTCCGAGAGGCGTGCGGCGATGCGCATCTCAAGTCCATCCTCGCGACCGGCGAATTGGCGACCCTCACCAACGTCGCAAAAGCCAGCCTGGTGGCGATGATGGCGGGGAGCGACTTCATCAAGACTTCCACCGGAAAGGAATCCACCAACGCCGTCATCCCGGTTGGTCTCACGATGGCACGCCAGATCCGGGCTTACCGTGAGAAAACCGGATACAAGATTGGGTTCAAGCCGGCCGGAGGCATCCGCACCGCCAAGCAAGCCATGGAGTGGATGGTTCTGATGAAGGAGGAACTGGGCAACGAATGGCTCGACCCACACTTGTTCCGGCTGGGCGCCTCAACCTTGCTCAGTGACATCGAGCGGCAACTAGAGCACCACCTCACCGGGCGCTATTCGGCCTATCATCGTCATCCGATGGGATAAAGTAGGGCCATGTTATTGGCTCCCTTGCTCGCTGTTTCTCTGGTCGCCCCGCTCACGCTTGAAAAACAAATTGATCTGGCGGTCGAGGATGGGCTGACTCCCGGGGTCGTGGTCGTCATCCGAAAGGGCGGTAAAACGGTTTTTCAGCGAGCTCGTGGATTCGCCAACCTCGAAACGAAATCCAAGATGACCCTCGATTCCGTTCACGAAATGGCCTCCGTGAGCAAGCAGTTCACTGCCGCCTGTACGATGAAGTTGGTGCAGGACGGCACCCTCTCTCTCACCGACCCGCTGAGCAAGTTCGTGGAGAATGCGCCGGATTCCTGGAATCGGATCACGGTCCAGCATCTGCTTGAGCACACTGGTGGTCTGGCAGACTATCTGGCCGGTGACGTCAACCTCGGTGCGAGTTTCACGGCCAAACAATTGTTGGACAGCCTGGCTGGAAAGCCATTGCAATTTGAGCCGGGAAGCAAGTGGGCGTACAGTAACTCCGGCTACATGGCGCTCGGGCATGTCATCGCCCAAGCAAGCAAGAAGCCGTTCTCAACCGTGCTTACCGACCTGGTCTTGGTGCCTTCGGGAATGCGAACTGCGCGGGTGGCTGATCCTGGGGCGATTATCCCGAATCGGGCCGCCGGTTACCACAAAGAGGGCAAAGAGTGGATCAACGAGACGTTTGTGTCGAAGGCTTTTTCCGAGCTGGGAGATGGGATGCTCATGGCATCCGCCAACGATCTGCTGGCATGGCACGAGTCGCTCATGGCCCGGCGCGTTTTAAGCGCAAAATCTTGGGAGACGATGTGGACTCCGTCTAAGCAATCGTCGGGCCGCTACGGATTTGGATTTGGTGTCGAACGGTCTGGCGCAGAGCCTCGGCTTTCCCACAGCGGCGGGTGGGTGGGAACCAGCACCTTCTTGCTCAGCGATTTGCAAAGCGATAGCTGCATCATCATGCTGATCAACACGGATCGCCCCCCTATGCCCGCCCTGCTCAAAGCCGCGACGGACCGATTGGCGGCCGCAAAGTGAAAAAGTGGAATTTCTTGGTGATCCTGCGCCCGATGCGTCCAGAGATGCTGACCGAGGGGCCCACTCCAGAAGAGATCGGAATTGTCTCCGAGCATTTTCAGTACTACACCGATCTCGTTGCGACGGGGCGGGCGCTTCTCGTCGGGCGTACTCAGGAAAACACCGCCGAAACCATGGGGCTAGCGATCATTGCTGCCCGTGACTTTGACGAAGCATTCGCAATGGCGAGTGCAGATCCGGCGGTGTCAAGCGACGTGATGAGTGCCGAAATCCGCCCGTATTCCCTCGCATTATTCGCGGATTAACCGCAGATCACACAGCAAAAACACGTGTTTGTCTTAATAATTGTGGACAAAACCCGCAATGGACTGTATTATGCATGCAGGGTTAAACCGATGAAAATGAAATTTGTAGGACTCTTCACTTTGGCAGCGATGGCGGGGGCAATTCAAGCTCAATCCCTTAGCTCATTCAACTTTGCGCAGATCAATGGCGTGACCGTGAATCAGACGGGCAACCAGATTGCCCTGAGCGTATCGCCCACCGCGACGCTCACGTTCAATTCCGTCACTTACAACGTGACCGAAGTCTTCGGGGTCTGGGCCCTGGACGACAACAACGATCTGAACGCCACGGGTACCAACCAGAACGGTTGGAATTTTGACTCTGGCAACGGGATCCGCGGCTGGAAGACCAATCCGAACAACGGCATTCTTGGTTCCGGGCTTACGTTCAACTACTCCACGTTGACCGGTACCGTGGAAGATTTTGGCTATCACATCCGAGTGAATGGAATCTTTCCGTCCACTGGCGGAAACACGGCTTACTTCCGACCGGAAGCTGTTCCAGAACCCGCGAGCATGACCGCTCTTGCCCTTGGATTAGCCGCCGCTATCAAGCGACGCCGAACCCGACGCTAAGAACGTTCGAAATTCGGTAACCGTATCAACCAGAATCAGGCGGATCGCGTTGCGATCCGCCTTTTTCAGGTGTTTGAAGAACGGATTCGGATCATTGCCCATCAGAATCTCTTTGAACCTCTTCCAAACTTGGGCTCGAACCGGGGCAGGAAGGGACTCAAAGGATGTCGAATAGATCAGAGGGCTGCACGGAAACTTCTGGAGCCTGGTTATTAAGTCAAGCTGGCCCAGCGACCGACCCTGTTTGTCCTTGGGAAACTGTTTGCCGTATTGTAACGCGAAGGCAGATGATCCCCGAACCGGTGCGGTAAAGGGTGCCTCTTCGCTCCCCAATAGTGCTCGGACCAGCGGTTCGACGTCGCTCTCGCTGACTCGCTTCTGCCCCTTCAAATCAAGCCCAGTCTGAGAGATGATGTTTTGCACGTACATCTGCTGCTCCATCACCATCAGGGCAACGATGTCCGAATGTTGCGTCGGATACTTGGACAGATTCACGAACTTAGCCAGGTTGGTTACGTTGGCTCCCTTTGCTGTGTCGAGCTTGGGGGCCTTGTCGTTCCCGGTGCTGACCACGTTGCCCATGTGGCGCATCGTGCCGTGCTCACCGGAGACGTACCAACCGCCCCACCGCTGGGCGATCGGAGTGCGCGGGGTGACTAAGACGCTTCGCACAAAAGCTCGAGGGTATCCGCTTGCCGGCACGTGGCTAGATTGGGCAAACAGCGTCGGCGAAATCCCTTCCACTCGTCCCCCGTGGCAGCGAAAGCACTGGTTGGTTTCCCGCTGGAAGGTAGCGCGGGCCATCGGCTTTGTATTTTCTAAGGTGTAGAACCGGATCCCCTCCGTGGGGTGCACCGCCATGATTTCGAGCAAGGGCGCACCCGGAATCCACGCGACGTAGGTGTCCTGATTGAAGTAGATTGCTCGCGGCGTTTTGCGGCTAATGTTATCAGCCTGAAGGCTGGTCTTCGAGAAGACTAACACCTGCGATTCCTCGCTGATCTTGAGTTCCTTCAGAACGGACTTGAGGTAGCCGTGGTGGGCGTCAAACTTGAGTTCGGTGGGCCGTTCGGTGAGCTGAACCACCGAGTCTTGGGTCGCCTGGCCCGCGAGTAACCAGGGCAAAGACATGCAAGCCACCAAGAGAACTTTGTTCATCGACTTTCCTATTTTGACTCCACGGAGCCACGGTTGATCACCATCCGCCCAGTAGCTACGGGATAATGTAGCCCTTGGCAAAGTCTCCCCCCTGGCTGATCGCAGTGTACGTCGCGATTTTTCTCGATCTTTTCGGATTCGGGATGCTGATTCCGGATATCCAAATTCGAGCCGAAAAGCTGGGAGCACCGGGGTGGATGATCGGAGTCATCCTCTCCAGCACGTTCATCGTTCAACTTTTGGTGTCGCCGAGGTGGGGCAAGGCGAGCGACCATCTCGGGCGCAAACCGGTATTGCTCGTCTGCACCGGATTTTCGGCGGCGGGGATGCTGATGTACGGATTCGCGGAGGGCATCCCCTTCCTGCTGCTTAGCCGCGTGCTCTCTGGGCTCGGAGGGGCTAACGTAGCTGTCGCCCAGGCAGTGGTGGCAGACGGCACGAGTGCCGAAGAACGCACCGGGGCGATGGGAAAGATCGGTGCCGTGATCACCACTGGGCTGATCGGAGGACCGATCTTGGGTGGCTTTGTGGGGCACACGCTGGGGAGCCACTGGGTGGGGTGGATCGCCGGGTCGTGTTCGGCATTCGGCGGAGTGTTGCTCCTCCTCATGTTGCCAAAGGTGGAGCCGAAGGTGTCGGGCGAGAAAACCAAGACGCCTTTTCTTGATCTTCGCCTCCTCAAGAGCTTGCCACAAGTTCGGGCTCTGGTGATTATCTCCGCCATCGCGTGGTTCTCTTTGGCAACATTGGAGGGCACTTTTGGTCGGCTCATTGAACGCACATTGAACTTCAACCAGTCGCATTTCGGCATCATCTTTGGGTTCGAGTCCACCATTGGCTTCCTGGTCCAGGCCTATTTCATCGGCTGGGTGGCGAAGCGAATCAACGACAAGAACCTGCTTAGGGGAGCCTATCTCTTGCAGGGGCTCGGGTTAGCGTTAACCCCGTTCACGTACCTCTTCCCCATCCCAGCCGCGTGGATGGCAGTGATGCTCTTCTTTAGCCTGCTCTACGCGATCGGGGCAGGCTTGGCCAACCCAACGATCAACAGCCTCTGCAGCAAGCTTACGCCGGAAGATCGGCAGGGCGAGTTGTTCGGCCTCCTTCAAGGGGCGAGGTCCATCGGTTTCATTCTGGGTCCGATTTTGGGCGGTGCGCTCTTCGACGTTTGGTTCGCCGCGCCTTATTTGTTGGCTGGGTGCGTGTGCATTCTGGCTTCTGCAATGGTGTCTTCGAAGACCGTGGAGGTCCCGGCTCATAGCGCCAGTTCGTAGTAGACAATATCGTCTTCCGGGTTTGGGTTGTAGGCCGGGATTTCCTTGAACCCGGCGTTCTCGTACAGCCGCACTGCGGGGGTGAGGCGTCTCAGAGTATCGAGGCGTGCGGTCTGATACCCGAGTTCTCGCGCCTGGGCGAGTAGCTCAGTCAATAGCCACTTCCCAGCGCCCTGCCCTCGCATCGCCGGGGCGAGGTACATGCGCTTCACTTCGACGATCCCGCCGCCCAAGTCGCGGAGGGCGCCGCAACCCACATACTGCCCATCAACTGAGACAAGGAGCAGCGCCCCATCCGGCGGCCCGTAGCGCCCCGGAAGGGTCGCCATCTCTTCATCGAATTGTTGAAAACACAGGTCCACTTCCAGTTCGGTCTGATAGTCCTCCATCAGCCGCCGGGCTTCCGCCAGCAGCTCGGTTTCATGCGAGACCCAAATCGGATTCATCCGATGATTATGGACCTGCTGGCGGGGAGATCAACCTCGATTAGTTGTCCACTTGGCCGAAGTTCGCGATGGCGATATCGATGTCGGCTGCGTCGACTTCTCCGCTTCCGTTGAGGTCGGTGTTGCCGCCAGCGCTACTCCCGAAGTCCGCGATGATGACGTCAATATCCGCCGCGTCCACCTCGCCCGAAAGGTCCGCGTCGCCATTGATCAGGTTGAACAGGACCGACGCACCCGAGTTGGTGACGGTGATCGGCAAGGTGCGGCGCAACCAGTGGGTGGACTCCGCCGAGAGGGTAAAGGCACCAAGGCAGTCGTCGGCATCGAGTAGCTACTCACGCCGCTTAAGACGATTGATGCGGACTGGAGGGTGGTGGTGCCCGATTTCAGGGTGAGCTGAACCGGGATAGCGACGAAAGGCGAAATCCAGTCCCCCGGGCTCACTTGCACCACGATGTTTCGCGTCATGGCGTTGAGCAAAACGGAGATCGTCGAGCTCGTCGCACCGGTGGTCACCAAGTCCGGCCGGCCATCACCGTTCAGGTCCCCAGAGGCGATATGGACTGGCCCGGTGGGGACGCCAGCTACCCCGGAGCCGCCAAAACCCATCGTTCCGTTGCCCTGGGTGTGGACGATTTGGTTGCCCGATTGCCAGGTCGTCACGATGTCGGCACGACCGTCGCTATTCAGATCCGCGGTGATCGCCGCACCGCCACTTCCGCCTACGATGACATTGGTCCCCGCAACGAATGCGGCCCCGGTGCTGCGATAGCTGAAGAGTTGGGAAAAGGTATTGCCCACCACGATGTCAGCGAAATTGTCGCCGTCAAAGTAGGGCGAAGCGAGTGAGGTTGGAGAACTGGTCACCAGAAAGTTCGTGCCCGCAACGTAGGCGCTCCCGGACCAATTCACCACCCCGACCCGGTTCGTGCTCCCGAGAAACGACAGATCGGGGCGACCATCACCGGTGTAGTCGCCCGTGGAGATCGCGAAAGGCTGCGTCACGGGAATCGTGAAACTCACTCCCGGCAAGAAAGTGCCGTTCCCGACCCCCTTCAAAAAAGTACCGGAGGGCAAGGTCTGGCTCGCCACAACAACGTCCAAGTGGGTGTCGCCATCGGCATCCACCACGACCAAGTGCTTGGGCGAAGCAACGGTCAAGTAGGATGCAAACAGACTCATCGCTCCGCCCCCCGAGTTGCTGTAAATCGAGAGCAACCCGGCATCCAGATACGCGATATCGAGTGTGCCGTCTTCATTGAAATCGCCCGCTGCTGCGTTCACTGAGGCGCCCCCCACGGGCGAGAATAGCGGGGCTCCGAAAGTGCCGTTCCCCAGCCCCGGCAGCACGCCGAAAACGTTGGTCAGCACGCCCAGGTCCTTGATCCCATCCCCGGTGAAGTCGCCGACCAGTGTCAGTTTCGGCGCGCTACCGGCGGCGTAGGTCACGGCGGGAGAAAACGCAACCGTCTGCCCATAGACCACCGCAAACCCCATCACCAAGGTCGCAACCGGCAAGAGCCGAAGAACAAGCATCTTTTATTGTAAGCCACATTCCTAAAAATGCGACTCTTTCGCGGCAGAAATCCTATGTGATCAAATGGGAGACGTCCGAATGGGCCCCGCTCCACACCATTCGCACGTCCGGCTCGCCTTCCTCGTTGTCGGTTCCGTCGCCCAAGTACTCTTCGACAAACCCCTCGCGGGCGTAGAATCGGCGCGCGCCGACGTTGACTTGAAATGCCCACAATCGGAGCCCCTCGGGCGAGCGCTCCTTGGCGAAATCGAGGAGGCGCTTGCCGATGCCCTTCCCGGTTGAACCGCGTGCGCATTGGAGTTGGTTCACCCAGCCATCATGCACATCCAGCCATGCTACGAAATCGCCCCCTTCCTCCCAAACCCAAGAACTGTGGCGAGGAATCATGACCGTACGAATCCACTCGGCGACTTCGTGTTCGGGGTGGATGACGGCCACGATGTCTCGCCGGATATCGCAGTAAAAGGCTGCGATTACGGCCGCGTCGATTTCAGTCGCGGGTCGGATCATGATGGCAAGTTCTCTTCGCACCACTTGGTGATACGTTGGGATCGATTTCGAGTAAACGTCGTCATACTGTCGAGGTAGATACTGTACGAATCAAGGTCTTGCGGCAGCGGTTTTCCGTCGAAGTTATAGAACGGCAAATAGAATTTGACTTCGCTGTAGTCCTCGCTCACGAGGTCTTGAAACAGAAAGAAGTCGACATAGCCTCGGAAGTTTTCGAAGAGACTGAAGAAGTACCCATAGCGGTTCAGCACCTCCATAAGTGGGCTCTCCCTTCCTTCATAGTGCCGTCGAATGCACTCAAGGGTCAAATCGAAGCGGTCATCAATCTTGGAGTTCATTCCCCGCGCGCCGTTGATCGTATTTTTCCCCTCGATTCTCCTACCGGGAAAAATCGTGCAGTCCGCAATCCGCCAAGGGGGTGCGCTGGCGTACTCCCGTAGAGGCGATGGCAAACGGTCGATCAGGGGCCTTATGGTTGGTCGGGTTCGGTAGGAGTGCGTTATCGAATCGCTCGTTAACTCTAACCTGCTCAAACCGGAGTTGTAAACCAAGAACGGTTTGGGGCCAGAGATGTCGAGATCAAACAGTTCTCCGCTCGGCAACGGCTTGCTCCACAAGAGCTTATGAAAGCGGCGCAAAGAGGGGCTATGTGAATCTGGGTCCTTCCCGCCGGCATCGAGGGAGCACTCAAATGTAACATCGACCATGACCGGCGCAGGCTACCTTATGGGCTGGGACAGCCTCTGATTTCGGATCGTAAGTGCGAAAATAAGCAACCGTTCCCGACTTTCGCGGTAGCATAAGCTCATGGGTGAGTACTCCGAAGACGTTAAAATCGCCATGCGCGAGGAGCTTGCCCGTCGAGAAATTGGCTACGCAATCCTGGAGGAAGAGCGGCGCGCTCGAATCCGGGCAATCGTCACCAAAAACGTGACGCCATTTTACGACACCGCATTCGCCGTGGCTCGCAAAAAGCCCATGCGCACCTCAAGCGGACTCGTGCACTGGCACGAGGCGATGCGGCGTCTTTACGAAAAATGACCGATCTCTTCCAAGTAGCGCTACGGGTTTACCAAGTCTGCTCGGAGCACGATATCCCTTGCTGTCTGATCGGAGGCGTCGCTCTCCAAGCGCGGGGCGAAGATCGACTTACTCGCGACGTTGACTTTTCGGTATTGGCGGGATTTGATAGCGCTGAGTTCACGATCGATCTTCTCCTAAAGCGCTTCGAGGGCCGCGTTGCGAACGCCCGCGAACATGCCATGCGATATCGCGTCCTACTGCTCGCAGTGGATGGGATAGGGGTAGACGTTGGGCTGGCGGGATTCCCCTACGAAGAAGCTGCAATCCGGCGGGCAACGATGGAAGAAATATCGGAAGGGATTATTCTGCCCGTGGTCTCGGCCAATGATTTGATCGTCATGAAGGCTTTTGCCCACCGAGATCAGGACTGGGCAGATATACGGGGGGTCATCATTCGACAGCAGAGCAAGTTGAATTGGGATCAGATTCTCGCAGACCTGGGACCACTTGTGGAGCTTCTTGAAAAGCCGGAGATTTTGGAAAAGCTTGCTACTATCAGAAGCGAGCTAGCTCCGAGATAAGAACACTTCTTCACGTTCCGTTAACCTTCCCCAGACATAATTTGCGTGCCATGAATCGGAAAGGCCTTACGCTTATCGCCGACACCAGCGCCAAGAGCCGCCCGAGCAAGGCCATCGTCACCGAACTGCTTAAGCCGAACGTCACCGATTCCATGTGGGATCCGTGGAAGCTTGGCATGATCGCCTGCCCATAAGTTTGGTCTTAGTTTGAATTCTGTTTGGAGGGCAATTTGCCCTCCAATTTTTTGTTTCTTCTGGGCGAATACAATAGGGTTACGCCCCATGAACAACCTCGAAATCGCCCAGCAAGCTACCATCCGCCCGATCCGGGAGATTGCCGACTGGGCGGGCCTTTCGGAGGAGGATTACGACCTTTACGGGCGGAATCGGGCGAAGTTCACCGCCGCCGCGATGTCTCGCCTGACGAGCTCGGGCAAGCAAGGCAAGCTGATCCTCGTTTCCGCGATTTCCCCGACTCCCGCCGGCGAGGGCAAAACCACGGTTTCGGTCGGGCTGGCGCAGGGGCTGAACAAAACGGGTCATCGGGCAATCCCGGCGTTAAGAGAGCCCGCGCTGGGTCCGGTTTTCGGGGTGAAGGGCGGCGCTTGCGGGGGCGGATACAGCCAGGTGCTGCCCATGGAGGAGATCAACCTCTTCTTCAACGGTGACTTCCCCGCCATCACCGCCGCGCACAACGTCCTCTCGGCGATGCTCGATTCCTCGCTGAATCACGGCAATCCGCTCGGTTTCGACATGCGCCAAGTCTGGTGGCCGCGTGCGGTGGACATGAACGACCGCGCCCTGCGCGAGATCGTGGTGGGCATCGGCGGCACGAATGGGCCGGTGCGGTCGGATGGATTCCTCATCACCCCCGCCAGCGAGGTCATGGCGGCACTATGCATGGCGACAGACCTGGCCGATCTCAAAGCCCGGCTCGGGCGCATCATCCTCGGGCTGAACGGTGAGGGCAAACCGATCACCGCGAAGGATGTCGGCGCGGTGGGTTCGATGGCGGCTCTCTTGCGCGATGCCATTCGCCCGAACTTGGTGCAGACAATGGAGGGCGGCGCGGCGATCCTGCACGGCGGCCCTTTTGGCAACATTGCCCACGGGTGTTCGAGCGTGGAGGGCACGAAGGTCGGGCTCGCGCTGACCGATTACCTCGTGACTGAAGGCGGCTTCGGCTCCGACCTCGGCGGCGAGAAATTCTTGAATATCGTCTGCCCGGCGCTGGGCCGAGGACCGGATGTAATCGTGCTCGTCGCCACCGTCCGCGCGTTGCGCCACCACGGCGCGGGCGATCTGGCGAAGGGCTGCGAGAATCTCGGTCAGCATATTCGGCACCTTCGCCGCTATGGCCCGCCGGTCATCGTGACGGTGAATCGCTTTGCCGACGACACGCCGGAGGATCTTGGCTACGTGGAAGCCTACGCCGTCGCCCAAGGGGTCCAGGCCGTGGGCTCCAACCCGTGGATGGGCGGGGGCGAAGGCTGCGTCGAACTCGCGGAAATGGTCGCCGAGGCCGCGCAGAATTCTTCCGAGTTTCAGACGATTTATGAACGAGGCGACTCGGTGACCGAGAAACTCGAAAAGCTGGTCCGTCAGGTTTACGGCGGGCGCGGGGTGACCTTCAGCAAAGCCGCCACGAAGCGGCTGGAGTGGATCGAAACGCACGGCTACGGCGACCTCCCGGTTTGCGTCGCGAAGACGCAGATGAGTCTGAGCGACGACGCCTCCCGCCTCGGCGCCCCCCACGATTTCGATGTTCACGTTCGCGAGCTGAAAGTCTCGGCCGGCGCGGGGTTCATCGTCGCCGTCTGCGGCGATATCATGCTGATGCCCGGCATGGGCAAATCCCCCGCCGCGCTGCGGATTGATGTCAGCGACGACGGCGTGATCAGCGGCATGCATTGAGGTCTCTCAAATAGAAAACGCCCGCCCCTCGGAGGAGGGGCGGGCGGGCTTGCCGCACGGGGTCGGGGAAGCGGGCTGCTTATGCAGCCAAACTGAGACCGGAGCCCTCCGATTCGCTCCAAATCGCCGCTTCGTTTGAGTTGAAACTGCGCCGATTGCCACGCTGCGCGTAGACGCGGTACGTCTGCGGCTCGCCGGCTTCGATGCCCGAGTGGATGAACTTCGACGACGTGACGGAAGCGATTTGAATCCATCCGGTCGGCGTCTGTTTCTCCACGATGAACTGCGTCGGGACAGGGTTCCCGTTGCGGCTCCACTTGATGAGCACCTCGCTCGGCCCCGCCACCGTCGCCGTCGCATTCGTCGGGACGTTGGGGGTGTTGTACTGAGGCTTGCCCGGGCGTGGGGCGAAACCGGCGTTGGTCAACGCCTTATCGTCCACGTTCGGATCACCATAAACGCGCTTGGCGAGGCTCCCCAAAATGGTGAGCAACTCGGCGCGCTGAGCAAACTTGGCTTGGTAAGCCGAAAGCTTGTTCTGGTCAGCGAGCTGCGCAATCTCAATCGTAAGATCGAAAGCGGTGTTCGCGTCCTGCAGTTCCTCCACCTGGTCCAGCGTGAGGCCGTAGTCGGTGGGGTTCTCGATCATGGTGCTAGTCATCCCACTGATCTTGCTGTTGAGTGTGCTATCGCTATATCTGTTAAAGTCATTGGCCATTAGGCTGTTCTTGTTATCCTCCTGAGCGGCTCGCCCTTTGTCAGGATTGTTGGCAGGTGGCGGAAATACTGGAGGGACATTTGCCGGGACAGAACGTTCACCGCGGAGTAAGTGTCCTATAATGGAAGCAATGAAGTCTGACACGATGGAAGTGGGCATATATTCGCTGCCAGAGGCCGCGCGGCTCCTTCGCGTCACGCCCTCCCGACTGTCAAACTGGGCAAACGGTTACACGTACAAGCGAAAGGAAGACCTCGGAACGAAGCCGCCGGTTTTGCTAACAAATCGGGAGCATACGAGGGTGATCAACTTCCGGGAAATGTTCGAACTCATGGCGGTTCGCGAATTTCGAAAATTTGATGTCAAGTTGGAGACCATTCGCGAGGTCGCTAAAAGGCTAGCGGCGGAGCTAAACACCCCCTACCCGTTCGCCTCACAGGAGCTGTTTGTCAACGGCAAGAAAATCGTTCGAGAACACGGCACGGGTTTCATCCAGGTAGACACCGGCCAAATCGTTATGGAGCGCATACACGGCCTGGTGAAGGAGTTAGAATTTGAGGCAAATCTGGTAGCGGCTTGGAAGCCAAGGCATGGACGCAATGACGTGCTAGTCACTCCTGCCATCCAATTTGGCGATCCAATTGTGGCGGGAACACGCATCCCCACCCGATCCATCTTCCGACTATTTGTCGCAGAGCAGGACCTGGATATTGTTGCCGACCAATTCGACATCACCGTAGAGCAGGTCAAGCACGTTCTACAGTTCGAACAATCACTTGCGGAAGCGGTGTAGCCCGTTGGTTGCATACTTTTTCGACGAGAACATTAGCTCAAAGCTCGTCGCTAGCCTGCGCTCCAATAAAGCACCGGGCAGTCATCTCCATCCACTTGCGATCGGCATGAAGGGGCTCACGGACGATGTTTGGATTCCAATGACGGTCAAAAATGACTGGATCGCCATATCCGTTGATCGAAACGAGAAAACGCGGGGCTTGACCGCCCAAGAGATCGCGGCGATGGGAGCGACCTACCTGATGCTGGGTCAGTTTTTCGATCACATGAAAGCATGGGACCGTGCGAAGTGGATCTACCAACACTGGGATAGGATTGACGCCGCCGCTGCGACATGGCCCAGAGGCTCGGTCTGGCTCATCGGAAAAAATGGCGATCTCAAGCAAATCGCCTAACCCAACAGTTCGCAAACATTGCATTTGACAGATCTATAAAATGTCTGTATGGTGAAAGTGCGGCCATTTGCCGCGCATCTTTACGAACATGAACCATTTCTCAAGGGCTACTCTCATTGCCGCCGTACTTCTGGCAAGTGCCACCGCTGTCCGAGCTGAACTGCCGAATTCAATCAATTACCAGGGGAGACTAGTCTCGGCCTTGGGAGTTCCACTCGCCGATAACAGCTACCCGGCGACTTTCAAACTCTATGACGCGCCGACCGGGGGCACGTTGCTTTGGACCGAAAATCAGATGATCGCCGTGCGAGGAGGCATCTTCAGTGCGGCCCTGGGGAAAACTGAGTCGAACTCCTTCTCGGCAACGCTCTTTAGCCAAAGGCTATGGCTCGAAACGACCGTTGACGGGAAAACCTTGGTCCCCCGACAGGAACTCGCCGCTTCTCCATTCGCGATGATGGCGCAGACTGTCCCTGATAACTCAATTGGCACGGCAAAGCTGCAACCCCTTTCCGTCACGTCACCAAAGATTGCCGACGGTTCTATTTCTTCGGCGAAACTCGCTCAGGACGGTGCGTCCCTCTCGCGCGTGAGCAACGGATATTTGGCATACGATCCGCTGGGCCTACAGGTAACAATCAACCGATATCTGGGGGTTTCGATCGCTGATCGCTTCAATTACGGCGGCTATGAAATTGGTAATTACTCACTCGGTTGGTATCATGGCGGTGGCGGTGCAATTGCTCGATTGTCAGGATATAGCGGGATCCAGCTTTTCACGGCCGGCGCAATGCGCTTCATGATCGACAGCGGTGGCTCCGCGCTCTTCAATGGAGGAGTGACAACACAGGGTATTAGGGCCAGGAGCAATGTCTACATCGACAGTCGCGGATTCAGTGGGGACCCTACAGTTGATCTAGCTATAGGCGATAGCGATACGGGGTTCAACTGGTTTAGCGATGGCCGCTTCCACGTCGTCCTAAATGGACAGACGAAAACTGAATTTCATGGGGACCGCACGTACTCCTATGTCAAGATTCAGGCCCCCCAATTTGAGACTTACTCTTCGGTTCGTTACAAGAAGAACGTGACGACGATCCCGAACGGACTGCAACTAGTTCTTGCATTGAGGGGAGTCAACTACCAGTGGAAATCAGATGGTCATGCCGATACGGGATTGATCGCTGAGGAGGTTGCCAAAGTGATTCCGCAGATTGTGGGTTTCGACGGGGCCGGACATGCCACCGGGCTCGACTACGGAAAAGTTGTCGGTGTGCTCGTCGAGGCAGTTAAGGAGCAAGAGCGGCGCAGAGTTGCCGAGAAAGCGTCGTGGGACATGAGATTGCAAAAGCTCGAGGCTCGCCTCGCCCGACTTGAAAAGGAAAGTACAAAATGAAAACCGGAAAAACACTTACTCTGTGCGTCGCAATGGTTTGCGCCACCTACATGGCTTCGGCCGTTCTTAACATGCAGTCCTCGGGTCCTCCCAATTGGATCAACTACCAGGGGAGGCTGACGGGGCCAAGTGGCGCACCGCTACCCGATGGCCCGAAAACTGTTGTTTTTCGCATTTTTGGTTCGGCGATTGGAGGACCTGAACTTTGGTGGGACACCGAAGTGGTGGCTGTACGAGGGGGTATCTACAGCGCAAAGTTGGGCAAGGACGCCCCAGATCCATTTCCGGCCGATCTCTTTACCAACGGCCCGCTTTGGCTTGAGACGACCGTGGACGGGAAGACTCTGACGCCGCGCCAGGAAATGGGAGCCGTGCCGTTTGCCATGTCGGTGGCGCATGTTCCCGCATCCGCCTTGCCCTCGGGTGCGATCGTTCCAGTAGGTTCGGTTATCTCTTGGTATGGCAATTCGGCCTCAATACCTTCAGGTTGGAAGCTCTGTGATGGTTCGACCATCAGTGATCCGGCGAGCCCCCTAAACGGCAGGTCCTCGCCGAGTTTAAGTGGAAAATTTATCCGCGGCACAACCGGAGATGTCACCACGACGTTGCCCTCAGGTGGCAGCGATACCCAGACTCTGACACAGGCTCAAATGCCCGTCCACGCCCATGGCGTCAATGACCCAGGCCACAGCCATAAGGCATATCACAACCTTGCCCAGAGTGGAGCAACTGCCATTTACGCTATTGCCAACGAAGGCATTAATTCGCCCTTTCAGACTGTGCATGGAACTGTTCCCTCGACAACCGGAATTAGCATCAACAACGCCGGGGGCGGGCAGTCATTCAGTACTGTGCCCTCGTACGTGGGTCTGGTCTTCATCATGAGGGTGAAATAATGGTAGCCAAAAGACTTCTGGTGCTGGCTCTAGATTTAATCAGCGAGGAACAAGCCGTTCGTGACAATAAAGTGAGCTCGTTTGATAGAGAATTTTCACCTTGTGGTGGCAACTTGACCGATTTTCTGAAGGAGCGACGCAGGTGATTCGACTGACTTTGTCAAGCGCAAAGACTACTCGCCTCCTGGCTCTGGCAGCGGTTTGCGGCTGCGCCAACTTTGCCTTGGGGCAGGTCCAGATGCTAACTGGATTTTATTCACCGACGCCGGTTTTGCTCAACAGCAACACCAACTGGCTATATTATGGATCCTCCTACTTTACCGGTCTTTACCACTTAGGGTGTGACCTTGGAAGCGCCTATGGATCAACCGCGGGTTCGCCCGTGTACGCCGTGGCCCCCGGATGGATCCGCCATGATGCTACTGGATTGGCTGCGGATCAGGCATTTATGTGGGTTGAGTTTCAGCTCAACACCGGTGGCACTTTCTTTGTTGTGTATGGCCATGTTTCCATCAAGCCGGGCCTGGAGGACAACGAATTTGTTAATGCAGGCGAGATCATTGGTCATGTGAAGAACCAGGGCAGCAACACTCACACTCATTTCGGTGTGAGACCGTCCGGGGTTTTGCTTTCAGGATGGGGGCGTGGGACACTTCCAGCTAACTTCAATGGTGATGTTAATACCTTGGACCATCGGGGGTTTGTAGCTCCATACACATATCTAATGTCGCATAGCCCGCCAAGCTCAAACACATCTGTCTCATGGTCTCAGACGATGCCCCAAGGCATTTGGTACAACTCCTACGACATCAATAATCCCGCTCAGCGCCTCAACTACACTATCTCGGGCGGAGCTCCACATGACTATCAAGAATATGATTGGGTAACGGGTTGGGAGAGCGGGATCTATCAAAACAACGGCGGTGGGTTCATAGGTGTGGGTTATGCCGGGGTGGGATGGCACGAGTACGACGTCCGAACTCGGCGCAACAGCAGTTCACCTTGGGTTGCCATTCCCCCACCCCGATGGAGTGGCGGTTGGGATCCCATCCCACCCGGTGGTGGGCCATCCGGTGGGCCGCCACAAAACACATGGGTTAACGGTGCGCCAAGCGTATCTTGGACCGCCACAGATGCTCATTCTGGAGTTCGCAAAACGCGCTACTGGTGGGGAGGAAATGCGGCAACAACGATTTTCGGAGCCAATGGCTCCGCTTCGTTGCCCGAAGGCGAGAACGTTCTCACCGTCGTGGCCGAGGACAACACATACACCGGTTCTGGCGCTGAGACCGGCAACACCACTACGATTATCTTAGGCACGTATCGGCGAGATAGCCAGTTCCCTTCGTCTACCGTCTCGATTACCGGTACACAAGGGACAAACGGTTGGTATACAGCGGCTCCCACCGCTACTGTAAATCGATCTGACCCGGCGCCGAGTAGCGGAGTGAACGCCTGGTACACAGTGAACGGGGGAGCCCCAGTCCAATACTCTGCGCCGGTCGTTATCAGCCAGCTCGGGCAAGTGCCTTTCACTTACTACGCTCGAGACGGGGCGGGTAATCAGGAGGCGGCCCATGCGTTGACGCTTAAGATCGACACGACCGCGCCACCCCCGCCAGTCCTGGTGGACGAAGGCAACATGACGAGCAGCGATTCGTCGCTCAATGTCGTGATCACGGGGGGACAAGATCCCGAATCGGGCACTTCGGCGACGGAATATAGCGTCGGGGACAGCGACAATCCGACCCGTTTCCGAGGAATAACCTCCGTTAACTCGGGGAGCCCCTTCCTCGAGATTAGCGGGTTAACGATTCCGGCGGGAACAAATGTGATCGTCCGAGCGCGAACGACCAACGGTGCGGGAGTAGTCGGGCCATGGGCCAACACGGACGGCATTCTGGTTGACCCGGCGGGATCGCCGATCAGGAGTCTGAACTACCTGTTTAGCTCCTTTGGAGGACATATGGACCACCCGGATATCCGGTCAACCTCGGCCGTCGGTGAACCTCTCGTGGGGCCCCTCGCGAGTTCGGACGGGCTACTCAAGCTGGATGCCGGGTTCATGGAATCGGCTCCACTGATTGGGCGCGTTGCGGGAACTTTGACGCTCAATGATTACACGGGAACCTATGCGATCGAGCCGGGTTCGGTTGAGGTGTGGCAAGGAAATCAATTCGTGGTTGAGCTGCCTTGCGCTCTCAACAGTGCAGGCGCCTTCCAGCTCACCACTGGAATTGAGGGAGCCGCCACTCTTCGATTCCACTTCCGCTCGGGACTGCGAAAATCGTACGACGTGACGATGGGCGCGTCTGTTACCGTTGTGAACGCACAACTGGTGAATGGAGACGTGGACCAAACCGGGGAGGTCGACGCGGCTGACATCGACGAAGTCATCGCCGACTTCGGCGGGTCGGGCGGCGCGGGGTATCCGTACACCGATACCGATGGGTCCGGTGAAGTGGATGCCGGTGACATTGATATCGTGATTGGCAACTTTGGGTCGGTAGACGACTAAGGCGTCCACAAGCGGAGTTTGAGGCTACACAAAGTGCGTTTGTCTGGCCTCAATCTTTATTTGTCTGTCCTCAAATTGAGTTTGAGGACAGACAAATGCCGTTTGAGGGGTGACAAATTGAATTTGAGGATGGACAAATAGGCTTTGAGAGGTGCCTTTTAGGGTTTGAGGGAAGGCAAATGGGGTTCGGGGGAAGGCGGTTCGGGACGCTATACTTAGGTACGCACATGACCGTCAAAGACATCTTTCAGACCCTCGACTACGGACCGGCGCCGGAGGCGGCGAACTTGGGGATGGAGTGGATTGATGGGCACGGCGGGGCGTTTGGGCACTTCATCGGCGGCGAATGGCGCCCGGGGAGCGGGCACTTTGACAGCTTCAACCCCAGCACCGGCGAGCCCCTGGCCAAGATCGCGCAGGCGAGCGCGCAGGAAGTGGACCAGGCGGTGGCGGCGGCCCGAAACGCTTTGCCCGCATGGCAAGCCCTGACCGGGGCCGAGCGGGCGCGGTTTTTGTATGCGATTGCGCGGCAGATTCAAAAGCACTCGCGCCTCTTCGCGGTGCTGGAGACGATGGACAACGGCAAGCCGATCCGCGAAACGCGCGACATCGACATCCCGCTGGTGGCGCGGCACTTCTATCACCACGCCGGATGGGCGCAACTGCGCGACGAGGAATTTCCGGGATACGAACCGGTGGGGGTTTGCGCGCAGATTATTCCGTGGAATTTTCCTTTATTAATGATGGCGTGGAAGATCGCCCCCGCCATCGCGATGGGCAACGCGGTAGTCCTGAAGCCCGCCGAATTTACGTCATTAACCGCCCTATTATTCGCGGAAATATGCGCCGCAGTCGGTTTACCGGCGGGCGTGGTGAACATCATTACTGGCGACGGCGAAACGGGCAAAGCGCTGGTGGCGCATCCGGACGTGGATAAGCTGGCGTTCACCGGTTCGACCGAAGTCGGGCGTATTCTGCGGACGGTCACGGCGGGAACGGGCAAGAAATTAAGCCTAGAATTAGGCGGAAAATCCCCGTTTATTGTCTTCGAAGACGCCGACCTCGACGCCGCCGTGGAGGGAATGGTGGACGCGATTTGGTTCAATCAGGGCCAAGTGTGCTGCGCCGGCTCTCGCCTGCTGGTGCAAGAAGGCGTGGCGGAGAAGGTGTACGCCAAGGTCCGCGCGCGGATGGAAAACCTGCGCGTCGGCGATCCGCTGGATAAATCGGTAGATTTGGGCGCGATTGTGGACCGCGTTCAGCTCGACCGGATCTCCGAATTGGTGGACCAAGGGGTGGCGGAGGGGGCTTGTAAATTCCAACCCTCATCTTTCGTTTGTCCGACCAAGGGGTGGTATTACCCACCGACACTATTGACCGACGTCGGGCCGGCGTCTTCGGTGGTGCAGGTCGAGATTTTCGGCCCGGTGTTGGTGGCGATGACGTTTAGGACGCCGGACGAGGCGATTGCCTTGGCGAACAACACGGTGTATGGATTGGCTTCCAGCGTCTGGACCGAGAATTTGAACCTGGCTCACGACATCGCTAGTCGCATCAAGGCGGGAACGGTGTGGGTGAATTGCTCGAATCAGTTTGATGCCGCGGCGGGTTTTGGTGGCTATCGGGAGAGCGGGTTTGGGCGAGAGGGTGGTCGGGAGGGCTTGTACGAATACTTGAGGGAGGGGGAGGGACATGGTGGGAAGTTGAGGGAGGTGGTTTCTGCAACGGCAACATCCCTCAACATCCCTCAGACTCCCTCCACTTCCCTCGATCGCACTCACAAACTCTACATCAACGGCAAACAGGCTCGTCCCGACGGCGGCTATTCGCTGACCATTCACGGCCAAGAGGTCGGGCGGGGGAATCGGAAGGATATTCGGAATGCGGTGGAAGCGGCGGAGGGCGCGCTTGGCTCGTGGTCGAAGAGCGCGGGTCACTTGCGGGCGCAGATTTTGTTTTACATCGCCGAGAACCTGGCGGCGGAGCGGACGACTTTTGCTGGGGTTGGGGTTTCGGATCGGGAATTCGATGCCACCGTCGAGCGGCTGATGTATTGGGCGGCCTGGGCGGATAAGAATGACGGGCTGGTTCACCAGGTGCCCATGCGCGGGTTGGTTTATACGCGCAATGAGCCTCTGGGAACTTGTGGCGTGGTTTGCTCTGATGAGTTTCCGTTCTTGGGATTTGTTTCGGCGGTGTCGCCGCTGATCGCGATGGGCAATGCGGTGGTAGCTATTCCCTCCCGGTCAAATTCGCTTCCGGCTTGCGAACTCTATCGGGTGCTGGACGCCAGCGACTTACCGGGGGGCGTCCTGAACATCGTTACCGGAACCTTGGATGAGGTCGAGAAACCTCTGCTCGAACACGACGGCGTTATGGCCGTCTGGAACTTCGGCCCGAACGGTGAGCTGACCGAGCGCCTTAGCGCGGCGAATCTCAAGCAAACCTGGTGCCCGAAGGGTACGGACTGGATGGGAACGCCCAGCCGAGAATTCCTGCGCCGCGCGGTGCAGGTGAAGAACATCTGGGTGCCCTACGGGGCTTAGGCGCGGAAATCACCCTTGAGCGGTCAATTGCGGAGCTGGAGCTCCGCACTCCATTTAGAAGTCACCTTTAGCGGGCAGTTGCGGAGCTGGAGCTCCGCACTCCAATCAGAAATCACCCTTGACCGGACAATTGCGGAGCTGGAGCTCCGCACCCCAATCAGAAATCACCCTTGAGCGGTCAATTGCGGAGCTGGAGCTCCGCACTCCAATCAGAAGTCACCTTGACCGGACAATTGCGGAGCTGGAGCTCCGCACTCCAATCAGAAGAGGTAGGCAGGGAAACGCAACTCTCGTGCTGTGCCCTACGGGGCATAAACCAGCCCCCTCACGTCTTGCGTGAGAGGGCTTTGACTAGGCTCAGATTATCGCCCGGATCGGTAGGTGCTCCACGCGCTATCCATGCGCGTGTTTTGACCGGTGGTGAACCGATACATGCACGAGTCGTCGGAGTAATCCATGAAGTTCTCGATCGGATCGTTGCCTGGGTATCGGGACCCAGTGCACGAGTTACGCCCGGATGGACAACCGTATGCCGGGCTGCGTTCCGCCGCAGTGTCCGCGACAAAGTCGTTATTCTTGGCGCATCCGCCTTGGAACGTGTGATAAAGCCCCAGCCAGTGTCCGACTTCATGAGTAGCGGTGTCTCCTTCATTGTATGGAGCCGCTGAACCGTTAGGAATCGAAGCCGACAGCACCACCACGCCATCCTTAGACGGATTGTTCGCGTATTCCCACGGGAAGGTCGCCCAGCCTAGAAGCCCTCCACCCATGTTGTTCAGATAAAGGTTTAGATCATCGGCGGACCCTTGTCGAAGAGCCGCTTTCATCTGCGTCTCTGCAACGGTGCCCGGCCCTGCCGTATACCAACTGGAGTTGGATGTCCGAGTCGTGGCGATCAGTTGGAATCTGTAGGAGGTATCGAAGCCCCCACCTGGCTGAGCTCCGGCAAATGCTGTGTTAAGGACGTTGATTTGGCTTGCAATTGCCGCATCGCTCACATTGCCTGCTGTTCCGTTGGTGATCACGTGCACATAAACCGGAACGGTAATGTTTCCGCCCGCTCGCTCTGGGGTGGCTTGAGCCAATTCCAGTTCAACGGAGGCCATCTTCGATTGGGTCGGCTCGACGGTGCCACAGGTGCGGCGCATGATCTCCGGGAAGCGCACGGCGGCGGAATCGGCGGGAACCGCGTCGCCACCACAGCTCGTGGCTACGACACCACCAATCGCCAAAGTGAGTGAGAGAGAAATAATCCTCAGGGTCTTTCTGTTCATATGAGTCCTTCCTAAAAGAAAAGGCACATCCAAGTGCCTGACTCTCATATTAAAGGCTTTTGTCCTGTTCCGGAAGCAATTAAAGGATATTGTTTACAAATCGGCCAAAAGCCAGACCTCCGTGGGGGAGGTCTGGCTGGTTCGGATTATTGCAAGCGCTTCACAACAACATTGTCGATTGCGGCTTCGGTGATGTTGGCGGTCGCGGTGTCAAAGGTGGTTACGCGGATTTTCATCTGGCTGGTCAGGGCAATGTGGTTGCCCAGAACGATGGATTGCCGATTCCAGGTGTTACTCGTGGCGCTGCGGATTTGACCGTAGATTGGGATATAGGTCGCCCCGTTGTTGTTGGAGATCCACACGTTCAGGCAGTCGTCGCCAAGGTTGTTGTAGAACCAGTGGCTGAACTCCAGAATGGCGTTCCCTCCCGTCATGTTGATCGTAGGGGAGTATGCGTAGGCGGGCCCCCCGTCTACATCGGCCGTGCCCGCGGCCGCACCTACCGCGCCCTGACCCGTGAAGAGGCAAAACGTGCCTGCATCGTCAGAATCGTTTTCGGGATTGGCCGCAGCCCCTTCAAAGACAGTGCCGTTGGGGTCTGCACGTTCGAAGGCACCGCTCGTAAGGCTTGAGCTGGCGGCGAAGGTCCAGCCGAGATTGGTGTCGAACGTATCGGTGAAGATGGGCGTGACCTTCTTGGCAACTACTACCGAGTTGAACTGGGTAGCGGTGCCGACCGGGCCAGAGAAATAGTTGCCTTGCTGGGTGGTGGCTTCAACGAAATAGCGAAGCGACTGTCCGGTCGCCGGGGTTCGAACGAACGCCCGGTATTGGTTTCCTCCGATAGGAACCATGTTGACGGTGGTGTAGGCGCCAGTTCCCGTCGCGTAGCGCAGACGCACCGCATTTGGATTTACGATGTCTAGGTTATCGGTTACGCTTACGACAAACGGAAGACCCGATCGCGAGAGGGAGGCGGATTCAGTAGGTTGTACGATCTGCGGAGGGAGCGAAACCGCCGCCATGTTGAGGCGGTTCACGGCCGGCGCATTCATCCCTTTCGATCCAAATCCTGCGGCAATCTCATCGTAATGGGGAGTTCCGTTGTTAAGGTTCGCGTCATTGTCGTCCAGCGTCAGGACGTCCACCGTAATTGCTCTGGAGATGAACGGGGGGCGGACCAAAATACTGTTCAGCCATAGGGGACGAAGAATGCTCATGGCGGTAGCGGTGCCGAATGCTGCGTTCATCTCCTGCAACGTATTCCAGAAGCTGCCCGCCAAAATCTGACCCTGGGTGTGAATCGGCAAGCTACACGGATACATGATCGTGTTGATGGCGTTCCGTAGCGGCCCGTTGCCTTGGCCCGTGAAGTCCATTCCCAGGTTGTTATCACCGGTGATCAGAATGCCGGTGACGTCACCCATCCCTTCGCCGTAGCCGCCCTGCGACGTGCCCGCCCGGTTGACGATGTGGTGACCGTATTCGTGGTAGACCACCGTGCTGTAGCATGTATTGGGATAGCCTCCCCCCGCGTTGTAAAAGTTGATTGAGCTGCCGTTGTAGAAGGCGTTGCCTTGACCCGCGACGTTGACGTTGCAGGGCATCTGGATATCGACGCCCGGATAGGATGCATTGACAGACTTCACAAAGTCGTGGACGATGGTGGTGTGAATCAGCCCGTTGACCTGGGAAGTAGTCATCACGCTGGGAGCGCCGTTGTAAAGGAAATCCACCGGACCCGGCGGGGTCACCGTCGGCGCGAAGGCGAGGGTGGTGCCGGTGTTATCTATGACCCTGACCCAGCGGCCTTCGAGCGTAGAATTGACGGTCACTGGCGTGGTGCCGGGGTTGGTGAGCGTAAAGTTGCCGCTCGAATCCGCGTAGGCGGTGGAAACGCCAACAATGGTCGTTTTGGCATCGAATAGGTTGGTCAAAACGGCAGGGTTGTTGGCTTGATCCGGCAGTAGACCAGGGGTCGCATATCCACGCACCGAACCTGTTACATCGGCGTAGCAGATCAAATCGCGCCACTCGATAATCTCTCCGGTGATGGCATCTACGAAGACTTTAAACTTTTCGGGTCGGCTGAGGAAAGGGGACTCGGCCTCAAACTGCCACGTCAGTCGGTTCTCCGACTCGCCACGGTGGATGGCGAGCGCAGGTGCGCTAAACATGGTCAGCCGTGCGTTTTGCTTCGCCACGGCTTCGATTGCCATTTCTTCCGTGAAGATCGGCTTTGTGCCGATGGGAGCTACTGTTTCGCTGGAGTTGACGGCAAGCACGAGCGGAAAATTGGATTCATTACGAACGAGGAGGGTTACGCCGCCGAGGTCT
This sequence comes from Chthonomonas sp., assembly GCA_043754215.1. Taxonomy (GTDB): domain Bacteria; phylum Armatimonadota; class Fimbriimonadia; order Fimbriimonadales; family Fimbriimonadaceae; genus JAFLBD01. The sequence goes on along the minus strand of JAYUVF010000103.1, from coordinate 86,671 downwards.
ACCGGAACGTCATTGACGAACTGGTTGAAGTAGACCGCAGTGAACTTGCCGTTCATCAGGTCCTGCTCACCTTCGTACACGTAGTCCGCAATGCCGCCGCCAAGGGCGTTCGGGTAAGCGTGGATGAACGACCTCGCAGATTCGATCGCGGATTTGCCGAAGGCAAATGGCGCGCCGTAGATTCGGGAGATAGAATCGCCCTCGCGGAAGGTCTTGAGACCAGGAACGCTGGATTCCAACGACTGAATGGTGCCCGCTTGAAGGGCGGCAAAGTCGGCGAGGGACTGCGCAGTCGCAAATGTGGTCGTGCTCAGTAGTGCCGCAAATGCACCCCACAACATCGGTCGTCGTAATTTCATAGCTTCCATCTTCTCTAACGTGGCTGTTGAACGGATCTGAGCATGCCCAAAGTTCGCGCCTACCGTGCATCTTACGCGATTTGAACCTGAACTGCTAGCGGAACTGTGAAACTCCGGCACAAAAAAAAGCCCCGACGCTTCGCCGGGGCTCTTCGTGTTAGCGAGGACTAAACGCCAGCTTTGACTTGACCCAGGACATCCTTGAGGGCAGCCGCCGACTTATGGAGGGCTTCCTTCTCTGCTTCGGTGACGCCGGGAGCGAGGATTTCGGTCGCGCCGCCTCGACCAACTCGGGTCGGAAGGGAGAGCGTAATGTCGCTGATTCCCAGCTTGCCGGTCTGGAGCGCGCTAACGGGGAGGACCCGTCCGCTGTCGAGAGCGATGGCTTCGACCACTTCTTTGATCGAGACACCGACCGCGCGACCCGCGCCGCCTTTGAGGCGAATGACTTCCGCCCCTGATTTCTTGGTGAACTCAAAAATGCCACTGGCAGTTTCTTGGGAGAAGCCTTCAATCGAGGATAGAGGGGCGCCGCCAAGGTTTGCGCTGCTCCAAATCGGAACCATGCTGTCGCCGTGCTCGCCGAGGATCAACGCGTTAACGTCCTTCGCTGGCACCTTGAAGTGGTCGGCGAGGAGTGAGCAGAATCGGCAGGTGTCGAGCACGGTGCCGAGGCCGATGGTTCGAGCGGGAGATGTAATGCCGGATTCGATCGCGAGGTGGGTGAGAATGTCGACCGGATTGGAGACCACCACAATGGTGGCGTCAGGTGCTAGCTTAGCGCCCTTGAGGCTGTCGAGAATCGTGCTGAACAGGCCGACGTTGCGGCTGATCAGTTCGAGTCGGCTTTCGTCTGGCTTCCGTCGCAGACCAGCTGTAATGACCACGCAGTTAGAACCTTCGACCACTCCGTAGTCGCCGCTGCTGGTGATCACCTGGCTGGCGGTGTAGTGGGAGCCGTGACGAAGGTCAAGGGCCTCGCCCGCAGCCATATCGGCGTTCATATCCACGAGGGCGATTTCCTTTACGATTCCGCCGAGTTGCAAAGCGAATGCGGCGTCGGAGCCGACGCGGCCACCGCCGCCGATGATGCTGACTTTCATGGGTCCTGTTTAAATCTCCTAAATAAGTGGCGCGAGCGCCAAGTAGAGATTATGGCAGGTCCTTGGGGTGTGCGACCTTACTGGAGGTCCCAGTTGTAGTTGCCCGGATCGACAATCACGCCCTGAAATGCGTTTTCGACGTTGCATCCTCGCGCTAGTTGCAACGGCGACAACGGTTTGGCGCGCCCGTCCACGAAAAGCACGGTCATACGGCCGCGGTGCCAAGGCCAGGCGCCACCGTATTCGCGAAGGTTCTGACTGCCGTCCTTGCTCCAGGCAAGATCGGCCACCACGACTTCGATCCCTTGTCCAAAGAAAAAAGTGTCAATCTGGGTCTCGCCGTTCTGCTGGAAGCGGCAAGGAGGGACGACTAGGTGACTACCTCCGCCGAATGGCCGACCGCTTTCATCCACATCGAACGCTGAATCCACGCCAAAAACCGTTTCTTCGGGTCTCGTGACCATACCGACAGACCGCGGCATGGACGTCCTTCTTCCACCAAGGTTTACGATCGGGGCGAGGTAAAGGTAGTTGTAACCGAGGTTGCTCAGCTTGGCGATTTGATAGTCGTAAGCGGCGGCATTCCCGGTCACGAGGTCCGGGTCAAAGATGGCGGGTGGGCGAGGCCATGGGGTCGGATCGCTGGGGCATTTGAAGACGAGGCTCTCGGGCAAGTAGGCTCGCAAGAGCTGCGGCCAACGGCGATCGTTAGTCGAGCTGGCGGTGAGCGAAGCATTGTATGCCGCCGGCAAGAATCCGTCGTTATTGTCGCCCAAATAGAGTGTGCTCGCAAATCCGGCCTGACGGTAGTTGCTGGCGCAGACCGTTTGGCGGGCGGATTCTCGTGCCCCCATAAAGACTGGAAACAAGATGGCCGACATGACCGCGACAATGGCTACGGTCACCAGCAACTCAATCAGAGTGAAGGCGCGTCGGTTCAGCAAAACTTAATCTCTATATTACGCAACTTTTGATCAGAATCGGCATTGAAAGCTTTGCATTTCGCCAAATACTTGGAATCCGAGCTTGGCATACCACCTCACAAGATTTTCATCGCACTGCAACACTAGTGGGATCTGGGCCACCTGGGCTTCTGCTTGAGCGGCTCGCACCAAGGCATCGCCGTAGCCACGGCGGCGCAAGCTAGGTGCCACGCAGACGTTGTAGAGGCCGAGAGCAGAGGGCGTCCTGGAGAGCATCGCGGCCCCGGCGAGGGAGTCTTGCGCACGGATTGCCACCAATTGGTGGGGGGCGTTGGCGGTGGCCTCGACGACGACCCGGCGAAACGGGGCTTCGTTCATGGCGAAAAATTGCTGCACCATGAACTTCGAGACCTCTACGCGCTCCTCCTCGCCCTCGAGAGGAGGGAGCGGGGCGCCCAAAGATGTGTTGCCCATAGGTTTCCAGATTAATTGCTTTAAGGCATGAAGCGGTTGGAAACCTAGTTTTCGAAGCCGAGGCACCCAATCTTCATGATCGCCCGAGACCGAGAAAACGCGCAGCCCAGGTCGGCTAGCCGACCAAGCTTTAATTTGATCGCACGCGTCCTCGATCTTCGGACCTGAGGCAGTCAAGTCAAGCACGAAGTTGCAGAAGGAGTAAGGCTGCAACGACATCGTGCCTCGGCACCAGTCCGTTCGGAGTTCATAAGTCCCCTCCACGCCGAGGGCAAGCCCCAAGTACGTCTGTACGAGGTTTTCTCTCGCCGCTTCGAGGAGTTCCGCTTGGGTCAGAGGACAAAGCTCCACATCATCCCCAGCGTGGTGCGTTTGGTTTGGATTGAGGCTCCCACCGCGAGCCCTCCGCCCACTTTCGCTCCGATGAAAACTTGAGGGCCTTTGGGAGTTAGTAGCAACGTTCCGAAGGCCGTTCCTTGCTCATCCGACTTCCAAAAATCGAGCCCCAATCCGACCTGCAAGCCTGATTCCAGACTGGCGGGAGCGGCGAGACGCAGGGTAGGTGCGTACAGGCGGCCAGGGGCGTTGAAGGTTTGTCCGGAAAAGCTCTTATCGAAGAAGTTGACCACCGAATTATGGATGCTGTTTTGCACCACGAAGCCTCCGTAATGCCCGGTTTCAATCCAAAGCGTCTTCAGATTTGGTAGGGCGTTTTGCAAAGCTCGGTAGCTTGAAACCGGAACGATGGTGTCGTACCGGGCGGCGATCAAATATGCGGGGCGGGGGTCGTCCGCCTTGAAGTAAGCAGTTGGTTCGATTGGGCGGAGGGCATCGGCTAAGGTTTCGCGGGTCCACCCATTTTTGCGAAGCACTTCGCGCTCCCGGACGAGACGAGAACTGCCCCAAACGGTGCTCGCGAGGTCGGCTCCGCCGAGGATGGAGGAGTAAGCGCTGATGCGGGGGTCTATGGCAAAGGCCAAGCTTCCCACGATCGCGCCAAGGCTGGTTCCGGCGAGCCCGATTTTGTCGCCGTCAAACTCGGGGCGCGTTTCGATCCAATCCAAGGTTCTTCGCAGATCGTATACGGCTTGGATCATCGTGGCGCGCATGCGTTCGGGGTCGGGTTGGATGGCGAGTTCGCCGCTCCGGGTGCCCTTTGGCGCGCGCGTGAGGTGGTAAGGCAATTCGACGATCACCGATGCTATTCCGCGGCCGGTGAGCCGTTTCGCGAGTTCCATCTCGGCCTTAAGATCCACCGCTCCCCAGTAATGGAGGATGATGACCGTCGGGTGGGGTCCCGGTCCCTCGGGCACTAATACGTGGAGGGGGACGTTCTGATTCTCCGGGTAGCCACTGGCGTAGGCGGAGGGCATCCAAAACTTCACTGGACCGTCTGCCGTTAAGTTTACGGGGTTAAATACGATGGGAGGTGGAGGCTGCTGAACCGGAGCATCCTGCGCCCCGCTCTTCCCCGCCGTGAGGAAACCGAGAACAATGAACAAAATGAGAAGCTTAACGCTGTGCATGACGATTTGCCTTGCGGCCGGTTCGATGGGACAAAGTTTAGACAACACCTTTGACATCGCGCTAGGTACTGCTGGGTTAAATACGCAGTCGGCGCGGTTCGATGAGCAGATTCTGAGCTTCTTCCAGGACCGAGATCAGTCCACTTTGTTCTACGACAGCGCAATTCAAAATCCTTGGCGATTGCCGTTTTTGATGGGGATGCAGCGCGATCAACTGGCGGGTGCCAACGATAAACCGGGCGACGGTCTCGCAGTTGGGGCACGTATGATGGGCAAGGGCGTGCGTCGATCGCTTCTTGGAAACCAAATTGAAGCGGCGGAGCGATTTGCCAATAGGCCCGGTGCACTGCAGTCCACCCTCGAGCGTATGCGGCGGGAAAATCTGCTCTCCGGCGCGATGCCAAATGTAGCCAGCATCCCTGAGCCGGCTCGACAAGCGGCGGCCCTCGTATTGACCGTGCTGCTCGATGTGGCTCCGATGCGCAGGGCGACGTTCGCGGCAATCCCCAATCAGGAGTCCCTGTTCCTGCGTTCGCGTACTCCGGAACCCGCGACGTACGATGCCGAAAGAACGAGCCGGATGATTCGAGACATCGAGGCCGTTGATCCCAACTATCTTTTCGCCGGGGCTCAAGACGTGGCGGCGGCTTGCACGATCGCCCGAAACAAGCTTTTGGGCATTGATCGAAGCGAGTCCTTTGGCATGAGGATTTCGACCGGCTGGGGCGACATCGTGTTCAGCGGGGGGAAGGACGACAAGTACGACGGGGGGGCCGCGCTATTGATTATTGATTCGGCTGGCAATGACACCTACATTGGCTATCCGAGCAACCGGACGCCTGCGAACTGGGCGAGCATCGTTCTGGATTCTCGAGGAAACGACAAGTACCTGAGCGACGAGAGTTTGGCTACCAAGGCCGTACGCACGGATGCTGGTCGGAAGACCGGGACCAATTGGGGACCGGGCAACGCAATCATGGGGCTCAGCATGCTGTTCGACCTGCAAGGGGACGACCTGTACCGCACTACTTCCCCGGGCCTCGCTAGCGCGACGATGGGCGTGGCGGTGCTGAGTGACAGTTCTGGAAACGACATTTACGATGCCTACACGAACAGCATTGGCTATGCGAGCTTTGGCATGGCCTTGTTAGAGGACTTGGCGGGAAATGACAGGTATACGGGATTTAGCGCCGTGCAAGGGCATGGGGCCCCGGGCGGCTTTGGGGCGGTGGTGGACCGTCAGGGCAACGACACCTACACCGCCAACACGACGGAACTGGACTTCCCTAGTCCGCAGACGGCCCAAGCCAACGTTAGCATGGCTCAGGGTGCTGGCGTGGGTCGGCGTGCCGACTACCTCGACGGGCACTCATTGAGCGGCGGAATCGGGGTGCTCTATGACCTTGACGGAGATGACGTGTACAGTTGCGGTGTTTTCGGACAAGGCGTGGGCTATTGGGACGGGGTCGGCGCACTTTGGGATCGGTCTGGGAACGATAAGTACTCCGGAGTTTGGTACGTCCAGGGTTCGGCGGCCCATTTCGGCATCGGGTACCTCGAAGACGAGGCCGGACGGGATGAATATGTGGCGACTCTGAACATGGCGCTGGGTGCGGGCCACGATTTCAGCGTGGGGATGATGCTGGATAAATTCGGCGATGACACTTACAAGGCGCCGAACTTGAGCTTGGGCGGAAGTAGCGCGAACGGCATCGGGGTATTCATGGATTTCGATGGCGCGGATAAGTACGAAGCCAGCAACATCACCCTCGGGCGAAGCGCGGACGTGCCAAAGAACAGTCTCCGCGAGCGTGGACTGGGACTGGGATTGTTTTACGATGGTGGTGGCACGGACGAATATCCGATCGCCACGAACTGGGCGAGGAATGCGTCGCGCCTGGTGAACTGGACGGATCGCAACGAACGCCCCCAAGAGAGTCAATTCGGTATCTTCTGGGATCGATAGAACTTTATGATCCCATTACGCGATGACCTGCTTTCGAAAGAAAGGCCCTATGTCACGTACACGCTCATCGCGCTGAACGTGGTGATCTTCTTGTGGGATCGCATGGGAGGCCTAAACGGGGGCGGTGTCATCTTTTCTGACCTCGCGATGAAGCCGAAAGAGATTCTGGACGCCATCGCGGGGCGAGGGACCCCGAGCGATCTGACCACGCTGTTCACGATGCTGTTCCTGCACGCGAACTTGATGCACTTGGTCGGGAATCTGCTGTTCCTGCTCGCGTTTGGCGACCGAGTGGAGCAGGTTTTGGGACCGGTTCGCTATGCGCTCTACTACATTTTTTGGGGAGTGGTAGCCTCAGCGGCTCACATTTATGTGCTGCCCGGTTCGTCAATCCCGACGCTGGGGGCATCGGGGGCCATCGGCGGAGTTTTGGGGGCTTATTTCCTGCTCTTTCCGGGCAACCGGGTGCAGTTCATGGTGTTTCCGTTTGTTTTTTGGACCTTCACGATCACGGCTTGGATTCTGCTCGCGTCTTGGTTCGCCTTCCAAATTTTGCTTCCGCAAGAGGGAGTGGCGAACTGGGCTCACGCGGGTGGATTTGCGGCGGGGATGGTGACGGTCTTGATTTTAGGGGGGCGGGCAAAGCTCTTGAAGAGCGTCACTTTGGAGCGTATTCCGGATGAAGAATTCGAATAGATTGCCGGTTTGGGTATGGGGGTTTGTATTGGTGGCGGCCTTGGTGTCGCTTTATTCGATTTCGCTGCGGCACCGGGTGGAAGCGAAGAATAAGGCGGCGGCGCCAGCTCTTGAGTACGAAGTGATCGCTTCGGCGGCGGCGAGTTCAGGGGTTTCCGTTGCGGACGCGCTGGATGAACTGAAGTTGCAGGGTCTGCGCGCGGTTGTTTTGCCCGAGTCCACGGTCGGCGATTACATCAACGAGGGGCGGATCTCCGTTGAAGTCTCCGGCATGACGCGGCGACTCAAGATGGACACCCAACTTGCCCCGAAGGTGCGGGAGGGCTTCCAGCGCCGGATGGTGGGATTTTCTGGTGGCGGCGATCCTATGATCACGGACTCGGCTCCGCGAGTCCTGTCCGTCGAGATGGACGTTCCAGCGGCTATGGTCAACTCGATTTCGCTCGGACTGGACGAGACGGCGGCAAGTCACGTTCAGGCGGCGGGCCTGGTTTTGGTGGCGAGGCACTCAAACGTCACGAGCCCGAGCATGGCTTACATTGAGGCAATTCTGAGGGACTCAGCCGATAAAGGTGCCACCGGGTTCTTGCCCCAGGGAGAGTCGGTCCTCGGCAATCGCACCCTAATCAAGGACACGATGGGGCTCCTTCGGGAGCTCGGGATGTTCTATTGCTCACCCGAGTTTGCCAAGCTCACCGGCGAGACCGCGATGACAGTGGCAGGGCCAGACAATACGGTGCGATTGCACTCCATTCAGGCGGCGGAAATCGAGCGGATGAGTCCAAATGAAGTGGTGGAGCGGTTTGGCAGGGCGTTCAGCGAGCGCAATCAGCGGCTGCTGCTAATCCGGCCGTTTGATGCGGGTGGGGACACGCCCCTAGCTTCTCTGAAACTCTCCCTAACGAAGATTTCCCGCTCCATCGACAAAGAGGGGGGCGCGGTGGGAACACCGCGCACTTGGGAAGATCCTGGGGTGCCGAGTTGGGTGATTCCGGCCATTGCGGTAGCGGTGCTCGGGGTTTGTGCAGCGATGAGTTTGGCGCTGTTCAGTTCCCCGCTGGTGAAGTTCGGGTCCATGGGAGTCGTAGGGGCGATTGTCGCGCTAACCATTCTCAGGTCCGACGCCACGTACTTGGCTACGCTTGCGGCGACGGTGTTCCCGATACTGGCCTATCTGGCGTATCGGCAGTCGGGTCGACTGCATCCGCTGGGCCAGTTCGCGTTGATTTCAGTGATCAGTTTGGTCGGTGGGCTTTGCGTGGCGGGACTTCTCAATGGCGTCCCGTTCTACGTTCGGGCGGATGCATTTTTCGCCGTGAAACTGGCCCACTTCCTGCCCATTATCGTGGTGGGGTGGCTGGTGATTCGCGACCTGTTTGACTTGCCCAAGGTGGCGATGACCCCGATCACTTGGGGTGCGTTGGGCCTAGCGGGACTGGCCCTGTTCGGATTGGGGCTCATGCTGGCGAGGACAGGAAACGACAACCCAGCCGCCGTGAGCGGGATTGAGCTCCAATTTAGGAGTTTGCTGGAGAAGTACTTCAACACCCGCCCGCGCACCAAGGAGTTCTTGATTGGGCATCCTGCGCTGATCATCGGGCTGATGGCGTCAGCCTCGGGGGCCGTGGGCAGTCGACGGCACGCGCTGGGTGGGTTGATGATTGCCCTTGGTATGATCGGGCAGACGAGCGTCGTGAACACGATGTGCCATTTGCACACTCCGATCCAGGTCGGGTTGACCCGGATCGCGATCGGATTGGTGACCGGGGTTCTCATCGGCCTGGCGGGGTGGCCGCTCGCCAATAAGCTGATTCCGAAGGAAACAAACCCATGAAAAAATTATTGGTCGCGGGATACTTCGGATGCGGCAATTTGGGCGACGACGCGATTCTGCTTGGGTTTTTGGAGGGGGTTCGAGCGTCGGGGCACCAGGTTACGGCTCTAAGCGGTTCTCCCGAAGAAACCTACCGCTTGTATGGCGTTCCGTCCGTACCCAGAAAGGAAATGGGCCGGGTGCGCGAGGCTCTGGCCGAGCACGACGCGCTGGTGTTCCCGGGCGGATCAATCTTTCAGGACGTGACGAGCGCTCGCAGCCCGATGTACTACGCGAACCTCGTTCGCGAGGCCAAGAAGCTCAAGAAAAAGGTGGTGTTTTTGGGCCAGGGCGTTGGGCCACTGACGACCTTTTTGGGGAAACGAGCGGCAAAGTTTGCGTTCGAAAATGCCGACGGCATCGCGGTGCGCGACCCGGATTCGGCAAGAGCACTTGCCGCGCTGGGCATTAAGATGGCTCCTCGAGCTACTGCGGACATGGCTTTCTTACTTCCCTCCGTAGCCAGTGAAGAGGGCGGATTCCAAGTGGGAACGATGAAGTCAGTGGGATTGATTCCACGCCCCCACGGCAAGGGGAACGAAGTCGAAAAGCTGTTCGCCGAACTGAGCCGAATGTTGTTCGAAAACGGTTTTATGCCTACGCTCATCGAGTTGGACCGCGAGTTTGACGGGCCGCTTTTGCAGGCGATCGATAAGGCTCAGGGCGGGAAAATCCCGAGTTTGAGGAAGATCAGTACCCCGATGGATTTGCAAAAGCGCCTGGTTCGGATGGACGGCGTGATCAGCATGCGGCTTCACGGCGGGATTTTGGCAACCACGGTCGGGATACCCCCGATCATGCTCAGCTATGACCCAAAAGTCTCAGCGTTTGCGAACGAGGCGGGCCTGCCATCAGCCCTGCCAATGAACAACTTGACCGCGGCGCGCGTCTTTGATTCATTCATGTCGCTGATGAAGCAACGCGAAACTGCCGTCCAAAAAATCTTGGCGCGCCGTGATGTGCTTCGGCAACAGGCGATGGTGAATATCGAAGTCTTGAACCAAAGTGTGCGCTAAGTCCCCCCTCCTCGGCCTGCTGATCGTTGGCTTGTGCTCGTCGGCTTTTGCCGGACCGCAGAACTGGAAATGGCTTCAGAACAATGTCATTGATCGGATAGAAATCTCCGGATATCGCCGACTGGGATATCACATTCGAAGCGTCAGCGGCGACCGCGAAGCGTTCAACGTCGGAAATTACAGCGGCTTGGGGAACCGCCCATTCACCGACGTAGGCCAGCTTCAATTCGCAGGTACGCGCGTTTTTGGATTATTTAACTTTAACGCCACAATCATAGACAGCAGATTTTCTAATCCGCAGGATCAGAAGTTCAGCATCGACTACGTTCGGGATGGCTGGCAAATCAACTTGGGCGACATCCAAGGCACCCTCGTCAACACCAACCGGTTTGCTAGCTTCGGTCGCACTTTGCGTGGGGCGCAAGTTGGCTACAAGGCAGGGAATTTTCAGGCTAAGGCACTGACGAGCCAGGCAAAGGCTCGTGCGGAAACCGTTTCGCTTTCCGGGAACGGCTCCAGCGGCCCTTACTACCTACAAAGTAGTCAAATTGTGCCAGAAAGTGAGCGGGTGCAGGTTGACGGACAGATCCTCCAGCGCGGGCGTGACTATGTCATTTCCTATGAGGTCGGGGCGATCACCTTCACTTCGCTCGCAGTTCCCCCGAGCAGCACCATCGCGATCACATTTGAAGCCTTCGGAACGAACGCACAGCGCGGCTCTATTGACGGCGCCGGCATGACCTATGACCTCGGCAAGGCGGGTCGGGTGGGTGTAACGGCGATGCGCCAAGTGGCGCGAGGGAGCACTTTTGGGAGCACCCGACTTGAGAAATTCTTTGGGTTTGGTCCGCCGAGCACCCCGTACGTTCTGCAGTTCGAGCCGCTCTTGACTCGCCCGATCACGGTTCGGGTCAACGGAATTATTCAAGTTGAAGGCGTAGATTATTACTTTGACTTGGATAACGCGGCCACCTTCTTCTTCAATCGGTTCATGCCCCCGACTGACGAAATTGATGTGGTTTACACGCCAAGACCTAGACAAACCGTGGACGGCGACCGGGAAGTATTCGGCATTGACTACCGGCTTCCCCTCGGGAAAAACGGGACGATCAGCTACGCGCAAGCCTACGGCAAGCTGAAGAATGAGTTGAACCCCTCTGAGGGTACCGCGCGCGGAATTAACCTCGATTACGGCATCGGCTCGTGGACGCTCCGCGCCAATGCCCGGGATATCCCGGAAGGATATGTGAGCGTGGAGAGCACCACCTTTAACCGAAACGAGAAGGCGCACGACGTTAATCTCAGTTACCAAGTGAACCCCAAGCTGCGCCTCAGCGCGAACCAGGGAAACAGCGTAGTCAGCACGCGGTCCATCACGAATGACGGGGTCGTCTTGTACAACCGCTCCCGGGTCACCACCTCCTCTCTCGCCTACGACTTGGTGCCAACTCAAGGCGGACAGCCGTTGCGAGCGAGTTGGGACCGTCGGCAGAGTCGGATCCGTGGAAACCCCTCGAAGGCCGACACCTTCACCGTGGCGACCAACAAGCAGTACAAGAATTGGGATTACCGGATCGGGGTCAACCAGACCAATGGGTCGGGCCCGACCAGCTTTGCGACCGGCTCACCCCTGCAGAGCTTCAGTGTTTCTGGGCTGACCGGGTCCCTCGGTTGGCGCCCCTCCACCAAGCTCTCGGTTGACCTCCAAAGTAGCCTCAATGCGGTTCGCAGTGGCGACCAAAGTGGGACCGGGCGCCGCCACGATCTTTCAATCAACTACGTCCCGAGTGACCGGCTTTCGATGAATGCGCGCTACAGTGACAACGATAGCGGCGGAGTGGTGGGCCTCGGCGGCTTCAACGATGGCAGCGGCGTCGGGCTCGGCGGGAGCGGATTCAGCGGCTCGACTCCCGGGGTGAGCTTCAATGGCGCGACCGGGTCGCGACTCGCGAGCGTCGCGCTTGAGTACCGTCCCAAGGATGCGCTCAGCATTGGCATTGATGGCTACATGGCGCGCTATTCCGGCTCGGTGAGCAGTAACAGCGAGACCGAAGGCGTCGGACTTTCGCTTCAGTGGGCGATCAATGCGAACAACCGTTTGAATGGGAGAATTGACCACAGCGCGACCAGCTTCATCGGCAGCGCGCAGAATTCGAGGGCAACCACGCTTTCCGGAACGCTTGATGGCCGACTCTCGGACCGGGTCGGCTACACGCTTCGCGGCTCCGCGTTGCTTACTGGCGGCAGCAGTGAATTTAAGCAGAACGGACTCACCTTTGAGGCAGGCGTCAGCTACCGACTCCGACGGCGAGAGAATCTATTCTTCGAATGGATCGGAGGATCGACGACGGGCTACTTACCGCAAAGCGATCTCGCTGCCAGCTTGGTGTACCAATATCAGCTCATTGACGCCCTCGCGCTGAATATTGGATACCGCTACCGCAACGTCCGCAATCGTGATTTGGGAACCACGAGCGGGGCGTATCGGTCAGGTAGTTTTGACATTGAGCTTTCTTTCTCATTCCCACGGTAACGAGGGGTCGCCCTCAATCGTTTTGTGCGTATAAGTGATGTCCATGAAAAAGATTCGACCTGGTGCCCTTCTTCCCGTTTCCGCACTTGCCCTTATCGTGGCGAGTGGATGTACCGAGGTATTCCCCAACTCCACAATCAGTGGTCGGGTGGCCGACGTTGATGGCCAACCCGTGCGAGATGCGCGAGTTTGGACGGCGGACGGAGAAACCCGGAGCAGCGTCAACGGGGCTTACACCATCCGGGGTAGCCGGGCAGACGACGTCAACGTCTTTGCCGAGACGACCCAGGACGGCGTGACTTTCCGAGGGCGAAACATGGTTCGAGCAGTGCCGGAAGAACCTCAGATGAGCTGCAACATCGTGGTCTTCCCCGTGAATACGCTCGCGCGAATACGGGGCAGCGTTCAAGACTTCTTCGGCAACCCATTGGTCGGCGCCCGAGTGTTTGCCTACACCGAAGGCTATCTGACGAGCGCCTCCACCGTCACGGATTCGAACGGCAACTACACGCTGACTGAGTTGGGTAGCGGCTACGACTATACGGTGCAAGCGGGTGCCCCTGGCTATGAGAATGACACGGGCAACCTCACGCTTAGTAGCGGGGAAAATCGGCTTGTCAACTTCCAGCTTGACGACCGAGGCAATCCAACGTTGCCACAAGTCAACGGCCTTTCCACCACGACCTGGGTGAGCCCCAGATTTTTGCCTCGAGGTGGCCAGAACCCAGCGCCAGCCTACGAGAACATCAAGCGACTCTGGAACCCCGAGCGGCCCATGCTAACTGGCCGGGACACCAATGCGGGCAGTCCTATCGAGGTCGAACTGAACTGGAATCGGCTGGTGGGCAACGATTTCTATGGCTACGGCATCTACCGGGGCCTGGGAAACAGCACGATTTCAGACTATGACTTTTACCGCGAGCCACTCTCGGGGACGTATGTTGACGGCAACCCGGATCTGCGGGCGAGTCAGCTTTACCGCTACCAAATCACCGCCCTCGGCACCGGATTCCCGAATGCCATCGGTAGCGAAGGGCCGCGTAGTTCGGTAGTGGAGGCTCGGACCCTCAACGACCTGACCAGCAACGTGGAAACCATCGGCACACTCCGATTCAGCTGGAACAACAATTCGGGCGCGACCACTTACGTCGTGTACGTGTTTGACCGATTCCCCAGCGTTGGGGTCTCCTCGGTGTTCAACAACCAGAGTAGCCCGACCACGTCGTCAAGTTTGACTTACGATCGGATCAGCAACCCCAACAACCTGGTACTAGGTAGAACGTACTATTACTTGGTCCTCGGGCTGGCGAACGGCAACTCAAGCCGAACGTTGAGCCCGGTCTACTCCTTCTTGTACTAAACGATGCGTACGCATACAACACTTTGGGCCGCGATGGCGGCAGGGATGGCACTGTGCCTCCCTCCTCTGGCATCCGCCACGACTCTGACGGTGGAAGACACCGCCGGACGCTCGTCGTCTTCGCGCGATCAGCTCATCGAATCTGCGGTCAAACGGTTCACTTCGAATCTCGAGATTCTCACTGTAAAGGAGCGTTTGGCCTTGGCCCAAGCGGGACGACCAGTTCCCCTGTTGACTGCTCCCGTGCGGGTGGTTCTGCCTGGTTTGGCCTCCCGACCCAACTTCCGCGGAGCGGGGGACATCACGCTCGCATTCGAGAATTCCGGCGGGCGAGCATTTGATCCCGCATACCGGGCGCTCTTGCAGAGCGTGTTCAATATAGCCCGCACTCGCCTCAATTTGACCTTTGGTCTTCCGAGCGAAGGCGGCACGGTTTGGGTTCGCAATTACGATGCCGACATGGGCGACCGTGACGCGGTCGCGGGTGGCATTTATCTGGACAACAATGGCAACAGCGAGCGAGAAATTCGCTTCCCGGTTTACGCCGATGGCATCGGGATCAAGCCGGAAGTGGCGGCGGTCAACTTTGTCCACACTTTGCTCCTTGCGTACCAGGGTAACAAGCGATTGCCGTGGGATGGGTGGGATGAAGGCCTGGTGCGAGCAGCAACCATGCGCATCTGCCGCACTCCGGGCGCGCTTCCCGCTACGCTCGACTCGGAGAGCGTCGAGGGCGTTTTGCAAGGCTCTTACGACCTTGGCGGACTCTACGATTGGAATAACCAGCGTGCATTGAGCGGGCCGGTGTTCATAGCCCCGAACCTGCGCAACGCCCAGTTGCCCGTAGGCGGATCGGTGGGTGGCTTGTACCTGTTGCGCTACATGATGTCTGGCTCGGCTTGGCAGAAGGTGCTGGTCGAATATCCGGCGTTCGCTTCCGAATTCTTGGCCGACTACTACGCCAACAGTAGCGCTTACCAGTCGGTCTCGCAACTCTCAGCTTTGGGGCAGAGCACGTTGGCCACGCTCGGCGGCTCGACGCTTGAGGGCAAGTCCTTCGCCCAGTGGGCCCGTGGACAGTTCATTTTGAACCCGACTTTGACGCCCGGCATCAAGCTTCAGGTCCAGCCCTTCCCCATCTTGGACGGGCTTGGCGGTTCGGACTTTGGTGTCTTCGCGATCCAGGCGCACTTCTTCCAGACATTGCCGAATGGCGATGAATCGCTGTTGCGGGCAACCAGCTACCCAATCTACTGGTCGCCAGACTTCACCCGATTCTTCGCTAGCGCGCAGGACGACCGGATTGATATCGTTCAGGCTTACGGCAATGTGGTGCCGAATTTCCCGGGGACGCCTTTTGACGGTCAGCCGTACCGCGTGACCGTGGACGTGCCGGTGGAAGATCAGCTTGAGCGGCTCTCCCTACCGTCGGGGGCGGTTGCCACCGCATCGAGCCCCGATCCAAGAGAGGTCTACGGGACGATCACGGGCGTGCTCCCCGCGACCAACCAGACCCTAACGGTCGAGGTCCAATACGGATCGACCATCCAAACCATTCCGGTTCAGAATTTCGCCTTCGGCGGGCAGATCACAGATACGGCATTTGAGGGTTCTCTTCCCTTGATTGTTCGCGTGAAGCGAACGGCAAGCAGTGCAACGACCACGATTTTGACTCGACGAGTCAACAAGGGACCCGGGCCCATCGCACTAGTACTCAATGTGGACGAGCGCACCGGCTTCGATTTAGTTCTGAATCCCGGCGTTCAGATGGTCGGAGTCGCTGCCGAACCACTTGCCGTCCGCATGGATGAGGCGTTGGGCGAGCCGGTGAATCAGGTTCAAGCTTCTCGCTGGAACCCGCTGCTTGCCGTTTTCGAATTTTCTCCCAACTCGGGCCAACTGCGAGGTGGTCACGGCTACTTCGTGCGCCGCGAAGCGGCTTCGACGGTGTCAGTGGCGGCGACGCAGCCGAGCAACCAACCCATCTCCGTGGCGTTGCGCCAAGGGTGGAACATCGTATGCAACCCCTTGCCCAGCTCGGTGAGTAAATCCGCGCTGCAACTCGTGACCGAAACCAACTTTCCCAACACCTACGCCGAGGCGACCGGACCCATCGTCGGGCCAGACATCTTCCGATTCGTTCCGGGTGCCCCTGATGTGGTGACCGGATTTTCGGAGGCGGGCAACTTCACTTCTATCAGCGGAGTCCAAGCGGGCGAGGCGTTCTTTATCAAGGTGCTGAGTCCGACCGGGGCTACGTTGGTATTCGGAGACGCGCAAGGCCGCGCGAACCGCTTGCCAACCATTTCACCGCCCCCGCAATGGACGATGAAAGCGCACCTGACCAGCTCGGTAGATGGGGCCGACGTGATTTTTGGACAGCTTCAAGGGGCGACGAATGGCTCCGACCGGGCTTACGATATCGAATCGCCTCCCGGTAACACGGGACTTGGGCTTCGAGTCGGGGCCTCCTTCTATCGCGACACCCGCGCCTGGGGCGGTCAAGCCTCTTATTCGCTGAGCTTGTCCAACCTGAAGTTGGGGCGTAGTTACACGATTCGGCTTACTCCTCAAACGACTCGCATGACGCGATATCGCTTCCGCGATCCTGTTCGGCGATACTTGCGCGACTTCCAAGGGGAACAGACTTACACCTTCACGGCCAATGCGCGCACCCGCACGATGACGGTTGAAACGGAGCGCCCACGTTGAGGCGCGTCGCCTTCTTAATCGCCCTTCTTGGGGCGATTGTGCTTGCCCTCGTCGGTTGCGGAGGCGGCGGCGGAACCACGGGACCGACCAGTTTTGAGCTTTCTGGACTCGTCGAGAACATCACCAATGGCGGAGCTCCCACTCCTGGGGCCACGGTTCAGGTGGGCTCAAGTAGCGTGACCACGGCATCGGATGGTTCGTTTGCCATTCAAGCTCCGACCGGGACGAACTTTCTGCTCGTCATCTACACGCCGCCTGGAGGTAGTCCGCTCACGTTCCGGTTCGATTTTGCCGGGATAACCGATGACACCAACGTCGGCAAACTCGTGGTGGGACCACAACAGGCGACGGTCACCGGGGCGGTGCGAGATCAGCAAGACAACAGTTTGCTAGCCGGAGCGACGGTCACTTTGGGCGGCGTTCGGGCAACGACCGGAGCAAACGGCATCTACATTTTGTCCGGGGTGGCTTACGACCCCGGCACGCCCGCAACATTTCTTGGGCTCGAAGGTCGAGCGGGCAAAGCGGGGTACTTTCCGCGCATTTTCTTCCCCGACGCCACACCAACTGGCGGTACGGCAACGCTGAGCGACGTGTTGCTTCAGCCTGACTCCGGCGGGGCTCCTCCAGGTACGCCGTTCAACATTGAAGGGTTCGTAAACCCTTCGCCGGACGGGGTGGGAGCCGTGGTGGAACTTCGACTGGGCGGCACGCTGGTGCGTCAGGTGACGACGGGAGCGAACCGCAAGTACGGCTTCTGGGTGGTGCCTGGCAACTATACGGTCACGGCCACAAAAGGTACCCTCACGAGCGGACCGGTCTCCGTCAATTTGACGAGCCCGGCCGAGACGATTCGCAGAGATGTCACCCTCCTCTAGACGCTGGATTCGCAACAGCTTTGGGTTCATCGCCGCCCTCGCCGTCATTGGGAGCGGCACGTGGGCGGTGCGTCTCTTCCTGGATTCTGACCCGTTCCAAGACTACCGTCCGGGGCAGAATCAGGCTGGTGAAAAGCCCGCCGTCACGATGAGCCAGACCGTGCTGCGAGGCTACCAAGAGGGGAAACTAGTAATGTCGGCAGAAACCGACCGCATTGAAGTTTCCGCGGACCGTAACGTCTACACCGCCATCAAGCTCCGGAAGGGGGTGTTCAAAGAAGGCGAAAAGACCACTTGGGAGTTCCAGTCCGACCGCGGCGTGTGGCAGGATCAGATCAAGTCGCTGGGGCTCACCGGCAACATTCGAGCCTGGAACAAAGATATCGATCTTAAACTCGTCGAGCTTCAATACAGCAATCAGACCCAAGATTTACACGTCCCCGCCAAAGTCAAAGGGAAGTTTTATGATGGAACCATTAAAGGAGAAAACCTAAAGCTTAACTTTAAAAAGGACAAGTGGAGCGTTCAAAACGTGGTTTGGGTGGGCATCCTGCCGGTGCAAAACGAAGCGCCAGTACAACCGACCAGGAACGAGCCGTGGACCCTGACGGGGGCGAGCGCAGTGAACGAGGGCGGCCGCCAGACCTGGTTCAAGGCGACGGCTAAGAACTCCGAAACCGAGATCCGCGCCGATAAGATTCTCACATTTAAAGAGGACGGGACCGGGCGAGAAATCTTGGTGGCGACTGGGAACGTGCGCTACTTCGGGGTGGACGCCAACCTGCTGTGTGATCAAGTCACCGTATTCAGAAAAGAGCGCCGCGCAATCCTCGAAGGGCGAGTGAACATGTTGATCAAGCCCGAAGATTCTCGCGGCTTGAAGCCGGAGGAGCTTCAGCCGATGCGCCCCATCGTCCCGGAGGACATTGCCACTGGTCGCTCTGGTCCGCCGCCGGCTAACGCCTCCGCGAGCGAAGTCCGCAATTTCAATAATCGCCGCAAGTATCCGGTCAAGGTGGTGGCGAACCGTATCGAGTACTGGTACGGACGGGGCTCAAGGCGCGCGGTCGTGACCGGAAATCCTCAAGCGCGGCAAGACCTTGCCGACGGCATGTGGCGCATGGTTTGGGCGCCTCGCGCCGAATGGGACGGCGAGAACGAGCGGTTGAAACTCTTGGGGGCGGCAGGCAAACAAGACGTACGCTCGACTCTCTCCGACGGCAGCCGCGTGAAGGCCGAAACTTTCACTGTCTCTACCGCCCGCGAAGCCGAGGATAACTGGTCGGCGACGCTAGTCGAAGCGATCGGGACGGTGGACGACGAGGACTTGCCGAGCACCAGCCCCCCGACGACGCCACCCGAAGTTTCTGGCCCGATCGGCTGACGTAAAAAAGCCCCCTCTCTCATTGAGAAGGGGCTCTCTTGAGGTTTAGCTTTCGAGTTCTTTGATGACTTCGGCTAGCTCCGGATTGTCGCCCACTGCTTGCTTGAGTTGAGCCGCAATGGCTTGCGACTCTTCGATTCGACCCAGTCGCTTGGCGGCGAGGCCGAGGTTGATGAAGATCGGAAGCGAGTTCGGAACCGTACCCATGCCGTAGCGCATCGCGTTGTACTGCTCCTCGTGGCGGCCCTGGGGACCGAGCGAGTTTGCGAGTTCAGCGAAACCAAGTTCGTTGCCGGGAAACAGTTCAATGAGTCGCTTGGCGGCTTCTTCGCCTTCGCGGTAGTCGCCCATTCGATTCAGCGCAGCGGCGTACAGAGCCCACATCTTCCAGTAGTCGGCAAGCCAGTTGCGCATCGGGCGCAAGATTTTCACCGCGCCTTCAAAGTCATTGGAGTTGAGCTTTTCTTGAGCCTGCGAAACGCTCTCGACGCGCTTCGGCTGCTCCAATTCGACCAGCCAAGCCAAAGTCTGGGCACGGGTGTTTGGATCGGGGTTCGCACCGAGAACATCGCGCAAGATCTTCGGCACTTCAAAGGTGCGACCGGCAAGCTGCAGAGTTTGGGCGTACTCGATGAGCAGCGGCACTTCCTGCGGGGCCAATTCGATGCAATCTTCGTAGTAATCCATCGCCTTGTCGAACTCTTGCACGTGCGAGAGAGCGGGGGCGTAGGCGCGCTTGACGATGGCGGGTTCGGCGGCCTTTTCGATCCCTTCTTCAAACGCGCGGAGCGCTTCGGCGTTGTTGCCCGCGGCGACCAAGGAGGCGCCGAGATTAGCCCAAGCGTGACTGTTGGCCGGATTGGCTTCCAGCACGTCGCGCCAGAGAGAAGGCACTTCGTGAACTCGACCCTGCTGGGCGATGATTTGAGCCAGGAAGCCCATCGTTGGCTTATCTTCGCCTTCGAGGTCGACTGCTTTCTGGAAACTGAGTTCCGCGTTCGCGTGCATCCCGAGCGATTGTTGGGCAATTCCGAGCCGAGTGTAGATGGCGGGCTCGTTTTCGTCGATCTTGAGCGCTGACTCAAGCTCAGAAATCGCACCATCGAAGTTGGAAACCGCTTGGTGGAATTCGGCGAGGACGACCATCGGTCGGATATCGTCAGCGGCCAGTTCTTTCAGCTTGTTCAGCGCGCCTTCAATGTCTTCCGCTCGTCCTAGTCGGAGCTGAGTGCAAGCGCGGCCTAGGTTGAGGGCGGTCGCAAACGGTGCCTCCCAATCGGAATCGACTTCGACCGACTTGAGCAGAGCATCATAGGCAAACTTAGGATCGAATTCCGTGATGACTTGGCCCTGAGTCTTTTCGATGTACTGAAGTGCGTCGTAGCCCTCAAGGAAATTCAGGAATGCGGGGCTGCTGTCCGTTCCAAACAGTTCGCTATCTGAAGCCACTTCGTCCGGGAGAACGACTTCGGACCGGGCGCAGATTTCTTCGATCAGCGTGCGCATCGGCTTGAAGACGCCAGTCTCGTCGAACGAGAAGGACTCTTCGGCGACGGGGGTGTCGTTGTCGCGGGCGAAGATCCGATAGGTGAGATTCAGCTTGCCGTCCGCCTCGACCAGCAGACCATCAATCACCGCAGACGCGTCGGTCTGCGAGAAAAGTTGCTTGATCATGTCCGGCTCATTGAGCCCCTCAGACGGGTTCACATTAGCGAAGCGAGCGGGCTCATTTTCGTCCACGCGAATCAGGTAATTCACCGAGTGGACTTCGGCGCTGGTACGGGCTCGGACGATTTCAGCCGCGAAGTTCGCGAACTGTCGCGCAAGGGTCGGGCGAGTCTCGGGGCCAGCATTAAACGGCAAAACGGCAACGCTCATAACTCACGGATTGTACCTGCCGAGGCAGAGGGCCGGGTTAGATTGCGTCGCTGAAATCAAGCACGATCTTGCCCGCTTCACCGCGCTCTAGCGTCTCCATTGCGGTTTGGACCTCCCGGAATGGCATGCGGTGAGTGACAACGGGAGTGACGTCCAAGTTTTTCTCGGTTAGGAGCCAAATCATCTGGTCCCACGTTTCCCAAAGTCGCCGCCCCACGATGCCTTGAAGGTCAATCCCCTTCATGATCAGGTCATTGAGTTCAATGGTCTGGCGCGCTTCTTGGTATAGCCCTAAAAGGCTGATCCGTCCCCCAGGACGAGTGTGCTTGATGGCCAGCGGCAGCGCGGAGGGATGGCCGCTCATCTCCAGCGTGGCATCCACCCCGTGTGGGGCATGAGCCCGCATTTCCGCCGCCATGTTGTGAAGAGTCGGGTCGAGTACGACGTCTGCACCCAATTGTTCGGCGAGTTGCTTCCGGTACGGTCGCACTTCGGTGGTGATGATTTTGTGAGCGCCGAGAGCGCGGCAAACCGCCACCGCAAAGAGCCCGATTGGGCCCATGCCGGTGATGAGAATTGTGCCATTTTCGACTGGCCCTGCCATCACGGTGTGCACCGCGTTGCCGAGGGCGTCGAGCATGCTCGCGACATCTTCCGGCACCACGCGAGGCGTGACGCGGGCGTTGTTGGCAGGAATTACTGCGTAGCCGCCGAACCCGCCGTCCACGTCGATGCCGAGAATTCTGGTGTTGACGCACACATGCCCTTGGCCGCTCAGGCACTGAGGGCAATGACCGCAGACGATGTGGCTCTCGCTACTGATGAATTCGCCAATTCGAGCTGGCGCGACCCCGTCGCCAACCTCGATGATTTCACCGCAGAATTCGTGTCCAATGATGCGAGGCGGTTTGATCCGACCCGAACTGAAGGCATCCCAGTGGTAGATGTGGAGATCCGTGCCACAAACGGATCCGCTCTTGACGCGGACTTTGACGTGACCAGGAAGAATCGAAGGCTCCTTTGCCTCGATAACGGCGACACCCGGCGCTGGGTGCGTTTTCGCGATGGCGAACACACTGGCATGGTACCGGGGGCTACCAAGGCTCCGCGAGGGGTAACGGCTTTTGGGAGGGGCCGCGGGAGGCGAGCACTTCGACTGGGCACTCGCCCGGAAACAGGGGAATTGCCCCGAGCGCGACCAGAGCGCGCGTGGCCAGATTGGTCTCCTCTTGCAGCACTAAAACGGGGCACAGCCTCCGACGCAACGCCGCGCAAGCGCCGTGCCACGTCCCACCCTCCCGAAAGCGCGGCCCGATCACGACGGCAAACTCCGCGGACGCGTAAATGAGAGCGTTGCGCTCCATCGCGGACGCCGTCCCAAAGGGCGTGCCGGATGCGTTGACACTGAGGCTCCAGCCCCGCCCGCCCAATGCGATGGGGCCGCACGGAAGCCACTCAAGCCAGGGCGAGCCGCACCCCAAGCTAGTCATCCTCGCCACCTGATCCACGCCCTTCGCCCCTCCGGAAACGGGCACGTAGCCCGCCTCTATCAACCGAGTTGTGACGGAATCCGCCGCCCCTCCCTGATCGTCATCCGGTTCGCGGGTGCCCACGACCGCCGCGTAGCGGACACCGGCAGGAATGGAACTCCCGTTGGACCAAACCGCCGCTGGAGCGCCCACCCCTAAAACACGCAGCAACCGGGCTGGAAAGTTCTCGGCAGAAACCGCTATCGCTGCTCCCTTTTCAATTGCATCGGAAGCATGGCCCCAGCGCAAAGTGCATCCGACCGCCGTGGCTTCGTCTTGAAGACCAGCCTCGTGGAGCGCAGCCACGAGGGCACGGCGCGTCGCACCCCCCGCCGCCTGCATCGCCGTCAAAGCAAACGGCCAACGCCGGCGATCTGCCCAGCCCCCGGGCACACCACGCAAATACAACGCCGCCATCGCGACATCAATTCCCATACTGTCTATTATATGTCTTTAAACCGTCTTTTAGCCAACAGCCCTCGCGAGAAGTAGCTGTAAAATGTCGCCACCGTCCCATGCTCAAACATCCCACGCTCACGATCAACCGCATCAATCGGGTGCATCAACAACTCATCCAAGACCGACTCTTGGGGGAAAGAGAGCAATGGACGGCAGAATTCCTTGACCAAGCGTGCGCCACCGAAGAAGAGGCACGCGCCGCCAAGGGCTGGGTGCCCGTGGAAAGCGGCCACCAGTACGGCCCCGCCTACCAAGTTTTCTGGTTCCGGGTGAAGGGCACGATCCCTGCAGACTGGGCGGGATCGGAGGTGGCGATGCTGGCAGAGACCGGCGGAGAGCGGACCGTCTGGATAGACAACAGCCCGGAGCGCGGCATTGACGGCCCCCATGCGCTCTACCGCCTCACCGACGAGGCCAAGGGCGGCGAGAAGTTTGAGCTTTACATTCAGACCCACGCGGGGAACCCGCAGATCCGGCTGATCGGCGACACTCCGCCCCGCGAGCAGCTCACCGAGACGTACAAAAAAGTTGAGATCGTCCGCGTCAATTCTGTCCTAGTCCCCCTGCACTTCGATGTCCTGTTTTGCCTCAATCTCCTCAAGAGCATTCCAGAGACCGACCCGGGATACGCGACGATTTTGCGTGCATTGAACCAGATGTGCAACCTCCTCGATCCCGATCGGCTCGAAACCATTGCGCCGAGCCGAAAGGTCATCAAGGACGCCTTGGGAAGCCTCAACAGCGAACTAAAGCACACCGCGGTGGCGGTCGGGCACGCCCACCTCGATACGGCTTGGCTGTGGCCCCTCGACATCACCCATCTGAAGATGGCTCACACCACCGCGAACCAGCTTTACCTGCTGGATCGGTACCCCGACTACGTGTTTGTGCACTCCCAGGCCAGCCAGTACGAATGGCTCGAACAGGAGTACCCCGCCCTATTCAAGAAGGTGCAGGAAGCCGCGAAGCGAGGTCAATGGGAGGCCGTGGGCAGCATGTGGGTCGAAGCCGATTGCAACGTGACGGGCGGCGAGTCGCTGATTCGTCAATTCCTCTACGGGCGGCGCTACTTCGAGCAAAAATTTGGGCACCCGACAGACGACATGTGGCTGCCCGATGTTTTCGGTTACGCCGCCGCCCTCCCGCAAATCCTGAGCAAATTCGGGATCAAGTATTTCTTGACCCAAAAGATCTCTTGGAACCAAACCAACAAGTTCCCCCACAACACCTTTTGGTGGCAAGGGATTGACGGCACCCGGGTCTGGTCGCACTTCCCACCTGCGGACACCTACGTCGGCAGTTGCCAACCGACCGAGATCATCGACAGCGTCAAGAAGCACAAGGATCAAGCCCGAAATGACATCTCGCTGTACGTCTTTGGCCATGGCGATGGCGGCGGTGGCCCGACTGAGGAGCATCTTGAGTTGCTTCGACGCGCCCAAACCGCTCCTTACCTGCCCGAAATCGAAACGGGACGAAAGGCGATGGACTTCTTCCGCGAAGCGAAGGCCAAGAGCAAGGACTTGATGACCTGGAGTGGCGAGCTCTACCTCGAAATGCACCGGGGCACCTACACCAGCCAAGCGAACAACAAAAAGTGGAACCGGGTGTCGGAATTCCTGATGCGCGACGCCGAGATGCTGGCTTCCTTCGCGCCAGGCTTCCCCACGACCTACCCTTCTAAGCTGATCGAAGACACCTGGAAACTCGTGCTACTCAATCAATTCCACGACATCATCCCCGGCTCGTCGGTGCGTGAAGTGTACGTGGATTCGGATCGGGACTACGCGCAGATTCTCGCTCAAGGGGAACAGGTTGTTCAGGACGCCCTTTCGGCCATCGGCCAGCGGCTGGAAACGTCTGAGATGACCCGGCCCGTCGCCCTGTTCGCAAACTCGACTCTGGTCAGCCAGGCCAGCATCCCATGGGATTCGGAGGACGTACCAAGTGCCCTGGAGTGCGCGGAGACGACCTACCCGGTGCAACTAGTCGAGGAATTTGGGGAACGAAAGCTCATCTTTGAAACCCCGGAGGAAGCGCTGACCAGCGTCGCAGTCGGCGACCTTACCGACCAACCCGTGCCCGCCCGATACCGGCTCAAAGCTCGTGATCGGCGGCTGGAGAACGGCGAGTGGGTGGTGAAGTTCGACGGCAACGGCAACATCACTAGCCTCTCGTCGCTGGATGATCGCAATACGGAGTTCATTGAGCCCGGCAAGCTAGCTAACGTGTTCCAAATCTTCGATGACCGGCCCAACTTCTGGGACGCCTGGGACATTGACCCGTGGACACTAGAAACGGAGCGGAGCCTCCTCAAGGCGGAGTCGTTCGAAATCGTCGAGCGCGGCCCCGTGCGCGTAGCGGTGGAGATCGTACGAAAGATCAGCGAGCAGAGCTGGATCAAGCAGCGCATCAGCTTGGGCCCGACTCCGGGGGTACGGTTCGACACCGAAATCGAATGGCGCGAATCCCACAAGTTGCTGAAGGTGGCATTCCCGCTCAACATCAACTCCCCTCGTGCCACCTACGAAATCCAGTTTGGTCATACCGAACGCCCCACCCATTTCAACACGACCTGGGACAGCGCGCGATTCGAAGTGCCAGCCCAAAAGTGGGTCGATTTGAGCCAGGGAGACATGGGCGCCGCACTGCTCAACGATGCCAAGTACGGATTTGATTGCCACGAGAACGTCCTTCGGATGTCCCTTCTCCGGGCGCCGAAGTCGCCTGATCCGGCGTGCGATATGGGACGACATCGATTCAGCTACGTACTGTTGCCTCATTTCGATCAGATCATTCACAGCGATGTGGTAGCGGCGGGATACGCGCTCAATGCCCCGCTTCGAAGTGCCATGCTCACGCCCAAGGCGGGCGAGGCGGGGGCGCTGCCACGGCTCGTGTCAGTCGATACCCGCAGCCTCATCGTGGACACGGTGAAGAAGGCCGAAGACTCCAGCCGACTCATCGTTCGGTTGTACGAGTGTCACAACACGCGGGGCGCGACGCAACTCAGTTGCGTGCTTGGGGTCAAGCGTGCCTGGGTTTGCGGCATGGATGAAACGCCAGAGCAAGAACTGGAAGTGCAAGACGGCCGGGTGGATGTTCGGTACAAGCCGTTCGAGATCATCACTTTGATGCTCGAAGCGTAGTAGGCTCCAATTCAGGCACTCGCGCAGCAACCGTCCCGGCGAGCAACGCCGGGACGGCGATGCTGCTGAGGGCAGGGCGTGAAGCAGTGGCGGTCAAAAGCTCGCGGTAGCAATCGCGGAGGTGCTCGATGATCTCCCGCTCGGGCGCAATGGAGAGGTGGAATTCGGCGGGAGTGACAAACGTCTGCCTTTCGAGTTCCTCAAAGAGGGCTTGGTTCGGAGCGTAAAGCTCCGCGGAACCAAGTCTGTCCACCAAGATTCGTGACCGATGCGCCAGCCCATCGTGCCTGAGGCTCTTCATGGCACTCGCCAAAGTGACGAAGGAAGATCGAGACAGCCGTCGGAATTCAGTCGAATAGCCGAATTGGAGCAAATATGCGCTTCCTAACGTTTCCGCGAGCGCCCCACTCAGGTGATCCCCCTGGGCCACGTAAATCAGGCCTGAGTTTTGCAAGATTTCGGCGAGGATTCGATGGTCATTTCGGTGCTGGGCGTGGGCCATCAGGGCCTCGAAAACCAGCCCCACTTCGCGTAGGTCGTCGCCGAGACGGAATCTCAGGCGTGCAATCCCGAGCAGGATAAGCGACTCGGTGCGCGCATCGGCTTCATCGCCCAAATGCTCGCGCGCTTGATCGAGCGCGACCAGAGCTTCCGGCAACCTACCGACTGCCTCTAATGTGGTGCCGAGATTAAAAAATCCTTTAACCAGGGTCGCGGGCGCGGCGGATGTCGCGTGGGCCTCGCATACCGCTCGGTAGCCCGCAACGGCCTCGTCAATTTGACCAAGGCAGCGCTCCGAGAGGGCAAGCTGTAGGCGCAATTGGCACTCCAAGTCGGTAACAGGCGTGGTACAACCGGCCCGACCGCACGCTTGGACCAGCAACGAATTCATCGCGGCGTAATCGCCGTTGTGGAAGAGCGCGGCCCCGAGTGACAGCACGGCAGATATCCAAATGGGGGTGATCGGATGGTCGTCCCCCAGGAGGTGGGGCGTGAGGTGAGCCACTTGCTCGCTGGGCACAACCCCCGAACCAAGCCACCCGCGTAGGCTCGCCAAAAGCTCGCAGGCTCTGCGTGGGGAGCCAGTCTCAAAGAGCCAGGAGGCGCTCGCCACCCCAAGGCTAGCGCTTGCCGCGACCGACAGGTCCAACGGCACGTGAGCAGCCATGGTCACGAACCACGCGGCAGAGCGCAGGTGGAATTGCTCGGCCATCGCGGCGACTTCCACCTCGGTGAGAAGGCCCCGCACCACCAACGCGGTAGAGCGAACGATGCGCACATAACCCGAGTCCGAATCTCGTATGACCAGCCCGGACATCAACGCATCCTCGATGTCGAAAATCTGGAGTTCGCCCGCCTCCATCAAGTGATCCATGTGGCAGGGCGAATCCAGCCAGGTGAGCAGTCGTACAGTGGATTGCCCTCCGGGGCTCAGATGAGCATAACTACTTTGGATGGCGTTCGAGAGTGATGCTTGGCGCGTTTGACTTCCAGAGATTGGCGCGCCTAACGCCCGCAAATCCCGGCTCAACGACTTTTGGGTTTGAGCAAGGCCAATGGTCGCACTGAGCTTGCCCGCAAACTGAAGAGCGAGCGGGATGCCGTCGCACAGCCCGGCAATCGCGTGGACACTAGAGAGATCCACCGGCTCCCGCTCCGTGTGACTGGAGACGGCGGCACGAGCCGCCAAGACCAGTTCCATGGCTGGGCCCGCATCTAAAGCAGTGCCGAGGCTAAGGCCACGAATCATGACAGTGGAGGTAACTGCTTCCGGCAGCCGCGCCAGGCTACTCACCACGATCGGACAATGGGGATAAGCCAGCGCGACCTGTGGGATAAGTCCGAAGTGTTCCGGCTCTAAATGGTCGATCAGTAGCGCATCAAAGGCCTGGTCGCTCAAAAAGCTCAGCACCCGATCCGCGGGGATTTTGCTGAGATCCAAGAACTGCAGGGTCATCCGCTCGGCCAGCAACCAATACAACTCGTGGAGGAAATGTGATTTTCCAATTCCGCTCTGGCCCACCACAGCGTGGATTTGGCCGGTGTTGGGAGAACTCAGAATCTGACGAGACAGGCGACCTACCCACTCGTTGTCGCCAAAGGTGTACTCCGGGCGCGGCGGAGCATTTTGAGCCGGTGCCGAACTGGGTGTAGCCTCGACTTGCTCTAGAAGTCGTTCCAAAAGGGTTGACACTTGGGCGCTGGGTAGCTCCCCGAGTTCCTCGGAAAGTAGCTCTTCGAACTCGAGATAGGTCTGCAACAGCAAATCTCTCATTCGAAGCCTGCCGATGATCGTGAGCACCCGCTCAATGGTCGCCGAACTGGGCGGCGAATGCAGTTGCATGGCTTCCAGCTTTTCGAGGATCAGCAATCGGAACTGGCTCACCAGCGGCCCGTTGGCAAGCACGAAAAGAGCGTTTAGGGCAATGTCCTGCAACTCCCGCCGGATGGGTACCAAGAGCGGGTGGTCGAGATCGCGAAGCGGTAGTCCCTTGAGGTCGGTTACCAATTCGGCGAGAGCGAAGCACGCTTGGACATCTTCCGGTGAGCCTTTTAGCCGCGCCGTCGCTTCGCGAACGACCGCCGCGTCAACGATCAGGGCGCTGTCATCGAGCCAAATGAATTCGGCATCTGAGAGCAGCGGGGGAGAGTCGCCTGCCTTGCTCAAGGAAGCACGAGTGCGGTTCAGCAAAACGGACAAGTTTGAGGCTGATGGGAGTTCACCGGGATCAAACAGTGACGCGGCAGCGATGCGACGCGAAATTCTCAGCTGCGGGGTTGAGGCAAGCCACGCGATGAGCAGCTTGCTGTTGAGGCTCTTGGTCTGAAACTTGCGCCCATCGGGACCGGTCAGCCCGAACTCGCCAAAGAGGTCCACACGCCAGCTCATTTATGACCTCCGGCGAACGTGAGCACCCATTCATCTTACACGAAGTGAAAGCCAAGTGAAAGGGTGAGTTTGCGACCATCTATGAGGACGCCTATGAAACGATTTATTTGCATCGCCCTTTCTGCCCTAACGCTGAGCACCGCCGCGATTGCCACAGCGGGAAATCCTCTGCTAAAGGCAGCCTCGCCCACCGTCGATGGTGCAACGTGGGCAGACGTGTCGAACTACTTGATCACCCACGCTGTGGCGTACGATCCGACGACGGAGGGAGTGCTTCGATTCGAGGCAGCATTTGGCTTGCAGTCCTGGACGGTGGTAGGCGGACAATCAACGTCCATGCGACCAGATGGCCCGGCGATTGGCTGGCCGCAAGCTGGAATGACGATAGAATTTGCCACTTTGGTTGAGGCTGAAACCGCGGCCTCTCTCATTATTGACGTCACTTACCCATAAGCGAACCACAGCGATGAAATACATTGTTTTCAAGGACGAAGACGGCCAATGGCGGTGGCAACACACCTCGGCCCAGGGTGAAGTAATTGCCTCCTCTGGGGAAGGGTACGAGAATCGAGATGACTGCTTAGCGGCGATTCAGATCATTAAGTCTTCCTCCGAGGACCCCGTGATCATCAAGTAGAGCACCCGGTCGGCGGGTACCCTCGCCGCATGAGTCATCAGGTCATCCTCGGGCGGAATACGAATCAAGCCCTCGGCATCGGGCAGTTTGCCATTGATTTCTTGAGCGGACAGCTCGGTCCGGGGCCAAGCGAAGCCGTGCTGGAAAAGACACGGCTTTTCCACACAGACTCGGTCCTCTGCGGTCTCAGCGCACTGGCTCTCCAGACCAACGCGCCTAAGATCTTACGGAACGAGGCCCTCGAGTACACGTCCAGCGATCCGGAGAGAAGCGCATTCGTTTTCGGCAGTAATCAGCAAGTCATGCCGGAAAAGGCAGTGCTTGCCAATAGCTCTGCGGTTCGCGAGTGGGACAGTAACGGGACTAATTTTGGTTACCGTCCTGAACTGGGTCACACCGCGGGCGAGTTCGGGCACAACGACTTCTATCCGGTCGCCATTGCGGCTTGTCAGCAGCGCGGTCTCGACGGCGCGACGGCCTTAAAGGCGATGGTTCTTCTCGACGAAATTCGGGGTCGCCTCGCTGAGGTGTTCTCCCTTAAAACATACAAGCTCGACCACGTCGTGCACGGTGCCATCGGCAGCGCCGCGACTTACGGGGCGCTTATGGGGGCAACGGCAGAGCAGATTGAGAGCGCGATTGGCATGTTCGTAGCGCACTCTATCCCTTGGCGAGCGATCCGGGCGGGCAAACAACTGAGCGATAGCAAAGGCGCGAGCGCCGCGATCAGCACAGAAGCGGCCATCCTTGCGGTGAAGCGAAGCATGAACGGCTTCATCGGACCGAAGGACATCTTCAGAAATCCGGAGGCGATCTGGAGGTTCTTTGAGCCCACCACCACAGGCGCGGAACGCTGGAAAGAAAGCGGGGACTCGCCGTTTGACCTCCACCTCAGCCATAGCGGCGATGATTTCGCGGTGATGGGCATGCACTTCAAGCTCGGCCTGTACGAGCATCAATCCGCAGGCGCATTGCAGGGCTTGATTGACCTTATTCGGGCCAATCCTTCCCTACTGACGAGCGGAGGCGACGGCATTTCCAAGATCGTCATCAAGGCTTATGAGCCCGCATTTGGCATCATCGGCAACCCGATGAAGCGCGAGCCGAAAACACGTCAAAGCGCGGACCATTCTATGGTCTACATCGTGTGTACGCTGCTCCGCAAAGCGATTGAGAATCCCGAACTTGCCGCAGCCAGCAACGATGATGTTTGGAAGTCGCTCATGCTTGATCCAATGGATTATCACGCCGAGGCGATCTTCCACCCGGTTACGCGTGGATTAATGGACAAAGTGGAGTTTGAGCACGGCGGAGCCGAGTACGACTCCAAGTATCCCGATGGCATCCCCACCTCGATGGTGATCCACTCTGGCTCGGACGCTTTCGACAGTGGACTGGTCATGTATCCGGCTGGCCACGCGCGAAATACTTCTGCCGATCTGCGGGGCATTCTCCGGCACAAGTTTGATCTGCTCGGCAAGATTGCCTTCCCGGACGACGAAGATGTTCCTGCGCTGGTTGACCAGTTGGAAGCGATCGAGTACACGGATGCGTACGATCTTGCTGGATTTTACGACCTTCCAATCGCCAGTCGCCCGGGATACGAATAGCGCCCGTTATGAATAGTTCATGACAACCGTTGAATGGTTGAGTTTTATCGTCAGAGTCTCAGCGAGCAAGTCGTAGTTCATTGGAAGTCCGCGCGCGCGGGCTCTGGTAAATGCGATGGATAAACAACTGATTGAAAAGGCCGGTGGGACCCAACTAGACCGGCGCAGTTTGCTTCGATACGCAGGGTTTGCAGGGGCGGGCATTTTTGCCAGCTCTATGCTCACCGCGTGTGGTGGCAATGACCTCTTCGACAACGACGGGCCAAGCGATGCCGACGTTCTGAACTTCGCGCTCAACCTCGAGTATCTCGAGGCGGAATACTATCTCCGCGGCGTCAACGGTTCCGGTCTAAGCGCATCAGATATTGGCACTTCCCCGGGTGCAGTCACGGGTGGTTCGCAAGTCAACTTCACGACGACGGCCTACCAAGAATACGCCAACGAAATTGCTAATGATGAGTTAGCTCATGTGCGATTCCTGCGCTCCGCGCTGGGCTCAGCGGCGGTGGATCGCCCGGCGATCGACCTTCAAAATTCGTTCAATGCCGCGGCGCAAGCAGCCGGCTTAGGTGCAAGCTTTGATCCGTTTGCCAATGAAGTCAACTTCCTCATCGGGGCATTTGTCTTTGAAGACGTTGGTGTCACGGCTTATCGGGGCGGAGCGCCATTGATCCGAAACAAGGACTTCCTTTCGGCTGCCGCCGCGATCCTCGGCGTCGAAGCCTATCACGCGGGAATGATTCGAACGATCATCAACCAGATCGGCGGATCGGCACTCACCACGACAGCGGCTCTGTCCGACCTGCGCGACAGTGCAGACGGAGCAGGCGACAAAGATCAACCGATCCGTGTTGGCGGCGTGGCGAACATCGTTCCCACCGATGCAAACGGCTTAGCCTTTTCGCGAACTACGGCGGAAGTGCTCAGCATTGTTTACCTTGGCGGAACCACCAGCGGTGGATTCTTCCCGAACGGTCTCAACGGCGCAATTCGTTAAGGTCGATCGTAAACCTCCGGCCCAACTCGCGACCGGAGGTTTACTCCATACGATCCCTTCGAAATAGCGCTAACTGCATAGCCGCGGCGGCACATTTTAATTGAAGCGCCAAGGCCACAGTTCCTGGGTTCATCTTGCTCTCGGTCACGTGCCGGACCTCTGGAGACGCACGTTGTTTCTAGTGCCGTTGCTTAGCCGAGCCACCGCCGCCACGACCTGATGATCCAGACTCCCACCTCCAGCGAACAGGCCCAAAAAGCTATTGCAAATGGGCGGCGCTTGCTTCCAACTAAGGAAAAGACCCGACTCTGAAAAAATTCGTGGAATTTATTTGCGCGCGCAACCGTTTAAGAGAAGTAATGTCGGGACTCTCCGACTGAAATGGTAAACAAAATGAACAAGAAACTGCTCGTAGGATTTGGTTTAACGGCTATGGTCGGCTTGGCCCACGCTCAAATGATGACGTTTACGGTCGTGGGGGACCGATTGCAGTATCGCAATGTCGCAACCGTGGAGAGCAACACAGAATTTGAAACGTTCACGGGGCGCAGCAGCGCGGTGAGCGGCAGTCTGAAGTTCGACCCAACGAAGAGGACGGGCAGCGGAAAGATCATGATTGACATGAAGTCAGTGGACACCGGAATTCCCTCGCGAAACGACCACATGAACAGCGAAACGTGGCTTGACACCGCCAAGTATCCGACGGCGACCTTTGAAACCACGGCGGTCAAGTTCGTCAAGGGCCAAGACTATCGCGTGACAGGCAAGTTCACGATGCGCGGCGTCACCAAGACGATGACCGTTCCCATTAAAGTCCGATACCGAGCGGCCAGCGAAGCGGTGACCAAGGCAGGGTTTGCCGGCAACGTTGTTCAGATCATTGCAAAGTTCGACATTAAGCTGAGCGACTTCGGAGTTAAAATCCCTGCCGTGGCCCAAGGAAAGGTGTCCAACAACGTCTCGCTCAACGTGAGCGCCTACGCCACCACCAAGTAATGCCGTGCGCTGGATGAAGTGGCCCCTCATCGTGATCGCCGCCTTGGCGGCGATAGTACTCGTCGTGAGCTTCCCCGTTGAGGCTCAGTACGCGAGTAAATCGAAACTGATCCAGCGCGTTCAACAGGACCCTGGCGCGGAGCTTTTTGGCGACGCCGGGACCCCCATCGGCTCGCCCCAGCAGATCATCATCGAAGACCCCAAGGCGTACTTGGGGAGCAAAGATGAATCTGGGGCGGAGCTGGTTAGCGAGGGGTATCTGAAAGAGCAGGGGATTTATCCCCTGCAGCTTCAGACGGTGCGGTACGTCGTCTCCAACGTTCGCTACGCGGCTATCGCCGGCCTACTTTTTTCATTGTTCGGCGTCTTGCTGATCAACCGAAAGCAACGAACTTAACTTATTGCCCTTGGCCCAGCGAGTAGCCGACTTCCCCGTCGAACGTGCACAGGTTCTCCGTCTTGATGAAGTCAAGTCCCTCGGCGGCGATCTTACCCAGCTGCTCTACAAACATAGGGTGGCTAACGGTCGTCCCGGTGTCCGCCATGAACCGGCATCGCCAGTGATCCGTGCAGAAGGTTTCTGGGATCCCGTTCGGCCAAACTTTCACCCCTCGATTCGTAATCATTGCTAGCTTCAGATTTGCCAACTCGGCCCGTTTTAGCGTGGTCGCGAGCTCCTCGGCCTGACCGCGCCAGTGCACGAAGACGTCCATTCCGACGGTCGCTTTTTTGCTCGCTGGGCGTCGGACCGGGGGAGTCAGTGTCATGGGCTTCGCGTCGGTAGCGTAGTGGACGGGCGTGAAGACTTCTGGCAACTGACCTAAGCGCTCAATGACGGCTAAGGCGAACGCTTGCGTGCCGACTTTCTGAGCGCTCATTCCCTCCTGATAGATGTCTTTGGTGTGAATACCGTCTTCAAGGGTTCGCAGCCAAGCATTATGAACTCGCCCTGCAACCTCGGGCTGACCGATGTGGACCAGCATCATCACTGCGGCCAGAAGTAGGCCACTGGGGTTAGCGGAACCTTGTCCGGCAATTCGAGGCGCGGAACCGTGAATCGCCTCAAACATGGCGCAATGCTCACCGATGTTGGCACTGGGCGCGAGTCCAACTGAACCCGCTACCTCGGCGGTCACATCACTGAGGATATCGCCGTACAGGTTCGGGAGCACGATGACGTCGAATACTTCCGGGCGGTTCGCCGCGCGCGCCATCCCGATGTCAATGATCCAGTGTTCTTGCTCGATTTCCGGATATTCCGCACCGATTTCTTCGAAAATACGATGGAACAGGCCATCCGTGAGCTTCATGATGTTGTCCTTCGTCATGCAGGTCACTTTCTTCCGGCCGTGAGCGCGAGCATATTCGAACGCGTATCGAACGATCTTCTCGGTACCGGGGCGGCTGATCAACTTGAGGCACTGGTAAACCTCGTCAGTCTGACGATGCTCGATGCCCGCGTACAAATCCTCCTCGTTTTCGCGGATGATCACCACGTCCATTCCCGGATGAAGAGTTTTAACGCAGGGGCTGTAGGTGACACACGGCCTCACGTTGGCGTACATTCCCAGGGTCTTTCGCACGGTGACGTTGAGGCTCTTGAAACCGCCTCCTTGAGGGGTGGTGATCGGTGCCTTCAAGAAAACCTTATTGCGGCGCAACGTTTCCCATGATTCCGGTGCGATACCGGCCGAATGACCGTCTGTGTAAACCTTCTCGCCGATTTCGATTGTGTCGATCGCCAGAGCGGCCCCGGCGGCCTTCAAAATGCTGAGCGTGGCTTCCATGATCTCGGGCCCGATGCCATCACCGTGTGCTACCGTGATCGGAAAGGGGGTCGAGGTCGCCGAGAACTGAACGGGATCCGCTTGGGTGTTCATTACGTGAACTATTATACATGAAATATAATTCATGCAAAACTGTGTGGGGCACTTTACGACACAATAATTTGTGGCCCCTAGAGACGCAGAATCGCACTGGACTTTCCTGACAAATCACACTCATGTGCTAATTGCATTGGTGCGAGACCCTGAAGCGCGGTTGCGAGCGGTGGCTTCTCAAGTGGGCATCACGGAGAGGATGGTTCAAAAGATTCTGAACGAACTCGTGAGCGCTGGCGTCGTGGTTCGCACCCGGGTGGGTCGTTCCAATACGTACAAAGTTGACCTAACTTTTAGGCTAAGGCACCCATTGGAGTCGAGCCATACCGTGGGTGAGCTGCTGGATCACATCAAGGCAGACTAAGCGACTTCGCGGCTAGGGCGATCCCACTGCTCATCACTGGGATGGGTGAGGGGTGCAGCCCGCAAGAACGCCTTGACAACCTGAGGATCGAAGTGGGTTCCAGATTGCGCTTCCATGTACGCGCGAGTTTCGGCCTCGCTCCAACTCTTTCGGTAGGGGCGATCAGAACGCAACGCGTCCCATACGTCAGCAACCGCGAAAATTCGAGCCAGAAGTGGAATCTCCTCCCCTTTTAGCCCCGCCGGATATCCGGTGCCGTCGTACTTTTCGTGGTGGTAGTGGGGCACGCACAAGCACGGCTCAAGGAACCTCACCGGCTTCAACATCTCGTAGGCGAGCACCGGGTGTTCCCGGATCACCGCCATCTCTTGTTCGGTTAACTTCCCGGGCTTGAGTAGCACGGCGTCAGGGACACCGATCTTGCCGATGTCGTGAAGGAGGGCTCCCCGGTAGAGCCAGATGAGAGTCTCGTCATCAAGCCCCAATTGCTTGCCGATATAGACCGACATCTCAGCCACGCGCTGCGTGTGGCCTTCGGTTTCTTTATCTTTACTGTCCATGGCCCGCGACCAGCCAAGAATCACTGCGTCGTAGGCCTGCTCAAGCTCCTTAGTGCGCTCTTGAACCCGGTGTTCGAGCGATTCGTTGATGCTCTGGAGTTGCTGCCGTTGGGCGTAAAACTCCATTGTCAACAACGCGAGCTTCGCCACCTCATCGGTACCCCGACTGATCTTGAGTACGAGTTCAGGACGCTCCTCTGAGATCGCCCGAGAAATCTTGGCGAGGGGCCGTTCAACTCGGCGCATTAACATCCAAACCATGGAGCCGAGAATGGCCAGCACTAAGGTCAAAAATAGTAGCGTGTTGCGGGCGGTTGATTCAATGCTCTGGTAGACCGCCTCATTACGGCCTTTGAAGTGAGCCTCGGCGATCGGCTTACGACCAAAACCCATCAGCGGGAGGCCGATTTCATAGTTACCCATGTCATCGTAAGTAGAGGTGTTCCCACCGCCAGCTTTATCAAAGTTGAGCGAGGCGCTCGTCTGCGTGAGTTCGCTGAGCTCCTTGAGATCGGCAGGGGACCACCAATCTGCCGCGACCATATAGCCGGTGTATGGACCCAGCCGACGAGAATCCGCACTCCTGTGGATGCGGGCCATGTTGATGCGATGCATCTGGTCGCCAAGGCGAATAAAGCCTTCTGAGAAGGCCGACTTCCCTCCGATCTCCTTCGTAATGAATGAAGCATCCACGGGCATTTTGGTGAGTTCGCGGCGGGCGGGATCGCGCCACTCGTAAACGACTTTTCCCTGCCGGTTCACGATCCAAACCGCCTCAAATCCCGTGTCTTTGGCGGCGAGACCAACGCTCTCCTCAGCCCAAACTTGGTCTGGCTTGAGGACGTTGTTGTACAGTTCGTCCCAGTAAGTGTTGTCGCGCACAAACTGAACCTTGGGACCCTCTCGGAGACTGAGTAGCTGCTTGAGGGTGCGAGACTTCTCGCCCTGAAGAGTCTCGATCATCTGTAGAGTGTTGTGGCGTTCGTTTTCCTGCAGGATCAATCCTGCAACTAAAAAGAGCACCGCCTTTCCGGCGATGATCAGCATTAGCTTTTGGCGAAGCGAGCCTGAACGCATTGAAATTAGCCAACGACCTTACACTCAAAAGGTCCATTTAACATATCGGAGGGCTGTTGAGATTCCTCACAATTTGGGTAAAAATGCTAAACAAGTCCGCAAATATTGGACTAAGCTCGCCACGGTTCTAAGCCCTTGACGGGCCGGCTAGCCCACTCTAGCGAGTCCGCGCATACGAATCGCCAGGCTAAGTCATCGCCTTTGCCTAGGGCCAAACCCACTCTCGGCCCGACAAGAAAAGATTCCACGGTCTCGCCCGGATCCAGCCGAAAGGGGGCGTGGGGGTCCAGCATATCGGCGGCATATTGGTCTGCAGTCAGGCCAAATGCCTGCGCCAGTTTTCCCGGACCATTGAGGAGCTGAATGTCCGAGGTTGCTTTCGGCCGATGGGCACGCATTTCTTCCAAACCTGCGAGAGGTTGGGCCGCTCGAATGAGCAATGCACCTGCCCTTCCTTCCGGCTGGGCCACAACGTTCAGCATCCAGTGATTGCCGTACGTGAAGTACATATAGGCTTGGCCAGGCGGGCCGAACATCACCTTGGTGCGCGGGGTCATGCCGCGATGAGCATGACTTCCGGGATCATCCGAGTAGGCTTCGACTTCAACGATACGAGCTTGGAGCTCACCGTGGACCAGAATCTGCCCCACCAACGCCCGCGCGGCGGCCAAGAGGTCGCCTTCAAGCGTCAATCTAAAATCCGCGTGCCACCCCATGATCGGGTTACACTGTAGCCCATGAACGGACCGCTTCAGCAATGGCTCGGCGAACAATTGCAGACCCTGCGCGACCAAAACCTTTACAAAGTGCCTCGCATTCTGGAGAGCCCAGCCGGGGGGCGCGTGCGAATGGACGGCCGCGAAGTGGTCAACCTTTCCTCCAACAACTATTTAGGCTTGGCTAATCACCCCAAAGTCCGCCAAGCCGCGCTCGATGCAGTCGAAAAATGGGGCGTCGGCGCCGGGGCCGTGCGCCGGATTGGCGGCACGATGCAGGTCCACGACGAACTTGAGCAGCGGCTCGCCGCGTTCAAGAAGGTCGAGTCTGTACTGGTGTTCACCGGAGGATTTACCGCGAACTCGGGCTGTATCCCAGCGGTACTCACCGACAAAGATGTGGTCATCAGTGACGAGCTGAACCACGCCTCGATCATCGACGGCGTGCGCCTGTCTCCGGCGAAGTACAAGAAGTCCGAAGGGTTCGTGTTTGGCCACAAAAACATGGACCAGCTTGAGGAAATTCTGACGAAGACTCAAGGGTTCGAGAAACGGATGATCATCACAGACGGGGTGTTCAGCATGGACGGCGACATCGCGCCCCTACCCGCGATTGTTGAGCTTGCGGAGAAGTACAACGCGTTCGTAATGGTGGACGACGCTCACGCCAGCGGCGTGCTCGGCAAGAACGGCGCCGGCACGGCCTCGCACTTCGATTTGTATGGTCGCGTGGATATCCAGCTGGGAACCTTGAGCAAGGCGCTCGGGGTGGTGGGCGGTTACATCGCGGGTTCGAAAAACCTGAAAGAATGGCTCATCAACCGCGGTCGCCCCTATCTTTTCTCCACCGCCCACCCACCGATGGTCGCGGCGGCATTGATTGCGGCCTTGGACGTGATGGAGAACGACCCCGAGCCGATGCAGCGACTGTGGGACAACACGCGCTGGTGGAAGGAGAATCTGGCGGCGGCAGGATTTGACACCATGGGCAGCGAGACCCCGATCACGCCCGTCTACGTCGGCGACGAGAAGGCGGCGCAGGCGATGGAGCGGATGCTCTGGGATGAGGGCGTTTACGCGCTCAGCATCGTCTTCCCGACCGTGGGCCGAGGCAAGGCACGCCTGCGCACCATGCCCAGCGCGGCGCACACGCTGGATGACCTTCAGTTCGCTCTGGAGGCGTTCAAGCGTGTACGGGACAAGATGAGTGCCTAGCCAGTGGCCCGAGGCGGACGTTGAGACAGCAAATGAAACCGTCGGTCGGCTGACCCAACGCTGGGGGCTGACCGGACTCGAGTTGACCCCCGAGGCGTACTGCTCCCTGGTCTATTTCGCGGAAAGCTCGGCCCACGGCCCGTGTGTCTTGAAGGTGCCGGTGATTGGAGAGGAACGGACCTCCGGCTATCGAGCGGCAGTAGCGTTCGACGGGCATGGCGGGGCACCCCTGTTGGAATCGGAGCCGGAAACTGGGTCGGTCCTGTTGAAACGGTTGAATCGGGCGGGCGATCTGCGATCGCAACCAGAGGCCCAAGCCAGAGAAGTGGTCGTGGACATGATTCAGCGACTGCATGAAGCCCCACCCTTTGAAGCGATGCGACTTGAGGATTGGCACACCGAATCTCGCCCGTCAGGGTTTCCAGTCGAGCCTTGGGACCGGGCAAAAGGGCTAATCCGCGACCTCTTGCAAAGCACCACTGACCGGCGATTCCTGCATGGCGACCTCCACCACGAGAACATCTTGCCCGACGAATCGGGCGAGTACAATGCCATCGACCCGAAGGGCGTTTGGGGCGATCCGGCGTTTGAGTGCGTGGCGTTCATGCGCAATCCAATCGCGACCCTGTCCTCAGTCGCCGATCTTCCGGAGCTTTTGGCGGAGCGAATTGAGTTCTTCTCCACCGCACTGAACCTCGACGCCTATCGCATCTGGGCATGGGCCTACGCCGACATCACCCTCTCATCCGCCTCGAGTCCGGGGCCCTTTACGACGAGTTGCGGAGGAGTTTCAGGGGCACTTTGGGAGCTCAGGGAAAGGTTCACGCAAAGGCGCTAAGGGGATTGAGACGGACGGAAACTACCCTTGGAATACAGCATGACCGCTCGCGCGCAAAGGCGCAAAGGACGGACCTAACTCATCCGTTTCTCAAGGCAAATCAGAGTGCCACCCAGTGCCCGTCAAATGCGCCTTAGCTAGTTGCCTTTGGCCACCCAGTTCCTTTTCAGCCCTTTGCGCCTTTGCGCCTGCGAGCTACTTCAGCCTCACTCTTTTAAACTTTGCGCCTTTGCGTGAAATTGCTCGTGGCAAAAAAGGCCCCGAGAAACGTACCTAACGGCTCACCGACTCGCCCGCCGCCGAAGGCGCGAGTTCGTCCGCCAGTTTCAACGCCTGGGCGATGTGATACTCCCGCGTTTGGAGGAACGCCGCCCCGCCGGCAGATTCAGGCACCACGATCGCCTCGCGTGACTGCTCCACCGCGTCGCGGATCAGCTGCGCGAGCGCAGCGTCATAGCCTTTCCCGCGAGCCGCGGGAACGATCTCCAAATACACCCCAAACAGAATCGGCGGCTTGTTTCCTGGAGGCGCATCGAACGTAAACCGAGCGATTTGGATCGCCTCGTCAACCTGACCCAAGTGCGCCTTGGCTTGCGCCCAGCGCAGGGAGTCATTGACCCGACGATCCTCATTCGCTCCCGCGACCTTGACGGCGAACGCGAATATCTTCTCCGCCCCCGCCCAGTCCCGCGCGGCTCGAAAGATCTCGCCGTAGCGCCAAGCGTCGCGGTTCGAAATGCGGTCCACGCGGATGCTTTTCGCCCGCGCCACGACGAAGTCGCGAAACATCTTATCGCGCGTGGCTTCGTCGATGCGCCCCCGGCGCTCAGCTCGCGCCAGAAGCGAATAGAACTGTTTCACCTCTTGCTCGATCACTTCGATACTGCGCTGGCCGAAGCGATCCGGCTCATTGGGATCGGGCGGGACGGCATCCGGGACAAACCAAAACACCCCGAAAAACCCGAAGATCAGCGAAAGGACCACTCCCATCAGCAGCCCGCTGGTGCGCGGCGGCGAGATGGGAGGCGATTCGTTCTCGTGCAAAACGGGCCTAGAGGTTGGAGGTCACGCGGTCGTCGTCGAAGGCCTGATCGCGATAAATCTCGCTTCCGCAGATCGTCATCACCGCTTTGCCCAAAAACTTGGAGCCGTGGAATGGGGTGTTTTTGCCCTTGCTGAACGTCTTGTTGACGTCGAAGGTCCACTCCAGGTCCGGATCGA
The DNA here is from genome assembly GCA_043754215.1 of Chthonomonas sp. GTDB lineage: Bacteria > Armatimonadota > Fimbriimonadia > Fimbriimonadales > Fimbriimonadaceae > JAFLBD01. The sequence goes on along the minus strand of JAYUVF010000103.1, from coordinate 45,852 downwards.
TGAGGGTCAATTGCGCGACTGGAGTCTCGCCCGGATTTAATGTCCCGGCCTCCAGCCGCAGGATTTCGGCTGGTTTCGTGCTGAGCTTGCGAATGGTCTCGAGAGGAGAAAGGTGGCCTGGATGGGTCAGGAACGTCAGGGTCACCCCAACGCAAGACTCAAGCCCGACCATGCCGAACGGCGCCTCGTCGAACGGGACCTGCACTTCGTAATCGGCGTGTGGCGAATGGTCGCTGGAGATCACGTCAATCGTGCCATCGGCCAGTGCCTGTATGATGAGGTCGATGTCGGTGGGAGTTCGAAGCGGAGGCGTGGTCTTAAAATTCGGGTCGAAGTCGCCCATCGACTCGTCGGTGAGGCTGAAGTACTGCGGGCAGGTCTCACAGGTCACGCGGGCACCAAGGTACTTGGCCTGGCGCACCATTTCGACGGCACCCCACGTGCTCACGCGCATGATGTGGACGTGGCAATCGGTGTGCAGCGCCAGCAGGCAGTTGCGCATGACCATGATCTCCTCCGCGCTGCGCGGCATCCCTTTGAGGCCCAGAAGGGCGCTGGTCGCGCCTTCGTTCATTGCGCCATCCTTGCTGAGGGTAGCCTCCTCGCAGTGGACCATGATGGGCAGATCAAGCTGCTGGCAGAACTCCATCGCGCGGGTCATGACGAGTGCGCTTTGGGTCGGGCATCCTTCGTCGCTGACCGCGACAATTCCGGCCTTCTTCAACGCAGCCAGATCGGCAACTTTCTCGCCCATATTCTTGATCGTGAGCGCTCCGACTGGCGCGACGAAGACGCCACCGGCATCAGGGGCCGAAGATCGGTCGAGGATGAAGTCAATCAGGGTCGGCGTGTCGAGCGGGGGCGTGGTGTTGGGCATACACGCGATGGTCGTAAACCCACCCGCGGCCGCGCTCTGCGTTCCGCTGACGATCGTCTCCTTGTGGTCTTCGCCCGGCTCTCGAAGATGCGTGTGCATGTCTACAAGGCCCGGGGTGATCCAAAGCCCGGTGCAGTCGATGATCTCGTCGGCGTCCTCTTCGACTTCAACATCGGCCCCGACTTCGACGATCTGCTCATCTTCGATGATCACATTGCCGATCAAGTCCATCTCTTGCGATGGATCGAGGATGCGTCCGTTCTTTAGGATGATCTTCATGCTTTGCTCCCGGCTTTGGCCTTCTTCGATTTGGTGGGCGCAGGGGCGGCTTCAGCTTCCGCCTTCGCTTTCGGCTTTTCGAACACCCAGTGCAGTGCGGCCATTCGCACGAAAATGCCGTTCTCAATCTGCTTCTGGATTACAGACTGGGGGCCATCTGCGGCGTAATCGTCGCACTCCACGCCGCGATTTAGCGGGCCGGGGTGCATGACGATCGCGTCCTCGGCGGCGATCTTGAGAGTCTCTTTGTTGACCTGATACAGCCGTCGGTATTCCCCGAGAGAGCTTAGCAGGCCGTCCGCCATCCGCTCCTTCTGGAGCCGGAGGCACATCACGACATCGCAGTCTTGGATGCCCGGGAGAAGTTCGTTGTAGATCATGCCCGGAAGCATCGCGTTGCTAACTGGCATGAGCATCTTGGGTCCGACCAGGCGGACATCAGCGCCGAGCTTGCTGAGGAGCCACGCGTTGGATCGCGCCACTCGAGAGTGGAGCACGTCGCCGACGATGGCAACCTTGAGCCCCTTGATGGACTTCTTGCGTTCGAGAATGGTGAGGGCATCGCCCAACGCTTGGGTTGGGTGCTCGTGCTCGCCGTCGCCAGCGTTAACCACGGGCCCACCGAAGAATCGGGCTGCTAGTTGAGGAGCGCCGCTGGATTTGTGGCGCATCACAATCGCTTCAAGGCGTTCGCCTTTGAGGGTTAGAATGGTGTCCTTCAGGGTTTCGCCCTTGCTGAGCGAGCTGCCTTGAGCGGCGAAAACGCTGACGTTGTATCCCAAGTAATTGGCGGCCTGTTCGAAGCTCACGCGAGTGCGCGTGGAGCTTTCGAAAAACAGCAACCCGATGGTCCGCCGGGGCCCCGCTGGCAGCGGCTTGCCCGCATCGATCGCCGTCTTGAACTCGCCCGCGATGGTCAGCAGCTCTTGAATCTGGCTGGGTTGAAGGTGTCGAATGCTGAGTAGATTTCGGCTCATGCGCGTTCCTGGGCAGTAATGAGAACCACTGCGTCTTCTCCGTGAATGTCGGTGAGATGAACGTCAATGTGATCGTCCAATTCGGTGGCGATTTGCTTGCCGCAGAAGTCGGGTTGGATGGGCAACTCGCGGTGGCCGCGGTCAATCATCACGGCAAGCTGGACCTTGGCGGGTCGACCGTGCTTCATGAGGGCATCCAATGCGGCGCGGATAGTACGGCCGGTGAAGATGACCTCATCCACCAAAACGACCCGCTTGCCTTCGAGGCTGAACGGAATCTCGGTGCCGTCTTCCCCTTCCATTTTGCCGTCGTCGCGGCTGGGACGAACGTCGATTTTGCCGTGGGGGATGGCGTTGTCCTCGATTTGGGCCATGACGAAGGCGAGGCGCTTAGCGACCGGCCAGCCTCGGCGCAGAATTCCGATCACCACGAGGTCTTTCGGACCCTCGCCGCTTTCAAGAATCTCGTGCGCAAGTCGCCCGAGGGTTCGCTTCATTCCGGCTGCATCGAGCACCACTTGGCTCATAGGTTCGATTATGGCGCAGTCGGGCGGCGGTTCGGGGGTGGAACGCAGTCGGGCTCCCTGCTCCGCGAGTCGCCGTCATCCACGGCCGCGGATAATTTGGAAACGACTGTGAAAGGGCGTCTGCATAGTCAAATGGCAGAAGATTCGCCCGTAAAATCAACAATTTTATTAATAATAGTCGGCGTTGCAGGAAGCTTTGCAACATTTGGACCTAGCTCGGTGACATTCAGACATGGCTTTGCAAAATTTGGACCTTGCTCGGTGACCTTCAGACGTGGCTTTGCAAAATTTGCACCTAGCTCGGTGACATTCAGACGTGGCTTTGCAACATTTGGACCTTGCTCGGTGACTTTTGCAGGTAGCTTTGTAGCTTGTAGGCTTGAGTGGCCCACGCGCGGTTCAGCGAGCGCTCAGCGGCCGCGCAAATGCCCGATAAGAAGTGCGACGTCGCTCGGGCGAACGCCCGATATTCGGGTCGCTTGCCCCACAGTTCGCGGCTGAAGACGCCCCAACTTTTCGCGACTCTCGTAGCTGAGCCCTCGCAGGGAGAGCCAATCAAAATCGTGAGGAATGGCGAGGCCGTCGAGCTTTTGATTTTGCTCGATATGCCGAAGTTGAACCTCGATGTAGCCGTCATAGGCGGCGTTCAATTCAAGTTGCTCGCGCACTTCGTTATCCGTGCTGATAGCGGTGCGATCCACCTCTAAAGCGTCCGCGATGTGCTCGATATCTTCCAGCCGAAACTCGGGGCGGCGGAGGAGGCCAAAGTACGACTCACGGTTCGTCAGACGGCTCGAGCCCATAGACTCCAGCACGTCGTTCTGCGCGGCGGTGATCGTGTTTTCTTGCAGCCATGCCATGGAAGTGCGCATGGCGCCCATCTTCTCGGAGAAACGCGTCCAGCGGCGGTCGCACACCACTCCCGCCATGCGGCCGATCGGGGTCAGGCGTTGGTCGGCGTTGTCATTGCGCAACACGAGGCGGTGCTCGGCGCGAGCCGTGAGCATGCGGTAGGGGTCTTCGACGCCCTTCGTGACGAGATCATCAATCATCACCCCAATGAAACTGTTGTCGCGACTGAAGATGAGCGGCTCCTCGCCCACCGCGTAGCGAGCGGCGTTGATTCCCGCCACGAGCCCCTGCCCCGCCGCTTCTTCGTAGCCGCTAGTGCCGTTGAGTTGACCGGCCAAGAAGAGTCCAGGCACGAGGCGGCTCATCAGGGAGGGCTCGAGTTGGAGCGGGTCTGCCATGTCGTACTCCACGGCGTAGCCGGGTCGGAGCATTTCGACATTCTCCAAACCTCGAACCGTGCGCATCGCCTCAAGCTGAACTTGGGCCGGCATCGAGGTCGAAAACCCCTGGACGTAGACCGATTCGGTGTGCCACTCCTCTTGCTCGAGGAAGATTGGATGGCTCGTCTTGTCGGCGAACCGGACGATCTTGTCCTCCACGCTTGGACAATAGCGCGGGCCGACCCCCTGAATTTGCCCGCTGAACATCGCGCTCTCCGAAAGGTTATCGCGCAGAACTTGGTGCGTGGCTTCGTTGGTATGGGTCTGCCAGCACGCCAGCAGCTCGCGCTGGGGAAACGCGTGGCGGTGCATGAAGCTCACCGCTCCCGCTTCGGGTTCGCTTTCGAGAGCTTCGGTTTGGCTGCGATCAATTGAGCTCAGCCGAATTCGCGGGGTTGTGCCCGTCTTAAAGCGGCGCAATCGAATGCCCGATTCCGACAGGAACTTGCTGAGCCCAAAGGTGGCCTGATCCCCTTCGCGGGCCGCCACGGTTTGATTCTTCCCTTCGTGGCACAGCCCGTTCAAGAACGTGCCTGTTGTCATCACCACTGCGGGCGCAAAAATATCAGTGGTTTGCTCAGTTCCCGCAGCCTTGAAACGGATGCCCGTCACGCGGCCGCCTTCAGTGAGCACCCATTCCGCGCTGCCTTCGAGGAGGTCAAGGTTCGGCTGCTGCGAGAGAGTTTCGCGCATAAACTGCGGGTAGAGGGTCTTGCACACGTGAGCGCGGAAAGTCTGGACGGCGGGTCCCTTCCCGGTGCCAACGCGGCGGATGTGGGTCAATGTGTGATCCGTCGTCACGCCCATCTGCCCACCAAGGGCATCCACTTCGCGAGCGATGTGCCCCTTCGCCGGGCCTCCGATGCTGCAGTTGCATGGGAGGTGCCCGATGCGGTCGAGGCGCAAGGTAACGCAAAGCGTACGACGACCCATCTTCGCCCCGGCGAGGGCGGCTTCGATTCCGGCTTGCCCGGCTCCGATCACGATGAGGTCGTACTTCATGCTACCGGCAGATTATGACCGATACGGCCCGAATCCCTCAAAAAATAGGTTCAAAACGGGCCCTCGGTGGGCAAATTGAAATTTCCATCCCTGACCCCCAAGGAATCTCCGCATGATGTGGCGTAAAGTAGTGGTATGCAGGATTGGATGTTGAATGCCTTCTCCAAGGGGCCCCACGTAGTCGAACGAATGCTCCGCGTCTTTCCCCACGATCGCCTTGATGATCGCATCGAAAAAGACCGATACACCGCCCGCGAGGTCATCGCGCACCTTGCAGATTACGAACAACACGTCTTGGAAGCGTTCCGTGTGGCCAAGCTTAAGCCCGGCGGAAAAATCGACGGATATGATCCCGACGCCCGATGTGCCGATCACAAGTTTGGCGAAAAGGATGTTTATCGCGAAGGCGAGGTGTTCGAATCTCGCCGCCTGATGACGGTTGAGTACCTGCGCGAGTTTGATGAGGCCGATTGGTCCAAGACGTTCGTCACCCCGAGCGGACGGTCAGTTACCGCGACGCAGTTCTTCATGGCCATCATGGCCCACGATCTAGACCATCTGGATCAGCTTTCCGCCTACCTCGCCACCGAAGTCGCGACCATCGTTTGATCTCGTTCAGAGGGCATCCCGGCATTGCCGCGATGCCCTCTTTGTGGGTCCATGGTCCCCTGGCTCAACCGCGCCGCATCGGTCCGCGTTCTAAGTATTGCGACATGAATCAAATGCACATGCTGGGCAGGGGAGCACGACTCTTTCGGACGCTACGCGACCCGAAGACTCCGACCTGGATCAAGTTCCTTCCTATCCTGGCTCTCGTCTACTGGGTTTCTCCGGTAGATATCATTCCGGATCCGCTCTTGATTGTCGGCTGGCTGGATGACTTGGTGGTGGTCGTAGGGCTTATCAGTCAAACCGTTAAGGCCCTTGATCGGCGATCCATGAAAGCGCTACCGCCCGTAACGCCCTGAGCCGTCTTGGGTTCGAATATCGCGCCACGAGTAAAAATCGTACGTCATGGTGGCTTGACTGCCGACCACGACCAGTCCTTCCGGAAACTTGGGCATAGACTGGGGCGTTGAGGCAATGCTGTTCACCAAAGCGGACACAAGAGACGCCCGCTTTGTCATAGCTTCGTGCACTGCCGGGTTGTCAACTGCGCCCTCTCGTCGGAAGAACCGCATCCCGGTGCGGCGTCCCGAGCGATCGACCATCAGCAAGTAACCGAAACCCGGCTTTACCGTCGGCATCATCGTCATACCCGTGCAGAATCGCTCCCAACCGTCAGCGGCAAAGCGTCCCTGCTCCTGCAAGTCATCGGAGGTTTCGGGTGCGATCTCGTACTTGCGTACCCCCTGGATCTGGTCGTAATAAAACACCGTTCCGTAGTGGTCATCCACAAGAATGTTTTCGACCAATCCTCGACGGCTAAACTCACCTAAGTCACGAATCAGTACAGCGTTTATTCGCCCTTCGCTGGCGCGTAGCTCATAAACGAAAATGATCCCGGCATCGTCTTGGTTCGATTTGCGACTCACCAGCGCTAAGGTTCGACCTCTGGAATCGCGGTGCACGGCCACCCCAAGCGGTCTCCCATCCGTGCCAGTCTCGCCGACCAGTACTCGCGTATCGCCTTCAATCTCCCACAGTCTTCGCTCGGCCGGATTGATCCCGAAGATGCGGAGGCGGCTGGCGTCCCCCTCCGCCGTCACGGCGATGTCGATCGCCTGATCACCTAATTTATATCCGGTACTGACAGCCATGCCGTAGGGAAGCCGAATCCCACTGATTTTCTGTAGCTCTTTGCCCGCCAGATCGTACAGCAGCACGCTGCCCTTTCTCGACACGTCGGTTCCTATGACCAGGCTCTGACTTGGCTGGGTGGGATGCGTCCAGATGGCGACTCCGCCGGTTCGGTGCTCCACCGGATCAGTCCGACGAATCGCTTGAACGGGGGCAGGTTCGACCACCGTCCCAGTTCGAGCCAGATAGTTCATGTCCCACAGGTTGTTAGCTTTTCTGGTTTCGGGCGAGGAAACGCATCCGACGAGCCAAAAGCTCATCGCCATGCACCCCAAATACGCCTCCAATCTCCTCATCGCTGATGAATGCCCCACGCATGAGACACAGTTCCCCGTACGGGTTGTTCCGGAGTTTGGGCAGCCCCAACCCTGCTAATAATCCCGTTTACGGCAAAATTACAGCAGGCGAAAACGTTGTTCTCCGAGCGGCTTTCGGTCTAGGAGGGCGGTTTCGAGCGTGAGGTTCTCGGTCAATTTGTCGAAGCTCTTCTTTTCGTCGGGGTCTAAGGCAGTGGCCCATATTCCCTTTAATGCCGCGATGGCCTCTTTAGGAGAGAGCGCACCCAAATCAAGTTTGCCTAGCTCGGCATGAAGTCGTTCGCCCGTGTCAGGGTCAGCCGCCAGGTAACCCTTCTGATTCAACACGCTGAAGTCACCGTCGAAATCGAGAAGGTAGTAGGTGTCATCTTCTCGACGATCCGCCACCTCGGCGAACAACCCCTGAATGACGAAAGGTGAGGTGTTGAAATCTGAAAAGGCCCGCTTGAGCGGTTGGCTCAGGGCGTTGATGACCCGCTGGATTGTCACGTCATCTTCGCTTCGCTGATAGCCTTCTTGGTGCGCAAAGTCAATTGCCGAAACCCGGATTTGCTCCACGTCCGACTGCTGGCCGATGGCGCCAAACATCAGTCGGTCGTAAATCTCGTAGATCTTTCGCGCGTGGCGGCGAACCGTGAAAGCGAGAATTCCGGCTTCCAAGCTCACCATGACAACCGGGGTGCCGGAGCGAAGACGGCTTTCAACGTAACTGGACCGATGGCCCATGCCTTCTTGCCAGTCGTAAGGGGTGATCATGTCTCCGTTATACGCGGAAACTGCCGGGGATGGCTTGGATTACTGAGAAATCCAGCGGTCAGCGGTGCTTTTGGGAGCACGGCCTTTTAAAATTGACTCGAGCGTTGCGCCTTCCACGGTCTTTGTGATGGCATCTCGCGACCACACCTTAAAGTAGCCAAGTCCGCCCCGCGCTAGAGTTGTGGGCATCGCCACTGTGTAGGACTTTGCGCCATCCAACTTAGCGTTTCCGATACTGACGGATTGAACACGTCGGTCTGCGGGCGAAGACTTACTGAATGTAATTTCAGCACCAGAGACTTGCAAAAATGCACTTGACGGCAGGGGCAAAAGCGAGACAGATCGCTCGAATGCGGCCTTCAGCTCAGCGCCAGTCAGCCTGACCACGCTAACCGTGTCCGTCGGATAAACCAAGAGTTGGGCGAGATCGGTTGGCGCGTCGATTGCCTTCACCATGCCGGCGGCGAGGAACGCAACGTCAGCACCCGCAAACTCGCGGATAACGTCGGCAGCCGATTGCGACGGGCCGTGTGATTCCGTCTCAGGATTTGCTGCGAAGGCGCCTGAGCTCAAAACAACGGTCATCGTTGCGATCAATATTCCCTGAATGGGCGTGCCGAATTTCATGGTTTTCGTAGATTTGACGACTAGCAGCCTCGATCACTTCACCGGGCCTAGGCCTATTCCTCGGAGCAACGAAGCACTCCGAGGAAATTATCGGCTGATTAGTCGACGACCGTGATACCCATGTTGCGAGCGGTGCCCGCAATAATCTTGGCCGCGGCCTTGATATCGGTGGTGTTCAAGTCAGGAAGCTTCTTGGCCGCAACTGCTTCCAGTTGTGCCTGAGTGATCGTGCCAACCTTCTCCTTGATCTGGTTGCTGCCGCCCTTGTCGATACCGATCTCTCGCTTGATGAGGTCACTCGAAAGGGGTTGCTTCACAACGAAGCTGTAGGACTTGTCTTCGTAAACGATGATTTCGACCGGGAGGGTGAAGCCCATCTGCGGCGCGGTCATTTCGTTAAACTTTTTGAGAAATTCCATCATGTTGATGCCCGCTTGACCGAGGGCAGGACCGACGGGTGGAGCAGGAGTGCCCTTACCGGCCGAGATGTTCAACTTGATGACGCTTGCAATTCGTTTTGCCATTATCTATATCCTTCGTGATTGGTTCGCCCCCGCCCAGCATTGGAGATGGCGGAGACATGTTCGCGCAGTCGGGCTCGGAATGCATTGCCCCGAAGGACCACCCTACGTGAAGTCCCTAGTTTACCCGCCCGGAGGCGTAGGTTCAACCCAATTTACTTGAGGGATGCCATGTCGATGACAAACCGGTACCGGACGTCGCTCTTCAGCATTCGCTCGTAAGCTTCGTTGATCTGTGACATTTGGATGACCTCAATGTCGCAGGTGATCCCCTTCTCTGCGCAGAAGTCCAGCATCTCTTGGGTCTCGCGGATGCCGCCAATAAGCGAGCCGCTGAGGGAGCGCCGCTGGAAAATCAGGGGGAACGCTGCGACCGGCGTCGGCTCTGGAACTCCGACCAAAACCATGCGACCGTCAAGGCCGAGAAGGTTAAGATAGGCGTTTAGATCATGGGCCGCCGAAACGGTGTTGAGAATAAACTCAAAGCTGCCTGCATAGGTGTTGAACACCTCTGGGTCGTTCGTGGCGATGTATGCGTCGGCACCCATTTTCATCGCGTCCTCGCGCTTCTTCTCCGACTGGCTGAGCACGGTCACGTGGGCGCCCATCGCCTTGGCAAACTTAACCGCCATGTGCCCCAGTCCGCCTAGTCCGACGATTCCGACCTTCATCCCTGCCTTCACGCCGAAGTGCCTCAGCGGGGAGTAGGTGGTGATGCCCGCACACAGCAATGGTGCTGCCGCGTCCAAGGGCAAAGACTCAGGCACGCGGACGACGTAATTTTCGTCCACCACGATCTGGGTGGAGTAGCCACCGAAGGTGGTGCCAGAACCCTTCCTTTCGGGCGAATTGTACGTAAAGGTCGCGCCAGCCGAGCAGTATTGCTCCTCGCCAGAGGCACAGGCCGGACAGGAACGACAGGAGTCCACGAAGCAACCAACCCCGACCGTATCGCCCACCTTCCACTTGGAAACAGAACTCCCTACCTGCGTCACCTTGCCAACGATCTCGTGGCCCGGAACCATCGGATAAACCGAGTTACCCCACTCCCCACGGGCAAAATGGAGGTCGCTGTGGCACACGCCGCAGTACAAAATTTCGATGAGTACGTCCTCGGCCCCCGGCTCGCGTCGCTCAAGACTCCAGGGAGTAAGTGGGGTTGTTTCGGAGTGGGCAGCGTAGGCGGCGGTTGTGAGGCTCATAGCCCCTCAAGTTTACTTGACTCGACTGACCCAACTCGCCTCAATGCCTCGCGACATCAGCAATTCTGAGAGTTGGCCCACGTGGCCCTGGAGGTGTCGCACATTCAGGATCATATGGTCCAGTTTGGGAATGGAATACCAACTGAAACCGGAGTCTAGGGAGGCAAGGTCAACGTCATCCAACCAGCCGGAGACATTTTCTTGAACCCAGCCAAGATACTGCAGCATTTCAGCCCGCGAATAGGTGGTTTCCCAAGGAGGAACCCCGTCTTCATCGTCGTCCCAGAGCGTACGCGCCTGGTCTTGGTGCTTTTCCCACGGATGGAAGGCTGCCTCGTCCTTCATCGAATACAAGTGAGCGTAGTACAGCGCGTGGTAGGCGATCCGCCAGAAGGTACGCGGATGTTCCCCCGCCTCCCACAGATCATCCGGACACAGCTCGATGCACTCGCGGAGCATCGCCAGACCCGCCTTAAGTTGACCTTCAATCGCCGACCTGAGGTCCACCGCTTAAACGGCCTCCTCAAACACCATCGGCTTCATCGTTTCCCAGCGACCACGCGTAAAATCAGGAACATCGATGGACTGACTTCGGTTTGCAACAGACCATTCCGAGAGGGGCGTGATCGCCGACCATGCCGCGGCATCGTACACGTCCTGGTCCAGCGGCAGCCCGTTGCGGAGGCAGTAGATGATCCGCCACACCATCACAAAGTCCATCCCTCCGTGACCACCGTGGAGCTTCGCTTCCGCCTCCAGCTTCAGCCAAAGCGGATGATTGAAGCGGGTTTCGAGCGGTTCGAGCGCCGCGCCTTGAGTCCAGCGTTCGGTGCTTTCCGAGACTCTTTGAGAGGTGAACCGAGCCGGGAATCCCGCCCAAATTCCATCAGTCCCTTGGATCAAGTTGAGACGGTTATAGGGCCGAGGAAGCTGTTCGTCCCACTGCACCATGATCGAACGACCTTTCGCGGTTTTGATGATCGTCGTGTTGATGTCGCCGCACACAAACTTGAGGTCTCGGCGCGGGTGCCCTTCTGGGAACTCCTTCTTGGCGTAGATCTCGCGGGTTCTGGCGGGGGAACTCACGCTGCTCAGATAATCGAACCGGTCACCGCGGTTGATGTCCATGTACTGAGCGATCGGGCCGAGGCCGTGGGTGGGATACAGGTTGCCGTTGTGGCGCGTGTATTCCAGCGTTCGCCAAGATCCGGTTCCGTGCTCAATTTCCTTCATCTGCCAGCGCAGATCGTGAATATAGGCGCCCTCGCCGTGGAGCAACTCCCCGAATATCCCCATCCGGACCATGTTCAGCACCATCAGCTCTTCTTGGCCGTAACACACGTTCTCCAGCATCATGCAGTGGCGTTTCGTGCGCTCCGCGGTCTCCACCAGTTGCCAGCAACCGTCAATGGTGGTCGCCGCCGGGACTTCAACCAACGCATGCGCGCCCGCCTTCATCGCCGCGACCGCCATGGGCACATGCCAACTCCAAGGCGTAGCGATGAACACGGCGTCAAGCTGATTCTCTTTCAGCATCCGCTCGAAGTCTTTTTCTCCGTTGGTGTAGAGCTTCGCAGCGGGCCGTCCGGCCTTGGTCACCATAGCTTGGCCCTTTTCTGCGCTCGGCACATGGCTGTCGCAAATCGCCACAATCTCGACGCCCTGGCAGTTCATCGCCGCATCCAGGTGGCTGGGTCCCCGAGCACCCATTCCGATGAACCCCAGCCTGACCGTCTTCAACGCCGCAGGGCGATTGTCGTAAGCACTCCCGGGCTCGGTGCTGAGCTTTCGAGTGAGTCGGGGCTTTCCGGTTTGCGCTCCAACTCCAGCCGCCAGGGCTAAGGCGGAAAGGGTAGCGGCTCCCAAAACATCGCGACGAGACATCGATTCCATAGGTGCCGCGATGTTACCGCTCGACGGAATGCGCGAGTGGATGAGGGGTATCGTCTCCGCGTGGGATTCGCGTTGACGGGATTGGTGGCAGAGGCGACTCGGCATGAGTTCATGCATCAGGGCACCCCGGCGAAGGTAGCTTTCTACGCCCTCGCCTTCGCAAGCACGGCCTATCTGGTGTACGCAATCTGGGGGCGCTCGCGCTACTGGATGAAGGGTCAACCGATGACCTGGCGCCCGACCCCGAAGGACTGGGTCAAGAATGTCCTGGTGTACATCCTAGGCCAGAAGAAGGTGCGGTCAAGCCGTCCGAAATCAGGTGCGCCGATGCACCTCCTCATTTTCTATGGCTTTCTGGCCCTCTTTCTGGCCACTTCCCTGCTCGGCATAGCCACCTACGCCCCCCTCATTGGCCTGCAAAACTTCCATCGGGGCAACTACTATCTCATTTACGAAGCGACCTTCGACGCGCTCGGCCTTCTCTTCGTGGTCGGCGTCACGTGGGCGATGGGCCGTCGTTGGGGCTTCCGCTTGGTCCAGATGGCTCACGACTGGCGCGACAGTTGGGCGTTGACCTTGCTGTGGTTCTTGGGCGTGGGCGGATACGTTTTGGCGGCCGCCCGAATCAAAAACAACCCGACTCAGTACGATGCGTGGTCGTTCGTGAGCAACGCTCTCGCATTTGCGCTGCCTCCGATTTCGAACCAGACGTATGTGGCAATTTGGTGGATCCACGTCGTGGTGTTCTTCGCCTTCTGGGCGCTCCTGCCGCATATGCGACTGAAGCACATCGTGCTCGCCATCATGACCGCGGCCGGACGCTCCGAACAGCCAATGGGTGAGCTCAAGCAGGTCACGATGGAAGAGGTAGAGGCCACCGAGCGGGTCGGTGTTGCGCTGGCGGAACATTATTCCCGCTGGCACCTCATGTCCCTTGACGCCTGCATGGGTTGCGGACGATGCACCGAGGTTTGCCCGGCCCACAACGTCGGCAAGGTCTTGAATCCTCAGCAGGTTGTCGCGGACATTCATCGGTCGCTCGTCACCGGAGAGTCAGTAGCCGCCAGCGTCAGCGAAGAAGCACTTTGGGCTTGCACAACTTGCAACGCCTGCGTCGAGGCGTGCCCCGTCCTCATCCGCCATGTGGATATGATCGTGGATGCCCGCCGCAACCTGGTTGGCGAGGGCGCGCTGAGCGGCGGTCCGGCCGTGATGCTCCGCCAAACCCAATCCACCGCCAATGCTTGGGGCCAAGCCTCTAACACGCGCGAGGATTGGATGAAGGATCTCAATGTCCCGCTCGCTCGCGAAGTCGGCGAGTTCGATATTCTCTTCTGGGTGGGCTGCGCCGGGGCGACTGATCCCGGGGCCGTCAAGACCACCAAGGCGATGGCCGAATTGATGAACAAAGCCGGCGTCAAGTACGCCTGCCTTGGCCAAGAAGAAGCCTGCACCGGTGACCCGGCCCGCCGAGTCGGAGACGAATTCACCTTCCAAGACATGGCCGCGCGCAACGTGTCGGTCTTCGAGAAATACAAGGTGAAACGAGTAGTCACCGCCTGTCCGCATTGCTTTAATACCCTCGCCAATGAGTACCACCAGTTCGGCGAGCGGATGGAAGTGCTGCATCACACCCAGTTCCTGCAGCGCTTGGTGAACGAGGGCAAACTGAAGGGTGCGGACGTCAGCGACGACCGAGTCGTCTTCCACGACCCATGCTATCTGGGACGGGTGAACGACGAAAGTGACGCCCCGCGCGATCTGGTGCGAAAGGGCACGTTGCTCGAGCCCGCAAATCGGCGTAAGAAAACCTTGTGCTGTGGTGCGGGGGGAGGCCGAATGTGGATGGAAGAAGCGCCCGATCAACGTCCCGGCAACCGCCGCGCCGAAGAGTTACTGGCTACCGGAGCCGACACCGTAGCCATCGGTTGCCCCTTCTGCCGAATCATGCTCGACGCCAGCATCAAGCAGGTGACAGACCGCGAAATCAACATTGTGGATATGGCGGAGATGATGCAGAAGGCCAATCGTTGATCCGCGGAGTGGGCGTGGATATTGTGAGCGTGCGGCGCATCGAACGAGCCATGCGTCGGGCCGGATTTCTGGAGAGGATCCTCACTCCGGACGAGCGCCAACTTGACCTTACGCCGATGCGAGTCGCCAGTCGGTGGGCCGCGAAGGAAGCGATCTACAAGGCGCTCGGCGGAGGAATTCGGTGGCAAGACCTGAGCGTTCTCAACGACACCCGCCGTGCGCCTCTGATCATCTGGCATCGCGACATCGCGGCTTTCGGCCCAATCAGAGTGCACTTAAGTTTGAGCCACGAGCATGAGCACGCAGTCGCGTTCGCGGTGGTCGAGGAGGCAACTTGAGATTAGAGTGGGTGCCTCATATTGAGCGATTCAGACCGGAATGGGAGCAACTGCACCGCGCGTGCTCCACCGCCCATCCGTTCCACTCGCCCGATTGGGTGAGCGCGTGGTATGCGACCGTGGGCCGACTATTTTGGCCAAGAATTCTGGCGGGATATGAAGGGCAGGACCTTGTGATGGTGTGGCCCTTGGCGGCAACCCTGCGAACCTGGTACGTGGCCGGAACGGGGGTGTCCGACTACCTTGACCCGCTCTCTCGGACGCCGATCACGCCTGATGATATGGCTCAGATTTTTGAGTTCATCCAGGAAGTTCGCCCCGCACTTCTAGACTTTCACCAGCTGCCCGAGAGTTTCCCGCCTCTGCCGAATGCTCAAGTGTTCGAGCAGGCCACCTGCTTGCAGCGAACCTTGCCCGATTCGCACGAGGCGCTCCTCGCTTCGCTGAGCGGCAGCCTGCGGCAAGACGTGCGCAGAGCGAGTAAAAACCCGGAAGTCCAGTTCGAATGGGCCGACGCGCAGGCGTTCCTGCCCATCTTTTTTGAACTTCATCGCCAACGTTGGGCGACAAAGCGACTCCCCGGCGCCTTTGTATTGCGGGGGCGGCAGCGCTTTCACGAAGCCTACGGCGCGACCGGAACCGACGCCCATCGGTTCGGAGTGCTGAGGCATCAGGGTGAACCTATCGGGGCCATTTACGGATTGCGAAGCGGCAACCGGGCGTTCTTTTATCAGACCGGTTTTGCTCCCGAGGCGGGCAAGATCAGCCCTGGCACGGTGATGATCTCGGAGTTCATGCGCCGTAGCATTGAGGAGGGAGCCAGGACCTTTGACTTCCTACGCGGCCAAGAACGATACAAAATGCGATGGGCGCCCGACGAAATTGGTCACAATGTACGACACATCTGGCCCGCCGATGCCTCCCTAGTGGGGCAGGTCGCCAAACTCCATCATCGCGTAGATCGCTGGATCCGCGACAGACTCGAAAATTAGCTTATGCGCACCGCCGTCATCATCCCCGCCTACAACGAAGCCGACCGAATTGGGTCGGTTCTTGTTGCCGCCTGCGTGGCGGAGGGAGTGGATGAGGTGATTGTCGTAGTGGATGGTTGCGACGATGGAACGTGCCGCATCGCCCGAGAGTTTGGCGTTAAGGTGATCCGCTTGGAGCGGAACCAAGGCAAAGGCGGAGCCCTTGCCGCCGGGGTCGCCGCAACGTCCGCGGAAGTTCTTTTGTTTGTAGATGCCGACTTGGTTGGACTGCGACCGGAGCACCTCTCGGCGGTATTGAGGCCGGTCACGATGGGCCATCAAGATATGTGCGTGGGTGTTTTCTCAGATGGACGCTTTTGGAGCGACACCGCGCAGCGCATGTCGCCAATCTACAGCGGACAGCGCGCGCTACGCCGTTGGCTATTCGAAGCGGTGCCATTCCCCCACGAAATGCGGTTCGGCATCGAGATTGGCCTGAATCATGCTGCTAGACGTCTTGGAGCCCGGACCGGGCACATCGCCCTGCCCGGGGTCACCCACGAGCACAAGGAAGAAAAGCTCGGACTGGTTCGCGGCGCGGCCGCCCGCGCAAAGATGTACGCGGAAATGGGGAAAGCCTATGTCAAGGTTCACCAATATGATCGGATTAACTCGCGTTATCGTAGCTAGCGCGATCGCGTTGTTGTCCCTGGCGGGTTGTCAGTCGAAGGAGCGGGTAGCCGTCCCGCTCTACGATGAACTCAAGCCGATCGTGCTTGAGATTGCCCCCACCGAAGGTACTCCGGAATCCAAACACGTCCTGATTGTTTGCAATATCAACAGTAACGACAGCATCAAACTGACCGAGTATTACGCTCGGAAGCGTCAGGTACCGCCAGAAAACGTCGTGCAAATTGACGTCCCCACGACCGAAGAGGTCGTCCGCGGGCTCTACGACAACAACATTGAACGCCCGATTCGAAACGCGATCAAGAGGGCGAAGCACCGCGTGGATTACATCGTGCTCACCCGAGGCATCCCCTTCAGGGTTCACGATTCGTGGGGTTATTCGGTCGACAGTCTGCTTGTTGGGATGGATAAGACCTTTGAGCTTTCACCGGCCAACTTCCCTCCCCAGGGCGAGGGATTTATGCGCCACGCCAACCCGTACTTCAACGCCAAGGCACCGTTCAGCTCGGAGCAGTTTGGGATTTATCTGGTGACCCGGCTCGACGGCTACTCGCTGGACGATGCGAAGCGGTTAGTGGAGCGCTCGGTGAAGGCAAAACCAGAGCGTGGCCCCTATCTCTTCGATCTCGCTCCCAATCGCTTCGATGACCCGGGTGGGCGAGAAAGTTCCGGCTGGCATTCTGAAAAGATGGAAGCCACCTCTCAGGTTCTCGCCGCGAGCGGATTTGAGACTATCATCGAAGACTCCGCTCAGGTTCGCAAGCGCAACGAGGATTTGAGCTACAACGACAAATTTCTCGCCCCGGATGAAGGGCTCATGGGCTACGTCAGTTGGGGTTCTAATGACACTTCATTCGATCTCGATACCTATCGCAAGCTCAAGTTTTTGTCCGGCAGCATCGCCGAGACGTACGTCTCCACTAGTGCGCGGACATTTATTCCGACGGACGATGGGCAGAGTCTCATTGGCGACCTGATTCAGAACGGGGTCACCGGCGTGAAGGGCTATGTGAGCGAGCCTTGGACCATTGCTTTATGTCGAGTGGACGTCCTGTTTGATAGGTACACCAAGGGTTACAATCTCGCCGAGTCGTTTTATGCTTCGAGCCAACTGATCAAGTGGAAAGACATGGTCATTGGCGACCCGCTTTGCCGGCCCTACGGTCGGTATCGCGATGGCATGGAGCCCGCCAAGATTTCGCCTCCCGCTAAATAACTTCGACGGCGGCGGTTGCCTCGGCCTTCGCTCTTGCAATTGCCGCTGCGACCAGCCCCGTGAAGAGCGGGTGTGGGCGATTCGGGCGGCTCTTGAATTCCGGGTGGGCCTGGGTGGCCACGAAGAACGGGTGCCCCGGGATTTCGACCATTTCCACCAATCGGTAGTCTGGGGAGACGCCGCTGATCACCATGCCGTGCTCGCTGAGCTTCTCGCGGAAGTCGTTGTTGACTTCGTAGCGGTGGCGGTGGCGCTCGGTGATTCGGGTGGTGCCGTAGAGCTTGTGGGCAACCGTTCCGTTCACCAGGTTGCACGGATAAGAGCCGAGCCGCATCGTGGCACCCTTGTCGGTAACGTCCTTCTGCTCGGGGAGGAGGTGGACGACCGGGTAGGGGGCGTCGGGGTTCATTTCCTCGCTGTTGGCCCCTTCGAGGCCACAGACGTTGCGGGCGAACTCGATCACCGCCATTTGCATTCCCAAGCAGATGCCGAAGAATGGGAGGCCGGATTCGCGGGCCCAGCCAACGGCTTCGATCTTGCCTTCAATGCCTCGGCTGCCGAAGCCGGGGGCGACGATCAGGCCATGGCACCCTTTCAGAAGCTCCTGGGGTGGGATGCCGGTTTCCAGAGTGTCGCTTTCAATCCACTCGATGTCCACCTTGGCGTTGTTGGGGATGCCTGCATGGACTAAAGATTCCGCAATAGACTTGTACGCATCTCCGTTGCCGGTGTATTTTCCTACGACGGCGATTTTGCACCGCTCGCGGGGGTGCTTGAGGATTTCGACCAGCTTCTCCCACTCGGAAAGATTGGCGTCGCGCTTTTCTAAGTTCAGCTTTTCGCTTAGATATTGGCCAAGTCCAAGTTCCTCGTAGTTGAGGGGGACTTCGTAGATGGTCGGAGCGTTGAGGCTTTCTATGACGGCGTTTACGGGCACGTCACAGAAGAGGCTGATTTTCTCTTTCACGTCTTCGCCGAGCGGGACTTCGCTTCGACAAACCAGGACATCGGGGGAGATGCCGATTTCGCGAAGCTTGATGACGCTGTGCTGGGTCGGTTTGGTCTTGACTTCGTGCCAAGGGCCGACGGTCGGGACGAAGCTGACGTGGACGTACAGCACGTTTTCGGCTCCCGCCTCTTTCTTCATTTGGCGGATGGCCTCTAGGAAGGGGAGGCTTTCGATGTCGCCGACCGTGCCGCCGACTTCAGCGATGACCACATCGGCTTCTTGCTGCTTGCCGAGGTCGATGACGAGGCGCTTGATCTCATTGGTCACGTGCGGGATGACTTGGACGGTGCCGCCCAGGTAGTCGCCGCGCCGCTCGGCTTCGATGACGTTCTTGTAGATCTTGCCGGTGGTGATGCTGCTGCCCTTGGAGCAGGCCACATCCATAAATCGTTCGTAGTGACCGAGGTCGAGGTCGGTCTCCGCGCCGTCTTCGGTGACGAATACTTCCCCGTGCTGGAACGGGTTCATCGTGCCCGCATCCACGTTGATGTAGGGGTCGAGTTTGACGGGGGCGACGGTGTAGCCTCGGTTGCGGAGTAGCCGCCCAATGCTGGCGGTGGCGATCCCTTTTCCGATCGAACTCACCACCCCGCCGGTCACAAAAATGTACTTCGTCATACCCCCTCTCCCTCAAACCCCCAAGCAAAAGGACGCCCCATTTCGGGCGGTTGGAGGA
This sequence comes from Chthonomonas sp., assembly GCA_043754215.1. Classification (GTDB taxonomy): domain Bacteria; phylum Armatimonadota; class Fimbriimonadia; order Fimbriimonadales; family Fimbriimonadaceae; genus JAFLBD01. Next base: position 26,848 of record JAYUVF010000103.1, on the reverse strand, counting down.
GGTTTTAAGAATTGTACCGCTACCGGCTCCCTGCTCCGCGAGTCGCCGGGCAGGGCTTCGAGGGAGGTGGAGGGAGGGGGTGGGACATGGAGGGACGTTTGCTCGTACCTTTACGCACTCGGGAGAGCCCTTTGTCCACCGGAGGATGGCCTTTAGGCTGTCCAAGGGAGCGAAGGCTTTAGCCTCCGCACTCGGGCGGTCTTAAGTGATGAAGGTGATGAACGTGATGAAGCTTTTTGGGGAATGGCGACTTGCATGGTCGATTTCGGTTAATTTCGACGCATTCGAAAACAGGGGGTTACGGATGCGAACCTGTGATTTGGGGCCTGGGACCAGTTTTGAACCTAAAACGGGGCGTTAAGTTTGACGCATTCACGGATTCGACGGATTTGCATGTTTTTTGTTTTCGGGAACGGTAGGGCTTTTCGAGGTGGGGGTTGGGGGACCGGATCCGCATACTTATCCGGTGCCGCGAGTTCAGAATGTCAATTGGGAATAGCGATTAAAGAACCGGAATCAACCACCAATTGAAGTGCCTGGCCGAGAAGCACGGGTATCGCGACGGGAATTTGGGGCTGGTGAGAAATCCCGGCGCGCTACCCTTGCCACCCGTCGTCGACTTGGCACTATGTTGATCTAGGATGAGGTTGTCGAAGGGGTTTGCAGCACGCGGGAAACACGGACAGCGGGGCTCGCCGTACCGGGCTTCCCGACCGCGCCAACCCAAGCCCTGATGTCCGTGTTTCCCGCGTGCGCCGTCGCCCAATCCACAGCCTTATCCTACACCAACACAGTGCCATTTCGACAGCCTGACAGCAACTTCTTCCAATCGGTGGTCGAGATGCGGCGGCGAGGTACAAGGCTTTCCCTGTCGAAAAACGAAGCGCGGATGAAGCCACGCAGTCCCAAAGGGGTACCTGCACCATTTTCGTAGGGTTGCGGCACTTCTCAGCGTATACGCCTATGGATTATCGACATATGAGTAGCTTGCGAACATCGTTCCTCATCATCGCAGCCGCCTTGGCTCTTGCCAGCTGCACTCCGCCCCCAACCTCTGGGGGTGCCACCGGGACTACGGTGAAGACTCCGCCCACGACCGCTGAGGTCATTCGAAAAGACCTGGTCGGCTATGTGTACTTCGATGGGAAGGTCGTCGTGCCCAATGGGGCGCAGGCGACGGTTCTGAGCCCGTATGACCTTGCCATTAGCGAAGTCTTGACGAGCGTGGGCAAACGGGTGAACCGAGGCGAAACCATCGTTAAACTCTCGATCCCTAGCGCTGATGTGGCGGTCGCTCAGGCGCAGGCTAATGTTCAAAGTGCCCAATCCGCCTACTCGGCCGCGCAAAGCGCCAACAGCACGCCGGTACGTGAAGCGCAAAGGCTGTTGGACGAAGCTCGCGCGGCTGAGCGTGCTGCACGGGCCGACGTTCAATCGGGGGGATCCGCCGATGTGGTTGGCGCCACCGAAGCCCGCATGGCCGCCGAAGCCGCCGTTGCGGCCGCCCGGCGTGAAGCCGCGGCGATGGCCGGGCCGGAAAGGCAAGCCTTGGACGCCGCCAACGAGTATTTGAAAGATGCACGGGCGGGCGCTCGAATGGCCAACGTCCGGTCGCCGATTTCTGGAACCATCACTTCCCTCGAGGCTAAAGTAGGGGAGCCCACGAAGTCGAAGCAGGTCCTTGCCAACATTGTCGATCTTGATGCCATTCGAGTTCAAGGCGTCGTGCCGCCCGAACATGCAGATTTGGTGAAAAAAGGCACGAAGGTGCTGATCGCGCTGGACGGGGAAAACTCGGACCCCTTTGAAGGCGAGGTTCGTGAGGTTTCGGTTCTGCCTCCATCTGAAGGTCAGAAGAGCTCGGGCTACTTGGCGGTGATTGACTTCAACAACAACAAGGGAGTCGTCCAGGTCGGCTCGATCATCAAGCGCCTTGGCGTCCGCTCCGGAAAGGTTGAAGCCGCCTTGGTCGTTCCGATCGGCGCGGTAACCAAGGACGAAGACGGCAAATCGGTCGTTTACGTCCAAAAGGGAAGCGACTGGACTCCGGTTTTGGTTGAAACCGGCATCTCCGACGGCGCGCTGATCGAAATCAAGTCAGGTCTTTCTGAAGGGGACAAGGTCAGAGTCGGGTCTGTTACGCTCACTCCGTAGTGCTGAAATGCACCAAGGGCTCCGTAATTGGGAGCCCTTGGTGCACTTGAGAAAGATACTTTACATGGAGCGGGAGGATGAATCCCCCCGCTCCGAAGGCGACCTGAAGGTCCCCCTCCTTTGATCTTAGATGCTCTTGTTATCCGGCACGAGCTTCCGGAACAGGAAGATCACGATCATTGCGCCGAGGGTGGCGCCGACGAGGGAGGGGATGAAGCCGCCGCGGCCCCCTCCCATGAGGAGATCGGCGATGAAGCCCATGAGAACCGCGCCGACCATGCCCAGCAGCATCGTCAGGAGGCAGCCCTTGGGCTCCTTGTCCCCGCCCGGCATCAGCATCTTGGCGAGCGCGCCCGCGAGGAGGCCGATGATGATGAAGTATAAGAGGTTGCCCATTTTCAGAAAGACATACGCACGGGGGGTGACTTCCGGACGTTTTCGCCAGCGCAGACGGGTCTTTCGACACTCCTGAAAAAAGTAGACGGCCCCCTAGAAAGCCACTGGTAAACTCAACAGGTCGGGCAACGGAGCCTGACGAAAGAGGAAAAACAACGATGTTTACGCCCGCACTAGCTTTGCTTATGGTCGCTTCGGCGCCCGCACCCCGTGTAGATGACAACCAGGCTTATTTCGGCATTTTCGCCGAGACCAAGATGATGCGGATGGCGGGGATGCCGCTGATGGAAGACATGCCCGACATGCCGCCGGGAATGGGCGATATGCCGGGTATGGAATTTGTCACGGGCAAGCCCAGCCGAGCCCTCAATATCCGGCTTTGGTCGCCCACGATCGCTCCGAAGGACGCAACCGCTTTCGTCACCCCTCCCGCCGGATTGAAACAGGGCGCGAAGCTCGACCTTGAGCTCTTTCGACCGAAGCCGGGACAAGTGGACGGAGGAAGCAGCCGCGATTTTGATCCCGACAAGAACCCCGAATTCACGATCAAGATGTATTGGGGAAGCAGCGAAACGGTGAAGCCGGGCCAGCCCAAAATCATTCGATGGGCCGACATCGCTCCCGATCAGAAAGCCGCCATGAAAGCGCAAGCCCGCGACGCTCGAGCCGGGGCCGACTACTTCTACAAACCGGACTGGACGACCGCCTTTTGGCCAACCAAGAGGCAACCAGGCAAGATCGCGGCGGACGCTTCGCTGGTCGGCACCTACAGCCTAACGACGAACTATTGCGGCAGCGTCGCCCTTGATGCACCGCCCAACGTCAACTTCCTTGGGCCTATCGCCTTTTCAGCGCCGAGCTTTGACAAGAAGCTGGACATGAACAAGGCGATGAACTTCCAATGGGCCCCGATCGCCAACGTCCTTGGCCAATACGCCTCGGTGATGGGGATGGAGGGCAAGAACACAATCATCATCTGGTCTTCGTCGGAGGAGTTTGGCGAGAAATTGATCGGTGACATGGACTTTATGCAGATGGCCGAGGTCCGCGAGATGGTGGCCAAAAACATGTTCATGGGTCCAGATCGGGTGAAGGTCAGCGTGCCGGCGGCGATCTTCAATAACGCCGACATGGTGATGATGAACATGATCGGCTATGGCCCCGGGTCCGCGCTGGATAAGGTTCAGCCAATCCCCCGCATTCAAACCAAGACGACGTTCATGGGGATGCTGGGCGGGAAGAAGATGGACATGTAGTCTGTTGGGTTCGGCGGGAGGATAAATCCTCCCGCTCCAAAGGCGACCTAAAGGTCCCCCTCCATGCGGGTGCGTGATCCGGTCAGCCGGGAGGATGAATCCTCCCGCTCCGAAGGCGACCTAAAGGTCCCCCTCCATAGGCTCGGTGTGAACGAATATACTCTCGCCATGCTGAAACAGAGGACTGTAGCGTTGGTGAGTGGGTTGATTTTGTGCGCTTTGGTGGGCGCGGGGGTGGCGCAGTCGGGGCCGAGGCCTTGGGATGAGAAGGCCGAGGTCGCGGCGTCGCGCAAAGTGATCGAGGGCAAGTACGAGATATTAAGCGACGCCATCTTCAACGGCGACGCAGATAAGGCCGATCCGGTTCTTGATGAGTACTTTGAGTTGTTCGACACGTTCACCCGCCCGCTGGACGAGTTGTCCGACGACGAGGGCGATTATCTGAACGATATTGAAGAAAACACTGCGGTCATGAGTGTGCAGAAGAAGGCAGAAGCAGACCTGGGGACCAAGCTCAAAGTCGAGCGGAAACTGACCAATTTTGTTGCAGGGCGACGGCTAGCGATGGCGGTTTACACCGAGACTTCCACGGGAGAAATTGTTGATACGGAAGGGCAGTTCGGGCCGAAGGGCAAGAAGGCCAAGCTCGAACTGCGCGGCGTGTTTCACGACCAATGGCGGTTTGACGAATCCAACGACAAGGACGGGGCGGATTGGTACCTGTACGCTCGCGAGGCGACCTCCTTTAGTTTCAAGATCAACGGCAAGCCAGTTCCCATCGAAACCTCGGGCGATTAATGGAGCGGTTTGAGTCGCTGGAGGCGTTGCGGCAGGCCTCGCTGGCTTGCACCGCGTGCCCGCTGTGGGAGCGACGACGCAATGTGGTGTTTGGAGAGGGGGACGCGAGTTCCCCTCTCGTGCTGATTGGCGAGGGGCCGGGCGACAAAGAGGATGAATCGGGGCGGCCATTCGTGGGGAAGGCGGGGCAAATGCTGGACCGCGCATTGACCGATTGTGGGCTGGACCGGAGTCGGGTGTACATCGCCAATACGCTCAAATGCCGTGCCGCGGACTGGAGCACGGGTAAGCCCCAGAATCGCCCGCCGACCGATCTGGAAGTGTTGACCTGCCGTCAGTGGTTGATTCCGCAGCTCGAGTTTTTGGCGCCAAAGGTGATCCTTTGCATCGGGGCGCCGAGCGCCAAGAATTTGATCAAGAAGGATTTTAAGATTACAAAGGAGCGCGGAACGTATTTTCCGTGCGAATTCGCTCGGACGGCAATGGCGACGCTCCATCCGGCCTACATTTTGAGGCAGCAGCGGCCGGGAGACGACGGCGGGTACGGGTTGTTGGTGGCGGATATTGGCCGGGCGTGGGAAGCAGCGAATCGGCTCATGGCAAGTCCACAAGCGACTTGAGCCGATCGTAGGAATCTTCCAGCGACTGGGGCATGACGCGGACGTCGCCGACGGTGGTCATGAAATTCGTGTCGCCGGACCAGCGCGGGACGATGTGCCAGTGCGCGTGATCTGGAATGCCTGCTCCGCCAGCGGAACCCAAGTTGACGCCGATATTGAATCCCTGCGGATGATAGGCGGCGGTGATCCAGCGCGTGGCGGCGACGACGAGCTGATTGATCTCTAGGAGTTCGGTGTCGTCGAGTTCGGTGAGATCGGCGGTGTGCTTGTAGGGCGCGACCATGAGGTGACCGTTCGTGTACGGAAAGCGGTTGAACATGACGAACGCGGTCTTCCCGCGGTACAGAATGAGGTTCTCGCGGTCGCGGTCTTGCGCGGGCAGGTCAACGAAAATGCAGCCCGATCCGGACGGCGAATCGCCTTCGATGTAGGTCAGCCTCCAGGGGGCCCAAATGCGGTCGGCCATGACTCCTAGGATTGCACGGATTTGGCGAGGATAATCGCCTCGGCCACTTCGCGCATGGACTTTCGGTTGTTCATGCTCTGCTGCTGGATGCGGCGGTACGCCTCCGCTTCGCTCACTTCAAGGTCGGCCATCAAGATGCCTTTGGCGCGGTCCATGAGTTTTCGTACCTCGAGCTTTTCGTTGACACTGGTTACTTCGGCGCTGAGGGCGCGGTTTTCTTCGAACCGGCTTCGGGCGACTTCGATCGCGGGCAGGAGGTCGTTGGGTTTGAAGGGCTTGACCAAGTAGCCGAAGACGCCGGATTCTTTCGCGCGCTCGATGAGTTCGCGGTCGCTGAAGGCGGTGAGGAGAATGACCGGGGCGATGCCGCGCTCGGTAATGATTCCGGCGGCTTCGATGCCGTCCATTTGGGGCATTTTCACGTCGAGGACGCAGACGTCTGGGGAGTGTTCAACGGCGAGATCCACCGCAGACTGACCATCGCCGGCTTCGGCGATGACTTCGTAGGCGAGGCTCTCTAGCATTTGCTTCAAATCGAGCCGAATAATCGGGTCGTCATCGGCGATTAAGACGCGCATGGTGCTCATGGTTTCGTATCGTTCCTCGGACAATTTGGGAACGCCGATCCCGGGCGGAGGGTGGACAGAGCCCGAACTTAGTTCGGACTCTGCTGGTTGCCGATCCGCTTCTCGAGTTCGGCGAGTTGCGAGTCGACATCGGTGGCGACATTAGGGTCAGTGTTGGCTACAGTCGGAGCAGTGGCGAGGCCAAGTCGCTCTTCCAACTTTCGCAGTTCGTCGTCGGCCTGCGAGTCCATGGCCAGATCTTCCATTTGCATGGTCTTACCGGCGATGCTGGTGCCAAACATTTCTTGTCGTGCTTGGGCTTCGGCGGTCTTTTCCTTGATCTTCTCTTTGGCCGCGCCGTAGGTGCTGTCGAATTCGTTGTCGAAATTCAGACCTTCGAGCGTTTTGGTGATCGCGGATTGGATTTGAGCCTGCTTCCACTGCGCCTTGAGGGCGAGGGCTTCGCTCGTTTTTCGTCGAATCTCTTCGTCTTGGCGCTTGATCGCGGTTTTGACTTGTTCGACGGTTTCGGATGCCGACGCTAGGCTAGCCTTCAGCGATTCGAGCGAGCCATCGGTGGCTTGCTTTTCGCGCATGAACTGGCGAGCGAGATCGCGATTGCCCTGCTTGAGGGCCATCGTGGCGTTGGCTTCGAGCTGATTGCTCTTGGCCACTTGCTCGTCGTACATATTTTGCAGGCGGTTGCGCTGCGTGATGGCCTGGACGGCGCGCTCACGGTTGGCGGCATACGCCTCCTGCATGTCGCGGCGGGCTTGATCCAGCATGATCTCGGGATCTTCAAGCTTGTCCATGCCTCGATTGAAAATCGCCTTAAGCCATCGGAAAAAACGTTGCATCTTCGATAGGTACCTTGCGCGAATTATACACGGCAGGTTGCATAGTCCTGTGAAAACGCCCCTCTTGAGGCGCAAAACCCCTAGAAATGGGGAAGAAATGGCGCGTTGGCGAGAGTTGGCGCAGCAGAATCTTTGGCGCTTAGGGATGGATTTTCGGTGCGCCAAGTGATCTTTAGGTCAGGATCGTCGTAGCGAATGGCCCGATCGTTCTCGGCGATGTATCGTTCTGAAACGAGGTAAGCAAAGAGTGCAGTTTCGCTCAGCACTTCAAATCCGTGAGCGAATCCGGGGGGGACCCAAAGCTGGTGGTGATTGTCTTCGGTGAGCTCGGCACCCCACCACTGTCCAAAGTGCGGTGAGCCTTTTCGGATGTCTACTGCGACATCCCATACCGACCCGCTGAGGGCCATTACGAGTTTGCCTTGAGGGTCGGGTTCTTGGAAGTGCAGGCCGCGCAGGACGCCTTTGGTAGAGCGGCTGACGTTCATTTGGATGAGGTCGAGCTCGATTCCAGCGTCCCGATAGCGCTGTCGATTCCACGCCTCCATGAACCAGCCGCGGGTGTCGCCAAAAGCCTTGGGTTCGAAACGGAGTACCCCAGCCTCGCCCAGCGCGCGGACGTTCATCGGTTCGGCTCCTCGGCGAGGGCGAGGAGGGCTTGACCGTAGGAGCTGTTGCGCATCTCTTCAGCTTGGGCGCGGAGTTCGGCGACCGTGATCCAGCCCATGCGGAACGCGACCTCTTCGGGCGACGCGACCAGTTGGCCCTGGCGCTTTTCGATGGTTTCGACGAACTGGGAGGCCTCTTTGAGGGAGTCGTGGGTGCCGGTGTCGAGCCACGCGCAACCCCGGCCGAGGATTTCGACGTTCAATTGGCCCTGCTTTAGGTATTGGGCATTTACGCTGGTTATCTCAAGTTCACCGCGGGCGGACGGGGTGATGTTCGCCGCGATTGCGGTGATCTGCTGGTCGTAAAAATAGAGCCCGGTGACGGCAAAATTGGACTTGGGGTGCTTCGGTTTTTCTTCAATGCTGACGGCTTTGCCGGCATCGTCAAACTCGACGACACCGTAGGCTTCCGGATGACTGACTCGGTACGCGAAGACGGTCGCGCCAGCCGCTTGGCCCGCCGCAGTTTGAAGCTGCTCCGAGAATTGGTGACCGTAAAAGAGATTGTCGCCCAAGACCATCGCGCAACCTTCGCCCGCAATGAATTCCCGCCCGATCGTGAACGCCTGCGCGAGCCCCTCGGGCTTGGGCTGGGTAGCGTATTGGATGGTGATACCCCATTGCTCGCCACTGCCGAGGAGATTCTTGAACAGAATTTGCTCATGGGGGGTGGTGATGAGGAGGATGTTCCGGATGCCCGCCAGCATGAGCGTGGTGAGCGGGTGGTACACCATCGGCTTGTTGTAGATCGGCAGGAGTTGCTTGCTGATGGCCTTGGTGATCGGCCATAGGCGGGTGCCCGTACCGCCCGCGAGGATGATGCCCTTGGTGATCATCGCGCGACCTCGCCGTAGTGGGTAGCAATCCAATTTTTGTATTCGCCGGAGCGGACGGAGGCGACCCACTCGGGATGGTCGAGATACCAGTCCACCGTCTCCTTTAGACCTTCTTCGAAGGTGTGCTTTGGCGTCCAGCCAAGCTCCTCTTTGATCTTCGAGGCGTCGATTGCGTAGCGGAAGTCATGACCGGGCCGGTCTGGCACGAACTGAACGGGGGCCTCTGGTTGACCAGTGCGAGCCGCGACCAACTTGGCGATGCTTTGGACGATCTCGATATTGGGGACGTCGTGGCCTCCGCCGATGCAGTAGGTTTCGCCAGACTTGCCCGCTTCGGCGACTCGCCAGATCGCCTCGCAGTGATCGTCCACATGGAGCCAATCGCGCACGTTTGAGCCGTCTCCGTAGACGGGCAGCGGTTTGCCTTCGGCGGCATTCAGTATCATCAACGGGATGAGTTTCTCCGGAAATTGGCGCGGGCCGTAGTTGTTGCTGCAGTTCGTGATTTTCACGCTCAGGCCGTAGGTGTGGGCGTAGGCTCGGCAGAGGTGGTCAGCGGCAGCCTTGGTGGCGGAGTATGGGCTGTTCGGGGAGTAGGGGCTGGCTTCGGAAAACGCGCCCTGCGGGCCGAGTTCGCCGTACACCTCGTCGGTGCTCACGTTGAGGAACACCTTTTGGGGGTCGTTGCCCCAGTTGGTTCGGGCCCACTCCAGGAGATTAAACGAGCCGAGGATATTGGATTCGACGAAGTCGCGAGGGCCGCGGATGGAGCGATCGACGTGGGTTTCCGCGGCGAAATGGATGATCCAATCGGGTTGGAACTCGTCCAGCTTGGCAAGTTGGTTCTCGTCAGCTAGATCGACTTGTAGAAACTGGTAGTTCAGGGCAGATTCGATCGACTCCAGGTTCCCCAGATTCGCCGCATAACTGAGCTTATCGAGGTTGAGAAACTCGTCGTTTGGACGCAACGCGACAAAACGATTGAGAAACGCTGACCCGATAAAACCCGCTCCGCCCGTCACCAAAATGCGCATTGCCAGAAAGATTCTAACCGGATTGGGCAGCGCATGATTCCGAGAGCGATTTATATGCCCGCATTGGTACCAGCTTCGCCTGATCAAAGCAGACGGAACAGGGACTTTTTAGGCTCACTTCTGATACCCTGACCGGAATGCGTTCCCTCCTCCCCGCTCTCTTCGTCGTCGCGGCTGCATCCACCTTCGCCGCGCCGCCAAAGGTTTTGTTTAGTACCATCAGCACCTCGTCCACGAGTGACGCTCCGGGGCTCCCAGGGGTGAAGTTCAGCACCACCCTGGGCCGCGTTTACGCCAGCCCAAGCGGACAGTATTTCGCCATGATCGGAGTACCTCCATCCAGTGGTCGCGTTCTGACCACTGGCGTTTACGGCACTCCTTCGTCGTACGCTTCTCCGGTTTACAAAACGGGACCTTGGCCGATTGCACCGGCCGATACCATCGCCGACCTTCGCTCGATTGTCGGAACAAACGATTCAGGTGACCTCGCGTTTACGATCAACAGTAGTGCTGGCGTGCCGCACATGTTCAAGCGCGTCGGCGGAACGTATACCATTGTCGCCCGCGAAGGGGATGCCTCTGCACTGCTGGGCGCGACTTATCAAGCGGGCATGACCAGCGCCCAAATCCTCGCCGATGGCCGCATGGCCTGGGGATCGGGAATTCAGTCGGCGTCGGCTGACGCTGGCTTGTTCATTGAGGGCCAGCTCCTTGCCAAGCGCGGAGTCACGGTTCCCACCGGCCAGCTCTCCGGAACTCCGGTTCCGGTCTTGCGGTTCGACACCGACAAGTTCCGAGTGGGCCAAGTGGACAACTCTTTCATCTATCAAGGCTTGGTCGGCACGGGCACCACGACTGCCACCGGAGTCGCGGTTGTGGTGGTTGACAATCAAGTTGTCGCTCAAGCGGGCTTTGCCCTTCCGGGATCAGTGGTCGCCACTCCGGTCGCCACTTCGTCCGCGTTCACGGCTGGAGTCGCCGCTGCCGGATCGTCCATCAGCGCGCGGAACCGGTTCTACGGTTTTAGCGGAGCACTTTCGGGCGGGACCGACTTTGCGGCTTTTGGGCAAGTTGGCGGAGCCAAGCGATTCATCTTTGAAGGGGAGCCAATCGCGACGGGCGCCACGGAGACCTGGTCAGCCACGACGAACGTATTCAGCGGTACCGCAATCAACAGCTACGGCGAGTACATCGTCTGCGGGCTCACCAACAACCCCGACACGACCCAGAACTATGTGGTGGTACTCAACAACGGCTACTGCAGTAAAGTTGTTTACCGACGCAACGATGCAATTGACCTCGATGGTAACGGGCTTGCCGATGACAACTTGGCCTTTCAAGCGATTACGGGCGATAATCTGATGTTCTGCGACAACAACCGCCTCTTCCTGGGCTGCACCCTACGAAACAGCGGCGGCACGACGACCGGTATTGCCCAGATCGTCCTTGAGCTACCGATTACGGGTGACGTCGACGGCTCCGGCGAGGTGGACGCGGCTGACATTGACCTGGTCATCGCCGCTTTCGGAAGCACGACTCCAGGGATCGCAGAAGACATTGACTGTTCTGGCGAAGTAGATGCGGCAGATATTGACATCACCATTGCGAACTTCGGTCGAACCCGATAAGCTCCGAGCAAAGAGGCGCGGCGAGTTCGTCGCGCCTCTGTTTTGGGTCAAGGTATACTCCCACCGACCGCCGGGCATCATTTTGCGTCGGCGCATTTTTTGAGAGGACCAACCAAAACCACCATGGCCACCGCCGGCAAAGTTATTCAAGTTATGGGCCCCATCGTGGACTGCCGATTCAGCACCGACAGCCTGCCCGCCATCTACAACGCCATTACGATCACCGACGAAAAGCGCGGGATTGATATGACTTGTGAAGTCGCCCAGCACCTTGGCGATGACATCGTGCGCACGATCGCTCTCAAGAGCACGGACGGCCTCGTTCGCGGCATGGCGGCCGTGGACTCCGGCGCTCCGATTACGGTTCCGGTTGGCGAAGCCACCCTCGGTCGAGTGTTTAACCTGCTCGGCCAACCCATCGATATTTTGGAAACCGGCGAGCACGCGGGTACTGCCGAATCACGCGCCGCTTTGGCCGCTGGCCTCGCCGCTTCGGCTCGTTTGCCTATTCACCGCCAACCGCCCCTCTTCACCGAGCAGAGCGTGAAGGTCGAACTCTTGGTCACCGGCCTCAAGGTCGTGGACTTGCTGATCCCGTTCAACAAGGGCGGAAAGATTGGTCTCTTCGGTGGTGCTGGTCTCGGCAAAACGGTTTTGATTCAAGAGCTCATCCGCAACATCGCGGTTGAAGCTTCCGGTGTGTCGGTGTTTGCCGGCGTGGGCGAACGAACCCGCGAAGGCAACGACCTCTGGCTGGAAATGTCGGAAGCCGAATACTCCGACCCGAACGGAAAGATCGAGCGCGACGGCAAGCGATTCAGCCGCGTTATTGATAAGACCGCCATGGTCTTCGGTCAGATGAACGAGCCACCGGGAGCCCGACTTCGCGTCGCGCTTACGGCGCTCACCATGGCCGAGTACTTCCGCGACGAGATCGGCACCGACGTGCTTATCTTCGTGGACAACGTTTTCCGATTCGTCCAAGCGGGTTCCGAGGTTTCGGCGCTCCTTGGCCGAATGCCATCGGCCGTGGGCTACCAGCCCACGCTGGCTACCGAAATGGGCTTTTTGCAAGAGCGAATCACCTCCACCAACAAGGGTTCCGTGACTTCGGTGCAAGCGGTTTACGTTCCTGCGGACGACCCAACCGACCCTGCTCCGGCCACCACATTTGCTCACCTTGATGCCTATGTGTATCTGGAGCGATCCATCGCTTCGAAGGGCCTCTTCCCGGCCGTGGACCCGCTTAACTCCACCTCGAAGAACCTCGACCCGATGATCGTCGGCGAAGAGCACTACGCGGTGGCCCGAGGCGTTCAGCAGATTCTGCAACGCTACAAGGAACTTCAGGACATCATCGCGATTCTCGGTATCGACGAGCTTTCGGACGATGACAAGCAGCTCGTGGCCCGCGCCCGAAAGATCGAGCGATTCATGTCGCAGCCGTTCTTCGTGGCCGAGCAGTTCACCGGCAACTCCGGCAAGTTCGTAACTCTCGAAGACACGATCAAGAGCTTCAAGGCGATCATTGACGGCGAGCTCGACGAGCTTCCAGAGCAAGCGTTCCTCTACTGCGGTGGTTTGGACGACGTTCTGGCCAAGGCTGAAAAGCTGAAGGCGTAAGTTAGCCTGTAAACCAAGAAAAGCCCGCGCGATTTGCGCGGGCTTTTTTTCGTCAGGATTCACGCTTTATTGCGAAGGCGACCGGCATCACGGTCCTTACCGTGAAGCCCTCGAATCCCATCGCGCGGTGAAAGCCTTGGCCATTTGAGAACTAGCAAGCCCGCGCCGAAAATCGACGCGGGCTTTTTTTTGGTCCTACCAAGGCATGAATGCCTTGCTCCGAAGGCGGCCTGAAGGCCCCCCTCCGGACGGCTTACTCGTCAACGCCACCGAAGTTGCTGATCACGATGTCAATGTCGGCGGCATCCACTTCGCCACTGACATCAACGTCGGTATCGGGATTGCCCATACCGGGGAAGGTGTTGCCGAAAGCAGCGATGACGGCGTCAATGTCCGCGGCGTCTACTTCACCTGACTTGTCCACGTCGCCGTTCAGCATCACGGAGCCGCCGACGTTTTGGTTTGATCCATCCAACGTGACTGGCTTGTTCTTCTTCAAGAACGACGATCCGTCGAACGTGATCGTGCAGGCGCCGTTCACCGCAAACGGGACCGGGATGGTGTAGAACACCTCTGGACCGCTTGCCGTCAGAATTCCCGCGGCGACGACAGTGGTGCCCTGCCTTACCGAGTAGGTGAGCGTTCTGGTGACCCCTGGGGCAAACGAACCGGTGTCCGCAAGCCCGACGATGCCCGTCAGATTCTGGGAAGCCGGAGCCGGGATGTGCCGGACGTCATCAATTCCGATGATGTCGCCGTTGGCCCCCAACGGTCCGCCGTTCGTGATGTCGTAATGGAAAGCGAATCGGCCCAACGCCGGAGCAGGAAGACCGGAGACTACGCCAGTGAATTCCGTCCACGTGCTGGGATATCCCGGACCCGTCAGGAGAGGATTGATGGTGAGCAACACTCGGGTGAATGCGGCGGGACTCGTCGAGGGCCCGTCAGTGCTGAGGCGCAGGTTCAACCGTTCTGGAAACCCTGGCCCAGTCCCGCGAGTCCAGAAGCGAATTTGGTCCCCATTCGCAAAGGCGCGCACGGGCGACATCATGTAGCTGTTGATCGTGTTGGCTCCGGTCGTGTTGTTCCAGTCAACGCTGACTTGACCGGGTCCGGAGCGGGCAGGAAAGAAGGTGCCGTTAAACCAGCCCCTCGTTCCCAGGGGCGAACTCGCATTCACCGCTCGCCACGTACCCGAGGGGAACACGATATCGTTGCCGCCAGGGCTGTTACCGAAGGTACGGTTTGAACTATCAATAAAGCCGGGGGTCGTGGAAGTGTCGAAGCTCTCGGTCAGCCCCGCGCGTGTGTAGGCCACGTCATCAATACCGATAAAGTCAGATTGGCTTCCGTTCAGCCCTCCGTCGAGAACGTCGTAGTGGAAGGCGAGTCTCCCAGACAAGGGAGCTGGCAGTGAGAGTGCGACGGTGTACTGAGTCCAAACGTTAGGATAGCCGGTCGGGGTCAGCACGGGGTTGATCGTCAGTAGGTTTGTCGAGAAACTCGCGACCGTCGTTGCCGAACCCGAGGTGCTCAACTTGAGGTTGAGTCGGTCGGCGAAGGCAGCAGGATTTGAGAGTGTGCGGGACCAGAACGAAATCGTGTCGCCGTTCGAAAAAGTGCGCACGGGAGACATGAAGAAGCTGTTGATCAGGTTCGCCCCAGCGACGGCATTGTAATTCGCGTTCAGCAGGCCCGCCCCGGCGTGGGGAGCAAATTGATTGGGGTTGTTGTACCAACCGGTGAATCCGATGGGGGTGCTGGCGTTGAGGGCGAACCAGTTTCCGGACCCGAGCGCGACGGCGTCGCCGCCCGCAGTGTTTCCGAAAGTGAGGTTCGAGCCATTCAGAAACGCTGCTGGCCCTACTTCAAAATCCTCGACGAAGCTCTGGGCGAAAGTAGCCGACGCAACGCACAATAGTGCAGAAAGAAATACAATTTTTTGCATGCTCATATCTTACAGGACTTTCTGCCGGGGTGTGAGATGTTTTTGAATCAATTGTTAAGCCTAAGTTATCCATCGCCTCAGGCCAGCAAGACGGACGTCCGCTTTGTGCCTTGGTTCCCTCTTTCGAGGCAACAACCCGGCTCGCGGTTGACAGTCCATCATCCCGCGCCCATTAACTGAGGCAAGCCGCTTCTTCACAGTGGCTCCATTGTCTGGTCCGCCCGTGTAATTCCAAAAAAAACGAAGTACCTCGGTACATTTGGTACGTCGCCTGTTAAGGGGAGCATGGAATGCTTCGATGCCACAGGCGGCCTGAAGGCACGCCCCCTGGGGGGCGCATCAAGTAAACTAGAGACGTAATGAGTGCTGCATTCAGCCTATCCGTTGTTGCGCCAGACCGAAAGGTTGTGGAAACCAATGTCACTTCGGTGACCGCACCTGGCGTTGAAGGTTATCTGGGGGTTCAGGCCGGGCATATCCCGATGATCGTGGCGCTCAAGCCGGGCCTCTTGGAGTACAAGGACGCAAACTCACAGCAGCACTACGTGGCCATTGACGGTGGATTCATGGAGATCAGCGGCACCCAGGTGATCGTGATCGCCGAAGGCGCGGCCATAGCGGGCGAAATTGACCTGAAGCAAGCCGAAGCCGAACTTGAGGAAGCCCGTAAGGCCCTTCGCGGTGAGAGCAGCACGATGACCTCGGACCAGGCGACCGATGCGATGGATCGCGCGATGAACCGAATTAAAGCAGCTCGGCTTAAATAAGTCTCTTTGGCACTCGGCGCATGCTGGTTGCGACGACGAAAGTTGAAGCGGAGTTGAACGCTGATCCGTACCTTTCTCTGTCTTGACTATCTGCGCTAAGATAGGCAAGGGTAGAAGGCAATGTCAACAAAAGTTACGGGGATTAAACCGGCGGGCAAGTTCATCATTTTTGGGATGATTCTCGCCGGCTGTGCATTTGGGGGATATCGTTGGTGGCAAGGTAACGGCGCGAGGTTTATGCCCGATGCCGAGACGCGCGGATCGGTGGTGCCTCGGAAGGCTGATCTGCCTGCGGGCATCGGCGAAGGCAGTGGCTCGGACAAGCCAGTGACCTTGCCCGGCACTGCCCCGGCGTCGCTCAGCACGCCAGAAGTTCGATTCTTGCACTGGGCTTGGAACGCCCAAATGGGCATGATGTTCGCCACGGGCGGCACTCAGACCGCCGAGGGCAGCCTCATGGCCAAGAACGGCGTGAACATGAAGCTGATCCGCCAAGACGACGTCTCCAAGATGCAGGAGGAACTGATCACCTTCGCTCGAGCGCTCGATAAGGGCGAGAAGCAACCGGCCGTGGGCGCGCACTTTGTGGCGATCATGGGCGACGGTAGCGCGACCTTCTTGACCGGTGTCAACGAAGTGCTGCGGCGCATTGGCCCAGAATACACCGCCAAGGTAGTGGGCGTCATCGGGTTTTCGCGCGGCGAAGATAAGTTTATGGGCCCGAAAGGTTGGAAGGACAATCCAAGGTCCGCGATGGGCGGCGTGGTGAGCGGATACCTGCGGGATGGCGACTGGAATATCGCCCAGAAGTGGCTTGGCGACAACAGCCTGCGCAACAACCCGGACGAGAAAACTTACGATCCTGACGCATTGAACTGGGTGGCGGCGAACGACTACCTGGACGCCTGCGAAAAGTACATCACGGGCTACACCGAGACGCGCCCGGTGGTGCGCAACGGGCGGAAGACGGGCGAAGTCAAGCGCATCAAGGTGGATGCGGTCGTCACCTGGACTCCCGGCGACGTCAACATCGCCCAGCAGAAGGGTGGGTTGATCAGCATCGTCTCGACCAAGGAGTACGCGTCGCAAATGCCGTGTACGATCATCGGCATTGACAAGTGGATGCGCGGCAATCGGGGCACGGTCGAGAAGATGCTCGATGCGATGTACCAAGGTGCGGACGCGGTGCGCAGCAGCGACGAGGCACTCGACGCGGCGGCCAAGGTCAGCGACATGGCCTACGGCGAGTCAAGCACTGGCCC
This sequence comes from Chthonomonas sp., assembly GCA_043754215.1. Lineage (GTDB taxonomy): Bacteria > Armatimonadota > Fimbriimonadia > Fimbriimonadales > Fimbriimonadaceae > JAFLBD01. The sequence goes on along the minus strand of JAYUVF010000103.1, from coordinate 9,969 downwards.
GGAGTACTGGAAGAAGTATTACAAGGGCACGGTCGAGCGCGATAAGCAGGGGCTGATGGTCGAACTGGGCGGATCGAGCGTGTGTAACCTCGCCGACAACTTGTTGGTGTTTGGTCTCACGGCGGGCTCGCAGAACCTGTTTGCCGCGACGTACACGGTGTTTGGAAACATCGTGAAGGATCAGTATCCGGACCTCGTCCCTTCGATTGACCCGGTGGGTCAGATTTTGGATACGAGCTACGTGCAAGCCCTTGCCAAGCGATCCGCCCCAACGAGTACCGAGATCGCCGCCGCGAAGCCGAGTGGCTTTGAGAAGACCGGCAGCGTGAAGCGAGACAAGATCATCTCGCGCAAGGCTTGGCAGATTCAATTCAATACCGGCAACGCAGCGTTTACGCCTTCGGCGGGCAAGACGTTGAACCGATTGCTTCAGGACTTGCTGATCGCTAACGACACGGTGGTCGAGATCTATGGTCACACGGATAATGTAGGCGACGCAGGCAAAAACATGGCACTCTCAGAAGCCCGTGCGTTCGCAGTGAAATCGTGGCTCGAAAAGCGGTCTCCGGTTAACTTCCCGAAGGGCCGTATCCGAGTGTTCGCGATGGGTCAAACCAACCCGATCGCGCCGAACAGCAGCAACGATGGTCGAGCTAAGAATCGCCGCGTTGAGATCGTTATGGGAGCCCGGAACTAGTCGTGGCTTCCGCCAGTCCCGTGGAGGCGCCCACCTCCACGGGCCACAAAAAACTGCACCCGGCGCTGCGTGCGTTCCTGCCCAATGAGGTGGTCTCGCCGAACGTGTTGCGGATCATCATCGCGATCCAAGTCGGCGCGTTTTTGCTGCTTTGGATTCGGTCACCGTTTGAGGTGCTCCCGAGGCCCGACGAGGTCTGGAACGCGTTCCAAGAGCTGTGGTGGAAGAAAGGGCTCGGCCCGGAGCTGATCAACAGCTTCATGACCAACGTGAAAGCGCTGGGCATTTCCCTCGTAATCTCGTTAGGGCTGGCCTACCTTACAGTGTTTCCGTTCTTTCGGCCGCTGGTCACCGCGCTGAGCAAAGGGCGGTTTTTGGGGCTGGTCGGGATCAGCTTTGCGTTCGCCATCGTGATCGGTGGCGGGCAGACGCTTAAGGTCTCGCTGATGGTTTTCGGGATGGTGGTGTTCTTCGTCACCAGCATGGCGGCGGTGGTGGCGGAGATTCCGAAGGAGGCGTTTGACCACGCGCGAACCCTGCGCATGAACGAGTGGCAGGTCGTGTGGGAAGTGGTCATTTTGGGGACTTTCGATAAGGCCCTGGAAGTGCTGCGGCAGAACGCGGCCATTGGCTGGATGATGCTCACGATGGTTGAGGGGAATCAGCGATCATTGGGAGGCGTTGGAGCGATGATGCTGAACGAGCAGAAATATCTTCAACTTGACTCCGTGTTCGCCATCATTCTGTGTATCTTGGTGCTTGGCCTTTTCCAGGACTACATTTTGGGATTGCTACGGCGACTGGTTTGCCCCTACGCCCACATCACTCTGGAGCGCAAATAGATGCCAGCGTCTGTATATTACGAACTGAAGGAGATCCTGCTCAAGATTGAGGGCGTAAGTCAAACGCTGGGCGGGCGGCCGATTCTGCGCGATGTCAACGTGGAGGTTCACAACATCCACCGGCCCGGTTTGCAACAGGGGCAGGTGGTGGCTTTTCTGGGACCGTCCGGGATGGGCAAGACCCGACTGTTCCGGCTGATCGCAGGGTTGGACGAGCCCGATACTGGAAGAGTGCTGGTTGGACCCTCGCAGATGCCGGTGAGGCGGGGGACGGTCGGCGTGGTGGCGCAGCAGTATCCGCTGTTTGCTCACCGCACCATCATGGGGAACTTGAAGGTGGCCGGGCGGCAGGCGGGGCTATCAAAGGCGGAGTCGCAGGCCAAGGCGCTTGAGCTTTTGGAGCGATTTGGGTTGGCGGATCAGGCCAACAAATACCCTTCACAGATCAGCGGCGGTCAGCGTCAGCGGGTGGCGATCGTGCAGCAGATCATCTGTAGCGATTCGCTGCTCTTGATGGACGAGCCGTTCTCGGGCTTGGACGTGGCCGCGGTTGACCGGGTGATTCGGCTGATCAACGAGATGGCGGCGGCGGATGAGCACCTAACGATCATCGTGGTGACCCACGACATTCAGGCGGCGCTAGAGGTCGCGGACACGCTGTGGGTTTTGGGACGGGAACGAGACGCGGCCGGTGAACCGATTCCGGGAGCCAAGATCGTGAAGACGTACAACCTGATTGAGGCGGGGCTGGCGTGGCGGGAAAACATTACGCGCGACCCGGCATTTGTGGATCTAAACGAAGAGTTGCGAACGCTCTTCCATACGCTTTAGGCCCAATTCGGGTAGATTCGCTACAGACTTCATGGCCCGTCCCAACCGATTCAAGCAGGCCCTCCACGAGCCTCTCAATCTGGGGGGGCTTGCGGCTAGCTTCGCGATATCGGCGGCGACGCTGAACCCGATTCCGTTCCTGGTTGGACTTGCGCTAGAGGCAGGGTATCTGTTGTTCGTTCCTGACTCCAAGTGGTACATCGGGCGTCTCGACAGGATCTATGACAATGAAGTGAACGCGCGGCGAAAGCGAATGCGCGAAGAACTCTATCCCACTCTGAATCGAAATGACATCCGGCGGTTCGAGGGGCTGGAGCAAATCCACTCCCAGATCGAGCAGAAGTCAAACGGCCCCGAAAAGGACTTCTTTCGGAATGTCCTGCGGCGGCTGGATTACCTGCTGGAGAAGTACCTCCACTTTGCCCAAAAGCGACTGGAGTTTCGGAACTACCTGCACTCGGTATACGAGGAGTCTCAGGGCAAACGGCTGAGCCAGCCCTTGCTGGACGGCGACAAGGTCCGGAAACGAAAGGAGCCCCCGGTGGTTGACCTGTCCGCTCGCTACGATCAGGACGAAGAGATTCGAGAGGCGACGTGCAGCGTGCAAGAGATCTACGAGGCGCAGATAAGTGAACTCCGACAAAAGGCTTTGGAAGACGAAAACCTGCACAATCAAGCGATCTTTCAAAAGCGGATGGAAGTGTTGCAACGGCGCAGCGAGCACGTGGGCAAAATCGGCGAGACCCTCACCAACATCGGGCACCAAATGGCACTGATGGAAGACACTTTTGGGTTGATCAACGACGAAATCCGGACCCGCACGCCCGAGCAGGTGATGGCGGACGTAGATGACGTCGTACACCGATCCGAGGTTTTGATCGAGTCCTTGCAGGGCTTTTCACTTTTCGAGAGTTTGCCCATCGAGCAGGGGGCAGACAGTTTGTATGAGATCCGTTAGGAGCCAAAAATGAGAATCAACGAGACACTGAAAAAAGCGGCGGGACTGATTTTTGAGATCGAAGATCCAGCCCCGAAAATGGCCTCAGCTCCTCAGCAGGAAGCCCCAAGAATTCAGAAATCGGCGGAGCAGATTTTGAAGGACACCGAAGGTCCGGAGCTCTCCGAGGTCAAGGCTCCGGCACCGGAGAACGTCCAGCCGATCCGGCCCGACGGCACCGTGGACTTCGATGCCATCTACCGCATGGCCCAAATCCCGACTTCACCCTTTGGGGCGGATCAGGTTTTGGAGATTTTGAAGAGCTTGCCCGCGGATTTACCTATCGAGAGTCGCCGCGCCACCGTGCGGGTGACGCTCCAGGCGATGCAGGCGACCTCGGGGATTTCGGCGGAAGGCGTAGTGGCGGACACCACTCGCAAATTGGCTTCTTTGGCTTCTTATCTCGAGAGCTTCTCCGGGCAAGTGGACGAGTTTCAGACTCGGACCGCCGGAGAGATAGCCCGACTAACGGCCGAGATCGCGCGCATTCAAGAGAGTTCGACCCAGGCCGTCGCGAAGCGTGAGCTGCTGGTTGCGGCTTGCGAAGCGGAGAGCGATCGGCTCGACGACGTGCTTGAGTTCTTTAGCCTCGATACCGGAACATCCAAGTTCGCCACGCCGACCTAAGCTGATGAGCATTACGGCGGTGATCCTGGGCTCGGGTACGAGCAATGGTTGTCCATCGCTAGGATACGACTACTCACCCGAATTTTTAGCGAATCCGAAGAACTGGCGCACCCGCCCTTCACTGCTGTTGGAAGGACCGACGGGCAATGTTCTGGTGGACTGCTCGCCGGAGATGCGCTTGCAACTTCTGCGCGAGAACGTGAAGGACGTCGCGGCGGTGGTCATCACCCACACTCACGCCGACCACATCATGGGGATGGACGATCTCCGGTGCTTCGAATTGCGCTGGGGGCGGGCCATGGACATCTACGCTCAGCCCCAGGATCAGGCGGTGTTGCAGCGGGTCTTCTCATACGCGTTCGCGGCCGCCTTCCCCGAGGGCGTCCACGTTCCCCGCTTCCAACTCAAAGACGTACCCGAGACGATCGAGGCGGGCGGGATGCGCATCCAGACCTTTATCGTCATGCACGGCCCGACTCCGGTTGTTGGCTTGCGGGTTGGCGGCTTCGCCTACTTGACCGACGTCTCATTCATCCCCGATGAGGCTTGGCGGTTCTTGGAGGGGTTAGATACGTTGGTGCTGGACGCGGTGCGGCGCAAGCCCCACCCAAACCATTTTCACCTCGACAAGGCTCTGGAAGTGGCGGAGAAAGTGGGGGCCGGAATGACTTACTTCACTCATTTGAGCCACGACTTTGATCACGATGTGACCGAAGCCGAAGAGCTTCCGCCCAACGTTCGACTAGCCTATGATGGGCTTAGACTTCCCGTGATTAGCGGGTCTTCTGGCTGACGTACAGTGCCACGAAGGTGCTGGGGAGGTCGGAATAGGTGGAGATGCGCTCAATGCATCGAGCGTAGTTTCGCTCGGCGTTGTCGTCGTTTTTCGGGATCGATTTGAGGCTTTCAACCATCAGATCTACGCACTCTTCAAAGAACTTTGATCGGACCTGCGGGAGGGACTTGTTTTGCAGACTAGCGAACTTACGGCTGACCTGCTCGTACACCACTTCCCAGTTGCTGCGCGACTGAATGTCGGCTCGCTGGCGGGCCATCGCTTGCTCTTGTAGGCGGAGCGCTTCGACGTCGCGGCGCTTGGTGGTTTCCCAGTCGGTGAGCGTGATGCCGTCGATGACGCGGAGAGTGATTTTGGTGCCGAGTTTTTGGCCGACGAGTCGCTCGATGAGCGTCTTAGTTTGTTGAAGGCGAAGGTGACCGGCCAGATCGCCGAGTTCGGGCGGGAGGCCGATGACGAATTGGTCGTTTTCGGTAGCGACGGCAACGGTGGCGTTCAGGGCTTGCCAGACGCCCACGCCGGTCACGCCATTGCGTACCTCGGGCAACACTTCGCTCCAAATTCCTTGCGCGTCCACCACCATATCCCCGCTCATTATAGCTTCAACTTTGCGCTCGGGGGTAAAGTTGACGGCGAACGTGAACTTGATTGCGGGGTTAACCCTTGCCTTGATTGGAAGTGGATCAGGAACAATTGCCCCGACGCCAAGCGCGTTGGAGGCGACTCGCGCCATCACATATTGCGTCCGCGACCGAATTGAGCTCAAATTGGACGTGATCAAAGCGCGGACTTCCAATCCCAGCGCTCCGGCTCCAGCGATTTTGTTTCTTCACGGTGGAGCCTGGCGCGATGGTCGTCGAGACGGCCCGAACCCAGTCCAATACGAACTCGCCCAGCGCGGATTTGTGTGCATTCAGGCCGACTATCGCTTGAGCCAAGAAGGTCGTTTCCCCGCCCAGCTTTACGACGTCCGCGCGGCGCTCAGCTGGATTCAACTGAATGCGGAAGCGTGGGGCATTGACCCTCAACGCATCGGCGTTTGGGGGATGAGTGCCGGGGGGCACTTGGCTCTCCTTTCTGCGTACGCGAACGAGAGCATGTTTGAACCCGACACGCGTCCGGTGCGAGTTCAAGCGGTGGCGGCGATCATGCCGACCACGGACATTCTTGGCATTTACCGATATCGGCTCAATCAGAAAAATGTCCGCTCAGATTTGGTGGGGGCGGCGTCGCCAGAGACGCAGTTGCTGGGCGGCAATCCGGAAGAACTGAAGGAGCTGGCACGCGCGGCTAGCCCGGCGGCTCATGTCACGCCCGATGACCCACCCACTTGGCTGGTTCATGGGGTTCGCGATGAGACCGTCCCCGCCCAGCAGAGCCAAAGTCTCGCCACCATCCTGAGCAAAGCCCAGGTGCGCCGACAATTGGTGCTGTTGGCTGGATTGGGGCACGAGGCCAAGTGGGATTTGTTCCAAGACGGCGTGGTGACCTTCTTCCAACGCGAGCTGGGCACCCCTATTCGATAAAGGCGTCGGCAGCCGGCGGTCGCTTGAGGTAAGCCTCGATGAAGCCGTCAATCTCTCCGTCAAGCACCGCGCCGGTATTGGCATTTTCAAATCCCGTTCGATGATCCTTGACCAGGGTGTAGGGCTGAAGGACATAACTTCTAATCTGTCGGCCCCACTCCGCAGGACCGGTGACCTTCATCGCATTCATATCGCCGAGCGCGCGAAGCCGCTCGACTTCAGCCACGCGGGCCAACAAGACAGACATAGCGGCGGCACGGTTCTTATGCTGTGATCGCTCGTTTTGGCAGTTCACGACAATGCCGGTGGGGATGTGTGTCAGGCGCACTGCGGATTCGGTCTTGTTGACGTGCTGGCCGCCAGCGCCACCCGCCCGTAGAGTTTCAGTTTTGATGTCGTCGGGGTTGAGGTGGACTTCATTTTCTTCGATTTCTGGCAGAACTTCAACCTTGCAAAAGCTGGTGTGTCGCCGCGCTGCGGCGTCAAATGGGGAAATGCGCACGAGACGGTGGACGCCATGCTCGGCTTTTAGAAAGCCGTAGGCGCTAGGACCGGAAATCTGGAGTTGGACCGACCGGTAGCCCGTCACATCCCCCTCCGTTTCGCTGAGGACCTCGTACTTGTAGCCCTTTCGCTCGCAGAAGCGGGTGTAGAGGCGGAAGAGGATGCTGGCCCAATCGCAAGCTTCGCTTCCGCCGGCGCCAGCGTTGATTTCGAGGATCGCGTTACGCGCGTCGTGCTCGCCGCTTAGTAGGGTTTGGAGCTCAAACGCCTCTAGCTCTTCGATGAACTTTAAGGACATTTCGTCCACCTCTTGCTGGAGTTCGTCGTTGGGGTCCTCTTTGAGCATTTGGTAATACTCTTGGATGTCCGACTCGCGCTTGATGAGGCTGAGGTACGGGTTCACCACATCGCGCAGTCGCGCGAGCTTTTGGAGGTGTTTGTTGGCGACGTCCGGGTTATTCCAGAAGTCGGGTTCGGCAGAGCGAGCTTCTAGCTCGGCTATCTGTTTTTGTTTTCCAGGGACGTCAAAGATGCCCCCTAATCGCGTCCAGCCTCGGGCGGCCCTTGGACAAAGTGTCTTGCTGGTCGAAGTTCAGCATAGCAGACCCTATGGTACCCGCAAGGCTAAGTTCGAACTCAGCAAGCGATGGAGCCGTCGCCTAGGTCAGTGTTTTCGGACGTCAAGTAGCCCGTGACAGCCTTGGTCTCTTGAAACTGGGAGCAGAGGAGCGCTTTTAGATGATTGGCTTCCCCGCCCAGGACGGCTTGAAACTCAGCTTCCACGCCCGCGGCGAGCCTAAACAGCTTGCGCGATTCATCGTTAAGGTTTTCTGGCTTAACCTGATCAAGTAATCCGGATCGAGCGTCGAATAGTGGGCCCAGTTCCGTAAACTCACCGGCTTTTGCGAGTGACAAAAGATTTTGGGAAATGAGCAAGTATCGCTCTGCAATTTCACAATTATTAACTGGCAAGACGTTCCTCCATTAGGGACGGATTTCGTTGTTGTCGCTCAAGCTCGCCCCAACTGTCGCGGAGTTGCTGGAGAACGGCGAGGCAATTGTCGATGTTCTCGACTCGGTCCAAGAGATTGGCTTCTACAATTTCGTTAAAGCAGTAAGTGTAGAGGCCGAAGAGATTCTCCGCGACCGGGCCACCCTTTTTCATGTCTAAGCTAGCGCTCAATTCTGTAACGATTTTTTGAGCCTTTTGGAGGTTCGCGTTTTGGACGAAGAGGTCCTGCCTCTCCATCGCGTCCTTGGCGGTCTGCAAAAAGCGAATCGCGCCATCGTACAGCATGATCACCAACTGAAGTGGCGACGCCGTCTGGACCGCATTTTGACGATATGTATCTACGTAGGTACCCCGAGTCAAACCAAATTCTCCCTTACCGACTTTTATCGGCTAGTTCGGGGGGATTTTGTACGTCGCCGCTCGCCCATTTGCGCAAATATCGCACAGACGACCAGCGCAAAGAGTATCCACGCGAGCGGCAACAGCCAGGCGAATGCTGCCGGGTAGTCGGGTCGCGGCAGATCCGCGATCGAGTGCCCCATCGCCACTTGGTGGAGGCTGAGATAGAGAAACACCGCGACAGTGATCGCCCCGCCAAAGAACCCACAAGCGGGAGCCAATCCCCAGCGGCGCCCCACGATCGCGCCAAACACGGATGCCGGAATCAAACCGAGCAGCGAGGCCAAGAGCAGCTGAGCCAGCAAATGAACCGATGCGTTGAACAAAAAGAACGGCCAGATGCCAAGCGCGTAGGTGATCAGCGCGGATCCCACGAACCCGGAGCAGCCACCGATCATCTGGGTGTCCATATCGGGGCCGGTCTTCACCGCCTCGGTCAATTTTTCGTCAGTCTGGAGCGGCTCAAAGGCCATGGTTTATCGCTCGGCGTGGTGTTCGGAACGCCGAGGCATTCCGAGCAGCAACTCCATTTTGAAGCACTTCGCCGAGTTTCGCAGAACCCACTCGATATCTTTGATGCGACACATGCGGGTACCGAAACTCGACGCGTCGTCGTCCAGCAGATCTTGAAGGCACACGGTCTCCTCATCGATGTCCAAAATTTGGACCATGCCGGACAGTTCATCCTTCAAGTGCTTGAGCTCGACCACGTGCCCGGCTTCCCACGCCTCTTTCAGAACGGTTTCGATGTACTCAAACTCGAAGAAGGTCTCTCCGCCCCGCTGGAAGTCATAGGCCTCGCCGGCGAGCCAGATTTGCTCTAAGCCACGCAGGTACGGGGTGTCGGTGCGGATCCACTCCACATCGTGCATCGCGATCTTGAGTTCGCGACCCCCGAACACGTCTTTGGGGACATCTACGAAGATAGCCGCGTCATCTTCGAAGCGCATAAACCAACCGACGCAGAAGCGCCCTGGTTCTTGGTCATCCCGTCCGTAGGCCACTAGTCTCCGCTCGCGGGCAGAGTGCATCAGCGCCAATTTGAGTTGGTCTCTAAAACGATCCATCGTTCTAAAGTCCATTCTATAGGAAAACCATAAAAAGCCGTCAAGAATTTTGCAGAATGTGACGTTTTTGTTTTCCACGGCTGATAAACGGTTTTTCAAAGACCAAATAGAAACCGTAACAGACCGCCAAGATGATGGGCAGGCACGCGGCGAGGAAGCCAATTTGCCGGGTTACGGTCGACGCCCACTCCGGGCGACTGACAAACAAAACTTGCAGCACAGGATGGTGCATCAAGTACAAGCTGTAGCTAAAACTCCCGAGCCACAGCAAGGGCTTGGCCCCGATCCATCTCGTCCACGGGGCGGTGGGGCGGACTACACCGGCCATCAGCAAGGCAACGATCGCGACCCCCATGAGACCGTCGCGCCAGTACAACTCCTTTGTCCATTGCAGGCTGAGAATGCTGACGATGAAACTTACAGCGGCGACAACAAGTGTGGGCTGATACGCAGGGCGGGTTAGCCGCGTATCGAATGCCCACCGTGCGCCACACATCCCAAGGACAAAGAGCGCACCGTACCAAAGGTAGAGCTTTTCAAGTTCTGGCCGAGCGGCGAGCGGCACCGCAACCAGCGCGACCGCCACCGGGAGCACCCACCGCGCCCCCAATTTCCAAAGGGCGGCGGCGATCAAGGGAAACAGGAAGTACAGCTGAAATTCGATGGAGATC
>JAYUVF010000102.1:0-13474 GCA_043754215.1 Chthonomonas sp. | reverse complement strand
TTGAACTTTCCAAGTCTCTGCCACGCCGGGCGACGGTGACCAGTTGGTGAGCCACATGAGTCACGGCGGCGAGCTTCGATTCTGTACCGGTTACTTCTGGTGGGTCTAGGTAATTGAGACCGTTCACCAGCAGGTCAGGGAATCGCCAGCGATTGGCCATTTCCTGAGCGACGTCAATATGGTCAACGGCGAAAATGATCTTTTCGGCTAGCCTCTCGGGCGCGCCCCTCACGGTGACATGCATCACTTTGTCGTACGCAGTGGGGTCCGACTGGTCAATCAGCGTTTTACCAAGGTAGTGGAGGAGGCCGACGGTGTACGCTTCTTGAGGAACGACGCCGATTTGACTGGCTACCCACTTGGCCATTTCGGCCGTGTCCACGCTGAACTTCCACCAATCGCGACGACGAATAGACTCCTTGTCGTTCTTACCGATAAAGAGATCGAACACGCCCGCTGATAACGCAACGGTCCGAATCTGTTTGAAGCCAAGCATCATGCACGCCTCACGGATGGACACGATCTTGCGGGGCAACGCAAACTGCGCCGAATTCGCCATGGTGAGGAGCTTCGCGGAGAATCCGGGATCAATGCTCACCGCCTTCTCAATGTCCGCTGGGCTCCCGTCCTGAGAGTCGGTGATCTCCATCAATTGATGAATGACCTGGGGAAGCACGGCGATTTCACTCACACGAGAAAGTATCTCGTTGAGGCTTTTCTGCTTATCGGTCTCAAGCTTTTGCGACATTTGCCGGGTTCCTTTCTCCTTATCGGTTAGGCGTAGATAACTCTTAAGATCTCATCCACCGACGTGACTCCCATGAGAATCTTCATCAGCGCGTCCATTTGCAGAGTTTTCATGCCGTTTTGAACTGCCAGCTTCCTGATCTGATGGCTGGCAGATTTCTTCAAAATTTCGTCTCGAATCGGGTCGTTGATCGTCATCAGCTCGTGAATGCCCGTTCGACCCTTGTATCCGGTCTTCTTGCACTTCTCGCATCCGGCACCCTTGAAAACGGTGACAACGCCCCCGGTTTCTTCTGAGAAGTTGGGGTTCATGGGGAAGCCGTAGCGAATGAGCTGGTCACGGTGAATCTGCTCCGGTTCTTTGCAGTGCGGGCAGATGGAGCGAACAAGTCGTTGCGCCAAGACGCCGATGATGGAGCTCGAAATCAAGAATGGCTCGACTTCCATGTCGATCAGTCGAGTGGGTGCACTAGGCGCATCGTTGGTGTGGAGCGTGCTGAGTACCAAGTGACCCGTGAGAGCTGCTTCCATCGCGATGGTGGCCGTTTCGTTGTCGCGCATTTCACCCACCATGATCACGTCGGGGTCTTGACGCAGCATCGCGCGAAGTCCCGCCGCGAAAGTCATCCCCGCCCGGACGTTGACGCCGCACTGGTTGATCCCGTCAAGCTCGTACTCGACCGGATCTTCGATAGTGATGATGTTGTTCTGACCGTCGCTGATCTGATTGAGAATCGAGTAAAGCGTGGTGGATTTCCCCGAACCGGTGGGTCCGGTTACCAAGATGATCCCGAAGCTACGAGCCGCCATGTCCATGACGGTGGCGAGGTTCTCGGGGAGGAAGCCCAGTTTCTCAAGTCCGACATTGATGCCGCCCTTATCGAGAACTCGCATCACGATCTTTTCGCCGTACACGGTCGGGAGCGTGCTTACGCGAAAGTCATACGGCTTGCCGTTGATCACCGAACTGATCCGGTTATCCTGAGGAGCCCGCTTTTCGGCGATGTCCATGTTCGCCATGATCTTCATGCGGCTGGTGAGGGGCACCATGACTTTCCGCGGCAGACGCATCGTTTCGATCAAGACGCCGTCAATGCGATTTCGCACGACCATCCCGTCTTTGCGAGGCTCCATGTGGATGTCGCTTGCTCGGTCCGTGACGGCTTGATTAATGATCAGACTCGCCAGCCTGACAATCGGAGCATCGTCATCCTCGATGTTTTCATCGTCCTCGTCTTCCACTACGGAGGCGCCCTTCCCCGCGGCCTGATCCAAATGGAAGTCGCGAAGCGCCCCGCTGAGAGCTTCGACGACATGCGATTCCAAGTTGTAGTGCTTTAGCACTCCTTCTTGAATGTCTTTTTCAACCCCGATCATCGGTTCGATATCAAGGCCAGTGGCGAGCCGAATCTCGTCGATGACGAAGATGTCCAGGGGCCTGGCCATCGCGACCGTGAGCTTGGAACCGGTCAGATCTAGAGGGAGGACACCAAATCGCTTGGCAATCTGTGGGTTTAGGCGATCAAGCGCTTCTTGCTCCGGTTGGGCCTCGGTGACATCCACAAAGGGAACGCCCCACATCTTGCCGGTCGCGCGGACCTTGTCGCGTTCGTCGATCATCCCGAGCATGACGAGAACCGAAGCAATTGCCTCGTTCCCCCCCAGCTCCTGCTGCTTGTCTAATGCAGTTTGAAGCTGTTCAAGAGTGATAATCCCCTCTTCTATGAACAGTTCGCCGTTGAGCATCCGTTGTCCCAGCAAGGTCATGCCATGTCTAGGGTGCCGAATCAGCCCGTAAGAGTACTAGGGTGAGCGCCGCATTTGAACTTGCGTTCCCCTTAACAATCCTTGTATCGGTATGTCGCGGTCGGTACTAACCCCTAGACACCCCGCGATGCTGGCAGGTACATTCTCATTCCCCTGTGCCCAGGTGGCGGAATTGGTAGACGCGCTAGTTTCAGGTACTAGTTTTCGCAAGGAAGTGAAGGTTCGAGTCCTTTCCTGGGCACCATTAGCTTTCTAAGATTTGGCGAGCCGGGACCAGAACAAGTTGCTACCCCTAAAGCGCACATTGTGTAGCAGGTAGTCTCGGTGCATGGATTTGAAAGCCAGTGCTCTTCAGACTCTTGAGTCTGCGTTTGGACTCTTTGCAAAGGACCTTGTTGCCCTGCCAGAGGAGGCATTTGACCGGACGTTCGGAGGCACCTCACGAACCGTTGCCGATCTCGTTTACGAAGTGAACCTTGTTAACGACCACATTGGGCAGACGTTGCGGGAGGAACACCCGGCTGAGTGGACAGTTGAAGGCTGGGCCAAGGCGCCCGGTGATCTTCGAACGAAAACGGAGGCAATCGCCGCATTCGCAAACTCAAGCCAGCGCTTCATTGATACCGTGAAGTTGTTTCCCGACGACTCGATGGAAACGGTGGTCCCAACGGAGGAAGGCGAATCCACCCGGTACAAACGGTGTCAATTCGTCGCATTGCATGTTTGGTATCACAGTGGTCAACTGAATTACATTCAGACCCTGCTTGGCGACGACAAATGGCATTGGTAGGCACTGCCTACTTTTCGGGCAGGAATTTCTTTTCCGCGATCTCCTCCGGAAGAAGTGACCCTTTCGGATACAGTTCATATCCCTCGCCGTATCCCGCCGTCTTCATCAGTTTTGTCGGGGCGTTGCGGAGTTTCAGCGGCACGGCGAGCGCTCCCGTGCTTCGAACTTCCTGGATCGCGGATTTGATTCCCGTATAGGCCGACCGGTCTTTGGGTGCCCTCGCTAAATAGGCGACGCCGTGACCCAGATTGATAGCGCACTCTGGGTACCCAATGATTTCCACCGCACGGAAGACCGCGTTCGCAACGGCAAGTGCATTAGGGTCAGCCAGACCGACATCTTCACTGGCGAAGATCACCATGCGGCGCGCGATGAACTTGGGATCTTCTCCCGCCTCGACCATTCGCGCCAGGTAGTAAAGTGCGGCGTCCGCGTCCGAAGCGCGCATGGATTTGATGAAAGCGCTCGTGACATTGTAGTGCTCCTCACCGCCTTTGTCGTACTTAAGATGACCGGATTGCTGCACCTGCTGAACGGCATCCAGCGTAATTTGCTTACCGTAAAGTTCAGCGGCTTGGTCTAGAAGAGCCATCGCGAATCGTGCGTCGCCACCGGCGATTCTGATCACTGCCTCTCTAGCCTGGGGTTCCAGCTCCACACTTAAGGTTCGCGCAGCTCTGTCCAGAATCTGGCCGATTTCCTCGGGCTCTAAAGACTTCAGCGTGAATAGGCGGCATCGACTGAGCAAAGCCGGGATGACTTCGAAGCTCGGATTTTCGGTTGTCGCACCGATGAGGATTAGCGTGCCGTTCTCCACGTACGGAAGCAAGAAGTCCTGCTGAGCCTTGTTGAACCGATGGATTTCATCCAAAAATAGGAGGGGGGACCGCCCTTCCTGCTGATCTGCGGCCTCAAATAGGGTGCTGGGGTCGCGGAGCTTACGGGCTCGCTCAACAATCTGACGGAGATCGTCCTTGCCCGCCGATACTGCGCTAAGCTCAAAGAACTCGCGCTTCGCAGAGCGGGCGAGCATCCTCGCTAAAGTGGTCTTCCCTACCCCGGGCGGACCCCAGAGGATCATGGAGCGCACCCGACCGGTCTCAAGCATCAGAGCGATGGGCTTCTTAGGGCCGACGAGGTGCTGTTGCCCGATGAAGTCAGCCAAAAGCAACGGCCGCGCGCGCTCCGCCAGGGGTCTAAAGCTCACGAAAACGAGTCTACCGTCACTTCAAGAGATGGGCAAACTTTTGTTTAAACGCCTCGATTTTTGGGGAAACGATGTAGCTGCAATAACCCGCGTTCATCGAGGCCCGCTCGGCGTCTGAAGCCTTCTCGAATTTCGCATAGTAGTTTTGGTGATACTCTTCTGCGCGCCAGAACTTTATCAACGGCTCAATCGTGGTCACGATCTTGTTGGGGAATAGCTTCTCCTTCGAAACTTCATCCAGAATGGTAGCAACACGCTTCTTCTCAGCGTCGTTGCGAAAAAAGATCGCCGACCGGTATTGGGTGCCGACATCCGGTCCTTGGCGGTTTAGCTGAGTGGGATCGTGCGAGACAAAGAAAATTCGCAATAGGTTGTCCGCGGAGATCACGGCCGGGTCAAACTGAACCTCCACTGCTTCGGCAAAACCGGTGCTCCCGCCAATAACCGCCTCGTAAGTTGGCTGCGAACCCTTCGCGCCAGCATAGCCACTCACCACTTCCTTCACGCCTTTCAGCATTTCAAACTGCGACTCGATGCACCAGAAACAACCTGAGGCTAGGTAAAGAGTCTCGGTCTTGCCGGATGGCTTGCCAGCGGCCTGCTTGGAGAGTTGCGACGGGAGCTTCGTCGGGGTGGGGTCAGCTATCGCAATGGTCGCACAACCTGCACCAATGCCTAGGACAATGGAGGCGGGGAGTAGGGCGCGGAAAATTTGTCTCATATCTATGAAACGCATCCCGCGCAAAAGTGACTCCAACTTTAATGCACCAATCGGTCTAGCTCTTCCCAAAGTCCTAGGTTCGTTTCGTTGGGAATGACGTCCAAGATCGCCCTTGTTTTAGCCCGGTAGCGCTCCATTCGCTTTGGTGTGCGGACTTGAAGTGCGGCGCGGAAGTTACTTAGCCGGTCGGCCAATTTGATGCACTTGGCTTGGGCAGACATCTGGGTTACCTCTTGTAGGAGCATCTCACTCCTGAGTTGACTGATGCCGCCTCTGTCCATGGACTGAATTTGCTCATGGTTAGGCTCGGAACGCGTGACCTCAAGCACTAATCCGGTGACTTCGGCCCCAAACTTCTCCAGTAGCTCGGTCTCCGTGACGTCGGACCACTCTAAGACATCATGGAGGAGTCCCGCGTGCAGTATGGCGGGGTCCGAGATTCCCCCCACGTAACGGAGATTGTTTAGAACATCCACCACATGGGTTAGGTACGGGAGAGGACTGTCGCCATCCCGCAATTGACCCCGATGGGCCTCCAAAACAAATTCCAAAGTTAGCTCAAGTTCTTCCAGGCGCACTCTCCATCTTAGCCATACTAGAGGCATGGCTCGCCGCTTCGCCACCGCTGATATTGGGAGCAACACCGTTCACCTCCTTGTCGGCGAAATTACCCCCCGCGGAGGGGTTCGGCGAGTGATAAATGAAAGCGAATGGCTTTCATTAGGCGAGATCGTGAGCCTGAACGGAATCATCCCTCCGGCGGACGCCATCAAACTCCTAGAGACTCTGCGCCGTTATAAGCGAGTCTCTGAGGAAGCGGGGGCGGAGCAACTTTACGTTTTTGCCACCGAAGCCGTGCGCGTCGCCAAGAATCACGACGAGATTTTGACCACGATCAGAAAGACACTCGGTATACGCGTGGACTTGATTTCGGGCCAACGTGAAGCCGAACTTAGCCTTTTCGGTGTGACGCTGGACACCCCAGTTGAAGGTTCGCTTTTGATGGTGGAGGTCGGCGGGGGAAGCGCCCAAGTGGCCCTTTGCAACGGGAACACAATTCTCGACGAGCGCTCACTGCCGATTGGCACCGGGCGGCTGATCGGGCAGTTCAACCTGAAGCAACCGGTCGCCGACGCCGATATCATTGCTATGCGCCGCCACATCCACGGCTTTTGGCACCAGTGTCCTCAGCCAACGGAAAAGACATCCATGATCGCGAGCGGTGGCGTGGCTCGAGGCATCATCCGGGCGCTGCATCCCGATGGCCACCGGACCGTTCAACTCTTCGAACTGGATTATTTGGTTCGGGCGATTACCGAAGTTGATGTGGAAACAATCGCTAAGAGATTTCGAGTAAAAATCAAGCGCGCGGGGAGCCTCCTTCCGGGGGCGATCGTATTCCAGGAAATGCTTCGCCACTATCAACAGGAGAGTTTCACGGTGAGTGAGTATGGGGTCCGTGAGGGCGCCGTGTTGCAACTCGCTAAGGTGGAGGTTTTACGGTGAGGACCGCTAAGAGAACAAATGCCCCCGAGAAGGTGGCTAAAAGCGATCGGTACGTCAATCGCGAATTCAGTTGGCTCCAGTTCAATGATCGTGTCCTGGCCGAGGCTCGCAACACCGCGAATCCGTTGCTGGAGCGGCTGAAATTCCTTGCGATTTTCGAGTCCAACCTTGATGAGTTCTACATGGTTCGAGTTTCGGGCCTGATCGAGCAGTTTGAAGATGGGGTGCTCACTCTCACGCCAGACGGACTGACCCCTGCAGAACAACTGAGCATGATCGCTGACCTTGCCATGCCGCTACGGCAACAGGCGGCGGATCTCTGGCGGCACGACCTTCGCCCTAGCCTCGAGCGAGCCGGGATCGAAATCAAAACTTGGGATTCACTGACTGAAGGCCAACAGCAACAGATGTCGGCGTTTTTTAAAGCCGAGGTGTTCCCCGTCAGCACTCCGATCCTGCTGTATCCCGCGCAGAGCGTTCCATTTATCTCGAACGGGTCGCTAAATCTGGCTGTCGTCCTTCGTGATCCGGAAGAGGGGACGAAACTTGCCCGAGTGAAAGTCCCGACCGGGATGCCTCGTGCCATTCCGATCAACAAAAAGAAGCACGAGTACATCCTGCTTGAAGACTTGATTCAGGCAAACCTCCACACATTCTTCCCGGGGGTGGAGATCGTTGGTTCTTATCGCTTCCGGGTGATACGCGATGCGGACGTTGAGATTAAAGAGCTCGAGGCGTCCGATTTGCGAAGCGCAATTGAGCAGTCGTTGAGTGAGCGTCGGTTGGGTGATCCGGTTCTCCTCGAACTCGAAAGTCATGCGCCGGCCGAGGTCCGCGAGATTCTGATGAAGCTTCTCAAACTCGAGGACGATGACGTTTTCGATGTGGACGGGCTCCTGGGAATGGAAGTGCTGTGGCAACTCGGCCGCATCGATGAGCCGGGGATAAGGTTCCCCCGCCATTCTCCGTACGTGGCGGAACCCCTCGCTCATACCCAATCGCTTTTCGAAACAATCGCCGCGCAAGATATCCTGGTGCACCATCCCTTCGATAGTTTTTTGAGCGTGGAAAAGTTTGTGGCGGCCGCCGCCAGCGATCCAGATGTGATGGGGATCAAGCAGACGCTCTACCGGGTGGGAGCACACTCGCCGATCGTCGAATCTTTACTCGCTGCCGCTGAGGCGGGCAAGCAGGTTGCCGTCATGGTGGAGCTCAAGGCTCGGTTTGACGAAAGCAATAACCTTGCCTGGGCCAGAGAACTTGAGCGAAAGGGTGTGCATGTCAGCTACGGCTTTCCGGAGATGAAAGTCCATTGCAAAATGTGCAGCGTCGTGCGGCGAGAGGGCGGCAATCTCCGAACCTATGCGCACGTCGGCACTGGCAACTACAACCCTGCGACGGGACGAATTTACACTGACCTCGGGCTGTTTACGGTTGATCCTGCCATCACCCAGGACGTCGGCGAGTTGTTCAACTATCTTACTGGCTTCTCCAAGCAAACCCAGTTTCGCGAGCTCTTCGTGGCGCCGCACAATTTGCGGGATCAGGTCATTGAAAAGATCGAGCGAGAGATCGCGGTTCACCAAGCTTCAGGCAACGGTCGAATCATCATCAAGCTTAATTCGCTAGTCGACCCCGAAACGATTGAGGCCCTTTATGAGGCCTCGAATGCGGGAGTTTCGATTGATCTCATCGTCCGAGGGATCAGTTGCATCCGCCCCGGCGTGCCGGGGATGAGCGAAAATATTCGCGTCATGAGCGTGGTCGGCCGGTTCCTAGAGCACTCTCGAATTTTCTACTTCGGCAACAATGACTCGCCTGAGGCGTTCATCGGTTCGAGCGACCTGATGCGCCGAAATCTGGATCGCCGCATTGAAATTTTGGTGCCGGTGAAGTCCCCGAAGCTCGTGAAGATGATTCACGACCGGTTACTTGTCAACTACTTGCGCGACAACCAAAATGCTTGGGACGGGGACGCAGAAGGGCACTACAAACGGCGAAAGGCCGCAAAGGGTGAAGCGGAGTTTTCCGTTCAGCGATACCTGATGACCGTGCCCCTGACAAAGCTGCAACTGTCCTCAAGCGGCGAGAAGCGTCGCTAGTTCACCTGCGAAGCGATCGATCTCTGCTCGGGTTCTGACTTCAGTCACGGCAACGAGAAGGCAATTGTTCATGTCGGGATAGAACTCGCCAAGCGGTAGACCCGCCATGATTCCCTTCTTGATGAGGGCGTCACGAACTCCAGCCGCGTCTCGTCCCAAGTCCACGACGAACTCACCAAAAACCTTGGCGTCGAATACTCGCTTAGCTCCGGCCTTCTCCAGGGAGGTTAGCGCGTACTGAGTGTTGCGAACGGTTCCTTCCGCGACCGCAGTCATCCCCACCTTGCCGAGCGCGGACATGTAGACCGTCGAAGCCAGCGCCATGAGTGCCTCGTTCGTGCAGATGTTAGACGTCGCCTTTTCGCGGCGAATGTCCTGCTCGCGGGTGCGGAGGGTCATGACGAAGCCGTCGTTCCCCTTGGCATCTTGAGTTCGGCCCACGATCCGGCCCGGAATGCGGCGAATGTGCTCCAGCTTGGTTGCGAAGAGCCCGACCAGTGGTCCACCAAAGCCCATTGCGACGCCTAGGGGTTGACCCTCCCCAACGACGATGTCAGCATCAAATTCTCCTGGTGGCTTGAGGAGCGCACAGGCGAACGGGTCGCTGACCACGATCATCTTGGCCCCAGCTGCGCCGGAAGTTTCCCGCGCCGCCGAAAGATCTTCGATGACGCCAAAGAAATTCGGATACTGGACGATCACGCAAGCCGCCTCCGAAAGATCGCCCCAATGGCTCGTCCTGCCACTCTCCGAACGAACGACGACCACCTCAAGCCCAATCGCCCAGGCGTAGGTCTCAAGGACCTCACGGTAGTTGGGGTGGACGGCATCGCTGACCACGATCTTCGAGCGACCCGTGATGTTCGTACACATGATCGCGGCCTCGGCCATCGAAGTCGAGCCGTCGTACATGGACGCGTTCGAAAGGTCCATGCCGTACAGTTCGGAGATCATGGACTGGAACTCGTAAATAGTTTGGAGATAGCCTTGGCTCATCTCAGGCTGATAGGGCGTGTAGGCAGTGAGGAATTCCCCCCGACTGATGATTGCTCCCACACTTGCCGGAATGAACCGCTCGTAAAGTCCCGCACCTAGGTACCAGTCCAGCTTTGACGCATCTAAATTTTGAGAAGCCAGGCCGCCCATGTAGCGGGCGAGGGCGTACTCATCCATGCCGGACGGAACGTTAAGCTCTCCCTTCAGCTTCAACTCATCAGGGATCTCGACGAACAGGTCGTCAATACGCTCCACCCCGATGGTGGAGAGCATCGCTTCGACGTCTTGCTTAGAGTGGGGGACGTAGGGCATGACTTAGTGTGCCGTCTCTGACTCGTAGTCGGATGCGCTCATCAGGTGAGACACTGCACTTGGGTCGGCCAGCTTCACTTTGACCAACCACCCTCCGCCGTAAGGATCGGTGTTGACCAATTCACTTTGGCTGGCGAGCGTCTCATTCTTCTCCACCACTTCGCCGGCGACCGGGGCGTAAACGTCGCTCACCGTCTTCACGCTTTCAACGCTGCCGAGGGTCTGCTCCAACTGGAGAGCTCGCCCGACTTCCGGGAGATCGAGGTACACGATGTCGCCGAGTTCGCTTTGGGCGTGATCAGTGATGCCGATGGTCGCGACGTCGCCGTCAATTTTCACCCATTCATGAGACTTCGTGTATAGCAGGTCGGTTGGTACGTTCAATTGAATGCTCCTAAGTTAAGTTGATTTTACCTAGCAACGAACCGCCTCCAATGGAGCTCGTGCGCCGCCATAATCTACGAGTTCATGGCCGAAATCCTTCTTGTCAACCTTGTCGGCACCGATCGCCCTGGATTGACTCACGCCATCACCTCCATCCTTGCCCAATTTGAGGTTCGGGTGCTGGACATCGGTCAGGCGGTGATTCACGATCACCTCTCTTTGGGGCTTCTCATCCAGGTGCCTCGAGGCGGCGAATCTTACGAGGCGCTCAAGGAGCTGCTGTTTAAGGCTCATGAGCTGGGGTTGCAAATCAGGTTCACCCCGATCCCGGACGACGAGTACACAGAATGGGTCAATCGCCAATCCCAGGAGCGCAATATCGTGACCGTGCTGGGGCCGACTATCACGGCTTCCGTCTTGAAGCAAGTCACCGAAATTCTCGTCCATCAGTCCCTCAATATTGAGAAAATTTCACGCCTCTCGAAGCGCGTTCGTTTGGATGAGGACGCCGAGGATCAACGCGGATGCGTTGAGTTCTCGGTACTGGGCACGCCTTCTGACCGACTGGCCATGCGAGAGGCGCTGATGCAAGTCACCCAGTCAGAAGAAGTTGATATCGCGATGCAGGCTGACGACATGTATCGTCGTAATCGCCGCCTTGTAGTCTTTGACATGGACTCGACTCTCATCCAGTGCGAAGTGATTGATGAGCTCGCCAAGCTCGCTGGTGTAGGCGAGAAAGTCTCCGAGATCACTGAGCGAGCAATGCAGGGGGAGTTGGACTTTCAATCAAGCTTTACCGAACGGGTGGCTTTGCTTAAGGGCCTTCCGGAAGCGGAAGCGCAAGCGTTTGCCGACCGACTTCCCCTCTCCGATGGTGCCGAGCGACTCATCGCCACTCTCCGCCAGCTGGGGTTCACCACCGCCATTTGCTCCGGCGGATTCACTCTTTTCGGAGAAAAGCTAAAAGAGCGGTTGGGCATTGACTATGTTTTCGCCAATGAACTCGAGATTGAGGATGGAATGGTGACCGGTCGAGTGGTTCACCCGATTGTAGATGGCGAGCGAAAAGCAAAACTCATGCGCCAAATTGCTGAGGAGGAGGGGCTTTCTCTCCAGCAGGTCATCGCGGTTGGGGATGGCGCAAATGACTTGCCGATGATCCAAGCTGCCGGCCTGGGAATCGCTTTCCGAGCCAAGCCGGTTGTACGCGAGCGTGCCGACCAGAACATATCCGCGCTGGGCCTAGACGGAATCCTTTATCTCATCGGCGTACGAGACCGGGACCTACTTCCCCGATCTTAAGCGTCCAAAATTGAACCGAGAATCGTCTAGAATTCCTGCACATGGACTTCTCTTGGATATCAGACCCGCAAGCCCTCGCGGGCCTTTTCGCGCTATTGGCGCTCGAAATCGTCTTGGGCATCGACAATATCGTCTTCCTGTCGATCCTCACCGCGAAGCTGCCCGAGGCGCAACGCGCCAAAGCTAGGTTCATCGGCCTTGGGTTAGCGTTGGTCATGCGGCTTGCCCTCCTGTTCTCAATCACCTGGATCATGAGCCTGAAGACCGACGTTTTCGCTCTAGAACTGGGCGGTTGGAAGCACGGGTTTAGCTGGAAGGATGTCATTTTGATCAGCGGCGGCCTCTTCTTGATCTGGAAGGCGGTCCATGAGATCCACGCCAAGTTAGAGGGCGTTGATCACACTACGGTGTCCAAGGTCGCGCCTAGCTTTGGCGCGATCATTGCGCAAATCGTGGTGATTGACCTCGTGTTCTCTCTCGATAGCGTAATCACTGCCGTCGGCATGGTCAAGCACATCGAGATCATGGTCATCTCGGTGGTCGTGGCGATCGCTTTCATGCTTGCATTCGCGGGTAAGGTCAGCGACTTTGTCGAGAAGCACCCCACCGTCAAGATGCTCGCTCTCGCCTTCTTGGTCCTCATCGGCGTCAACTTGCTCGCCGAAGGATCCGGTCAGCACATCGAAAAGGGTTTCACCTACTTCGCCATGGCGTTCAGTGTTGGGGTCGAAATGCTGAACCTGAAGATGATGAAGGGACAGGCGTTGCGACTCAAGAACACTCCCAAAGATCTGCTGGACTAGCTCCTGAGCTACAAAAAAAGGGCGGTGGGCTCAGTGCCCGCCGCCCTTTTTCTGAACCAACCCCGATTAGGGGCCAGTCACGACCATCTGCCGCGATTCATATCGTGCGATCATCTTGGCCATGCTTTGCAGATGCGAAGCGGTGGCCTTGTCAGTCGCCATGCGATTGCGCAGTCGCGAGTTGATCTTGGCGCTGGCGAAGTTGATCCCATCGTCGGCGATGCGCCGGACTTCCGCTTGCAAGCCACTCGCGCTCGCCTGCTGGATCATGCTCTCGAGCGTGAACGCTTGAAGCTCCCGTCGAGTACCCGCCACCGATGTGCTACTTGGCAAATCGCCGAAAATGGCGTTCGCGAGAAGCGTGTAGTGCTCGTCGATGGTGTAAGCCGCCGGGTTCTTTGCCATCTTGAACTCGTTTTCCTGAATCTGATTCAGGGCCTCGACGTTCATGAGTTGGCTGACGATCAGCATTTGGTTCATCACCAAGATGGTGCGGAGTGGCGCGGTGAACTGGTTCCCCGAGCCATCTTCATAGCTTAGCGAGAGGTTCTGAATAACCGAGTCGGGGATGTCCACCGATTTCACACTTAGCGATTCGCGAGCGATCATCTGCATCGCTTGTCGCGCCGCCGCCGGTTCGACTGGACGGAGCGTCGGCTTCTCGTTCACGTCGCCACGGAAGTTGCGGTTACCCACCACACCCGTGATGAAGACCGTCGCGCCCATTGCGGTTGCGAGTTGTCGGCTCAACGAAGCGAGCACTAGCGTGTTTCGATCCGTGTACGACTCGCCTGCCAGTGGCAGGTTGGCAATCGCCCACTTGCGCGTGCGCTT
>JAYUVF010000101.1:0-29860 GCA_043754215.1 Chthonomonas sp. | reverse complement strand
TTCCATGGCTTCGGCGGCAAAGCCCATTGGAAGTCCCTTCGGCACCCAAGGGCGAAAGTCGAGTCGCTCGGCGGCCTCTTCCTCACTCTGCACACGCGTCGGACCCGCCAAGCGAATAATCTTCACCTCACTGGCCTGCGGGGCGCGAAAGAGGGAGTCCGGCATGGAATTAGGTTCGTCGAAGCTCAAAGTGTCAAGAAGAGTGGTCGCCTTACCGTCGAGAGTAGACGTAATTCGGAGCGGCAAGCTCGTCTTCTGATCAACCGAAATACGTCGCCAAGGCATACCCCGGTGTGCGGGGCGGCACGTGATCAAAACCGTGGTTCGCCCGGCAATCGGTTCAACCTTGCGAGCTGACAAACGGTAGTTCTTGGATATCTGCTCGATCCGGAACGCGGACGACAGTGGCCGAATGGCGGTGCTCATCACTCGTAGTTCCTTGGCATCGGGGGCAAAGGCGAGGATGCTCTTGCCGTCATCAATCATGACTTGGCCCTGAAAACGAAGCGGCTGCAACATCGTGCGTCGGATTCGACCTTTTCCGTCCAACTCGATCTTCATGAGAATGCGCTCTTCGCTCGTAGGGACGAGCGACTGCGACTGGATCAAACTCGCCAGCGTATTTCGCCGCGCATCGATGGACTTCCGCAGGATGTCAATTGGCGACTGGGCAACCGCGCACGCGGAGACCACGGCGGCGAACAGCACCGTTAGGAAAAGCCTATCGACCCGCATTGCTTACCGTGATGACTGGCGCGCTACCGAAAGGGTCAAGCGAGCCTTGAAGGGCTTGGTCAGTGGCGACATCCATTGAACGCGGGTCTTGCGCGATCGGGGCGGAGTGAGGCTGATCAAGAAATTGAAGCACACCCAACACGACCAATGCGCTGGCCATGGCGGTCACCGCGGCGTATCGCCAGATGGAAATCGGACGTCGGGCCGGAACCGGAACCGAATTCAAGACGGCTTCGAAGAGTCGCGACTCAAATTCCGGAGCAGGCTCGGCACACTTCAATTGCCCGATGCGCTGCTTCAAGTTGGACGCAACCTCAAACTCTTGCTCGCAAGCGGAGCACTGAGACAAGTGGTAGCGAACCGCCATCATATCGTGGCCGCTCAACTCGGAGTCGAGATACTCTGAAATCTTGGCTTTGGCGAGGCGGCAATTCAACTGCTCACCTCCGAAAATCGGTTGGGGTATTCGCGATCAAGGTAGCGTCGAAGTTGACGGCGACCTCGGTGAATGCGCGACCGCACGGTACCGATGGAGGTCTTCATGACCTCGGCAATCTCTTCGTAAGCCATTCCTTCGACATCGGCTAACACAACCGCAGTTCTAAACTCAGGGCTCATGGACATCAGGGCGTACTGAAGGGCATCGTCGAGCGCTCCGTGCATGAGGGTTCGCTCGGGGCTAGATGTCTCATCGGCGACTTCCCAAGCCGTCTCGCCGTCTGCGCCACTGTGATCGAGGCTAGAGGTGCGAATCCGACCCTTGCGGCGGTTCTGGTCAATGTGGACATTGGTCAGGATCCGGTACATCCAGCTCGTGAACGGGAGGTTCGAATCATAGCGGTGGAAGAACCGAAACGCGCGAATGTAGGCTTCTTGCACCAGGTCTTCGGCGTCGGACTGTTGACCCGTGAGGCGCATGGCGAGGCCGTACACCTGTCGGTGCGAATCACGCATGCGGCGCTCGAACTCTGCTTGGTCCGTGCGCTGGGGCTGAATGACGCGGGTCAAAACTGAAATCAATGGGTGGCCTCGAATGACATCTACTATTCTATACTCCGTTCAAGTTCCCTGCTACGAGGTTTATGCCAGAAGCCTGGTGAAAAGTGCGTCTAGCACGACCGGACTACTGCCGTTCCCGATGATGTACCGGTGACTTTCGGCAATGAGCTCAAGCCCACGTCCACGCCCAGCCCCGCGCACCGCCCACCAAATGCCGAGTAGCCGCAGGATCTCCGCGTTGCCTTGACGCTTGCCAATCTTGAGCGTCTCCCCAATCTTGTCGCCCAGCGCCCGGAAGTCCTCGGAGACCCTTAGTGCCTCCACGCGGGAGGTTTGAGGGAGACCCTCGAACGCCGTATAAATCTCGTTGTACAACTCCGCGTGCTCACGCATGCGGGTGACCCTTTCCGGAGTTCCCTCGCTGAACAGGGTCTCCATGTCGGACAGCTCACCAAACACCTCCCGAATCTCGTCGGGATCGGGCAGGTTGCAGACGAGCGTGAGGCAACGAGACAGAATCGTGGGCGCAATCTGACTAACCGAATCGGTCGTCAAGATAAGTTTCGCGAAAGCAGGTGGCTCCTCGAGAATCTTCAGCAACGAGTTAAAAGCACGAGGGCCGAGCCGATCCGCGTCTTGAATTAGCACCACTTTCCGGGCTGCGAGCAGAGGACGGGTGCGAAAGAAGACCGAGACCGGGATGTTGGGCGGTGGATCGTCGTCCCGTATTTCCACCATCTGCTTCACCAAAATATTGCGACTAAGCCCCATCGGCTCGATATGGACCAGGTCCACCGCTTTGCCCTGAGCCATCGAACGACACACCGAGCACTCTTGGCAGGGCTTTGAGTCCGTTCCGATACACATCCAACCCTGAGCGAGAATTTTGGCCAGGGTCATCGCGCCGCTGCCCTCTTGTCCCGCCAGCATCACGGCATGAATAACCTCGGGGTCGTCGAGAATTTTGCGCACCGCGAGTTGCGCTTGGTCCAAACCCGGCAGGCCAAACGGCTTAGAAGCGATGGAATTCATCAACGTTCAACACAAAGAGAATCGCGCCGCCCACCGGCACCTTAATCGGACTGGGAATGAAGCCGCCTTGCGGCCCAGTTTCCACCGGAGCCACGTTTACAATCTGATCCCGGGCGTGGCACTGGCTGTAGATCACCTCGCGCAGAGTCTCCACTTCGCCGTCCTCGGTGCCGATGAGAAACGTCGTGTTCCCCTCGCGCAAGAAGCCGCCGGTACTACCGATAATTGTGAACTTATAACCGGTTCGCACCAGCTCATCGATGATGCGGCCTTTGTCCCGATTATGAATGACGGCAACGCAAAGCTTCATGGCAGATACTCCCATTATGAGGGATTCCGGTCAGAAATCCGAGTAAATTAGCGCGGCATCCCTCAGTGGAGAGAATTCTGCGCACTCGGTGCGCATCCGGTCGGCGATTTCGGCGAGGGGCACGAAGCTCTCGATCGCCTCTCTCAGCCACTGGTTGCCGTTCAAAATGTCGATCGGCAGCTTGTGGTACTCGTACTCGTATGGTGGATCGCCCCACGCAAAATGGCCCGGGTGATCCCGCCAGACTTGCCGCAATATGGCGACGCTCGCCAGCACCGGATCGAAAGTCGCCGTATCCAGCACATGGATGAACGCCCCCTCGCAAATCTGCTTCGCGAACTTGTGGAAGGTGGGCTCAAAGGCGATGGGCCGGAAATGGACGCCTGGCATGAGTTCTGCATTCAGCTTCGCGCAGAGGTCCCGCCCATCAATATAGGGCACCCCAAACATCTCGAAGGGCCGAGTCGTGCCGCGTCCCTCGCTCATCTTGGTCCCTTCGACAAGGCACTGGCCCGGGTACACCAGCGCCGTGTCCGCGGTCGGCATATTGGGCGAAGGCATCACCCAAGGCAGTCCCGTCTCGCCCCAACTCATCCCTCGTCGCCAGCCGTTCATTTCGTGAACCGTCAGGTCCACTCGTGGATAGAAGTTCTGGGCAAAGTAGCGCGCCAACTCGCCCATCGTCATGCCGTGACGCATCGGCAATGGCCGCAGGCCGACAAAGCTGGCATAGTCGGGATCGAGCACCGTGCCTTGCACCAAAACGCCTCCAATCGGATTCGGTCGGTCGAGCACCATAACCCGGATGCCCAGTTCCTCGCACGCTTCCATGCACAGCATGAGCGTCCACATGAACGTGTAGTAGCGAGCGCCGACGTCCTGAATGTCAAAAACTAGGCAGTCAATGCCTGCGAGCATTTCGGGGGTTGGTTTGCGATGCTCGCCGTAGAGCGAGAAGAACCGCAGGCCAGTGGCGGGGTCCTCGTAGCCCTCCCACTCGATCATGTTGTCTTGGGTGTGTCCCCAGATCCCGTGCTGCGGGCCAAAAGCCGCTACGATTTCAAAGGTGTTTTTTGGAGCCTGCAGGAGATGGTCGAGGATATGGATGCAATCCGCGGCAACCGTGGCCTGATTACAGACGACTCCAAGTTTCGCACCCGCAAGTTCGCGAAACCCCGTCGCCACCAATCGGTCAAGTCCGGTTTGCACCATCGGTTTAGCCTACCTCCCGCTCAATTGCCGCGAGCCACCGCTTCCACTTAGCAGAACTCTCTACTCTTGCCCTCATTCGACCGGCATGGGTCGGGGTTCGCCAGTCCGTCGTAGGTTGCAAGCGGAGTCGTTCGTCATTGAACAAGCCGTTTTCCGGTCGTGATAGCCGCTGATAAAGACGCACATTGCGCTTCACGCTCTGGCTCGGATAGCACTCCAAAAGCCTCGTGAGCAGAGCGGCCGACTCCACGTCAATCGACCAAGTTGCCTCCCCATTTGAGTCAGCGAAGCGCCCAATCCGTTGCAAAATCCTGCCGTAATGCCAGTACATCGGGAATTCCAAAACCGCACCAGAAAAGCTCTGATTCACAGCAAAGTTAAGGGCGTCGTGATCCAAGTGCCCCTGCTCAAAAGCGACGGTGACCACCCGGTCAAAGCGTCCGTCACCCAACTCATTCGCCACCCACGCTTTCAGCCCAGGAAGATCATCGATAAACCGACCGTCAATAGCCGACCCGAACGAGCATTGCTCTGCAGAAATGCCGATTAGCTCGGCCGCATTAAGCGCTTCGGCGCGACGAATGGGCGTCGCATGAGCCCAAATTGCAGAAACGTGCACCCCACGCTGCACTAAATGATGCATCCACGCCGCAATGGCCAGCTCGTCATCGGGATGGGCAAAGGCAAACAGCCAGCGAAGGCCCGGTTGGTCGTCGAAGCAAGTCAAGGCGAAGAGTTGTACCTGCTCTCGGGTATCACCATTCCTCGGATGAGAATTTTGATCGTCAAGCTGAGCGCGATTGGGGATTGCCTTTTGGCCAGCCCAGTCGCTCAAGCCTTGCGACAAACCTATCCCGAGGCCCACATCGGATGGGTCGTTCACCCACATTGCGCTCCGGTAGTGCGCGGCAATCCCAATCTGAATCAAGTTCACATCCTCCCTCGCAAAAGGCTCTTATGGAGCTTGCCCGCCGTCAGTCGAGAATTGCGGTCCGCAAAGTACGACATTGCGATAGACCTTCAGGGCTTATTTAAAAGCGGCCTCGCGACCCGCCTCAGCGGCGCAAAGCGCCGGATCGGCCCTGTCGAGGCCCGCGAGGGCGCAACGAGGTTTTACACGGAGCGGGTGCTCCGCGGCCTCTCCGCCAGGGAGCACGTGGTTCCAGGCTATCTTCGGCTCGCCGCCGCCGCCGGAGCAATCTGGGATGTCGAGCCCGAGATGCACATGCCATTTGGCGATCCTGAGCGGAGCATGGTGGATGATCTGCTCGCTGCCCACGGCGTTGTCGAAGGCGACAAACTTGTCGTTCTCAACCCCAGCGCCGGCAAAGCGATCAAGCAGTGGGGGCCTAAAAAGTTTGCCGCAGCAGGGGACGCGCTCGCCTCCCGCCAGGGCGTAAAGATTCTGATCACCGGCGCGCCGGCAGACCGTGATCTGGCGGATGCGTTACTTGCCGAAGCCAAAACGCCGATGATCGATCTCACCGGCAAGACCAATTTGAACCAGCTTGCGGCGCTATTCAGCCGCGTCAATTTGTTCATCGGCGGCGATACGGGACCGATGCACATTGCCCAAGCCGCGGGAACCCGAGTACTGGCGCTCTTCGGTCCGACCGATCCAACCATCCTCGGACCACGTCATCCAAGGCACCGCATTCACACATTGGATCTAAGCTGCTCACCTTGCCGACACCGCGAGTGCCCCATCGGTCACTTGTGCCTAGAGAACATGGCGGCAGGAGAGGTCGTCGAACTCGCTGTGCAGATGCTGGCCGAGCCGACGTAAAGGGAGAGACAGGATGCGACGCGCCTTCACTTTGATAGAGCTTCTCGTTGTGATCGCGATCATCGCGATCTTGGCAGCGTTGCTCTTTCCGGTTTTCGCGCAAGCCCGCGAGTCTGCTCGCCGCACCGTCTGCGCGAGCAATCTTAAGCAGTTCGGCTACGCCTGGCAGATGTATCTCACCGACAACGATGAGCGGATGCCTGATCGGCGAGATCTGAAAAATGGGCTCGGCTACCGCCCGTGGACCACCTGGCCCCCGAGCGATCCTAGGAGCGGTTGGATCCTGTGGATTCTCACCGTTTACATTCAGGAAACGAACTTGAGTTGTCCCAGCGCAAGCTCTATGTTCTCTAACACGCCGCAAGTAAAGCAAACAAACGCGGCAGGGGGTGTGACCTACTATTGGATGTGGCGATTCGACCGCGCGGACGCCACGGTAGCCCAAGACAATTTTTGGGGCAAATCGGTGGAACAGGCGATCTTCGATCTGCAGGCCGCCAACAATCCAACGGTTGGGCAACCGCAAAGTGCCAGCGACGTCGAACTGACCGTAGATCCCTACTTTCCCAGTACGATCCCCACCGTTCCCCCGGAGCTCAAGGGCAAGACCCCCCACTTCGATGGGCGTACCAGACTGTTCCTAGATACAAGCGTACGCTTCTTGCACGACCATCGCACTCGGCGGTAACCCAAAAGGAAACTGGGCCCTCACCAAAGATGAGGACCCAGTCCAATGCGCGCAGTCTATAGAGGATTAAGCTTGTGGCTGAGCCGCGCCGCCCGGTCGTCCCGGTCGTCCGCCCTGTCCACCCTGCGGTCGGCCTTCGCCGGCCTGTCGCTTGAACTCAGCTCCGCCCATGGCCAAAATGGCTGCTCGTTGCTCCGCAGTTAGAAGGGCCTTAAGGCTCTCATCGAACTTCTTGCCAATTTCTTGAGCCTTGGGTCGAACTTCTTCCATTGAAATCTGCTGATTTCGAACCTGTTGCATCAGGCTGGTTTGCTCAGCTTGAGCGTTGCGGGCCAAAACGTTGATCTTGGTGCGCTGTTCGCCCGGCATATTGAGAGCCGCTTGAATTTCTGGAGAAAGCGCAACGCGAAATCCAGCGAGCTGAATTCGGACCTCTCGGAAGCGAACCTGCTGCTCCTTGGTAAGAATCTTGTTGACTTCCGGCGTCATCTTGGCGTCGAGCTCGGCTCGTGCCTTCTGAGGATCGCCACCCGCTTGGGTTGCCGCACGCATGCTGTCTCGCATGGAGGTCGCCCACTTCGTTCGGAGCTCGGTGATCATCTTTTCTTGCTCGGGCGTGATCTTCAGGTCGGCCTTTATATCGGCTCGATCCAGCATCGCGAATCCAGAACCGGCAAGCGGGTTCTCGAAATTCATCTGCTGTCCGCCCATCTGCATGCGACCACCACCCTGTTGGCGCTGTCCGCGACCGCCGCCCTGCTGGCCGACTTGACCCGTCTGGCCGGGCTGACCCGTTCCAGGACCGGAAACTTGAGTGAATGCGATGGATGCGACGACCATCATTGCCGCTACGGCAAGGGTTTTGTAGAATGCGTTCTTCATTTGGATTGACCTCGTTAGTTCTTGGGCGTGATGCGTTGGACGCCGCCTTCAGGGGGGATGGACGCCCGGTTTCGCCGAGAGTTCTGTAAAAGCTATCAACTTTTTACCGGAGAAGGTTCCAATTGCCGCAGGATGGCCTCGGATTGACTGAGATGACGTTCGCCGTGGGACACCGAAATCGCCATCAAATCGTAGCCGTTGTAGCGGAAGAACTTGCCCGCCGGGGACCGGATGATCAGCTTGGACAGGTCGTACTTTTGTATGTCGTCCAGTTTTCCTCGAGTCGAGACGACGTGCGCCAAGTACTCCTGAACAATCTTTGCGTCGTATGCCCGTAGCTCCGGCAAGAACACTTTTGGCACCGGGATGTTTGGCTTGACCATCGCGTTCATGACCATCCGACCAAAGAATGTGTGACGCATCTCGTCCTCGGTGGCTTTCGGGGTCTCGCTCAGTGCAGCATAAAACTGCTGGAAGGTGGGCGAGTCGGACTTGACCAAGTGGCCGAATTGCTGGCCCAAGGTCCAGTCATGAGCGGCGGTTTTCTGATTCAGCATCACTTCTGGCAACGACCGAAACTGCTCGGTTCGCCCGATCAATCCGTCCAACCCTGCCGCTATCGATTCAAAGAACAATGCTCGGTTCACTATCTCACCTTCTTCCAGACGGTGCCTTCCGGAGTGTCGCGCAGCTCCACGCCTTTCTCCAGCCATTTAACTCGAATCTGGTCCGCCTCGCCAAATTGCTTGGCTACCTTTAGTTCGGCTCGCTTGGCGATGTCGGCCTCAAGTTCGACCTCAAACGACTCTGCAGCGACCGATTCCAGCGCGGGGCAGATGCCCAGCAACGCTTCGATTTGATCCAAGTAATTGGTTGCGCTCGCCGCCCCCTTGCTACCCATCTGAGCCGCCTCGCGGAAGATCACCCCGGTCCCTTCAAGAGCCTTCGCAAGCGCGACGCTCGTGTTGAGGTCGTTGCACATCGCATCCAACGTCTCGCCATAGAGTCGTTCGAGGTCCCCGGCGACTCGATCTTCACCCGCCTCTCGCGCACCAGCGAGTTCGATGGCTCGGCGGCACTCCCGGAAGCGCTGGACGTTCTTCGTCGCGTCCGCTAAGCTCTGCAAGGTGAAGTTCAACGGCTTGCCGTACGGCACGCTCATCAGCGAATAACGGAGCGCGATGGCATCCTCGCCGCGCTCTTCGATGAGATCGCGAACGGTGTAGTAATTTCCTTTCGACTTCGACATCTTCTCGCCATCCACCAGCAAGAACCGCGTGTGGAGCCAGTGGTTGGAGAACACCCGTCCGGTCAAGCACTCGCTCTGGGCGATCTCGCTTTCGTGGTGCGGGAACACCAGATCTTCGCCTCCGGCGTGAAGGTCGAGGGTGTCGCCAAGGTACTTCATAGCCATCGCGGAGCACTCGATGTGCCAGCCCGGGAAGCCCCAGCCCCAGGGCGAGAACCACTGCATCAAATGCTTGTCGTCTTTCTTCCAAAGCGCGAAGTCGCCGGGGTGCTCTTTGCTATCATCCACCACCACGTCCCGAACTGCCACTTGCAGTTGGTCCTTATCAACGTTGCCGCTGAGTTTCCCGTGGTCCGGGAAGCTGCTCAACCGAAAATACACGCCCGAGGGAGTCACGTAGGCGTGGCCCCGCTCGATCAGAGTCTCCACTGCACGGATTTGCTCCTGCATGTGCTCGGTCGCACGAGGCCGAATGGTGGGCTCCTTAAGGTTCAGCCGCTGCCAGTCCTCAATGAATCCGTTGCCGTAGAACCGGGCCATGTCCCACACGTTCGGGAATTGCTGCCCCTCTTTGCTCTTGAGGGCCTTCTCCATCTTGTCCTCGCCCGTCGCGTCCGCGACGTCGTCCTGAGTTAGGTGCCCCACGTCGGTAATATTGCTGACGTAGGTGACCTGCCACCCCAGGGCTTCCGCCGTGCGGACGATCAGATCGGCGGTAAGAAAGGTGCGGAAGTTCCCGATATGAGCGTAGCTGTAAACCGTTGGACCACATGAATAGAACTTCAAGTGCCCCGGCTCGACCGTCTCGATCGGCTTCACCGACCGCGACATCGTGTCATACAACATGAAATTTCGCGTGCTCACAAGGGTGTAGGATACCGGGATTGAGGCTATCTCAGGTCAAATTGGCCTATTGGCACGAAACCTCTCGTATACTGAATCGCGCTTGGTTATGAAAAGGAAACTCTCTACTCTCGGGCTCGCTTTGCTGGCAATTCACTCGGTTGCGCCTGCGGCACCGTCAGCGCTCGCGGAAGTCGTCATCCAATGCGACACCCCCGCCTCCGCCCTTGCAGTAGGAAAAGAGTTCCGTCTCACCCCAGTTCGAGCGTTCTATAGCTCGCCCAACATTTGGATTTTCCGAGCGGCAAGTGTGGACCGAGCGCAGCAAGTCTTTGGCGGCTTGAAGAGAGATTCCCGCGTTCGTGGCGTTTTCCTGAATGAGCGAGTCACTTTGAAGAAAGACTTCGTGCCCAACGACCCTTACTATCTGCCGAACTACCCGACCGCGGGTTGGCCAGGGCAATGGTATCTGAATGACCCGACAGCCGCCAATCTGGACATTGAGGCACCGGCGGCTTGGCTTCTTGGAACCGGAACCGGAGTTATCGTCGGCATCGTGGATGATGGCACCGAGACCTTCCACCCCGACCTTTCCGCCAACTACAGTTCGCCCAACAGTTTTAACTTCGGCAACGGAACGGCGAACCCATCGCCCGCCACCATTGAGGACAACCACGGCACCGCCCTCGCCGGAATCATCGCGGGCCGAGGGGGCAACAACACCGGCATAACCGGCGTGATGGCGACCGGAAAATGGGCCGGTCTTCGCATCGACTTCAACAACTTGACCACCGCCCAGATCGCCGACGCGACGCTTTTCAACAGCTCCGGCGCGAACACGAACATCAAGATCAAGAACCACAGCTACGGCCCAGATTCGCCGTACGCGGATGGCTCAGTCGAGGTCGCCGCCCTCGCAACCTCCTCTGCCTCGGGCACGATCCACGTTCGGTCCGCAGGGAACCTGCGCGGAACTACCGCCGAAGATGTCAATAAAGCCGCCGTTCGCAATTCGGTCAATAGCATCACCGTCGCCGCGATTGACAGCCGGGGCAAGTTCGCAGACTACAGCTCGTTTGGAGCCTCGGTGTTTGTCTGCGCCCCCTCCGGCTCAATCGTTAGCGGCACCCGCCCGATCCTGACCACCGACCGCTTTACCGCCGACGCCGGGTTCAATCAGAACGGCACCACCGACCTTGATCCCTTGACCGATGGCGCGTATACGTCCCTGTTCGGCACCGACTTCGATGGCGGCACTTCCGTCGCCGCTGGCTTAGTCTCAGGCTCTCTAGGCATCGCCGAAGGGCTTAATGCCAACCTCGACACCCGCTTTGCCAAGCACCTGCTCGCCCGCACTTCGCGCCAAATTGACCTCACCGACGCCACTTACTCTGGCGACACTTGGCGAACCAATAACGCGGGTTTCAAATTTAACCAAAACTATGGTTTCGGCCTGATCAATGCAGGGGCCCTCGCCGGAGCGGCAGGGCAATGGTTCGGCCCCACGAGCCTGAGTGTAGCTACGATCAGCACCACCGCCGTTGGCACATCAATCCCCGACAACAACGCCACCGGCGTCTCGCGCACCTTCACGATCACCGACAACGAGCCTCTTGAGGAAGTCCTCCTAGGCCTGTCGATCAGCCATGTCTACCGCGGTGACCTCGAAGTCTTTTTGACCTCGCCCCGCGGTACCAAGAGCCGCATCGTGGCGACAAACTTCGCCGATGACGGCGACAACGTGAACTGGACCTTCAGCTCCAACGCGTTCTGGGGCGAATTGCCCAACGGACTCTGGACCATCCAAGTTCGCGACCAAGGCGCCACCGATGTCGGTACCTGGACCAACTATGCGTTCACGGCACGAATGGGCACCCTGAGCCGCCGGATCAGCGGCACGATCAACTTCGGCGACATCGCCGGACCGACTCCCGTCCCGGTGACATTCGAGCTCCGAAACTCCACGACCAACGCTTTGATCTCGACCCAGGTTCAAAACCTAGCCAGCGGCCAGACCTTCAATATCGATACCACCGCCAGCGGCGGAGTCAACCTCGTGGCCGTCACTCCGAACTGGCTTCGCAAGAGCGTGGCTCTGAACCTCACAACCGGCACCACAACAGCCGGCGCGGTCAATCTCACCAACGGTGACCCCGACCAATCCGGTGAGGTAGACGCTGCCGACATTGATCTTGTCATCGCCAACTTCGGCGCGAGCGGCACGGGCGCCATCGCCGGTGACCTCGACTGGTCCGGAGAAGTGGACGCGGCAGACATCGACATCGCCATCGCTAACTTTGGCGGCGTCGGCGACTAGGCCGACCGACGCCGTCGTGAGCTGAGTAATTTGGTCTTGTCGCGGTACTTATTGACCGTGCGGCGAGCAACATGCACTCCGCGAGCGGCCAGCAACGCGGCAATCGCTTCGTCGCTCAACGGGCTCTCCGGCGACTCTCCTTGCAGAATCTCCGAGATCATCTGTTGAATGCGCAATGCCGGCTTGAAGAACACCTCAAACGAGACCACTTCCCCGTTCGCAAGCTGCAAGTGCTTTCCGGCCGTAGCGCGGCTGATTGTGCTCTCGTGCAAGCCCAGGTCTGCCGCCATCTGCCGCCGGGTCAGTGCCTTGAGGAACGCGTACTCGCCCGTCGTGACGAAGCCAAGCTGGTGCTCAATCATGTATTGCCCGATCCGCGAGAGCGTTCGGTGCCGTTGATCCAACGCGTCAATGAAGCCCTTCGCGCGGTTAACGTATGTGGAGAGATGTCGCTTTTCATCCTGAGGCGCTGGCGCGCCATTCTGGATGCGAATCATGTGCTCGCGGTATGCCTGGCTCACAATGAGATCACGTGGGTCCACCCCAGCCAGCTCCACCGACCACCCCTGGTCGGAGCGAATGATCCGTAAATCCACCGAGACACTTGCCCGGTCGCCGTTCTGAGGCATGCGGGTTTCCCGATGAAAACCGTCGGAAGGGAACGGGGTGCACTGACGGATGACCTCGAACGCTTGGCTCACCACGTCGGGCAGGACCTTGAACCGCCGGGCGATGCCGCGTAGGTTCCGGTCCACCAAGTCGTCAAAGCAGTGCTTCGCGATTCCGTAAGCCAGCTTGCCCTCGAGATTGTCTGAGTTGCGGAGTTGTAGCATCAAACATTCGCGCAAATTTTGTGCCCCGATTCCTGGCGGCTGGCACTCCTGCAATGTGCTCAAGACGTACTCCGCCTGGTCTAGCGGGATGTTGTGATCGAGGGCGATCTCCTCGATTGCCGTGTCCAAATAGCCTCGGTCGTCAAGGGAGCCGATCATAATCCGGGCGACCCAATGCAGTTCGGGGGCGATGATGGAGAGCAGTTGCGCTTCCAGGTGCGACTCCAGCGAATTGCCGCAACCGGCGAAGTCAAGCCATTCGCCTTCGGGCGAGTCGTTCGGGATCGAGCGCTGAAATTCTCGGTCCTCGCTGCTCGGTTTCAGCTCGTCGGGGGCCACGGTCTTCAGGATCGTGTCCAAGTACAGCGGTTCGCCGTCTTCGTTGAGCCATTCGAGGGCCGGGTTTTCAATCAGCTCGGTCTGCACGTAGGTCTGCAGCTCTACCGAGTTCATTTCCAGGAGCTGACCGTTCAGTACCAGTCGGGGGTCAACCCGCAGTTGAAGGCGCTGCTGTGTGTCTGTTCGAAAACCGTTGTGTATCCCCATGCCAATCCCTTGTTGCGCCCGAGGCTTTTCCTCGGGGCTGAGCAGAGAATTCCACTCTTGGAGAAATCATCGGCTGTTCGGGATACCGGCATTCATCAAAACAAATACGGGAGTTTCGAGATGGGGTGGAAAATCTGGCACGGACGGGTACGCTGGCACAAAATGGAGCGGTTTACTGAGGAAATTACGAGATCGCTAAAACGAGCGTTGGACCAAGATCTGTTCATCGGCCTCTACGTCGAGCCCGAGGATACGAAGAACTCTTGGGTCGGCCAGGTCCGCCGGCTCGATGAAACCGAAGTCACGATCGAGTTGTACGCTGACTCGGGAATTCCGAACGGGTTCCTTTGCCACCTCATTGAAGAGATTTGGCGCATTGACGAGATGGACAACTATCTGAGCAGCATGGCCGCGCGCGCCGCCGTCTATCCGCCCAGCCGAGATCCCGTGCCGGATTCGATGGACAATGCCCTGGAGCACGCCTACCAAAATGGCGAGGTCATCGGCCTCTGCTTCCCGCCGGAAGGGTATCAGCCCTACATCGTGCTAGAAATGCAGCCCGGTCGCGACGGCGGCTGGCTCCGCGTCTGTCGCATCGACCCCGAGGACGGCACCGAAAGCCGAACCAGCCTCGTCCACTTCGATGACATCCGCGGCGTCCACCTCGGCACCCGAATGGCCAAAACTCTGACTCGTTTGCGCCAGGGCATATAAGTTCTTATCCGATGGGAAGCAGTAGCCCACTCCAGGTTGTTTGCATTCAGGCGGGTGGCAAGTACAGCGACGACTACCCCAACCGGCTACAGTCCATGCTCGAACGATGGCTTGGCGAGCCGTTTGAGCTCACCTGTTGCTGCGACCACGACCGGCCCCTTCACCCCAAAATCAAGGTACTGGACTGCAGGGACTGGGGGCTGCAAGGCTCGTTCGTCAAGCTAAAGCTGTTCGACCGCGAGGTCTTCCCCCACGAGTTTCTGTTTCTTGATCAGTCGCTAGCCATCAAGAGCTCCATGGCCCCGATGCTCGAGCTCATCCGCAAACAGCCCAAAGACCTGATCGCCATGCGCGACTGGAATTACGATTGTTTGGGCTCTTCAGTCCTGTTTGTCCGCCCGTCCAATGTCACGCAGGGCATCTACCGGTCCTACGCCTCCGGGGTTCGGTACCCAGCAAAGTCCTCTGCCCTTGGCGACCAAGACCACATTGACGCCTATATTAAGGATCATGGGCTGCAGGATCACGTCGGGATTATCGCTCAAGAATGGGTGGCATCCTACAAGAGCCTGAGGCAGCTCAATGAGCGAGATCCGGCATCGGCCAAAACCTTGCTCGACCAGGCCATCATCCTCAAGTTCCACGGCCCCCCGAAGAACGACCAAGTGCTCGATCCGGTCCGCAATTTCTTGTTCATCCTCCGACGCAAACCCCACAAGATCTTCAAGTGGCCTGGCTACCTCGCCAAGGAACTAGCCGAATGGTGGCGATGATTGCCGATGTCCCAACCAATCGAACCGCCGCCGATCCTCGCCAGAATGCGATCCAAACACTGGGTTGGGTTGATTTTCTTGTGCCTGGTGAATGCCGTAGTATGCCAATTCGCTTTCTTTCGACACCTGTATCCCGGTCAGTGGTGCGGACCGGTTGGCATGTTCCCGATGCCCCTCTGGGCCTTCTTCGTTCTAGCCGTGACCATGGTCGTCGGAGCCACCTTCATCAAGGGTCCACGGCCTGTCCTACCCGTAGCCATCCTAATTTTGAGCACAATTGCTCCCTGCCTACTCCCTTTCCGCCCTGACCGCGGATGGCGGTTCGGCGTCGAAAAACCCGATTACCTGCGCGCCGCGGGCTCAGGAAGCAAGTTCGGCGACCAACACGAAGGCGAGATCGGCGGGCGAAAACTGATCTACTGGCGCTGGACATCCTGGGGCATCGACAACGCGATTGGAGTCATCTACGACCCCCAAGATCGCCTGCTACAAGGGCATTTCCATAACATGGACCGTGAAAACCCCGACTTCAAAGCCTTCGACCGGATTACGGGAGGACATCTAGGCGACAGCAAGCGCATGGGCGACGGGCTCTACCTGGTCACCCACACTTAGCCTCACCTAAGAGCGTGATTTCCCGCAGGTCAAGTTCCGGCGAACGAAGCCATTCTCGCTTATCAAGGTCAATCATCCAAATCTCGGTATTTTCGACCGCCACTTCCTTCGTCTGCAGGATCGTTCCACCCCAGAGCACGATGGAGTGTCGGGCGGGCAGATACGCCGCGTGGTGACCATATAGCCAACTTGGTTGCTCACCTCGAAGGATGATCTCGCTGATGGACATGTCGTTGAGGTCGAGCCGAAATACGGGAGTGTGGCCAGGATATCGGGCGTCCCTATAGCCCGTCCGGCCAACAATGTAAATGAAACCCTCGCGGGCGGACTCTGGCACGAAGGTCGCGGTGTGGAAATCGGTCGGCGGGAAGATATCTTCCGGGTAACCGTAAATCTTGACCGAGCCGTCGAGCCCCGTAACCACGACCTCGTTGTAGATCAAGAAATCCGGATCGTAATAGTCTTCGTGCTCACCACCAATCCAAACAAGCCGGATCGGCTTCGTCTGCCCAGTAAGCCTTGTGAGAGACATGCCTGTGCGTGCGAAGCACCATCGCGGCTGTTTGGGTCTTCCCTCATCACCATATTTGACAGCGATGTGCCAGGCGTCCCAGCCAGCGCGAACCGCTGCTTTCCATACTTCATTCTCGATGAGCTCGCCGTTCGAGATTCCGAAGCGATGAAATCGCTGCGCGAGATAAGCCTCTTTGGAAATATGTTCAAACGGATTCATGGTTGCCTGGCTACAAGTTTAGCCGCCTGCCGTTGTGAAGTCGCTTGATAGGAATCAGAGATGAGGTCGCTCAGCTAGCCACCCGATCACGCTCAGTGCGGTCACACCGGAACCTTCGCGAAGCCGGTTGCGCTAGGCTGGAGATGCCAGCTCATCGTGGTCGTGATCATTAGATTTCCGCCATCTTCACTTGTCCCAGGGGTAAGGTCAATCCCGTGCGCAAGGAGTTCAGTTTCGGAATGTTTGACTTTGAGATCATTTTCGAAAAGCGGAAGCTTGCGACTCCGGACCCCACTCCAGCCGAGATTGGCAAGCAACTGCGCCGATATGTTTGCCGTGTCACCGATGTCGACGCGGCAGTGCATGAGCTTTCCAAGGCTTTCGCGCCCCCAAAGGTTAACCTTCGTGATGGCGAAATCGACGATGACAATGGCGATGAATCGCGTCATCCCGTCCCGATGAGTCACGTCCTGCCCGAAGACCCAACTCGCGACGAACTAGAGCGGTACTTCAACGGCTACGCCTACATGGAGCCCACGGACCTCGTTTTTTACCTTTTTGCTTGGATCCAGACACTTGCCGAAGACGAAGATGTGGACGGAATGCCCGATTTCTATTTTTACAACCTGGGGTGGAACTTGCCCGGGCTGCTTAAGGAACTCGACGAGGGACAGTTACTGGCCCTTTACTGCGGTCTCTTGGCCCTGTGGGAGCGCATGAAATACCCTCTAACCATCGATTGGCGCGGCAGTGATAATTTGCTCGAGTTCCTGAGCATTGAAGATGGCGCTTATGGTGAACTTCCTGGCAGTCATGGGAACCCCACGGCCTGGTGCAATCTGTAACGTCCGGCATGCTGCTGGTCGTCACCCGAATAGCATGGATGTTTCGGTGTCGTCGCAATCGGATAGCCACATTGTGTAGCTAGTGTGTTCGTTGGTCCTTTATGATGGTTTAAGGTTCACCATTTATTGTGGATTTGACTGAGGCTGAACCGCGACCGCCCAAACCTCGATTTCCCCTCTACGAATAGGGTGAGATATGCCGCTGCTTAGGTCGCCGACCCAGAGTTCGCTGCACCAAAGCGACTTGGTCGGACCGTAGCGGAACATGTCTTGCGGCGTCGAAAAGGCAAACTTTCTGCGGTCGGGCCGCCAGTCGATGTCGAATCCGTAGTCGCAGAGCAGCTTAAACTGCGTGGTGGCCCAGTCCACCCGGTACAGGCGGTCCGCGCCCCGACTATATGACTCGTTTAGGTAGACGGCATTTTGCTCCGGCCACCACAGAGTCCAATTGAAAAATCTCGCCGGGGTGACCTGCTTCCCTGACCCGGTCAGCGTCATGGTCTCCTCACCCCCGTAAACCAACTTGCCGGGTTGCTTAGCGTCGCGTGACACGATCTCGAACTTCTGGTACTCATCTTTTCCCCAAGAAGGATCACGCCAAGGTGGCGGGACCGGCTTGAAAGGAACGACCTTGCCGGAGGGAGTGACCGTGTACGTGCGCTCACCTTTCTCGAGCACGAACTCGCGTGGTCCCTGGTTGAACTGGATGTCGAACTCGGGCCCGGCTATTCGGCGAGACTTGCCGGTCGTCAAGTCGATGGTCCAATGCGAAAATTCTGTTCGATCCGCATTGCGCGGCCCCGCCCAGTAAACCAGTCGCCGAGGCCCCGCCCACGCCACATCGTGGCATTCCTGGCCCGCCGGGCTCAGAATGCGAACCCGCGACCCATCCCATTCGCAGATCCGAAGTCGCGGATAGCTAATCCGCTTGCTCGGGTAAGGATAGTATTCACGCGACACGAAGGCAATCTTTGGCCGGTCGGCATTGCCGACTATAGCGGAGGCCAGCAGCGTCGCGGTGACCATTTGGAGTGAGTATGTCCCAGCTTTTTGGACAGCGGTGACCCGGCACCGCTTTCGCTCAGCCGACCTGTCGGCGCGTATGAGGCAGAAAATATGCATTCCCGTCCACCACAATCTCGGGTCGCCCCAATAGCCGAGGTGGACGATTCCAACTGCCTACTCAATTCAATCGGCATACAGCAGATAAAAGAAACTCACAACACAGAAAGGGTGCGACCGATTTCCCTCGGCTGAGATAGACTCGGCTGATGCTGCCAGACAATGAGAAGGAGGCGGTAATCAGTGAATTCGCACAATTCGTGCGGACTCACGTACGCTTCGATGAGCAGGATCTCTTGGAGTACAAATCGTGCTGTGCTTACCCCTATGTCAGGGAGGAACTGTCCCCAAATGACAAGTGGGGCGCCCCAGATATCACCTTGGGATACTTCTTTTGGCTCGATGACTTCAGTCATCTTCCAGACAAGGTCAGGACCTACCTCCTGCCCGCAATGTTGAGATACGTCTGGTGCAATGACGAAGAATTCAAGTGCTTTGGGATCGAGGAAGTCACCGACCTTGTTTGGCAGGCCGTTGAGCTCGGATGGCTGCATCGTGGAGTCACGCCGATCGTTGAAAGAGTGCAAAACGGCGAACCAAGGCGTGGCCGAGATGGTTAAGTCGGGTTGGCCCCTCCAGGTAGTCGGGTTGAACAAATCCATTGAGTGCCAGGCATGGTTTAGGGAGCATGGTGTTTCTCCTTGCTCAGTTGACGAAGGGGTTCTGCGGCACCTTAGTAAGGGGGACCGAGTCCTTACTGACCTTTAACTCCCAGGAAAAAACCCCCATTTCCTTCATCACGTTCATCAGTTTCATCACTATGAACATGATCGACCAATAAAACGCGGGTGACCAAAAGCCACCCGCGCTGCCGGATCAGCCGAAGCCTATCGACCGAACTCCAAACTCCAAACTCCGAACTCAGTAGTGCCAGTCAACCGCATCGAGAGCTTCCCGGGCGTGCTTTTCGATGAAGTTTCGTCGCGGCTCCACCTTGTCGCCCATCAGCGTGCTGAACATGAGCTCGATTTCCATCTCAAATTCGTTGTCCAACACCACTTGGCTGAGACGACGCTTTGAGGGGTTCATGGTGGTCTCTTCGAGCTCTTCGGGGTTCATTTCGCCCAGACCTTTAAAGCGGCCAATCGTCAGATTTTTCTTCTTCTTGTGCTCCTTGATCATCGCGTCGCGCTCGGTTTCATCGAGGCAGTAATAGCGCTCGTTGTTTCCGATCTTGATCACGTAGAGAGGCGGCTGGGCGAGGTAGATGCGCCCTGCTTCCACGAGTGGCCTCATGTAGCGATAGAAGAAAGTGAGCAGCAATGTGCGAATGTGCTCGCCGTCCACGTCGGCGTCGGTTATGATGATGACCTTGCCGTAGCGGAGCTTGCTGAGATCGAAATGGGTCTCCTTTTCTTTCTCTTTGCTGTGGGGCTTGCCGTTTCCGTTCTTCGGTCCGGGGCCTTCGGTGATGATGTCATCGCTGCCACCGATGCTGGTTTCGATGTCGTCCGGCAACGGCGTAATGTCCATCGTCTCTTGACGACGCCCAAGGCTGATGTCAATGCCGATGCCGAGCGCGGCGATGAGCGCCTTGATTTCTTCGTTGTCGAGCGCCTTGTCGATGCGCGCTCGCTCGACGTTGAGGATTTTGCCACGAAGGGGCAGGATAGCCTGGGTCACGCGGT
The DNA here is from genome assembly GCA_043754215.1 of Chthonomonas sp. Classification (GTDB taxonomy): domain Bacteria; phylum Armatimonadota; class Fimbriimonadia; order Fimbriimonadales; family Fimbriimonadaceae; genus JAFLBD01. The sequence continues at coordinate 9,998 of JAYUVF010000101.1, read as the reverse complement.
CGCGCGCGCCCTTGGCGGAGCCTCCCGCGGAGTCACCCTCCACCAGGAAAAGCTCGCACTTCTCGACTTCTTTGCTCACGCAATCGGCGAGCTTGCCCGGAAGCCCGAAAGTGTCCATCGAGTTCTGGCGCTTGACCGTTTCGGCGGCCTTTCGAGCCGCCTCTCGAGCGCGCTGGGCGATGACCGCCTTGTCAATAATGCGCCGCGCGTCCTGGGGGTTCTCTTCGAGGAAGGTGGTGAGACCATCGCCGACCAGGGAGTTCGCCATTCCCTGAACTTCAGGCGTGACGAGCTTCACTTTGTCCTGCGAGTTATAGCTCGGGTTGCCGAGCTTGAGGGCGATCACGGCGGTAAGCCCGTCGGCCACGTCGTCGCTGGTGAAGTTCTTGTCCTTCTCCTTCAAGAAGCCCATCTTGCGCGCGTATTGGTTCAACACGCGGGTGAGCGCCATGCTGAAACCGCTGACGTGGGTACCGCCATCGGGCTGATGGATGTTGTTGGAGAAGGCGAGGACGGTCTGGTTGTAACCGTCGTGGTACTGGAGGGCGACCTCCATTTCGTACGTCTCCTTCACGCGCTTGAAATAGGCGATCTTTCGGTGAATAGTGTCCTTGGAGGCGTTCATGTCCTCGACAAGCTGCACGATCCCGCGCTCGAAGAAGAACGTCTCGGTGTTCTCCGGGTGCTGCTCATCAACGTAATGGAACGTCACACTCGGATTCAGATAAGCCAGCTCTTTCAGTCGATTCTTGAGAATGTGGGAGTCGTGGTTGGTATCGGTGAGGACTTCGGAGTCCGGCTTCCAGTGGATGGTGGTGCCAGTGCCGGTGGATTTGCCAATTACGGTGACTTCGGTGACCGGGATGCCCCGCTCGTAGCGCTGTTGATACGACTTGCCGTCTCGCTTGACGGTAGCAATGAGCCACTCGGAAAGGGCGTTGGTACACGAGACGCCGACGCCGTGGAGACCGCCGGAGACTTTGTAGCCGGTGCCTTCGCCGCCGAACTTACCGCCCGCGTGGAGGACGGTCATGACGACTTGGAGGGTGGAGACTCCCATCTTCTTGTGGGTGTCGACCGGGATGCCGCGGCCGTTGTCTTCGATGCTGATAGAGCCATCTTTGAAGAGCTGTACGCTGATCGTGTCGCAGTAGCCTGCGAGCGCTTCGTCCACCGAGTTATCCACGACCTCGCGGAACATCTGGTGCAAGCCCTTGCGCCCGTTGTCGCCGACGTACATGCCGGGTCGCTTGCGGACGGCTTCCAGCCCTTCAAGGACTTGAATCGAGTCGGCGGTGTATTCGTTTTCGACCTTGCTCGCGATCGAGTGAGTCTCGTCGCGGTCCACCCCTTCGAGAAAGCTTGCGTCGTGCTCGGTGATACCTTCGGTCACGTCGGCCTTCTCGCCGTTCTTGTTCTTGTCGTCTTTGGGATTCATGGTGGGCAAATTTCCTGGGCGCATCACTCGATTTGAGTTCAAATCACGCGGCGGGATGGCGGCTCAAGTCTTGAAATTATACCTGCTCCCGCCAGTTCAAATAGGTTCAAAAGGATAGGACGGATGGGGGTGTGATTTCGGATTAGACATCCCCTCGTGGCATAATCACGCCGTGGGCGCGAGAGACATCCTGGAGCAGAGAAAATCGGAGATTGCGGTGCTTTGCCAGAAGTACGGCGTCACGCGCTTACGCCTCTTTGGTTCGGCACTGGGGACGGACTGGAACCCGGAAACGAGCGATTTTGACTTCGTTGCCGACTTCGGCGATCCGCCAGCGGGGATCAATCACTTCAGGCAACAGTTCGGCCTGCTCGCCGATCTTGAACAGCTCTTGGGTCGCCCCGTTGATGTGGTGGATTACGGCGTCGCTGAGAAACCGTACTTCCGACAGGTAATCGAGTCCACCGCCGTGGAGCTCTATGCGGCCTGAAACGAGACAATTTTTGCTTGATGCCCTCAGCGCCGCTGAGGAAGTACTTTCGATTGGCGATCAGTGGCTGGAGGACCGATACAAAGGACTTGCAGTAGAGCGGCTGTTAGTCACCGTCGGAGAAGCACTGTCGCGAATCAGCTCGACCGATCCGGCCGTCTTCGACAAGATCCCCGATGCTCGACTTATCGTCGGATTGCGTAATGTCATCGTCCACGGGTACGACAAGCTGGACTCCAAACGGATAGCAGCGGCTATTCAGGATGATCTTCCTATCTTCACCGGTCACCTCCGGGACTTACTAGACTGACTATCACCCCGCATAAGGGAATTCGCCGACTGATAGGCAACGAGTAGCGCAGGCTTCTAGCTGACCGCGTTTGGAATCGTAGAGAACCTGTGTTAAGATACGTCGTGGACAACGGGTTTGCCCAGACCATCCGAATCGAGCGGGAGCGACTGCGACTGACGCAGAGTGCCTTCTCGGATCTGATCGGATGCTCACTCGCGACCCTAAAGCGTTGGGAATCTGGACAGGCAGTGCCGAATGCGTCCCGGCGAGAGGCTACGTTCCAGGCGATCCAACATGGTTCGGCGCCGATTGGCTGCTCCTCAGGCTTCCACGCGGGCTGGTGGTTGCGAATCGCGAGAAACCGGAAGCAGCTCACCATTCGGGAGGCTGCCGCGGCCACCGAGACTTCACCGTCGGCCTGGCACCGCTATGAAGCGGGCGTCTCCTCTCTGGGAACTCAGCAAGCGATCAACTATTCCTTGGCGTTAGGCATGCGAACCGAGGAGCTTCCCATGGCGACGGATTCACCGGAAGAGGAAATCGCCCGAGCGCAAAATCTTCAGACAATGAACCCGGCCGAAGGCTTGCGCCTAGTGGTGAGTGCCCTAATGAGTATTCGCTCGGACGAGACTGATCCTGTTACGCATTCGATGCTGGGTAATGGTCATGCTTGCCTTGGAAGGCTCCTGATTTCGACTGGCGACTACAGTCTTGGCGGCCTTGCCTTTTCAGAAGCAGTTCGGCTCCTCCATCAGCGCCCCTATGACCTCAAATACGACCGGACCAATGTGTATCTGGCCACCGCATGGTCGGGGTTTCGAGTCTCGGGCAGCCAGAAAAAAGCCCGAGCACGGATGGGCTGGGTCGAGTCGCAAATGACAAAAATTCCCCGACGGGAGGTTGCAGGCTACTGCATGCCGCGCGCCATATACGCCGATCAAGCGGGTCGCCCAGACATCGCGGCGGCGATCATCCGAGAATCGCGCAGAATGCCCTCTTCAACTGACGGATCGCAGAGTTATACGCTTTTGTCGGCTTGGCTCCGGGCCAAATACGGCGATCCCCGGGCCGCGATATCTCGCATTGCGCCGCTGCTGGAGGTGGCGAACGTGAGCACGAAGTTTGCCGCCCACAAGATTGCTTTGGACGCACACGTAAACCTGAGGGCGTGGACCGACGCGCGGCAACACTATCAGGCTCTTCGGAACATTGAGAGCGAATGCGGCATTCGACTCACCGGCTATTCGGCAGCTAAATTGCGGGCATTGGAAGCCTGAAACCTGGATGGCTCACTTGCGGGACAAGATCGCAAGCCTCATCGAAAACGGTTGTTCATGGCCGAGACGTTTTGTAGACTTTGAGAGATGAACTACAAAGCGATCCTATTCCCTCTTGCCGTGATTACGGCGGGCGCCGCCCACGGCGTCTCGTTTGTCGATGGCACATTTTCAGACTCCGACTGGACGATGGAGACATTTCCGACCAGCCTGACGGGTCAGTTCACAGAACAGATATCCGCTGGCGGAAACCCTGGCGCATACAAGCGTGTGGCGACGATCAACAACAACTTCACCTACAACGCCCACCTTCGCACCGCGTTCATTTACGATCCATCAGTATCGGGCGCGATCAACTCAATTGACTGGTCCATTGACTTCAAGAATTTTAGTGCATTTGGTGCTGGTCAAGGATATGGGCTGGTCTTGAAGCAGAGCGGAATCCTCTATCGCGGAAGTTTCTTTGCAACTGGCACCGTGCCCACGCTGTGGCAGACGAATGGCCAAAGTGCGCTCACCTCATCCAACTTTACGGAGGGGATTTCAGGGGCAACCAACCCTGATTTCTCGTCGAGTGGATCGGCCATCACGTTCGGGTTTACGACCAATAATGGCGACGGGGCAACCATTGACATCGGCTACGACAACTATCGCGTGGATGTGACGCCCGTCCCCGAACCGGCAACCATGGCGGTGTTAGGACTGGGCGTGGCTTCGCTGCTCCGCAGGCGCAAGAAAGTCTGAGGGATCCTTGGTAACTCTGGGGCGGCGATCATTTGCTCGCCGCCATTGATCTGTGTCCTCTGTGTGGTAAACCCGTGCTGCAATTTCGAGCGGTACCAATTCTCCCAAACCCGAAAAAAAGTACACTATCGGTACCGTGCGCGTTCCTTTTCTTGATCTTAAGCGGCAATACGTTGAACTCGAAGCCGCCATTGACGCCGACGTCAAAGAAATCCTCTCCACCGGTGCCTATGTCATGGGCAAGCACAACAAGGGGCTGGAGGAAGAGGTCGCCAAATACCACGGCGTGAAGCACGCCATCGCGGTCAATTCCGGCACCGACGCGCTACGCATTAGCCTCGACGCCATCGGGGTTGGGCCCGGCGATGAGGTCATCACCGTCGCTTTCACCTTCGTCGCCACCGTGGAGGCCATCGTCCAAGTCGGCGCGAAGCCAGTGTTCGTGGACATCCGCCGCGAAGATCAGATGATTGACCCGGCTCTCATCGAGGCCGCGATCACTCCAAACACGAAGGCGATCATGCCGGTCCACCTCTGGGGGCAAATCGCCGACATGACCCCGATTCTCGAGATCGCCAACCGGCACGGCATCAAGATCATCGAGGACGCGGCTCAGGCGATCGGCAGCCACCAGCACGGCTCCGGCGCGGGAAACTTTGGCCACGCGGCGGGAGTCAGCTTCTATGTCACCAAGAATCTCGGCGCGGCGGGCGATGGTGGGATGATTCTCACCAACGACGACGCGGTGGGCGAAGCCTGCCGCTCCATGCGCATTCACGGCATGGGCAAGGAGCGCTACTACTACGACCACGTGGGCTACACCAGCCGAATGGCCGAGCTCCAAGCCTGCATCCTGCGGCACAAGTTGACGCTGCTGGAAGAGTGGACCGACTCACGCAACCGCATCGCCGAGCGACTCATGCACGGGCTCGCGGGCTGTGGAGTCGAGCTTCCGGTGATGGGCGCCGAAAATAACCACACCTGGCACCAGTTCACGATCCTCACCGACCGCCGCGACGAGCTTCAAACCTTCCTGAAGGGCCGAGAGGTGGATTCGATGATCTACTACCCCGTGCCCCTTCACTATCATGCGCCCTACCAGCACCTCGCAGAACGCGGATCGCTGCCGGTCACCGAGAAGGCCAGCCTCGAAGTGCTCAGCCTTCCGGTGCACCAGTATCTCACCGACGAGCAAGTGGACTGGGTATGCACCTGCATCCGCGAGTTCAATTCCGTGGTGGCGTAGATTCGTTTCTGGTGCGCATCCCAGCTTTTTCGACCTGTTTCGAAAAAGCCAACGTATAATAGGCCCTATGGAGAAAGTCACTCTCGTGTTTGAACCCGCTGAAGAAGGCGGATATACGGCCTACGTAGCCGAGGTACCCGGCGTGAATTCCCAAGGTGAGACCATCGAAGAGGCACGGGAGATGGTCCTCGAGGCACTCCACGAATTGGTTGCCTACCGCCGACAGAAGGCTCAAGAGCGAGCGGGCGCGGGCGTGGTCTACGAAGACGTTCCGTTAGCGGGCTGAACTCAAAGACTAGGATGCCTCGGCAAGCCTAAATCGTCGCAGATTCGCCTCGCAACGTTCCTCTTTAGCGCCGCGTGCCTAGGGACTTGGCTCTCCTTTTCCCCGCTCGAGTTTTCCCAAATGTCGTGACGCGATCCGTGACGCTTCAGAGATGCGCCGTGGCTTCGCAGATGACGTTCAAGGTCATTACGGTTCATTTGTTGCCCCGGTTTCTACCCCAAAGGCGGTTACTATTACCTGCTACAGTTCACTGCAGGCGATAGGCTGTGAGCAAGCCCGTTAGAGCTTCGTCACCCGGGCGGCTCGGCGGAACGACTCGCGAGCGCTGGATTGGCGGAAGTTCCAGTCGCGCCAGTCGCGATCAGCGGTGCCGTAGCGCCCTTGCAGGTCCTTCCATATCGCGGCCCGTTGCGACTCCGGTAGTCCAGGCAGCGCACTTAAGAGCGGAGGCACCGCCCCGCCACCTAGCTTAGAGAGGTAGCTGTGATCCAGCGTGACCTCGCCGGAGGTTCGGTTGAGGTTGTACTCGGCGATCAGACGGTCAGGGTTGGAGACGCTGAGCCCGGCCACCGCCGCGACCAGCGTGAACGCTAGCGTTCGCGGCAATCGAGTCAGTCGGGATCGCCCCACGCCATACACCACCGCTCCGACCAGCACCGCCAACCAAAGCATCGCGGCCGATACGTAGAACCGCAGTTCGCTGAGGCCGTAGGCGTCCACGTAGAGGTGCATACGGCGCGCGGCGGAAATCAGCACCGCTCCCACTAGGCCCATGAAGGCGACCGAGGTCCACCGAACCGCCCCGAGTTGCTTGAGCGAGTCGGACTTCACGAGGCCGTAGGCACCGAGCAGAATCGGCACCGACATCGCCACGAGGGCGACCAGCTCAAAGAACCCGCGTCTGGCGTAGCTGGCGTAGCTGAGGCCCTCGGTCTGCAGCACCAGATCGCTGCCGCCGAAGAGGTAGCGCGCTTGCAGGGCCATGAAGGCGGCCAGCACGAAGGAGAGCATCGCGAACACCGTAACGAATTCGATCCATCCCAGATTCAGGGTGCGCTCGCCGGGCTCGGCTCTCTGCACGGGCGGTGAGAACCGACTCCATACCGCCCGGCGAAGCAGGCCCATCGCGAACAGACCCATGAGCACTGCAAGGGTGGTGCGGGACACGACTTGGTCGGAGTCCACGTTCATCTGTGGCGAGAGCGCGCGGCTGAAGATCGGGTCGGCGCTCGCCAGCAATCCCACGAAGATGAGCAGCGCCGGGATCGCCAGGGCGACGCCGCGCCCCACCGCTCGGAGGGAGTTTCCGCCTTGGGTGCCCACCTTCAAGGCGTCCCACTTGACGTCTTTGCGGAGCTTGAACGCCTCGAGCCAGAACTGAGTCCAGTAGAGGACCACGGCGGCAAAACTCTTGCCGAGTGTGACTTTGCCGGGGCTCGCGGTGCGGAGCGCGTAGAGGCCGAACGTCGCGAGGATCAGCGCCAAGTTGAGGCCAACCACCCACGGCGAATCGTTCAGGACCACCCCGACCGCGCCGAGCGCGAGAACGGAGGCGAAGCCGAGTTCCACGAGCGGTGCGCTTGGGGCGGGCCATCGCACGGCCATGACGAAGCCCAGCACAACGGCGAGAATCCAAATGGCGACATTCACGCCAACGCCCGCCGAGTAGAACAAGGCCTGCCCGGCTAGTCCTAAGCCAGCGCCTAACAAGGCCACGCGAATTCCGAGCGATGAAGAAACGTCCATTGCCGGCTTCAACCGGCAAAGAATCGAAAGCAGTTCCAACATTTAACTTTCAGAACGTTCTGAAAGTTCGCTCACTATTTGGCAGTCAGCATGTATTTCCAGACCGGCTCGAAGAGGCTGTTGTCGGTCTCGGTTTTCGGCGTGGAAGGGTCGGCAACGACAGAGGTGTGAGCCCGAATCGAATTCATCGGCATGACGGGATAGTTGGTGGTGAGCACGCGCGAATTCTTGTATGGTGATGCCACGGAATCTACGCTAACCGGCGCGCCAAATTTCTCCAAACCCATGGTTCGGCATATCTCTAGTTGCTCCTTAAAGTCGCAACCTTGGGCATCTTTTTCGTGGTTAAACGCGAAGATGAGATTGCCGGGAGTGACTGGTTTTTTGAACCAGGCCGCAGGCTTGTTGGTTGTTCGGTCGTAGTCTTTCGGCCCGCCGAATAAGATAGCCCGGGCGGTGCGGTGTCGGGTGGCGATCAATGCGGCGTGTCCGGCCCCTTGCGAGAGTCCGGAAACTGCGATCCTCGACCATTCCAGACCGCCGGACTTGGTCAGATACCGGTCCCATTTGCTGGTCGGGCTCTTCTTGTGCAAGAACCCGAGCAGCTTGATGAGCCGGTTTTCGATGGAGCTCGCCCGGTCCACTTTAATGGCGCCGGAGAGGTCTTTCCCTTCGATGATTTCCAGCCGGAAGTTGAGAAAGCTGTTCGGATCTTTGCTCTTGCGCGTAACGGTCGCCGAGATGTCATCGGGGTACATCAGGCTGATCACTTGGTATCCGAGGCTCGCCGCGACCTCGCCAAACCGATCGGTGTTGCCGGGCTTGCCGTTGGTGCCGGGCAGGAACAAAAGTAGCTCTCCTCTCGGCGCCCCTCCCCCATGCTCGGTCACCACATGCGGACTCAGATAGGTCGTGATCTTCGGGTCCGTGTCCTGCGGCAGGACCGTGAATTGCGCGGTTGCCGTCACGGGCAAGGCAAGGGCGAGAATGACCGGGACCATGGAAGATGTACTCGTCCGAAGGGGCAGAAGTTTCTTTAGTGGGGTTGACGTGATGAAGGTGATGAACGTGATGAAGGTTTTTCGAGTGCGGGTTTTCATCACCCATCGTATTGAGCAACCCTACACTGGTTCGTTAGCGAGAGGCACTTAAGTCAACCTCGGTCGTGGCCGGACCACATGATCGTCTGCAGTTAATCTCATTTGCGACGGCGCCACGGAGTCAGGGATCCGCGTTCCATTGAGGCGGAAACACATTTCCAGAGAGACTGCCGTTTTCCGTCCAAACCGGAGTTTCGCGCACAAATCTGGAGCCCTGGAAGGTCATCACGTACCCATCCTTGAGATTCGCGTCGTCAAGGGTTTCTACATACACAGTTAGCGGAGAGGCGGGATAGGGCAAAGCGACCACTTTCGTGACCCTCTGACCATCACGTTCACTCATGGTTGCTATTCGTTCTCGAACTCGCGGATCAAGAAATGAAGTGAGTACCGAGGCATACATGTACGGAAGTGCGCAGAGCATAGTGGCAATGCCGCTTGCGACAAGGCCGTGATTGCCAACATTGCGCCACCGTCGCACGACAAGTCCTGCTCCTAAAATCAGGAAGCTGGAAACGATCAGGTACAGAATGACGGAGCTCATTAGGTTGCAGTTAGTAGTTTATCACCACCATGTTCAAGGCTAAAGATAGACGGTGCAGTTCGGTCCCCGGTTTTAATGGAAGGTCAATGCCACTTCCTTTCCGTCCTTCCCTTTAAACTTGAGCTGCGGCCATTCACCTTGACAGTTCGGTTCCCAGCCAAACTTCTCAATGTAGGGCTGCTGATCCCCGCCGGAAATGTTCTTTCGGAACCACTGGTCGCCGAGAATATAGAAGTGGGCTGCAGGTAGCGCGATCAGAACGTATGGCGATTGTTCCTGGCTTGTTGCAGCCTCCGACCGGGATGACGACCCATACGGCCCAAAAGGCACCACGTACACCCAGTTCCGTACCCTCACGTAGTAGGCAGAATCTGTTACCGTACAGGGCGTTGGCAGATTTCCATTCGTGCGAGAAGCGAGCGAACATTCCACGCTCCGCCCAAGGCGTGCTGGTCCGAAAAACGCAAACGCCGCTAGCGCGCCGAACGCACTAAGCACCAAAGCTGTAACGCAAAGAAATAATTTGCCCTTCACCTTTGTCTCCGATCGGATCTAACTCCTAAAACTAACGCCAATAGCGTCGCCGCTCTGATTCAGCGATTTGTACTCTTCCAGCTTCCCGCCCAGTTCGGTCCAGGCGTTCATCTTTTGCTCGATTGAGGCGCGGATTTCGCCGTGCTTGAGGCTCATCGCGACCAGGTCATCGGTCGGCGAGGGACGGGCGAGGAGTCGCTCTTGGGCTTCGAGGTCAGACTCCAGCGCCGTGATCTGGTCCTCTAGCTTTTCGAGCTCCTTGGTCATCCGCGCGATCTCTTTGCTCAGCTCTCGCGGAGAG
>JAYUVF010000100.1:0-10736 GCA_043754215.1 Chthonomonas sp. | reverse complement strand
CGCAAGTGATGACCCGACCTTGACACCCTAGCATCCACTCGATGGCGGTCTCTACCACACCATCAAGTTGTTCGGCTAGCGAATGAATTGCATTTGCTTCTTGATTCAAGACCCCCCGCACCGCGTCCAACTTACTCATCGTATTGCGGCCCCCATGGAAGGATCTTCTTGCCGAACAGTGAGGACATCCACTCGACGGCCACACGCACCGTCGTGTGCGAGCTGTCCAAAATTGGATTGACTTCGACCACATCTAACCCGACCAGCTTGTCCGCGAATTGCTGGTGCAACAATTCGGCGAGCAGGTGACCTTCACGGTAGGTGAGCCCTCCGCGAACTGCGGTGCCCGTGCCCGGCGCAAGCACCGGATCGAAGACGTCTACATCAAAGCTGATCCAAAGATGCGTGCATCCGGACTCAGCGAACCACTTCGAGAATCGTTTGAAGGCGGCTGGCAGGCCGTGACGATCAATAAATTCCATGGTCAGAGGCATGGATTGGGGCATCTTCCGAGCGAGATATTTGGCCTCTGGGAGATCCACATCGCGGAGCCCGAGCCAAGCCACTTGTGAATCGTCAAGCGCAGCCCCTCCGATCAGGCGGGAGAGCAACTCTCGCCACTGGTCCTTCTTGATGCCTCTCGATGCGGAAGAAGCGTCTCTTCCGACCATCGCGCCCAAAGGCATTCCGTGGAGATTCCCGGTGGGTGAGCTATCCGGGCTATTCAGGTCGGCGTGAGCGTCAATCCAAAGCACCGCTAACTTGCCACCCTGAGCGGCAACTCGGCGATGAGCCACCGGAATTGAACCGAGGGCGATGCTGTGATCGCCGCCCAGAACGACTGGGGTGTTGCCCGCAGCCATCACCGCCTCTGTTTCGGCCTGAAGGTCTTGATAGCATTTCAGTGCCTGATTGTAATTTCGAAGTCCGCTGGAACGCTCCACTTGCGGCTCGGTGTGGACGTAGCGCCACCGCTCCACACGCTGACGATATTGAACACGCACGTCTCGCCGCTCATGCCGCTCGAAGGCGTATCGGATGGCTTCCGGGCCGAGCGCGCTGCCGGGTTGCTTACCGCACCGGTCAAACAGCACCCCTATGATCTCGACCTTCATGCCTCAAGATAATACCGGCCTCCAGTATCATTGAGGAGTGAGCAGTTCAAAGGTCGGGGTTTTGGCCATCCAAGGCGACTTCGCCAAGCATCTCAGCTCTCTCGATGCGCTGGGGATATCCGCCCAAGAGGTCCGCACCGAAGAAGAACTCGCGGAATGCTCACACCTCATCATCCCCGGGGGCGAAAGCACGACGGTTGGTCTGCTGCTCCAGCGCTTTCGCCTAGGGGAAGCGATTCGGACCAGGGCCAACGAGGGCATGCCCATCTGGGGGACGTGCATGGGAATGATCATGATGGCCCAGGAAGTTGAGGACTCGTCCCAGTACAGTCTAGGGCTGCTGGACGTGACGGTGAAGCGCAACGCATTTGGCGCTCAGGTCCATAGTTTTGAAGCGCCAGTGGAGGTAGTGGGAATGCCTGAGCCAGTGATGGGGGTGTTTATTCGCGCACCCATCGTGACGCGGGCAGGAAGCTCAGTCGAAGTTCTGTCCCAGATCGACGGTCAGATCGTGGCGGTGCGCCAAGGCAATCTGTTGGGGACAAGTTTTCACCCTGAACTGACTGATGACACTCGCCTCCACGCGTGGTTTGTGGAGACCTTTTAAAAGAGGACGGCTCCGCTCAGAGGGGGTGAGACGGAGCCTATTGGTTTTGGGAGAAGAGTGGAGTCTTCCTATCTTTTCAACGAGCGGGCCCCCGGGCCCGATACCACGATTTTGAAAGTCCTAGGACCCGTCGGCGGTGAGGTCGTACCGGAGCCACACGTCCTCGCCGATAGTCCGGGCATGGACGAGCTTTAAGTTTGTGGGCAGTAGCTCGCTTGCCCACCGAATTCCTTCTCCGAACAACTTTGGTGCAATGAAAAGGTCGAGCCGATCGACGAGTTCCTGCCGGAGAAAGTGAGCGTAGGTGGCGGCTCCCCCCTCAACGAGGAGTCCCGGCACACCAGCAACGTGAAGCCGATCCAAAAGACCCTGGAGATCAATGGAGCCATTGATCCTCCAAGTCTGGGCGGCGGAATCTTGGAAAATCTTCTTGCCCGCATTGAGTTTGCTCTGCGGGTCTAGGACAATCCGAATCGGGGGCTCTTGCATCTCGACGTCTCGCACCGTAAGTTCAGGATCGTCGCACTCCACCGTCCCCCGCCCCACCAGTACCGCCCCGTGCTGAGCTCTTAAACGCCTGGCGATGACCCGAGACTCCTCATTGGTGATCCACTTGCTGGTCCCATCGGTACGAGCGATAAATCCGTCGAGGGTGATCGCCGCTTTCAAAGTGACGAGCGGTCGGCCCAGCTTCTGAGAGTGCAACCATATTCGGTTCATGCTGGCGGCTTCTGCCGCGAGTACTCCCTCCCTCACCGTTATCCCCGCATCGCTCAAGATCCTTGCCCCTCCTCTTGCGTGGGTAGGGTCTGGGGTGGCGAACGTTACAGTAGCTAGCTTCGCCTGCACGATTGCATCGGCGCACGGCGGAGTCCGGCCGTGGTGAGAGCACGGCTCCAGCGTGACGTACATGTCCGCGCCTCTGGCCTCCTTCCCCGCTTGTTGCAGCGCCTCGATTTCCGCATGCGGCTCGCCCGCAGCGCGATGGTAGCCCGCCCCAATAACACGCCCCTCTTTGACGACCAGGCATCCCACCAGTGGATTTGGGGCAGTGTAACCACTTTCAGCAAGCGCGATGGCCTCGCGCATGTACGCTTCAGGACTTAGGCTTGCCATGGTCGTTCAACGAGCCTTCGATCAGATCGCGTACGTTGCTGCGCATCTCGTCCAAATACTTGAGTCGGTTTCGCCGCATGATGAGCGCAGCCCCGAAAGCGGCCGAAAGAAACACCATGCTCGTCACCATAAAGTAAGTGAGCGAGCGTGCTCCCCATTGGGCCATCACGACCCGAGCGGAATCAGGACCCGGGCGAGGTCCAAGAATTAATGGCCAACACAGAAGCAGGAGTGTCCCAAAGATGAGCAGCGCCGTAGTGAGGACTTTTAATCGCACGCCGCCCTCAGGCGCCGAACGCCATCGGCAATCGATTCGGCTTTGGTCAGATAGCTACCTGAAACGAACACATTCGCCCCTGCTCGGTAGGCATCACCGATGGTGCTCGCATCAATCCCGCCGTCCACTTGGATCGGCAGATCAGGAGCGAGTTCTCGGATTCGGCGAACTTTGTGAAGGCACTCTTTAATCAAGGATTGCCCTCCCCAGCCCGGATTGACGGTCATGACGAGCGCAATGTCAATTTGAGGGAGCAGTACTTCAAGCGCCTCGACTGGCGTTGCCGGGTTGATTGCGACTCCTGCCTGGACGCCTCGCTTTCGCAGGTTCATGCAATGAAAGTGCGCGTGGGCGGTGGCCTCGGCGTGGAAAATGATGCGCGTGCAACCTGCCTCAATGAACGAGTCGAAGTGCTTTTCGGGCGTGAGCGTCATCAGGTGGGCCTCAACCGGTACGTCGCCGAGCTTGCGAATCGCCGCCGCCAGGTCAGCTCCGAACGTGATCGGCGGGACGAACTGCCCGTCCATCACATCGAGGTGAATCCAGTCTACGCCCGCCTCCATCAGTTCACGCACCGGTGCTCGGAAGTTGTCCGGAGAGAACGAAAGGATGCTTGGCGCGATCTGAGCCTTCATTGACGCCCGGTCGCCTCCCGAGGTGATTTCTCGACCGATTTCACCAACTGCCCGTTGAAGAAGACCTTAAAGTACACCGGATCGCCGAGGCCATCCGCCTCAACTTCAAACTTCTCGCCCGCGCGGTGACGGTCATCATGGATCGTCCGGACCCCGCTCACGTCACTGACATCCACCCGAACGTTCACGGCCTCGATGCCTTTCGGCATCGTGATGGTTAGCAGATAGGAACCACGCGCGGAAGAAATGTCAGCGACATCTTCCCGTCGGTCGGAACTCACGGTAAGCCGAATTCGGGTACCCCTTTCAACTTTGCTCCGTGATTCAGGGACAGTAGACATCACCCGACCGGGCTCTAACTGACGGCTCCGTCGCTTCTCTATTGGTTCATTGACCTGCAGGTCGAGCCCAAGGAGCAACGTCTTGGCCTCGGTGAGCGTGCGGCCGCGGAGGTCAGGAACTTGAACGAACTTGGAACCACGGCTGATCACCGCGGAAACCGCAGCACCTTCCCGAACCAGACCGCCAGGAGCCGGATCGAGCTTAAGGATCACCCCTTCCGGTTGACGTTCGCTAAATTCCTTACGGCCCTCTCGCAGAGTCAGCCCCATTCCTTCGAGACGCTGTTTCGCCTGAGCGACCTGCATGCCTTCGAGCTTCGGCACTTGAATCTGTTTGGGCTTGGTGAGGCTCCAGAAGACCCACCCGCCGATCATCACGATCAAAGCACAGACAAACGCATATGCAATGCCCGTGAGCCATCGCGGCAGGCGGTCGGCCATATCGAGCTCATCGATCTTTCTCGCTTCCTTAGCGGCGTCCGCCTTCACCTGTGGCGGCTCGTATTTCTTAGGCCCAGATTTCGATGCGGCGACTTTTACTTCGGAAGCGGCGGCTGGGGCAGGCGTCCCGCTCAGCGGCCAGGTCAGTTGTTTGCCAAATCGCACCGCGTCTTGGATGATTCGGCAGTCGTGCAACATCGCCTTGGCGGTGTCGTAGCGGGTGGACGGGTCCTTCGACATCGCCTTTCGGACGACTTCCTCCAGCACTTCCGGCACGCTAGGATTAATGCTCCTCGCGCTCGGGACGGGAGCCGTCATGTGCTTGCTGGCTAGTGCCATGGGGGTGTCGCCGCTGAACGGCGGACGGGCGCAAAGCATCTCAAACAGCATGACCCCGACCGCGTAGACATCACTCGCGGGCGAAGGCATTGTGCCCTGGCTGACTTCAGGGGCGAGGTAGTTGGCGATTGTCGGTAGCACCGCTGCACCCGCCAGCCTCGAATTGGCATAAGTCGCCCAGATCCCGGGCTGAAGCAACGAAGCCTTCCCGTCCTGGGCAACCAGAACGTGCCTGGACGTTAGTTCGCCATGGATGAATCCGGCGCTTTGAATGGCCACCAGGCCCTCGAGAATTTGGACCGTGAGTGAGATAGCCACCGGGACCGAATACGGCGCTAACCGGCGCAGGCGCTCGTCGAAGTGCTGCCCCATCCGAACTTCGGACACGATGAAGGGCATTCCCTCGTCTTCGTCCACATCCACGAAACGCTCCACGCCGGGATGCTGGATGTTGGCGAGTTCGCGGACATTGGCCTTCACGCTATCCACAAACGAAACCTCGTTGCAAAACGGATCTCGGATCGTGCGAATCATCACCTCGCGTCCGGTGACCTTGTCCAGCGCCCGATAGAGCACGAAAACCGGCCCCTCATCAACCTGCTGGGTCACTTCATAGCGAACTCGGAGCAACGTGCCGATCATTGAGCCACCTCCCGTTTCTCGGGGATGAGGGCAAGCACGATGAAGGCTACAAGCAACAGGAGTGCGAGGGATTGAATGGAGGGGACGTCAACGATCTTCGCGTATTGGACGGCACGCCCCTCGAAGTAAAACCACTGACTCGCGGAATACCCGATCAACAGCAGCGCAGCAGTGATCCAGAACAGAAGCTTCTTAGCGTTGGATAAATTCATCAAGTGCGCGCCTTACTTTCTCCTCGTTAACAGAAGGCATAAGTTTACACGTTCCCAACTCCGCCACAAGGCTCAGGGCTATGCCTTCCCTCCCCGCCTTCTTATCCAGCTTCATCGATTCCACAATCTGTTCCGCGCTAAAGTCCTTGGGCAACCGCGTGGGTAGTCCGTGCTCTCGTAGCGAGCTCTCAATAAAAGCACTTGTAGCTGTTGGCGCGAATCCGATCGCCTCCGCGATGGCGCACTCCGCGACCATGCCCGCCGCGATAGCTTCGCCGTGCGTCCAATCGGAGTAGCCCTGCAGTTTTTCAATCGCATGCCCTACCGTGTGACCAAAGTTGAGGGTTGCTCGGAGGCCACTCGTCTCAAACTCATCCCGTTCGACAACAAATGCCTTGTGCGTGATGCAGGTCCGGACCACTTGGCTCATTCGGGAATCACCCGAAGCCAAGGGCGACTCGGCCAAACTCCGAGCCATTGGAGCGTCCATGATAAACCCGTACTTAAGCACTTCGGCCATCCCACTCATGAATTCACGGCTCGGTAATGTATCCAGCACCTGGTTGCAGATGTAGACCGTATGAGGTGGCTTGAAGGAGCCCACGAGGTTCTTCCCCTGGGGAAGGTCAATGCCAACTTTCCCGCCCACGCTGGAGTCCACCATCGCCAGCAGGGTCGTCGGTATTTGGATCAGCGTCACCCCGCGCATGTAGGTCGCTGCAACGAACCCTGCGAGATCACCCACGACCCCGCCACCAAAGGCGAGCACTGTTTCCCCTCGCGTCATGCCTGTGCTGGCTAGCCATTGCAGGGTTGTGAGATACTCTTTGATAGACTTGCTTTGCTCCCCGCTGGGAAGTGTCTGTACATGTTTAAATCGGCTAAGGGGCTCACTGTAGAGCCCTGCAAGGTTTTGGTCCGTGATGACGCGCGCTGCCACAGGAATCGCTTCCAGGGCCACTGCAAGGCTCGTAAACACGATGGGGTACGCGCCGTTGCGATGACGAATCGTCATATGTCCCTCGCCTGGAGCGTCTCGAAGAGCTGCTGCGCGCAGGATTCGAGGTGCTCCGCGTCAACCGGAAATCGGATGTCTGCGCGGCTGTACATTCCCAGCCTTGTCTCGTAAAGAGCGTCGAATCGCTGTTGCCAATCCTCATGCTCGAGAAGTGGTCTCTTCTTCTTACTTTTGGCCAGCCTCACTTTCAGTTGATCGGGGGGGACATCCAGAAAGATCGTCGTTCCCAGCCTGGCGAACTGCTCCCAATTCTGCTCGCGGACCACAAGGCCGCCTCCGGTTGCGAGGACACCCGGTTGCCGCTCGATGGCCTCAAGGATGCTGGTTTCGTGCTGACGGAACGTCTCTTCACCGTAGATGCGGAAGATGCTGGTGACTTGGCGTCCGAACCGGCGTTCAAGAAGGGAGTCCGTGTCGGAAAAGGGGACTTCCAATAATGCGGCAAGCGCCCGACCAACGGTCGACTTGCCCGCACCCATCATCCCCAACAGAATCCAGTAGCCGTCCATTTGAAACAAGAACGTGGCTGAGCTTACCGCTCAGCCACGCCCTGATGATTTTACCGGCCCCGAATTAGGGTGCGGTGGAATCGTCTTCTTCGACAATGACCTTCGGCGTCACGAAGATCAACAGCTCGCTGTCGTTTCGGTTCGTCGAGGTCGAGCGGAACAGGCTTCCGATGATCGGAAGATCGCTCAGGATCGGGAATCGAGTCGTGCTTGTGTTGTTCTGCTTCGTGTTGAAGCCCGCGATCAGGATTGTCTCGCCGTCCTTCACTCGTGTTGAGATCTGGATCGAGGAGCTGAGCTGGTCCGGAACCGCCTGGCCGCCGCCCGGAGGAGTTCGGATTTGGCCGAACTGCTGGACCTGCGGGGTGAGGGTCATCGTGATGTAACCGTCATTGTTGATACGAGGCCGTACCGACAGGAAGGTGTTGATCGTGAGTGGCGTCGGAGTGAACGTCGTGGTGATGACACCCTGAGTCACCGTCTGGTTCGGCACAAAGATCGTGGTGGTGGTGTTCTGCGAGATGAAACCGTTCTGGTTATTGAACGTTCGCACCAACGGAGCGGAGACCACTTTACCGTCGCCCTCGATCAACTGCGTTCGCAGTCGAGTCACAAAGTTTCCAGTGCTGAAGTTGAGGAAGATCGGGTCACCGGTTCGAGCGAATGCACCGGGGTTGTTACCGGCGAAAACTGCGCCTCGCGAGAACGTCCAGTCAATACCGAATGTCCGCGAAATGCTCTGGCTCGTGGTGATGAACTCGACCTTGACTTCCACTTGCTTGGGCGCGATGTCGAAGAGTGCGATCGCCGACTGGAGTCGTCGAATCGCTTCGTCTGTTCCGCGCACGATAATGGAGTTGTCGGTTGGGTCGTACGAGAGGTACTCAATTCCGTCTGGAACGAGACCCTGGCCTGGAGTGATGGCAATGCCACCCTGTCCTCCCTGCCCGCCTTGACCACCCTGTCCAGCTTGGCCGCCTTGACCACCGCCGCCTCCTTGGAAGCCGCCGCCTGCACCCAGCTGGTTCGCGGTCTCACCCGGAAGCAGAATGTCATTCCCACTTTCCGGCTGCGCCATTGGCTGACCTAGATCACTGCCCTTGATAGGTACGACACCAGTGCTAGTTACAGCGTTGATGCTCCCGCCCCGATACGGAGTGTAGGAAGTCATGTTGCGAACCTTGTTCGCCTCATTGATCGCGGCATATGGATCTGGAGTCCAGGTGCTCATGATCTGCTGGAAGACCACAAATGGGTCACCCTTCATCAAGCGGATCTTTCGCAGTTCCACCGGGGCCTTGACCACGGGAATGCCAGAGTCGGAAGGCTTGACTTGCGGTTTGCCAGCTCGAATGATATAGACACCGGCCTCGTTCTTCTCGACCCAAGCGCCAGCCGCTGAAGCCAGCATTTCGATCGCTTGCTCCGCGGTCTGTCGGCGAAGGCTCAACGTGATCGGCTTGAACTTAGATTCTTCATCCGCAATTACGAATTGAAGGCCGGTGCGGTTGGTAAGTGCTTGAACAGCACTTACCAAACCAGCATCCTTAAGGTCAAGATCAAGCGTCGTCGTGTTCTGGCCGAATGAAGCCGATGCCATCGCAAGGACCCCCACAGTCGTTCCGATCAGCGCATTCAGTCTAAGTTGTCGAGTCCAATGTCTCATATCAATAACTAATCCTCTTTCCCAAATCCAATTTTGTCTAAGCGAGCAGCCTTATCGGCCGCCTGCTCCTCGACCACCGGCGCTACCGCCGCCGCCACCGCCGAAGCCGCCGCCACCAAAGCCGCCGCCGCCACCGCCAGTGTTACCGCCACCACCGAATCCTCCACCAAAGCCGCCACCCTGGCCGCCTTGACCACCCTGACCGCCTTGGCCACCCGATGGGAACGTGCTTAGTTCCGGCTGAAGAAACACATCAGCAGAAGGGGTGCTCTGAGAGATCAAAAGCAAAATTAGGTACGGATCTGCGGAGCGGATCTTTATCCGGCGCGGAACCGACTGTTGCTGAGGAGCCGTGCCAGCTCCCGGGCCGAGGTCAACGCCGGGCGCAACCGTCGCCACTTCAGGCTTCTTGATAATGTTGTAGATGCCGCCTTCGACGCGCCAGGTTGCTTCAACCTGGTTCAGAACTGCACGCAGTGCCGTCTCAAACGGAACGTTTTGCAAGCTGATCGTCACCGTGCCTTGCACATCGGACGCTACGGAGTAGTTGGCGCCGACCATGCGGAACAGCAACTTTAGTGCGTCGCGGATGTCGGCCTGATCGAGTTCCAAACTCTGAATCATCCGATCACGGGGATCGTTCTGTGCAGAGGCGGGCAACGGCGCTGCTACGAGCAGCGTCACCATTGCCACGAGGGCGAGCCAAGCAAATTTAAGTTTCATTTTCGATAATCCTCATTCAGATTGAAGTTCGAGTGTCTATCAACGTTTCGTCAAACTAATACTTTTATCGGGAGCCAACGCCGCGACCACCAGGAGGACCGCCTGTTCCAGCCCCTCCAGATTCTCGGCCATCGTTCCCACCGTCGCCACCGCCGCCACCGGTGAAGTTCTCCACTCGGGGGCCAAGGCGAACGATAAGTTCCTTCGGCAATCGACTTCCGCCGCGCCGCAGGATGGCACGCTCAGAGTCGATCGAAATCACGATCCATTCCGTACCAGGAATTTGGGAGCCAGGAACGATCTCCCAGACTCGACCATCTTCCATTTCAATCAGCGCCGATACCCCGTTGCCCAGCAAGATGCCGCTGAGTCGTCGGTAGGGTTGAGGCTCAACGATGGACTGTCGCTCTGCCGCGGACGTATCTGGCTCTTCAAATTCTCTCGGGAACCAGCCGCCGTATTCTACGATGACTCGTTCGTTCTTCTGTTGCTGCTCAAATCTGCGCTCAACGGCGAGAAGAGAGAATGGATCGTAGCGTCGGCCAAACTCTTTCGCTTGGGCGACGGTTTTGGCTCGATCAAAATTGGGATCAACCGACTGTTGCACGGGGACACCCGCGTCTGCATCAAGCGTGGGCAATGGGGGCATTGGTCGAGCGACCACCGGAGCTGCTGGAGCTACTTCTTCCCCGCCGCAACCTACGATGAGAGTCAGCGAAACCAAGGCAAGGAAACAAGTTAACGAAACGGATTTCCAATTCATATTAGCCACCGCTCCTTGAGTCTAGAGCTCGACCACCCGCACCGCCACTCTGGGGACCGCTTGGGCCAGGGCCACCTGGGCCGCCAGCACCGCCACCAGGACCAATCGCGCCCGGTGCATCGCCGCCAGGAATTTCTGGTACCGGCGGGAACACGTCCTTGGATCGAATGTAGATGAGCATGCTCAAATTGTAAGTCCCGGTTAGTCGCGGTGGAGTTCCGTCGATTCTAAGCGCGTCAACGACGACTAGATACTTCGGCATGTTGCTCCATGATTCCACGTTACGCCGAATCTGCTCCATGCTACCTTCAACGGTCACCGTGCCAAAGTCA
>JAYUVF010000099.1:0-31955 GCA_043754215.1 Chthonomonas sp. | reverse complement strand
GCCTGAAGCTGCGGGCTGTAGGTCTGCCACCAAATTTGGATCTGCTGGCCGCCCCATAGACCGAGAATAATGCCGATCGGAATGCGGCTCATCCAATTGTGCTTCCGGCTAAAAACAAAGTAGCCCATCAGGCCAACTGGGAGCAATAACGCGAATAGATAGAACCCGGGCGTTCCCTCTTGAGCTGGCGCGGTTGCTGTGGCGGCCACCGCGGCCTTACCCACCATCACGTTCCAGAAGCTGGACTCGAGCGTTTCCGTCCAAAGTGCCACCATCGAAAAGCCCACAGCGAGCCCGATGTAGATGTGTTCCACCAGGCGGTAGAACTTGTTCTCCCGGTACAGCACGCTGTACAAGGCGAGCGTGGCGATCACGCCGACAACAACCTTTAGAAAATTGTGGTCCATGGCTTATTTGCCTCCCTTCTTTCGGGACATGAAAAGTCCGACATTGCCGAGAATCACCGATATAATCAACAGGAACAGCGCGGCGTGCAGTGAAGCAAAGTAATTCATCCCGCGGGCAAAGGGCTGATACGAAGCCGGAAGCGGTTGGATGACCCCATCGAACTGAGCTGCCTTCACGAATGGCTCTTTCCCGCCTTCGGAAAAGTTGACTCCCTTGGCCATCATCGTCTCCATCTCCACTACCCCTCGAAGTCCACCGGAGAGGCCGACAATTTGACGCGAATTGTAGTACACCAAGGCTTCTGGAGCCATGACGCCCGTCACCATGCCGGCCAGCTTGGCGCCCTTCCCCGACATCCGCTGGACAATAATATCCATCGTGCCTGACGCGGTGATGTTTACCACCATCGCGATATCGCTGGTCTTGCGAATGTTTTTTAGAACCGGGGACTCGTAGACATCACGATCTTGCTTTGCCACCGGATCGTAGGCCGTTTTGCCCGGGAAAACCCGGCGTGGATTACTCGCCACTGTCTGCCAGAACGCTTCAACGTCGGGATAGAATCCCACGTCAACATAATCGTTCCATTGCTCCAGCGGTTTAAGACCATTCTTCTCAAAGCGTGCATTGAGTCCCTCGATGACGTTCTTCGCCACTTGAGGGGCCTGCGGATCTGCCCCGCTGAACAGCACAAATTTGAGGTTCTTTAGTCGAGCGATTTTTAGAAATGCCTCAAGTTGACCCGCGCTTTCTCCCCGGGTAGACACGGTCCAGTCCGACTCGAGAAACACCGTTCCACCCTCGGGGATTGCCATCAGCTCGATGTACAGATCCTGAGTGTTTGAGTTCGTTAGAGTTGGAATCGTGGTGCAGGAGGCGGGCATGAACAGCGGGATACTCACCGCGATCACCAACAACGCGTACATCGCGAAGCGATTGAGATTGAGTAGCTTTTGCATTTAGTTACCCCCCGATTTTTCGAGGCTGAGCCAGAGTCGAAGTCCCATGCTGAGTGACCCAATTCCGATACCCCATGCCAGAGCTTGAATCCCTGGGCCTTGGACGTTTCGTTGAATCCAGTCTCGAACTTCGCTCAACGCGAAGTTGTTGAGGAAGTGTCCAGGATTACCGCCTGTCATCGAGTCAATCGCGTTCTTCGATGCGTACTCAACGAGTCCCATCAAACTGAACATCACGATCAGCGCCGTTCCGAGCAAGACGGTTGACTCGACGGAGCGAATCCTGAATGCTCGGTAGGCCGCGAACAGGATGAAGAAAGCGATGATTGAGAACATCGCGGCGTCCATTGACTGCAGCATTCCGTCGAACAAAAAGTCCTTTGCGTATTGCATGGGACCCCAACCCGCCGGAGACGCCTTTGTGGGGTCTGCGATCACTTGATTGTAATCGGCATAACCGACGGCGACCATCGTGAACATACTGATGAGAAGAATGAGGCTGAACGGCCAATCCTTCTGCTTCTTCATTAGGCGCGTGGAATGGAGCCGGAGCACCGAATACACGCCAAGCCCAAGCAACAGCGCGGCAAGTGTTTGGGAAATGCTGCTGACACCGGGAAGAGCGTCAGTAATCCACCTTCCAATGGCCTCAGTTTGGTTAAGCGGTTTCTCACCCGAGGCAAGTTCAACCGGCTTGGGCCACGCCCACAGCAAAACGTAGTAGAAGCCCGCAAGGAATGTGACTGTCACCGCGATGGGGCGTCGCAGCTTTGTTGGTGCAAACATGAGGCCCGCCATAATCGCGAACCCAGCGATCAACGTGATCGCGATCATTTGGTAGGCCTGTTGCGATCCCCCTTCAACGGAGAATGGCGGTAATTCCGCCTGAGCAAAGAGGTTTAACATTATTCCGTGCCTCCTTCAGTGGGAGCTGCTGCTGTGGCGGCTTCAGATTCCATTTCGCGCTGCGGTTTGTCGGGGGCCTTCGGCGAGAAGATGCGGTTTGTCAGAAGTTCACGTCGCGTCTTGGTTCTCGGTTCGGTCAGCGGCTTCCACTCGTAAGTCGTAGTTGTGCCGGGAGACCAGTCGGCTTTTTCGGTCACGGGAGCAGGGGTTGCAATTTCCTCCGAGGTTTGCTTTCCGGAGATCATCTCTGCCGTGGTGACAACACTTCCCAAAAGAACCGCGCCGATCATGGTCATCTTGATCCAGTCTTGGCCAACGAGTGCTCCGGTGAGGACCGGTTCTCGAGTTAGATAGGCTGAGGCGGCATAAAACTCATCACCGATGAGCACGTAGTCGCAAGCCGCGATAAAGAACGGCGTCTGAGTGTTGGATGTCGAGCCGGCAACCTGAATGGCTCCAATAGAGTTGGCCGTCTCGGCGAAAATCAGCGACTCGGCGAAGAACTCGCCCAGCAAGAACGCGGCGGCAACTTTCTCGCGCAAAATCAGGCCCGAGACACCGGTCGCGAACGCGAACTGGCGGTCGGAGACAAAGCGCACAGAGTCCTGATCAAATCGGTCGCTGTAGCCTTCCTTCTGATAGACCTCGCTGATAATCTCTTGGGCCACGGTGTAAACAGCTGCGTTACCGCAGCAGAGGCGGATGGGCGTGGCGAATCGAGCCGCGGTGGCCGAAACATGACCAAAAATGTTGAGCGCTTGAACCGAAATTGCGTTCAATGCGCCGAGGCCAGGAACCATGAGAACAGGACGCCCCATTTCGGTGGCACGCCCGATCGCCTCGTCAATCGCGTTAAGTCCCGGAATTCGACGTATGTAAACTTGTCCGTCGCTTTTGCGCGCCCGACGTATGTTGTAGAGCACGAAACTCACCAACATGATGACGACCGCTACCCCAACCCAGCCTGTATCGTAATATTGCATGGCCTTTCTAAGCCTTCTCCTCTTGTAATACCGGGGCTGATGCCCGATTTGAAGCCTGTTCCTCGATCACGGTCTCGAGGCGTTCGATATTATCCCTCTTTGCCAAGAGACGTGTGAGGTCATTGAAACGCTCGTATCCCACGAGCGGAGCGAAAAATCCTGATGCCGCAAGGGCCATGTGAGCGTTAAAATTGGCGACTGGCTTGTGAAGCTCAAGCATTAGGATCGCCGGAGCCTCCAACTTACGCTTTGTGATTTCATGAGCGATCTTCTGGCACAGGTTCTCCACCTGCTCCGTCGTCAGTTCGTCCTCCCAAAAATTCCGGCTCCCCATTGAAGTGTTCGTGGATTTTAGCCAAAACCGTCTCGCGATTGTTCGCGAACCGCAGATAAACCCCGCGGAACGGCTCTGTTCGTGTTGTTTTCGTGAATGGTGAACACTTGACGCCCCACTCATCCGGAATGACTCGCTTTATTTGATCCCAGGCCATCTGCGAGTCAGAAAGGCCGCACCGGCGTTGCACGCCAGCCTCAGACACTCGGTAGACCTGGGGCAGAAACAACTCGGCGTTGCTCGATAATAGCAGGCCAAAGCCAATCAAACCGTAGAGGTAGCCGGAGTACGGCAACAGCAAGCCCAGAGCTGCAACGATAAAGGCCGCGCCAAGGACGATGCCCTGTTTTTTGGGCTCGTCCTTGCCTAGATCAACTCTCCATTCCAGAGTCTCGTCTATCGCCATTCTTTGAACAGGGTGCTGACAGACTCGTTCAGGTGAATCCTTCGGATCGCCTCACCAAGGAGAGGTGCACACTCTAAAACGGTGAGTTTCTCGAAGCTTTTTTCGGGAGTGATCGGGGTGGTGTCGGTAACAATCACCTTTGAAATCACGCTCTCCTGGAGCCGCGTGGCGGCATCTCCACTGAACACGGCATGGGTGGCGCAGACGATGACCTCCTTGGCCCCGCGTTTCATCAACTCGGCGGCACCGTGGCGGACGCTACCGCCGGTGTCAATCATGTCGTCAATCATCACGCAAACCTTGCCCGATACTTCGCCGATGATCTCCACGATATCCACCTTGTTCGGCTCGGGGCGACGCTTGGCGATAATCGCCAGGGAGCACTTGAGCATTTCCGCCAAGGAACGCGCCCTTGGCACACCGCCGACGTCGGGCGAAACTACGATCACATCTTCGTTCTCAGCGTAGCCTTGAGAGATCAGAAAGTCGCCTAGAATCGGTCCCGCGTACAGGTGGTCAACGGGGATATCAAAGAACCCTTGAATCTGCTCCGCATGGAGATCCACCGCCACGACGCGCATCGCTCCGGCCTGGGTGATCAGATCGGCAACTAATCGAGCGGTGATCGGTTCACGGGGCTTAGTCTTTTTATCCTGCCTAGCGTAGCCATAGTACGGCATGACCACCGTGATGCGGCTAGCACTGGCCCGCCGAAACGCGTCCAGCATGATCAGCAATTCCATCAAGTTGTCGTTTGTTGGGGCGCAAGTGGGCTGCAAGATGAAGACATCGTTGCCTCGGGCACTTTCTTCGATCATGAGCTGGATTTCGCCGTCGCTGAATTGCTTGCAGCGCATGAGCCCCCGCTCGATCCCCAAATTAATGGCAACCCGTTTACCCAGGTCAATATGGGCATTCCCGACAAACAGCTTCATCCCTGACAGATCGTCAGGGGGAATCAACTCGTATTCTTCGTCCGCCATCGTTTGGCCCATCCTTCTTTCTCCTCTTGTCGAGCTCGGCCAAGGGCCAGCGCATCTTCCGAAACGTCTTGCGTGATCACACTACCTGCGGCCACGTAAGCCCCATCCCCCAAGGTCACCGGAGCAACCAACGTGGAATTTGAACCCACAAATGTATTGTTGCCGATTTTGGTTCGATGCTTCGTGAATCCATCGTAATTGCAGGTGATTGTGCCAGCTCCAATGTTGGCGCCATCCCCCACCTCCGCGTCCCCGATGTAAGTCAGGTGATTTGCTGACGCCTTCCTGCCCAGCTTCGCGTTTTTAATCTCGACAAAGTTTCCGGCCCGGGCTTCTTCGCCAAGCTCAGCACCCGGGCGCAGGTGGGCGTATGGCCCGCACCGGCTCCCGTTGGCCATCCTAGCGGCGTTAAGGTAGCTCATGAGAATGCGACATTCATCGCCGACCTGACTAGAATCAATTTTGGAACTTGGTCCAATGTGGCATCGCGCTCCGATCTTGGTGTTTCCGCCGATGGTGGTCATCGGCTCAATGACAGTATCCAGTCCTATTTCGACGTCGGCCCCAATCCAGGTCGTGTTTGGGTCAACGATGCTAACGCCGGCTTCGCAATGGCGCTTTAGGATGGATTGATTCAGGAGCCGGGAGGCTTCGGCGAGCTGCCACTTGTCGTTCACCCCCATAAAGAGTTGCTCTTCAAGCACCACGGCGTGGGTGGTTTTGCCCTGAGCGGCGAAGGCGGAAAGGGCGTCGGGGAGGTAGTACTCGCCTTGCGCGTTGTTGTTTCGGAGAGTGGGTAAGAGCGAGAATAGAAGTCGAGAGTCGAAGCAATAAACGCCGCTGTTGACCTCCATGATTCCCTTCTCATCAGGCGTGGCGTCCTTCTCTTCGACGATATGGATCGGCTTACCGCTCTCGTCCCTCACGACCCGCCCGTACCCCTTGGGATCACGAGCGTAGAAACTGGCGACGGTGCAGACCGCGTGGGCATCCTCATGAGCCTCCACAAGCGTGCGGATGGCATCACCAGTTAGAAGCGGGGTATCTCCGGCAGTGACAACCACGGGACCATCGTAGTTCTCCAGCCCTTCCCCAGCCATCAACGTAGCGTGACCCGTGCCAAGCTGATCCTCTTGTACGGCGAAGGAGTAATGCTCATTACCGAGTGCAATGCGGACTTGCTCGGCGCCGTGGCCAACCACGACGACGCATCGGTCAACTCCTGCCTCGCGGAGGGAACGCCCGACCAGTTCCACCATCGGGAGACCGGCGCAGAGGTGAAGAACCTTCGGCACGTCCGATTTCATTCGTGTGCCCTTCCCCGCCGCCAAAATGATCCCTGCAAGCCCCATTGTTTTGAGGCCGTAAGTTACCCGTTTTGGGTCGCCTTAGTGGGTTGGCAACTCGCCGGAAATCATGTAGGTGACGCGCTCCGCGATATTCACGGCATGGTCGGCGACCCGCTCGATGTTGTGAAGCGCGAGTAGCAGCGTGCTCAGAGTGACGACATCCTCGGTATTGGCCCGCATGAGGTCGTGAATCTGGTCTCGCATCTCGCGGAACATGGAGTCCACCGACACTTCAACCTCGATCACCCGCTGAAGGGCGTGAATGTCCTGTCGAGCATAGCCTTCGATTACGAGGTGGAACATTCCCCTTGCTGTCTCGGCGATCTTGGGTAAGTCCACGAATCGAGATTCCCCAAGCTCTCGGTCAATGCGGATGGCGCAGCGGGCGATGTCCACGGAAAGATCGGCGACCCGCTCGATGTCGGTAATCATCTTGAGCACAGTGCCGAGAACTCGCAGGTCAGCGCCGTCTGCATGACTAGCCGAAAGTAATTCCAAACAGCGCATCTCAATGCGCAGGTCGATTTGGTCTACCTTCTCGTCGGAGGCGATCACGTCTTTTGCGACTTCTTGATCTAGGCGCGACAACGCTTCCATCGACCGGACAAACATGAGCTCGGCCCGAGAAGCCATCTCCAATACATCGTGCTCGATGGATCGGACCTGATCTTCAAATGATGGGGGGCTTAAACGCTCTGGCTGCACGCCTTAACAAATCTCCGGGAAGTCCTAATGTACCAGACCGATTCCCGCTTCCAGAAGTATGTTAAGAAGGGTTAATTCGAACTTAGTAGTGGATGCACGCATGCGACCTTTGAATATTCTCCGACGAGAGGGGGAACCGCGGTCAAGCAATCAGCCTGCACCCTAGGACATCGTGGCGCGAACGGGCAACCTGATTCCGGCACTTCGCGCAACTCGCCTTCATCACCGCCTGGAAGTTGTCCGATAGATTCTGCGGTGAGTGCGGATTCGATTAGGAGCCTGGTGTAGGGATGTTTCGGCTGAGTAAAAACCTCTTCGGTCGGGCCTTCTTCGACTATCCTTCCAAGGTACATCACGGCGATTCGGTCGCTTAGGTACCGCACAGTAGCGAGGTCGTGCGAGATGTAGAGATAGGCGCACTGGATCTCTTTTTGAAGATCGTTGAGCAGATTGAGGATTTGTGCTTGCACGCTCAGGTCAAGGGCGCTCGTCGGTTCATCGCAAATCACCAAGGCTGGTTCTAGGGCGAGTGCGCGGGCGATCGCGACCCGCTGTCTCTGGCCACCGCTGAGTTGGTGGGGATAGCGCTTCGCGAAGGTTGGGCTCAAGCCACAACGTTCCATCAGCGCGGGCAAATCAATCGTCTTGCCAACCACAGTGGCGGGCTCCTCGATCAGATGCCCAACTTGCCACCTCGGATCGAGGCTCGCAAACGGGTCTTGCCACACAACCCCAACATCCTGCGCCTGACCGCGCTTCAGTCCATTGACTTTCCGACCGCCGAGTGCTATCGACCCCGAATACGGTTGCAAACCTAAGATTGAGCGGGCGACGGTGGTCTTTCCGCAGCCTGATTCACCCACGAGCGCGACAGTCTCTCCCGCGTTGACCCGGAGCGAAACGCCATTCACGGCCCTCGTCACCCTGCGCCCGCGCCGGTAGTCCACTTGGACGTCCTGGAGTTCAAGTAGGGCCACTAATCGTCGTCCTCCCCAACCCCGAGAGGGCGTGACCAGAGCAAGCGATCGGTGAGTTTGGTCAAAAAGTCCTTATCGTCGACGCTTACCAAGTTAGTGACCCGTGGACTGCGGGCAATACTGACTCGATCTCCGCTAAGCATTTGCAAGCGATGCGCGCCGTCACAACTCAGGATCGCATCCCCGCGCGTTTCGATCGTGATCTCGATGGTGCTCGACGGGGAAAAGACCAGCGATCGGGTGCTGAGCGTGTGCGGAGTGATCGCGCTAACCATCATCGCTTCGATGCTTGGATCCACGATGGGGCCCCCGGCAGAGAGGTTGTAGGCGGTGGAACCGGTCGGGGTGGCGACGATGATGCCGTCGGCGGGATATTGAGTCAGGAATTTTCCGTCGACGATGATCTCAAAGTCGAGCATCCGCGTCGTCGCCGCGCGTTGAACGACGGCCTCGTTCAAGGCATGCAAGGTGGCAACTTCTTTGCCATTTCGGAAGAGCTGAGCCTGGATCATCATCCGCCGCTCAATGCGCGATTGACCATCCAGGAATTGGCTTAGCGCGGCCCCGATCTCGTTGGGATGGCATTGGGTAACGAATCCGAACCGCCCGTAATAAACGCCCAGGATCGGAGTGCCTTCTCCGCTACAAAGTTGCGCGGCACGGATCAGGGTGCCGTCGCCTCCGAACGAAACGACTAAGTCGGCTTGGGCGAAGTCATCGAGCTGCACCGGATCGCATTTCACTAATGGAGAAGCGTCCGGTTCTGCGAATACCTCGACGCCCTTTTGGCGAAGCATCTGGCCCGCGCGTTCGGCGGCCTCGATGGCGTCGGGGCGGTGCATATGGACTAGCAAATGGATGCGCACGTGCGGTTCCATCATAGCAGAGCCGACGCTTTCCCTAGGGTAAGCGTCGGCTCTGGCTTTACTGTCGAGGTACCGCTTAGCGCTTGATTGCGGCTCGGACTCGGCTCAGGTTTTGTTTGACTTCGTCAGCGTTTGGATCAAGCGTGAGGGCCTTCTCGAACATCTTGATCGCCTCTTCTCGCTTGTTCATCTTTTCGAGAACAATGCCGAGGTTGTTGTAGGCGGGTACGAAGTTCGGATTCGCTTTTATGGCCGCCCGGAAGCTTGCTGCCGCGTCGGAGAACTTTGCGTTCTTGTGGTTCCACATTCCCACGCCGTTATGAGCCCGCGCGTTGGTGGGATCACTCTTCAACACGGTCGAGAAATGGAACCGCGCGTTGTCATACTCACCCATATCCCACTGCGCGGTGGCCAAGTCGAGTCGGACATCATTCCGGCCCGGTTGTGCCCGCAGAATTTCTTTCCAGAGCGAGGAGGCTTCCTTCAGTTTTCCACCCTTCAGGTAGGCGGCAGCGAGGTTCATTTGCGCGCCACGATTCTGCTTATTCAGCATGTAAAGCTTGGTGAAGCACTCTTCAGAATCTTCCCACTTCTCCTGTCGGAAGTAGAGGAGGCCCAAATTGTTGAGCGAATCAGCGTCGTTGCCGTCAATCTGTAAAGCTCGCTTGTAGGAGACTTCCGCGCCAGACATGTCGCCCGCTTCGGTCTGCAGGACGCCACGGTTGAACCAGAAGCTTTTCTCGCTACCCATCACGTCCTCAACCTCCGACATGAGTCGAAGGGCCTCGGACCTCTTGCCAGCGCGAAGGTAAAGATCAGCTAGCGCAGCCTTTACTCGGGGATCGGTCTCGCCAAGGCTCAGCGATCGCTCCAGGTACTTGGTGGCTAGGTCGGCGTTTCGACCCGTGTAATAAGAAAATCCGGCGTTGCGAGCGAAGAGCGCGTTGTCGGCCTTGAGGTCCGAAGCTTTGGCATAGTTCATGCTCGCCGCTTCGCGATTGCCAGCCTTCTCATAAGCGGCGCCCCGGTTGTTGTGCGCAAAAGCGTCGTTGGGGCTGAGCGAGATCGCTCTATCCAGAGCGGTGATGGCTTCTTGTGCGTGGCCTGCTTGCAGATGCAAATTGCCGATGTTGTACCAAGCCTCAGCCATATCTGGCTTCATCGCTACTACCTTTTGGTATGTGGCAAGAGCCTTGGCGCTGTTGCCAGTACTAAGGTAAGCGTTCCCCAAGTTGATCTGCACTTCCAGATCGTTGGGCTTTAAGGATGCGGCGGTTTCGAGCGGGCCGACAGCTTTCGAGGCGTTGCCCATTCGAAGATGAACAAATCCGAGCCAGGAGAAGGCATCTCCGTTTGTAGCATCAGCCTCAGTCGTGCGCTCCAGCAAGGCGACCGCTTCATCCATCTTGTTGTCATTGTAAAGCTGAACCGCCTCAATCACCTGCACGTTTGAGGGCGGCACGGCGGGTTCGGTCTGCGCGAAAGCGACCCCTATCATCAGTACGCTCGCCGTGAGGGTGAGCGCTAATCGCTTAAGCCAATTTGTGTTCCAATTCATGATCATCCTGATTACCTATGTATTGACGCTAGGAGCCTCGCCCTTGCGTCGCTTTGCCTAATTATCCGTCAACTTTGCCGCTGGAAAAACGCAGACTCGTACAAGTCCCGCACTTCTGCAAGCGACAAGTTTACGGCGGCATCCGCCGACGCAACGATTGTCACGGAATCCCCGCCGGCGCTGCCCACGCTGTCATACGAAAGCCCCGCCGCCAAAGCCCGTTGCTTTACTTGTTCCGCATTCCCTGCCGAAATCCCAACAAAAACTGAGCCGGGCCACTCTCCAAACAGTTTCGATTCGGAGCGGGCACCTTTACCGTAGGTCGCGTTTTCGACTCTAGCCTCGATTCCGATGTTCCCCGCGAGTGCCATCTCCGCAAGAGCGACGGCTGCTCCGCCTTCGCTTACGTCATGCGCGCAAGTGATGCATTTGGCTTGGGCCGCCTCGGCTAGAAACTGACATAAGGCGTACTCGGCAGCCATGTTCGGGCGTACAGGCAGACCGTTTTCGGTCTTGCAGACCACCGACAGATATTGGCTCGCACCGAGTGCTTGGTGAGCAGGCAGATCAAGGGGCACGGAGATCACCGCGATCTCTTGCCCGTCGGTCAGCGCCATGCCAATGGCGTCGTCCGCATCATCCAAAAGGCCCAGCATGCCGATCATCGGCGAAGGCAAGACCTCCCCCAACTCGCTTTGGTTGTAAAAGCTGACGTTACCGCTCACCACCGGTGTTTGCATCGCTTCGGCGGCGTCCGCGATGCCGCGCACTGCTTGATCGAACTGCCAGTAAACGTGGGGCTGTTGCGGGCTACCAAAGTTGAGACCGTCGGTGACGCCCGCGGGTTTCGCCCCCGTGCACGCCACGTTGCGGGCGGCTTCGGCGACCGCCAGTTGTCCGCCAGCATAGGGATCAAAGTAAGTCCACAGGGCATTGCCGTCGATCTTCAGGCTGAGTCCACGCTTAGTACCGCGCGGCGCCAGGACAGCGGCATCCCCGCCACCCGGCAGAATTTTGGTCTGGGTCTGCACCTGCTGATCGTATTGGCGGTAAACCCATCGTTTACTGGCAATGTTCGGACTAGCGATGAGCTGGCGCAGCGCCTGATTTGCCTCATGGATAGAGATCGAGCTGAGATCGAAATCCCGTGCGTCGCGATAATACTGCGGCTCTGCGCTCTCTTGTAGATAGACCGGGCACTCATCGGCCAGATGCTTCGGGTCTACATCCGCGGCGAGTTCGCCGTGCCGGTAGACGCGCACTCGCCCCGTATCCGTAACGTGCCCGACCACCACTGCGTGGATGCCCCACTTCTGGAAGACAGCAATGATCTCACCCTCCCGTCCTGGGTGGGCGACGCATAACATTCGTTCCTGCGACTCGCTGAGCATCAGCTCGTAGGCCGTCATGTCCGATTCGCGCATGGGGACTTTGTCGAGATCGACCTCCATTCCCACACTTCCTTTCGCGCTCATCTCGACGGTCGAACAGGTGAGCCCCGCCGCGCCCATGTCCTGAATAGAGTGCACCGCGCCGGTTTGAAGCGCCTCCAAGGTGGCTTCAATCAAAAGCTTTTCTGCGAAGGGATCGCCGATTTGTACGTTGGGCCGCTTCGCGTCGCTGTCTTCGCCCAATTCTTCGCTGGCGAAGGTGGCTCCGTGGATCCCGTCTTTGCCGGTCGCACTGCCCAGATAGATCACAGCGTTGCCAATTCCGCCTGCTCCCGCGGTCGTGATCTCGTCGAGCTTCAATATCCCAACCGCCATGGCGTTGACGAGAGGGTTGCCGCTGTAGCGAGGATGGAACCCTACTTCGCCCGCGATCGTGGGTACCCCGACGCAGTTGCCGTAGCCAGCGATCCCCGCCACGACGTGCTCAAAGAGATAGCGATTGCGTTGAGCCACGGCCGCGGGAGTTTCAGGGCCTTCTTCCAGGGGACCGAAGCGTAGAGAGTTTAAGCAAGCGATCGGGCGAGCGCCCATCGTGAAAATGTCTCGAAGAATGCCACCCACGCCAGTCGCGGCTCCCTGATAGGGCTCGACCGCGCTCGGATGGTTGTGTGATTCAACTTTGAATGCCACGCCGAGGTTGTCGCCGATGGGGATTACGCCAGCATTCTCGTGCCCTCCCGACTCCATCGCTTCCTTGTAGCGGCTGAAATAAGCAAGAATAGGGCGGGAGTACTTGTATCCGCAGTGCTCGCTCCACATCACGGCAAACATGCCGAGCTCGGTCATATTGGGCTCGCGACCCATGAGTTCTACAATGCGTTCAAATTCTGAAGGAATTACCCCCATCGTAGCGGCGAGAGCGATCGTCGCGGTGGCCATTGGGTTCATTATAGCCGCTGGGTGCCAGCCCGCCCGTTTTGATGTGGTGGGCCATTGGCAAGGGCGCATCCCGCTTCCCGAGGGCGCGGACGTACCTCAAGACCTGCGCAACACGACCGAGCGGGTGAACTTGATCTTGCATACAGGCGGCAAGTTTGAAATGGTGAGGTTGGGTCTCCCGATTGAGGGAAATTACACGGTCTCGGGGGACCGGCTATCCCTTGAACCAACTCGAGTGATGAACCGTCGACTTTCCGATCTGGGTCCCGGCATGGACCAGCTGGGCAAGAAGTCTAGCTTCGCCTTGACCGGCGACAAGTTGGTAACGAAGGACCTCGGGACCGGGGAAACGACCTTCTCGCGCATCTCCGCAAAGCCCTGAAACCTTCCGCGCAATGTGAGCGTTCTATACTCATAGAGTTGAGTCTTAGAGCAACACATGGCGAAGGATTTCTATCAAATATTGGGCGTAGACCGGGGAGCGGACGACAAGACGATCAAATCGTCCTATCGCAAGTTAGCCCGGAAGTACCACCCGGACGTCAACCCCGGCGATAAAGCCGCTGAGACCAAGTTCAAAGAAATCAGTGAAGCATACGAGGTGCTTGGCGATCCTGAGAAACGCACCGCGTACGATCGCTACGGCGCTAATTGGGAGCAAGCAAGCCAGTACGGCGGCGATGGTGGCGTTGATTTTGGCGGCGGATTCGGCAGCATCTTCGAACAGATTTTCCAGCAGTCCGGTGGCGCGGACGGAGCCCGACCCAAAGGGGCAGAGCCAAAAGACCTTGCGAAAGAGCTTGAGCTGACCCTGGAGGAGATTGACACCGGCACCACTCGGACACTGAGCTATCAGGTCATGGATTCTTGCAAGACCTGCGATGGTACGGGATACGTGCAAACGCGCAACTCAAAGTCTTGCAGCGTGTGCAACGGGACCGGGCAGATGCGAAACATCTTCGGCATGGCGGCTACCTGTCATTCCTGCGGCGGCGGAGGCGTAAGCAACCTGGAGCGTTGCCCCACTTGCCGCGGTGAGGGAACGGTGGCGACCAACAAGCGCGTGGAAGTGAAGATTCCGGCAGGAATTCGGGAAGGCAGGAAGTTGCGGGTTCCCGGACGAGGTTCAGTCGGGGCCAACGGCCGAGCCGGAGACCTCTACGTCTTGATCAGAGAGAAGCCCGATCCACGTTTTGTTCGGCGAGGTGATGATCTGGAGGCTGAGGTCGCAGTTCCCGTCACCCGTGCTGCCCTTGGCGGCGAGATCAAAGTGAACACCCTGCACGGGTCAGTCACGATGAAGATTCCGGAATGTAGCCAGACCGGGCAGGCATTCCGATTGGGCAACCAAGGGCTGACGATCATGAACGGACAAGGCAAGGGCAACTTGGTGGTAAAGCTCAAAGTCATGATGCCGAAGTCGCTCACCGAGGCCCAACGCAAGCTGTACCAAGAGCTTGAGGCGACGGAGGTGGTCGGATGACGAGCAACCGAGATCCGCTCTACATGATCGGAGTGGCGAGCCGGCTTTGCGGCGTGCACCCCCAAACCTTGCGGCAGTACGAACGGTTAGGTCTGATCCAACCGAGCCGCGTTGGACAAAAGAATCGGCTTTATAGTGAAGTGGACATTCAGCGGGTGCGCCGCATTCAGCGCTTGACCCAAGAAGTTGGGGTGAATTTGGCCGGGGTTGAGATCATCCTTCGCCTCCTTGAGGACATGGAGCGAGCGCGAGAAGATATGGAGCAACAGTTCGACGCCTATCGCGTCGAGGTTGAGGCTCGGATCCAGAATCTCCTCTCTAATAGCAACCTGCCCATCCGAAAGGAAGACCAGTTGCTTCCCACGCCCAAGTTCAATTGGCGCGGCCCGGATATCTAGAGGGCGACGGGGGGTGGCTCGAGGGCAGCCTTCGGTTGTCGTTGGAGATCAAATGGAACCTTATCGCTCCATGATCGCCACAGGCATTCCACTGGTCCCATGCGGAAGAACCGTAGCCACACGGCGGCGAAGATCAAATTGAACAGCCAAACCCCGCCCACGACGTACAGCAACTGGGTTCTGGTCAAGCTATTGAACAGGCCGAAACCGTACGAGTAGAAAATGGTCGTACAAATGAGGGACTGGGAGAGGTACGTCGTGAGGGCGATCTTGCCAACGTTCTGTAGAGGGCGGAAAAGGACCTGCGCCCACTTCCCTTCTAAAGCCATAAGCACCAAGATCATGTAGCCCACCGAGAGTAACGCGCCGCCCCCCATCTCAAGGAACTGCTGATAGCCATTGATCTGCTTCGAGTCGTTGATGAACAGGGCGCCGGCGTTCAGCGGCAAACCGATTCCTAAACCGGCAATCAGGAGGCCGTTTCGCAACCGAGGATTGGAGCTCGGCGTGCGGAACATGTTTTCTCGAGCCAGGATGACCCCCAAGATAAAGAGCCCGCCGAGAATGGGCACGATAGTGATTGCGCCCAGCAAAGTCATCAAGAAGAGCCCACTTCGGTAAAGCAACTGCATCCCGTACGTCCCCGATCTGTAGGCCGCCGCCTCACCAGCGATGATCTTGCTGAAATCGCCGAGGCCGGAAGTTTCCGTGGCGCGGGTCATCGTGAATCCCATGATTCCGAGGCCGCACGTCAGTGCAAAGATGCTTAAGCCGATGACGATTTTCCACAGGGTGGCGGTCGGGAGCTTGACGACCCAGAAGCTGAGGAGCGCGGTCAACGCGTACACCGCCAGAATGTCGCCAAACCAGATGAATATCCCGTGGACGCAACCGATCGCGAACAGAATCATCGTCCGCCTAAGATAGCCGCCCGGCCAATGATCGCCCGTCGCGGTGCGATTTTGGAACTGGATGTACATTCCCGCCCCGAACAGAATGCACAGCATCCCGCGGAACTTCCCGTTCACGAAGGCGACGGTGAACTGTTCGATGATCAGGTCGGTGCCGGTCCAGGTTGGGGCCTGATACAGCACTTTGGCCATCAGGACCGGATAGTGGAATGCGGCGATGTTCGCGAGCAGAATGCCGAGGATGGCGATGCCACGCAATACATCCAAGGAAACGATGCGGCCCGATTCCGGCTTCGACATGTTGCGCGGATTGTACACGAAGTAACCTACGGTGGTGATTGCGCCTTTTCTGACTTTGGTCCTACTTGCTCAGCCGGCACCAACCGGTAGCCTGATGCTGGTCGGGGGAGGGAACACGACTCCGGCAATGGTAGAGCGATTCTTCGGGCTGATCGGGGGAAAAGATCAGCGAATCCTGGTGTTGCCGCTAGTTCGGGCAGATCCGCTGGAGACTGGACCAGGATCGGTTGCAATGTTAAAGGAGCGAGGAGCAACGAAAGTGTCAATCTGGCTCAACTCGTCGCCTTCCCCATCGGAATCACGGGATCTCGCGCGCCAGTTAATGGCCGTCAAAGGGGTGTGGATTCCCGGCGGGAATCAAAATTTGCTGATGGAGCGCCTAGGAGTCGAGTGGGTCCAGAAAGCGTTCAAGTCGGCCCGCACACGCGGTGTCTCATTCTTCGGAACCAGCGCAGGTGCGATGCTGATGAGCGATCCGATGATCGGCGGCAACCAGGATGATGGCACGCCCAAAATGGCTCGAGGAGCGGGCCTGATTCCTTTTGTCGTGGACACGCACTATCGAGAGCGCAACCGCCAACCGCGGCTTAAGTTCGCCCTCGACAACTGGCCCGAGAAGGTCGCGAGCGGAGTAGGCCTAAGTGAAGGCGAGTGGATCGTTTGGAACGACCGAGTAACTGAAAAATCCGGGAAACCAGAATGGCTCGCACCGACGCCTTAGTCTTCCTTCTCAGTTGCGGCGTCCGCTTCTTCGGCACCACGACGCCAGGCATCAATCAGATGTCGCTCCATGTCGTCCCGGAGGGTGTCTGTCGACACACCCTTTGGCTCGGGCGACAAGCTCTTTGTTTCGTTTGAATTTGGCATCTCGAATTACTGTCTTCGGAGGATAAGACTCCGCTCCTCGCTCGTAAGTTTGCCAAATTGGGACTTTGTCACCCACACCGATGACGAAAAAGCCCGATTCCGAGGAATCGGGCTTCTTGAGAGTCCACCAATTTAGTCTATGGCTTTCTCTTCTTCGAGGGCTTCGACGGGAACGAGTTCGTCGTCTAGTGCCATGTCGGCGATGCTGAGACCGGGGAATTCGATCTCATCATCAATCGCGAGGTCGTCGGCTTCCACCAGCGCCGTAAGCGACTGCTGAGCCCATTGCGGGGCGCTGCTGTCCACTTCGATACCAACGTTTTGGTAGCTTCGAACACCTGTGCCGCTCGGGATGAGGCGACCAATGATCACGTTCTCCTTGAGGCCGACCAACATGTCTTGCTTTCCACGAACCGCGGCTTCCGTCAGAACTCGCGTCGTCTTTTGGAACGATGCGGCGGAGAGGAACGAGTCGGTGGCGAGTGACGCTTCGGTGATACCGAGGAGAATCCAGTTCGCACTGGCCTCTCTCGGATCGCGCTCCACATCTTCTCCGGTAATCGGATCCTTGTACCGGATCTTCTTCCCTTCGGCGATGAGTCGCTTAACCTTCTCGTTCTCCCGCTGGAACCGGAATCGGTCCACGATCTGGCCTGGGAGGAACGGACTGTCGCCCGGTTCCTTGACCTGTCGCTTTCGCAGCATCTGGCGGATGATGACTTCGACGTGCTTGTCGCCGATGTCCACACCTTGGCTCTTATAGACGCGTTGCAAGTTCTCGACAAAGTAGTCGTAAACCGCAGCGGCGCCGGCGAGGTCGAGGACCTCGTGCGGATCGAGCGGGCCTTCGGTGAGTGGGTCGCCCTTGATTATCTTGACGCCCTTGCTGACCGGGAGGCGGCCAAGCGGCGGAACCAAGATCGGATAGAGAATCCGAACGGACTCGACACTTTGTCGGCGAAGCGCAGCAATCGTAGGGGCGTTCAGCTTCGAGCTAATAAGTCGCTCGAGGCTGGCGTCATACCGACCATTCTCGTTGGTAGGCCAATCTTGCTGGTCGCTGATGTACGCGTCCCGCATTGGACTTCCAAGTTGGATTTCCGCTTCTACCACCACCCATCGTCCATAGCTGGACTCTTGGATGTCGGCCACCGTACCGGTGACCGGGCAGATGATCGCCTTACCACGCGGTTGGCGTCGCGCTTCGAAGATTTCTTCAACGCGGACGATACCGCTGGATTCACCCGTCCAGGTGTAGAAGAAGGTCTTTCGGCTTCTGTCCCAGAGCTTTTGGCTGTCGCGATCGAGTTTTTCGAGCGCCTTTGCCGCCGCCTTGGTGGCGCGCACCGGCTTCTTCGGCTCGGCGTCGGCTTCCGATTCGGTGACCTGGCGAGACATGAGTCCCTTGATCACACTTTCTTGGTTCTCAATCAGCTTGGTGGGATCAAAGTCCTTGGCGTCGGTAGAGGTCGCGGAGCTAAAGTCCTCCATAAACTGCTTGATAAACTTACCGGTCTTGTACTGGTTCGTACCCGCAATCACCTTCGCACCCGCCACACCACCGGTGTGGAATGTACGCATCGTGAGCTGCGTTCCAGGCTCACCAATCGACTGGGCGGCGATGATTCCGACGGCGACGCCGATGTCAATCAGCTTCTTAGTCGAAAGGTCCATGCCGTAGCAGAGGGCGCAGATTCCTTGCTCCAGCTCACAAGTGAGCGGGGACCGAATCTTTATGCCGATCTGACCGTGCTCGGTGATGGTGAAGCCAAGAGCCGTGAAGCGATCGTAAACGACCTGCTTCTTCTCTTCGGCTTCGAGTCCTTCCAGTTCCTTCCAGAACTGCTTTTCGAGCTCGCCGACCCGCTTGGAAGCGGCTTCGCTGACCACTTCGTTGATCTCAACGATGGACTGCTTGGATGTCGGATCAACGATCGTCGCCAGAACGGTTCGTCCGTAGACGCGCTCCTGCAAGCTCTCGATCGGCTCACCTTCATCGTAGATGCGATGAACAATCGCGCCGTCGGTGGTTCCGCAGTCGCGTCGCTTGATAATCACGTCTTGAGCCACGTCGCAAAGACGTCGCGTCAGGTAACCCGCGTCAGCGGTTCGAAGCGCCGTGTCGGCAAGTCCCTTACGGGCACCGTGGGTGGTCACGAAGTACTCCAGCATCGAAAGGCCGAGGTAGAACGAGTTCCGAACCGGCATTTCGTAGATAACTTCGTTGAACTGGTTCATCATGAGGCCGCGCATTCCGGAAAGCTGCGAGAGCTGCTTGACCGAACCACGTGCACCAGAGACGGTGATGATGGAAAGCGGGTTGAGCTGCTTCATGCCGCTCACCAGTTCCTTACCAATTTCGTCGTAGGTTTCTTGCCACAGCTTCACGAGGCTGATTTGCATCTCGTTAAAGCCGAGCATTCCACGGCGGAAGTTGACGTCAATCTTCTTCGACTTCGTGTCTGCTTCGTCGAGGATGATGTCTCGTCGCTCTGGCGGGTCCATGTCGGTGAGCGCGATGCTCAGTCCGTACTTGGTGGCCCACTTGAAGCCGAGATCCTTCATGTCGTCGAGGAGCTTGATCGTCCCTTCCTTGCCCACGAGCTTGTGGCATTGGACAATCGTTTCGGCGATCGCCTTTTTGCCCAATTCGATGTTCAGGAATTGCTCGCTGAACTTCATCGGGTACGGCAAGATTTCGTTGAAGATCAACTGGCCCGGGGTGGCGGTGAAAATCTTGGTTTCGTACTCCATTTCGTGGGGCACGAGTTCTCGAGTTTCGGTACCGTCTTCCTCGGTAGTGACTTCATAGAAGAACTCATCGCCGGTCATCGGATCGCGGTAAGCGACTTCTTCGTCCGGTCGAATCATCGGACGCGTCAAGCGAACTTGAACCGGGTCGTTGACGATGAACTTGCGCTCTTCCACCGGCATGGTGTCGAACACGTACAGCACTTCCTCAATGGAGTTGTAGACGTGCGGCGCCGGGTTGTTCTTAGGATCCGCCTTGAACGCAGCGATCTGCGCGTTTAGTCGCTCGCGGCCTGCTCGATGCTCGAACGTCAGCGCGTAGCAACCCAAAACAATGTCTTGGATCGGCGAGACGGTCGGCTTGCCATCAGCGGGGCTGAACAAGTTCTGGGTCGAGAGCATGAGCACTCGCGCCTCAGACTGAGCCTCGGTGCTAAGCGGCACGTGAACGGCCATTTGGTCACCGTCAAAGTCGGCGTTATAGGCGTGGCAGACGAGAGGATGAACCTGAATCGCCTTCCCTTCCACGAGAATCGGCTCGAATGCCTGAATTCCCAAACGGTGGAGGGTCGGAGCTCGGTTGAGGAGCACCGGATGCTCGGCAATAACCTCTTCGAGGCCATCCCAAACGGCAGGATGCATTCGATCGATCATTCGCTTCGCGGTTTTGATGTTTTGCGTGATCTTCTTTTCGACCAAGCTCTTCATCACGAACGGCTTGAACAGCTCGAGCGCCATTTCCTTCGGCAAACCGCACTGGTGCAGCTTAAGATGGGGGCCAACCACGATGACTGATCGTCCGGAGTAGTCCACACGCTTACCGAGTAGGTTCTTTCGGAACCGGCCTTCCTTACCCTTCAACATGTCGCTGAGGGACTTGAGCGGGCGGGCGTTGCTTCCCACGACCGGGCGGCTTCGGCGACCATTGTCAATCAATGCGTCCACGGCTTCTTGGAGAAGTCGCTTTTCGTGATTGATAATGGACTCCGGCGCCTGGATTTCCATGATGCGCTTCAGTCGATTGTTGCGGTTGATGATTCGGCGATAGAGATCGTTAAGGTCGGAGGTCGCGAATCGGCCACCGTCGAGCTGAACCATCGGTCGAAGCTCTGGCGAGATCACGGGGACCACTTCCAGAATCATCCACTCCGGTCGGCTCTTGGAGCTGATCAGTGCTTCGGTGAGTTCAAGTCGCTTGATGGCGCGAGCTCGTC
This sequence comes from Chthonomonas sp., assembly GCA_043754215.1. GTDB lineage: Bacteria > Armatimonadota > Fimbriimonadia > Fimbriimonadales > Fimbriimonadaceae > JAFLBD01. The sequence goes on along the minus strand of JAYUVF010000099.1, from coordinate 11,267 downwards.
GGGCGGTCGTGGTGGTCACGATTTCGTGGCGCAGTTCGCGGGCCAGCTTGTCGAGGTCCACGCGCTTCAGAAGTTCCTTCGCGGCGTCGGCACCGATGTTGGCTCGGACGAGTGCGGCGAGATCGGAGCGCAGACGTCGGTCTACGGCGTCGAGCATCTTGCTGATGGCGCGCCACTTGTCCTCTTCTATCAGGTCGTTTCGATTGAGCTTTGCGAGAGCGTCTACGGCGACGTCAAGATCCTTGAGTCGGTCGTCGGCGTCACGGTACTCAGCTCGAACGCGGTCGAACGCGGACTTCATCCGCTCCTTCACGAACTGCTCGTCGAGATACTCGTCCGGGTTGTTGCGCATCTCGTTGGTGAGTCGGTTGACGCTCTCCATTTCGAGTTCGCGCATCTGGACCATGATGCTCTGCTTCTCGGCTTCCACCGCATCGCGGATCGCCGGGAGTTTCTCGGCGAGCTGATCGGTGTCGATGTCGATGATGATGAAGCTGGCGAAGTAAATCACCTTCTCCAGGTTTCGCGGGCTCAGGTCTAGGAGCAACGCGATCGGCGAAGGGACGCCCTTTAGGTACCAAATGTGGCAGACCGGTGCGGCCAGTTCCACGATGCCCATGCGTTCTCGGCGCACTTTGCTTCGCGTAACTTCCACGCCGCATCGCTCACAAATGATGCCCTTGTACTTAATCTTCTTGTAGCGTCCGCATGAGCACTCCCAGTCCTTGACCGGGCCAAAGATGCGCTCGCAGAACAGCCCGTCGCGTTCTGGTTTGAACGTTCGGTAGTTGATCGTTTCCGGCTTTTTGATCTCAAATGCGATGACCTGGCCATTTGAGTCTTTGCGCATGGACCAGGACTTAATTTCGTCCGGGCTTGCAATTCCAATTCTGATCTTGTCGAAGAGGCTAACGTCTGCCATTTGTTCCTTAATTTTGGGTCGGGGAGGAATGATCGGCGGACCGCGCGGGACGGCTCGAAGCTACCGAGCCGCGCGATCCTCCGTCACTTGCTAGTTGAAAAATCCTACACTGCGCGAGAGGCGAACATCGTCTCCGCTCGAGAGTTCGTCGAGATCCTTGAGCGTGAGCTCCTTGTTGTTGGGATCTTCAACGGACACCTTGAGACAGAGTGAGCGCAGCTCGTTGACGAGAATCTTGAAGGACTCGGGGATGCCCGGTTCCTGAATCGTCTCGCCCTTTACAATGCTTTCGTAAGCCTTGACTCGGCCCATCACGTCGTCTGACTTGATGGTGAGAAGTTCTTGGAGCGTGTATGCCGCACCGTAGGCTTCAAGCGCCCAAACTTCCATTTCACCGAATCGTTGACCACCAAACTGAGCCTTACCACCGAGCGGTTGCTGGGTGACCAAGGAGTAGGGGCCAATCGAGCGTGCGTGAATCTTTTCGTCCGCAAGATGCTCAAGTTTCAGGATGTACATGATGCCGACGGTAATCGGGTTCGGAACCAGATCGCCGGTCATGCCATCTCGAATCCAGCTCTTGAACGTCTCGGGCTCAATGCCCGCTCGACTCCAAGCGTTGGTCTTGATGCGACTCATGATCGAGCTGTAGACTTCCTCGGTCGCCTTGTGGGCTGGCCCTTCAGTCTCAGGCAATTCGTCTGGCTCCCACTCTTCCAGGTCAAGCATTTCGCCGACCGTCTTAACGGGAGGCGCGGCAACGATTCGAGATACATTCTCGATTCGATCCACGTCGAGTTCGCGCAAGCGCGCGTCGATCATGGCGAGCATGGTGTCCAATTCTTCGCCGATGCCGAACTTGACGTTGAGGCCGAGTTCGCGATTGACGTAGTTGGAGAGAACCGTGCGTCGCATGTCAATGGCCATGCGATCCATCTCCGCCATGATTTCATGGTCCGTTGCGCCTTCGAATGCGGGGCACTCGTAGCGAACACCGAAGTGCTTGCCCACGAGACCAAGGTGCATTTCCAGCAGCTGGCCAATGTTCATACGGCTCGGAACACCGAGCGGGTTAAGAATCACGTCCACCGGGGTGCCATCGGCGAGGAACGGCATGTCTTCAAGCGGCACGATCTTCGAAATCACACCCTTGTTTCCGTGGCGTCCCGCCATCTTGTCACCCACCATCAGCTTTCGCTTCTGGGCGATGTAGACCTGAACGGTCATATTGGTACCGGCTGACAATTCGTCGCCGGGGATTTGGAGCAGAGGCTCGTCCGTTCGATCACAGATCAAACGCTCGCGCTTCTTCGACTCCTTATAAACGTAGTTGATGCTCGGCGACAGGTACTTGTAGCGGCTGAACACCTTGACGTCAATGATCTGACCCTTTTCACCGTGCGGCAATCGGAGTGACACGTCGCGGGTTTCTTCCGCCTTCTTACCAAAGATCGCGATGATGAGCCGCTCTTCAGCGGTCATCTCGGTTTGACCCTTGGGGGCAACCTTACCGACCAAGATGTCCTCTGGTCGGACTTCCGCGCCGACGCGGATGATTCCGTTCTCGTCGAGGTCCTTGAGGGCGTCCTCGCCGACGTTCGGAATATCGCGAGTGATTTCTTCGGGGCCGAGCTTGGTGTCAACTGCCTCAGACTCGTGGCGCTCGATGTGGATGGACGTGAACACGTCATCCTTCACCATGCGCTCACTGATCAAGATCGCGTCCTCGTAGTTGTAACCACCCCACGGCATAAACGCGACCAGCACGTTTTGACCAAGGGAGAGTCGTCCTTCATCGCAGGTCGGACCGTCGCCCAACGCTTGACCCTTCAGCACACGATCACCTGGGAACACCACCGGTCGGTGGGTGAAGCAGGTGGACTTGTTGCTCTGCACCATGTGCATGAGTGGATAGGAATCCACGGTGCCTTCGTTGTTGCGAACCTTGATCTCTAGGCTGGTGACGCTTTCAACGATGCCCGATTTGAGGGCAATGATCGCTGCTCCAGAGTCAACCGCCGCCACGTTCTCGTAGCCCGTACCCACAATCGGCTGATCGCTTCGGAGACAAGGAACGGCTTGGCGTTGCATGTTCGCACCCATCAGGGCGCGGTTGGCGTCGTCGTTCTCAAGGAACGGGATGAGCGCGGTCGCGACCGAGATAATCTGCTGCGGCGTGACGTCCATGTACTGGACACGCGCTTTTGGAACCGTCGGGTAAGACGCTCCGCCAAAGTCTTTGCTACCCGCCGGGCAGCGGACCTTAACCATGTCGTTCACGATGTTCCCTTCAGCATCAAGCTTAAGGTCAGCGGGAGCGATATGGGCGTAAAAGTCTTCGTTCGCCGTCATGTAGACGAGGTCTTCGCTGACCTTGCCATCTTGCACCTTGCGGTACGGCGTCATCAAGAAGCCAAACTCGTCGATTCGGGCAAGAGTGGTCATCTGGCTGATGAGACCGATGTTCGGTCCTTCCGGAGTTTCAATCGGGCAGATCCGGCCGTAGTGCGAACGGTGAACGTCGCGAACTTCTAGCTTGGCGCTGGTTCGCTGCAAACCACCGGGTCCGAGAGAGGAGAGACGACGCTTGTTTGTGATCTCGCTCAACGGGTTGGTTTGGTCCATGAACGTGCTGAGCTGGTTGGAGCTGAAGAAGCTCTTGATGCTCGCGCTCACGGGCTTGACGCTCAAAATGATGCTCGGCAGGAGGTTGTCCTGATCCGCGCTGGTCATTCGTTCTCGAGCGACCTTCTCCATTCGGACGAAGCCGAGTCGGAGCTGGCTCTGAAGGAGTTCGCCGACACTTCGGACGCGCTTGTTCTTCAAGTCGTCAATATCGTCGCGCTCGGCCTCACCCTTTAGGTAAGGCTCCATCGCAAAGATGATGCTCGCGAGGTCGTCGCTGGTCAAGCTACGAACGTTGAGCGGAATGTCGTTCTTCAGTCGGACGTTCAGGAACCGACGACCAACCTTGCCTAGGTCGTAGCGCTTGACTTCGAAATACTGGTTGTAAAGAAGCTGAGTTGCGGCTTCTTCCGTGGCGGCTTCGCCTGGACGCATGCGCTTGAAGATGTCGAGCATCGCTTCGCGCATGTTTGTCGTTTTGTCTTGATCCAACGTTGCGTTAACCAAAGGCGAGACGACCAAAACATCGAGGGTCTCCAGCTCAAGCGATTCAATCTTCTTGGCGGTCTCGACGTCCATGCGCTCCATCCTTTTGAGGATGACTTTGCCACCTTCAAGAACGTCGGCCAGCGGGCGAGTACCCACCAAAACTTCGGCAGTCGGCTTTTCGAGGGTGGTTTCTTCGCCGAAGTACCAGAGCATTTCCTCGTTGGTACCGAGCGGAGATTCAACTTCGACTACGATGTCAAGAGCCGATTCAGGCAAGCCCTTCATCGCGACCTTGTGCAGGATGGCTCCCTTCTCGAGGAGGACCTCACCGGTCTCGCGATCCACGAGATCTTCGACCAGCTTCTTCTTCGCAGCGTCGCGAACGGCCTTCTGGTAGCGAACGCGACCGCGCGGCTTGGTTGGGTCGTCGGCCTTGATAAATGCGTGGAGAGCCTTGATCAACTGAGTGATCGGCACCTTCTTCGTTTGACCAACTTGGGTGAAGACGGCTTGATTGACGTCCGTTTCAACTTCGAGCCATGGCCCTTCGTTAGGAATAATTCGAGCGGAGATGATGACGTGCATCGTCGTGTCCACGCCCTCTTCAAAGTAGAGGCCCGGGGAACGACTTAGCTGCGACACGATGACGCGCTCTCGGCCGTTGATGATAAACGTGCCCTTGTCGGTCATCAATGGGAGATCGCCGAGGTACACCTCAGACTCAATTTCTTCACGATCCTTGCCACCAAATCGGACCGTAGCCTTGATCGGGGCCTCGTAGGTCATGTCGCGATCGCGGCAGTCCTGCAGAGAATACTTCGGCTCGCCGAGAATAAAATCAACGAACTCGATGTAGGTGGATTGGGTGAAGTCCCAGATGGGAGAAAACGTTTTAAATAGTTCGGGGAGTCCTTCTTCTAAAAACCATCGATAGGAATTAAGTTGCAGCTCAATCAGGTAGGGCACTTCAAGGATTCGCGGGAGGCTTTTTACCGCTGGTTTAATAACTCTCATCCATTCCTCAGGTACAAACGAGGCAGGCACGAAAAACCGTCGTTTTCAGGCGCATGCTCGGGGTACAAGCATTATTCACGAAAATGGTCCGGAAGTCAAGGGCCATCACCAGCGAAAAAGAGTTTTTGCTGATGGCGGCGTCTGCTCAAGGCAGACGTGAACCGGAACCTAGGAATTGATGCGTTGCTGGACGGATTCTCCTTCACTATGGGTAGGCCTATTGGCCATTCCCCGGACTAAGTCACGCATGCTCTCTACAACAAGAGCTTGCTCGTTGACTCGTTCTCGCAATTCCGTGACCTCGCCTTTCAGCGCACGAATTGCCGCGTCGTCATTTTGACCCTGTTGTCGCATGCTCAGTTCCAGCGTCGCCATTTTTTGGCGATGGGTAGTCCAAATCGCCACAATGGGGATGCCAAACACCAAGAAGATGGCGGACAGCGGGATCAAAATTTCGAGGCCGTTCATGTGCGAAGTCCTTTCTGCGACATCTTACTCACCTGAGGGGCTCGGCGTTGCATCTCAATCCACCCTCGACTTGTTTGGCCGCGGCGTGCGGTGATGCTCATTCCGGCGCGTCGCGTTCGAAAGGGCCTGGCCCAGGCCCTTGAAAATCGCATCTGCCAAGTGGTGGTCATTTTGTCCACCCAGTATCTGGACATGAAGAGTGATTTTGCTGTGCTGCGAAAACGATCTCAAAAATTGGTGAATCGATTGCGTCGCGAGCGAGCCTAGTTTCTCTCGCTGGAAATCTCCTTGGAACGAAAGCGATCCGTGACCCACAAGGTCAATGGCAACGAGGGCTATTGCGTCATCGCTGACCCCGTGCGCACTTCCCAATCGCTCCACCGGGCCAGTGTCGCTCAGAGCAAGGCAAAGCGCGGCACCAAACGCCGCCCCGACTGCTTCTACCGAGTGGTGGTCATCCAAATGCGCGTCGCTGTCGCAGTGGAGGCCCAAGTCGAAGCCAGCGAAAAACGCCATCTGAGCGAGGAAATGATCAAGGGTTGCGATGCCTGTTTCGATATCGCGCCGAGTGCCGCCGTCTAGATCGAGCACGACTTGCACACGAGCATGAGCGGTCTCATGCTCAATCTCCGCATACCGTACTTCGCTGGTTGATCCGGCCATCGTTCCTCTAGTGTATATCGGAGACGCAAAAAGTGGGTGGATTGTCCCAAAAGTAAATAGGCCCCTTCCGAAGAAAGGGCCAGGAGGTGCCTACACGCACGGCTCACGTCCGCTGATCAATGGGCTTGCGTGAACCCAAAGGGCGGCATTGCCAACCGTCATGCGAAGGGTCGTTTCGGAATGACCAGAGCCCCACGAATGGGAAGCCAATCCGCGAAGACGGGTGTCTTCACGACTCTCGCTCTGCCTACGAGGTTAGCTGCCGGGTTCGGGCCAAGAGTTACCCTAGGCGTTTCCGCCATTCACCCCAGTTGGTGGTTCCCCCGTTCGCTCTGGTCGCCCAGAGAGATTCGGCGTCCACTCATTGCTGAGTGGCTACACTCATTATAACGACAGCAAGGGGGATGATGTTCCGCTGATCAAGATAAACTCGGCAAAGATTTTCATGCTCCACATTGACTTCGTCACCTTGTTCCCCGAGATGGTTTTGACTGGCGTTCGCCACAGCATGCTCCTACGTGCTGAACAAGCGGGCTTGGTTAAGTTCGGGGCCGCAAATCCGAGGGACTTTGCCACCGACGTTCATCGGACAGTTGATGACACTCCGTTCGGTGGGGGCCCGGGAATGGTGATGCGCCCAGATACCGTCGGGATGGCACTCGACTCTTTGATACGCGAGGGAGTGCAACCAAGAGTTTTGATCATGGAGCCGTGGGGGCAAAGATTTTCTCAGCCATTGGCCCAAGAGTTGAGTGAGAGCGAACACACTATCTTGCTCTGCGGGCACTACGAGGGCATCGATGCTCGGATCGCCGAGAAGTACGACGCACTGCCTATAAGTCTAGGAGACTTCATCCTTACGGGCGGTGAACTCCCCGCGCTGCTCATAGCGGATGCCGTGACGCGGCTGATCCCCGGAGTGCTGGGAGATCAGGAAAGCCTGAGCACCGACAGCCACAGCAATGGCCTCCTCAGCTATCCGCAATACACTCGTCCGTGGGACTGGGAGGGACGGACACCGCCGGAAGTTCTGCGCTCCGGCAACCACGCGGCGATCGAAAAATGGCGCCGGCAGTGGTCTCTCCGGACTACGCGGGAACAACGGCCCGATCTTTTCGCGTTGGCCCATCTAGAACCGGGCGATATTGATCTGCTATAATCGAAGTTCGCGCCACTTTTCCAGTGTGGTGCAATGCGAAAACGAGCAGGGATCGAATTCGAATCATGAATAAGCAAGCGATTTTGAATAGTGTGGCTGAGCCGCACATGAAGGACACATTGCCGGAATTTCGTACCGGTGATACCGTCAAGGTACATCAAAAAGTCCGAGAAGGCGACAAGTTCCGCATTCAAGTTTTTGAAGGGCTGATCATTGCCATGCGCAATGGCGGCATCGGTGCCAGCATTGTCGTCCGCAAGATGAGCAATGGCGTTGGGGTGGAGCGAAGTTTCCCGATCCACTCGCCCAACGTGGACAAATTCGAAGTTTTGCGCCACGGCCGGGTCCGACGCGCCAAGCTTTATTACCTCCGCGATCGCGTTGGTAAGGCTGCCCGAATCAAAGAACGCCGCTAATGCAGTTCGATCCCTCACTGCTCGTGGCGCAATCTCAACCAGCGCCCCTGCTGCAGTTCATCGATAACCTGGCTCGCACTCCGCTGAGCCAGGTTTTGATGTTTGTAGCCGTCTGCACCCTCATTCGCCTTGCGATCTTCCCCACCTTAACCAAAACGGCCCCCCACAAGCGCTTCGGCAGTTACAAGGTACTGAAATTCGTCAACGAATCGACGGATGCGCTGGTTTACGCGGGCGTCATTGTATTCTTGGTGATTCGCCCGTTTGGCATCCAAACCTTCTTCATCCCCTCCCAGTCGATGGAAAATACTTTGATGACGAAGGACTTTATCGTCGCCAACAAGTTCATCTATCGTTTTTCGGAGCCAGTGGCCGGAGATATCACCGTATTCCGTCCGCCACAGCGCGGGCTACTCGAAGGTCAGGGTCAAACCGACTACATCAAACGATGTGTGGGCACTCCCGGGCAGGTCATTGAGATTCGAGAGGGCCGCCTGTATCGCGACGGAAAGCTTGTCGACGAACCGTACGTCACGAAGGGTAACTCAAACTTTGATTTCAAGCTGGTGAAAGACGGCGAGGAGTACGTTCCTTGTCTCATCAATCCGTTGACCGGTGACGTCAATGTCGGCCCGATGCCCATTGCCCCCGATTATCGCGCGGACGAGGATCCGGAGCGCGCGGCACGATTGCGCAATCTGCCTCCCGTAGCGGTGCCACCGGGCTCGCTCCTCATGATGGGCGACAACCGCAACGAATCCTACGACGGGCGATGCTGGGGCTTAGCCGACCGCCGCAACCTGATCGGCAAGTCGGAATTCATCTGGCTTCCGTTGAACCGAGCGCGACAGACACGCTAAATCAATTCAAGAGCTGAGCGGGGACGACTGAAGCCATCAGTCCTTCTCGCTCTGGCACTTTGCACGGAATGACTGTCGTGCATCCCGGCTCCTGCATCGTCACCCCGAACCAAATTGGCGCGGCTTCGATCGTGACCGGATTGTGCGTGATCACCAGGAATTGAGTGGAATCGCGGAAACTCTTGAGCACTTCGACATAGCGCTCGACGTTTCGGCCGTCAAGAGGAGCATCCACTTCATCCAGCACCACCAGCGGGCTGGGCTTCACCCTAAGAAGAGCGAACAGAAATGCGATTGCGCTCATGCTCCGCTCGCCGCCGCTGAGGAGTTCAAGTCGCTGCCGCTTTTTGCCGGGAACCGTGACTTCGACGTCTACACCGGAGGAGAGCAAATGCTCAGTGTCTGTGAGCGAAAGCTGTGCTTCCCCGCCACCGAACAACTCCGCAAAGGTCTTCTTAAACTCTTCTCGAACGCGCTCGAAGGTGCCCAAGAATCGGTCCCGCGTCAGCCGGTCCAGCTCCTTGACCGCGGACTGAATTTCCTCCAGGCTCGCCGCCACATCCTGTCGTTGAAGGTCCAGCTCTGAGAAGCGTTGAGTAAGCCGCTCGTAGGCTTCGATGGCTCCCACGTTGACATCGCCGAGGGACTTAAGATCTCGGCGCAGGCGACCCACCACGAGTTGCGCATCGGCTGGCAGGTCCGCGACTACCCCTCGCTCGAGCGCGTCCGCTTCGGACATCGCGTACTCTTCGAGCAAGCGCTGCACCGCAACGCTCCGTCTGGTTTCGGAGCGAGCCCGGTCAACCTCTAGCTTATGAATGATGTTGCCCAGTTCAAGGTGCGCCCGCTCTGCAGACTTGCGCTCTTCCTCAAGCTTAAAGCTGGCGTCGAGGTGCTCCTTACGCTGCTGCTGGATGCTATCCAGGAGCTGGACCAAGTCAGCAGCCCGCTGCGCATGCGCCTGATGTGCTTGCTTAGCCACCTCGATCTTCTCACGCCACTGACCGCGCTCTGCTTCCAGCCCGGCAAGGCGATCCTCTCGGCTGAGCTTCGAACTTTGAGCCCGCTCAAGACGCTGAGCGGCTCGGTCTCGACCGAGCACCGCGTGGCGAACTTGCTCGTCTGCATCCCGTACACGAGCTACGCTTGCGTCAGAGTCTGCTCGCTTCCGGGCAAGGCTGGTCAGAACCTCATCTCTGAGTTCAGCTAGTTTCTGATGGTCCGCGGGAGCCTCAATCGGTCGCGCCGCGACATCCTCAAGTTGGGCAGCCTCGCGGAGTAACCGTTCGCGTTCGCGCTCGGTAGCCGCCAGTTCTTGGTTGAGGCTGTTGAGCCAGTTGTTGCACTCCTCAAGCTCGCCCTTCAACTTCGCTACCTGGCTAAGAGGTGTCTGCCGACCAGATCCGGCTGACTCCAGGGATCGAGAAAGGAGTTTGAGCTTTTGGTCGATCTCCGACAGAGCTTTCTGGACGGCCTCTGATCGCTGAACGGTCTCGCTCAGTTCTGCTTTGCGATGAAGAATCCCCGACGTCTGTCGTCCCGTTCGTCCACCGGTCACGGCGCCACCGTAATGAACGACTTCCCCATCGAGAGTGACCAACCTAGACCAGCCTTGGGTACGACTCAAACGAAGGCTATCGTCGAGGGATTCGACGACTACAATTCGGCCCAAGAGAGATTGAATCACCGGACGATTACGGCCGGAGCATTCCACCAGATCAGCCGCGATGCCGACCACGCCCCGCTGACTTTCAATTTTTCGGAGTTCAGGGTTTGGGGTGCTCGGACGCATGAGGGTGAGCGGCTGGAATGTCGCGCGCCCCAATCGCCGATCCTTGAGCAACTCAATGGCTTGCTTCGCAAACCGTTCGTCGCTGACGATAAGATCGTGCGCTGCCCCGCCGAGAGCGGTTTCAATCGCGGTGGCCCACTCTGATTTGGCGCTCACCGCACTGGCTACCGGCTCATATTCGGCGGGCAGTTCACCCTTCCGCACCAGACTAAGCACGGCCTGTGATCCCTGCCCTAGGCCGTCCATGGTCTCTAGCGTAGCCTCAAGGCCACGCCTCTTCCCTTCCAGCGAGGACTGCTCGGAGAGAAGCGTTCGCTGGGCAATCCGGCACTGATCCATTTCAGTTTGGATCGCTGTGATCTGCACATCCATGCAAGCAAGGGCTTTAAGTTCGGCCGATTCCTTCTCCTGAATTGTGGCCAGAGCAGTTTGTGCTTCAGCGATTGCCTCATTGATTGAAGGGAGCCCTGCGTCAATCCCGACCAATTCAACTTTGATATCGGCCTTTCGGCGAGAGGCATGTTCGGCCTCTGCCTGGGCTTTTTGAGCCTTCGTTTCGGCGGCTTTGGCCTGTTGCAGCTGCTCATCGATCTCCCTAATCTGCTTTTGCAAATCAAGTAAGTCCTGATCAGAACCGGCATCCTGCGATTGCAATTGAGCCAGGAGTGAGTTGGCTTCCTCAAGGCGCGCTTGAGCTTCCGAGAGTTCCGCGTTTGCGGCGGCGATCTGCTCGTCGCTTTGCGACTGCTCCCCCGCCAAGTTGTTTTCTATTTCGTCGAGGCTATCAAGCCGCTGAGTGGCCAGGCTGACATCCGACTCCGCCTTCTCCGCCATGGATAGCTGTCGTTGTCGAAGCTCG
>JAYUVF010000098.1:0-27267 GCA_043754215.1 Chthonomonas sp. | reverse complement strand
TACGCTTCCCGCGTCGCCAACCACATTCCGCTCACCTCAGCGTGGGAGACCGTGCGGGCCCATGTGGGCAATGGCTCCCCAATTGCGGAGTCCATGGCGGCCACAGGAGCGTTCCCTAAGATGGTTATCCAAATGGTTGCGGTCGGCGAAAGGTCTGGGCGCGTGCCATACCTACTCGAGACCATAACGGAGCACAGTGAACAGCACGTTGAGCGTCGGATTAAGACCGCAGTGAGCCTGCTAGAGTCTCTCGTTATTGTGGGAATGGGTCTGCTGGTGGGCATGATTACTGTTTCGATTCTCATGCCGCTGTTCAGCATCAACAACAACTTGAATTAAAGCCATGAAAAAGAGAGGATTTACGTTAGCCGAGATCATGACTGTGGTGGCGATTATGGGAATGCTCGCCACGATCGCCGTGCCGCAGTACGTCAATACGGTCCGCCGATCGCGGGAGGATGCCTTGCGCAGCAACCTCGCGGTGGTCAGGGCGGCGGTGGATGCGTATCGCACTGATACGGGCGTCTTTCCTTCGAGCCTGGCGGACGTTGCGGCAACCTCAGCGCCGGCGAACGGGCTGACGGAGGCGGGCGGCTCTTCGGCCATCACGACTTCAGACTGGCGCGGGCCCTATCTGCGGATGGTTCCCACCGATCCGGTTTCCAGCGTAGCCTTTACGTACACCACGATTTCGCCCAATGTTGGTAGAGTGACCGCTTCGGCATCCGGGAATGATTCCCGGAACATTGCATTTAGCACTTATTGACCCGTTGGTTAGTTTCGGGATCTTGTCCGTCGGTAGGTATAGTTCGGAAATCCCTGAGAAAAGTTCCCGCGGAGGCCACTTGTCACTAGAACACCTCGTTCAATCGACTCTAAAGAATTTTGGTTACCGCCTCACTCGTCACCGTGAGAGTTGGGAAGACGCCTTTCGCAGTGGGCTCGTGGCCAGGAAGGACATCGGCGCGGTCGTTGATGTAGGCGCATTCACCGGATTCTATGCGGCACGCTGGCGTCACCGGGGTTTCACGGGACCGATGCTGTCCATAGAGCCCACCCAAGATTCCTATCGCAAGCTCTGCGAGAATCGCCCCGATGATGCGCAGTGGATTCGGAGAAATCTCGCCATCGGCGATGCGCCTGGTGAGTTGCAGATGCACATCACCCAGAATGGTCAGAGCTCGTCTTTGCTCAAGCCACTGAAGAGCTACAACGATCTTTTGCCAGAGACGCAGGTCACAAGTACGGAAACAGTGCGAATTGCAACCCTTGATTCTGTGGTTCAGGACGAGCTTTCCGCAGCGAAGCCAATCTATTTGAAGATTGACGTACAAGGTCTCGAGCTCAAGGTCCTGGCTGGCGCACAAGAGACCCTGTCGCGTACCGAGTGGATTGAAATCGAAGTGTGCGTCGAACCCGCGTACGAGGGGGCGCCGGCGGCGGAAGAAATTGTGGTCGCGCTCAGTTCGCTCGGTTTTGGATTAGACGCGGTTTTTCATCCGTACTTTGGCCGCAAAGATGACCGAGTTTTGCAGTTCGACGCGATCTTTGTCCGGCGCGGTTAGCGGTACAACTCTTCCGTGCAATTTACAGGGATTCATCATGTTGGCATCGTCGTTTCCGATCTTGAGCGTTCTCTCGATTGGTACCGGACTGTTCTTGGATTCGAGCTTCGTGCGCGCACGGTAGTTCCGGAGACCGGACTCGAGTTTGCTTACATTACTCGAGACGGAATTGAGTTGGAGATCTTCATGCAGCCGGGATCTAAGCCTGCTTCGGCGGAGGCTCGCGGCGTCTTTAGTAGTTTTCAGCAGCAGGGCATTCCGCACTTCGCGCTTGGGGTGGCGAGTGTCGATGCCGCCTACGACTGGGCGGTGGGCGAGGGGCTGGAAGTCATCTTGACTCCGCAGGCCAACGAGACGATGGGAGTTAAGTACTGCTTCATCGCCGATCCCGATGGGACGCAGATCGAGTTTTTGGAGCGCATTTAGCCGTCATTCCTAGAATTCCTGGTTTTCCTGCCACTTTTGGACACGAGTTGGGGCCGTTGTTGCGTTGGCTCGGCGTTCGTTCACTTCCGATGGTCGTTCACTCTCTCGTAGTTGGAGCGGTCTTTTGCTCGGTCCACGATGTCTAGTTGCCTAAAGTGGTGAGTGTCAACCCGTGACTTTAGTGGTAGGTATAAAAGCGGCTCACTCAAACTCAGCGCACACAATCTTCAATGGTTCGAACTCTTCCGGAAAGGTGAAGACCGTCTTCCTGTTGGCGGGAGCAGCAGTATTGAACTTCTGAAGAAGAGTTCGCAGAGGTCGGTCTGCAATCACCCTTGTCACAACTTCGCCCGACTCCCAAAGGGCGAGGACACTGTCCAAGTCGGGGCCCCAGATCGCTCGGGTCGGGGTTCCGTCAGGTGATTGGCCCCAAAACGCCGTTGAGCCATCCTCTGAGTTGTAGATTAAGCCTAGATACGACGACCCGTCCAGCGAAAGGCGAGTTTCTACCGCGGGCATCGGGACACTTTGAACGGCACCATCCAGGGAAATTCGCTTCCAGTCCATCGGGAAGTTTTCTAATGTGGGATTATCGCTGGTCTGAAGAATGAGAAGCGACCGGCTGTCGTTTACCCACAGCCATGTCTCAATAAAACTGAGCACGACCTTAGAGGCCACTCGCTTGTCCAGTCCGGTCGTCAAGTCCCTCACGCGCAGGTCGGCGTACATGACCGGCATCACCTGGGCACTGAGAATGGTCATGTTGTTCGCGTACGCGAGGAAGTTCCCATCGGGGCTCAGAAGGGGATTCGTGAAGGGTGACTTCTTATCTTCGGGAATAAAGCGCTCTACTTCGTACTTCCCGGCGCCTCGTCTTCGAAGGAGAAAGATACCGTCCTGCACTGCAACGGCAACCCGTCCCGTGCGCGAAGCCGAAATTGCACTGATCGGCCCCAGAATGGAGTTCTTCATTCCTGCGCTGAGCTTTTTCCAGAGCGCAGGCTCAAACATGGGTGTTGATACGCCCGTTTTAAGATCGATTTCAAGAGGCACCCCAGTTCGGATTGGAATCGCAAATGCAACTTGGGTCAGTTCCTTTTGGGGCGTCGATCTGACTGCTGGGGAGCTTTTATCGGGTTGCTGAATCACCTGCGGTTGCGGTTTGCACCCAAAACACCACATGCCTACCGCAGCGGACAAGCACGCAAAAAGGAGTTTCCCCATACATAGATCATAACCCGGCACTCCTCATTTTCGTTCTTCGGACGCTGAGAAATGGTTGCCGCACGAGATTCGGTGGAAGTCGTGTATTTGGCGGACTGCCGGTTCTTCTCACAAGCGGTGCTGATTGCGACTCAGTTTCTTGCAAAGGCGCAAAGGCGCAAACACTGTTGTCCCTCAGTGAAACGCAGGCGCGGTATGCCGTCCCTTCAGGGACTGGGAGGCACCGCGTCTTTCGCTAGGCTATGTCGGCCCGGGTCTTAAGCGCAAACAGTTTGTTCAACTTGGTCGCTTGGGTGGAAGGATCAATTGTATTTCACGGTCGTCCACCGTTCCGGCGCTGATTTTCAGTTCAGTGCCATCGTAAAAGTAGCGTACCGGCTTGCCATCTATTGGGCTGATGAATTTGCTGGTGTCCAGCAGTTTTGGGTAGGTGGCGCGGGCGGCTTTTACGAATACTGCATGCACCATTCGGCGGCCTTCCAAAGTCGCAATTCGATCACTCTCATCAAAGTCTGGATTTAGGTTCTCCACGACCTTTACCGCCGTTGGCACCGACATCAGGCCGCTCATCATCTCAAATGTGGCCGCCGTCGCCTGCTCCTGGTTAAGTGGCTTAAGCGCCTTCCAGTACTGACGAAAGCCTTTGGCAAATCGTGTTTTGCCTGCCTCGACCGACTGACCTGAAAGCTCGGGAAAAATATCATCGAGCGGCGACCGATCCTCTTCAATTAAGCCTATCTTCTCCCGGCCCTCTTTCGTTCGGGCCTGGTCCATAAGAAGTAGACCCTGATATAGGTCGAGCCGAACCTCGGCCCGGAGGTCTGGGCGCCTCCACCTTCTCAGAATTTCGTCTAGTAGTGCCGGATACGTTGAGTTATCGCGTTGTCGGAACGCCCACTCGGTGACCCGGTGCAGAACTATTTGCGTAATTGAGTCGGATACCTTCTTGGAAATGCTAGTGGTTTCGCTTTCAAAGTGGCTTGCGATTCGTAACGCGCCTCTAGCATCTGAGCTTTCACCTGCCACGTCTCCCTCGCGGGCCTTTAATGTTCCGCGGAGTAACAGTAGCTGGGCCAGAGACCTCCCCTGGGCATACTCTGGGTAAAGCACTGCGTGACCGTCCTCCCATTTGCGATCCATCCAAAACGCGGGGCGCTTAGTGATTTGATCCCCAAGATCAAGCCAATTCTGATGCTCTTTCAGCTTGGCTCGGGCACTTTCAAGTGCCTCTGGGGCCGGATCCCAATTGAGACTCCAGATGAAGCTGCTGATGTCTCTTGGAGAGGGCCTCATGCGATTGAGCACCCGGTAAAACTGTGCAGCGTTGTCTTTCTGTGCCGGCACTTTGATGGTTGCCCGAAACTCTGCCGCAGTGGTCGGGATCCCATCCTTTCGGGCCAACGCAAGCTCTTTCTCGAGCGGCGTTTGAGCGAGGGGAGCTGGCGCGCTTCCCTTTAGTGCGAATAGAGTTGCACCCACGGCTAAAAGCACGGCTGATAGGCCGAGTGGCTTTTTCATCCTCATCGCTGTGGTCAGTATACGGGCAGTTTAACGCATCGGTGGCAATTTCGAGAGGTAGAGTAAGCATGCTGCTACGGCACGGCCCTTGATATTCCGGCCCGGAAGCGGGTTTAATATTCGGTACCCGGGGGATTAGCTCAGCTGGGAGAGCGCTTGCATGGCATGCAAGAGGTCAGCGGTTCGATCCCGCTATCCTCCACCACCTTATTTCTTGGCGCGGCTGTGCCACAATCTTTGAACCTACTTCAAAGGAGCAGTATGCCAGTCGTTCCCGTCCGTATCCCTCAAATTGGTGAGGGCCTGCAAGAGGCCCGAGTCGTGGCTTTTCTCAAGCAGCCCGGTGACTTCGTCAAGCGAGACGAGCCGATCTATCAGATGGAAACGGATAAGGCGGTCATGGATGTGGAATCGCCATTTGAAGGCAAGATCGTCCGCTGGATTGGCGCAATTGACGAGGTGATGCCCATCGGCGCAGACATCGGCGAGATGGAAGTTGGCGTGGGCGTGGAGGCGATCGAACCTAACCACGGTCTGAACGCGGCTGTTCCGGTCGGCGAAACACTCATTTCTCTGCGCATTCCCCAAATTGGCGAGGGCCTACAAGAGGCCCGTCTGGTTGCTACTCTCAAGAACCCGGGCGACATGATTCGACGTGACGAGGCGATTTACCAAATGGAGACCGACAAGGCGGTCATGGATGTCGAGTCGCCGTACGAGGGCGTCTTGGTTGAGTGGCTGGCTCCGGTAGATGCGGTGTTGCCGATCGGGGCGGAAGTTGCGACCTTGCGGGCCGTTGGTGAAGTGTCGGAGGCCCCGGCTGCTCATGGCGCGCCGGTTGCTGCCCCTGTGACTGCTTCGGCATCGGTGTCCGCGCCATCGGGCGAAGGGCGCAGGATGGACGTTCCTCCTCGCACTCGCGCTTACGCTAAAGAAAAGGGCGTCACCGAGGCTCAGTTGGCTACAATTCCGGCCACCGGCTCAAAGTTGATGCCGAGCGACATCGATGCGTTTTTGGGCGGGGCGCAGCCCGTTAAAGCGGCCGTGGCACCGGCCTCGGGATGGAGGCACGCGGAAAACGCGATGACTTCGGCGCAGCGACTGCTGAGTTCTCGCCTAGTGAGAGGCAGCCAATTGGTGGTTCCGGGCACGATCACGGTGGCGACACTTTGGGAAGGCATCGAAGCGAAGCGTTTGGAATACAAGGCGGGCGGCAGTTCGTTCCAACCAAGTAGCTTCACGATGTTCGCCTACGCGGTGGTTCAGGCCTTGAAAGCTCACCCCGCGTTTAGGTCAACAATGGTCGGTGACTCGACTATTCGCACCTATGACCACGTTCATCTTGGCATCGCCGTTGCCCTCCCCGGCGACCGGTTGGTTCTCGCTGTCATCGACGAGGCGGACAAGTTGAGTTGGCCTGAGTTCGCGGAGAAGATGCGCGAACAGATCGACGCAGCACGCAATGGCAAGGATCAAGCGCATGAGGCGGTGACGATCAGCTTGACGAATATGCAGTCGTTCGGTTTGCGAGATGCGGTGCCGGTGGTGGTGCCCCCGAGCGTGGCGACGGTGTTCTTGGGCGAGCCCTACAACGGTCTTGACCAAACGGTTAAGGAGATCAAACTCCGTCGGTTCGTGAACCTCGCGATGACGTTCGACCACCGGTTGATCAACGGGGTCGGAGCCAGCGAATTCATCAATGCGATTCGATCGCACACCGAGAAGATCAGCGAGATTCTTTAGCGCATGAGCAAGCCCATCATCGGCATCACTTGCGACCTGTACCGTTCTGAAAACGACGGGGCGTACGGGCCGCAGTATTCGCTTCGCAGCAACTACTGCGAAATGGTGGTTCGCGCTGGCGGCGTGCCGGTCATCGTGCCGACGGTGGCGGATGTTAGAGAGCTAGCTCCGCTGCTTGACGGCGTTCTGATTCCTGGTGGCAATGACATTGATCCGGTGCACTTTGGTCAGGAGATGCATCCTGCTTCAAAGCTGCAAGATCCTAGTCGCTTCGAGGCGGAGTCCGGCCTCTACCAGGCCCTCCCTGACAACGCCCCGATTCTAGGTGTTTGCTACGGTGCTCAGTTTCTGAATGTAACCCACAAGGGCACGCTCAACCAGCACATCCCTGATCAGCTCAACCACACGGACCATGAGGGGGGGACGCTCCAGGATTACCAGGTGGATGCGGATTCCCGTTTCGGCCAAATCGTCGGCGAAACACGGGTGTCGGGGAAGAGTTACCACCACCAGGCGATCGATCAAGTTGGTGAGCAACTCCGGGTCGTCGCTCGGCACGAAGACGGAACCATTGAGGCTATCGAAGGCACCGGGCCGCGATGGCTTGTGGCTGTTCAATGGCATCCGGAACGGACACCAGACAGTCCCGCCTCGCAGAAGCTCTTTGCATCGTTTATAGAGGCGGCTCGTGCGTTTCGGGCGGCGAGGACGACATGAAGTGGCTCGTGAATGGGGTGGAGACTGAGCTCATCGCGGGCGATTCGGATGCGACAGTCGGGCGACTGTCTGATCGGCTGACCGTTCGTACGTCTTCGGGTACTTCGAGTGCTTTGGTGACTAAGTCGGGCTCGAAAGTCCTCATCAGTTATCGTGGCCAAGTTTTTGAGATCGAGAAGAAGGCTTCGCGAGCCGGTGGAAGTGGAGCGGCGTCGAGCGGGGACTTCACGGCGCCAATGCCGGGCTTGATCATTGATGTGCTGGTCGCGGAGAACGAAGAGGTACGCAAGGGACAAAAGCTGCTCGTTTTGGAGGCTATGAAGACCCAACAGCCGATCAATGCGCCATTCGATGGGCGCGTTAGTCGTATCAATGTGGTGAAAGGGGAGCAGGTCATCGAAGGGAAGTTGATGATTTCTGTGGTTGCCGCCGAAAACTAACTCAAACCGACATGAACGAGCTGTCGACCCGATACGAGTGGGAAGTGCTGGTCAGGAACCTGCGGCAGAAACACGCCCCCCTGACCGGTCGGGACGCTTCGGGTTGGGAGCACAAGATTCAGGGGGCCATGAACCGCTTGCCTTATCTGAAGAGCTTGGGGAACCTTCGTCATGATGACGACGCCAATACGACCGGATTTAAGGTCGTGCTGACAGAAGTTGCTAACAATCTGGCCGCCGTCCAGACCGACTTCCGGACGCTTCTGAATCAGCACGTGATTGGGAACAAAAAAGCTCACGCGGTGTTTGCATCTGCAGGTTTAGGGTTTGATATTTGGGTAGCGATTTTGGACGAAGAGGAGCGTCTGTTTACCGCCCTGATTCGGGTGGAGGCAAGCTGATGCGGATTATTGAAGTCGCCCCCCGCGATGGCCTTCAGAATGAGAAGACCCCGATTGCGACCGAGGCCAAGCAGTCGTTTATCCGGGCGTTGTTGTCGGCTGGTCTGAACGAGATCGAAGTCACGAGTTTTGTTTCGCCGAAGTGGGTGCCGCAGTTGGCGGACGCTATGGAGGTCCTGGCGGACTTACCAAATGGTGGAATTTACAGCGCACTGGTCCCCAATGAGCGGGGACTGGACAGAGCGATTGAGTCTGGAATTGGCCGGATCGCTGTATTCACCGCCGCGAGCGACGCGTTCACCCAGCACAACGTCAACATGACGGTCGCGCAAACGCTCGATAACTTCCGCCCGATGATAGAGCGATTTCGAGAAAGTCGTCCGAATGGGTTTGTCCGGGGGTACGTCAGCACCATTATTGAGTGCCCGTACTCGGGCATGATCGATCCGTGCCAAGTTGGCACGGTCGTCGACGCCTTGTTCGGAATGGGCGTGGATGAAGTTTCTTTGGGGGAGACGATTGGGGTGGCGGTTCCTAGCGAAGTTCGCGGCCTCTTTCCGATCTTGGCGGATTACGACAAAGCCAAGATCGTCTGGCACTTCCACGACACCCGTGGTACCGCCATCGCGAACGTCGCGGCCGTGATGGACGCGGGCTATACGAACTTCGATTCGGCCGCAGCCGGCCTCGGGGGCTGCCCGTACGCGAAGGGAGCGGGAGGTAATTTGGCGACCGAGGATCTTGTCTACTTCCTTGAGCGAAACGGCGTGAACACTGGTGTGGACATCACGGCGCTTGCGCAGGCGTCGCTTCCGATTCTGGCGGCACTGGGGAAACCGGTGACGTCGCGGGCTCAGCTCGCGGCGCTGGCTTCGCCGTGCTAGCCGAGTAAATCCCAAACCAAGCGAGACCGATCGCGAGGCACGCCACCACGGCCGTTCCAGCCCATTCGTCCTTCTTCATCTTGAATTCGGGCAAGTTAACCAAAAGGACAACAAGCCCGATTGGGAGCAGAGCAGGAAGTGCCGATAGCGAGATGGGGCCGAGTTTCATGCCGCCAAAGAGCAGCACTACCAACAGATAGCAGACCAAAGCCACGATCATCCATGGCAGGGTGGCCTTCGTTCGCATCCGGAATTTAAAGAGCGTGACGAAAAACATGCTGAGGAAGATGAAATCGGCCGGCCCCACGTAAGTCCCGACCTGCACCCCGACGGACTGGCCCGTTTCGATTGCCTTCGGGACGCTGTAGGCGACCTTCTGAAACACCTCAGGCTGTTTTTGCAGCACCTGCTGTACGGGTCCGAGCGGATAGGTAACGAGGAACACATCGAAGCCGGCGAGGAAGATGGCAACAGGCAAAAGCAGGTTCTTGTCTTTCACCAAACTCGCCACCAAGGCTCCGAGGCTGAAGCACCAGAGCAAGAGTCCGGACTGAGCGATGATACTGAAAACTACACTAACCAAAGGGTTAGAAATTGGTTGCCCTAGCAGTTGGGTGAATATAAACTGCAGTCCAATTCCAACGAGTAGTCCCACCAAGGCAGAGCGGGGCGTCCACGGATGGTTCGCGGCATAGAAGAGCCCCAGAATAGGGACGGTGATGAAAATGGCAGAGAGAACCAAACTTAAGGCCGGAGCCATGAAGGGTGGGACCTGCAAGAATGCGGCGAAAAGGCGCAGGACGGCGAGGACCGCCAGCAGTCCGATCAGCGCGTGATGCCCGCGGTTACCTCGGGAGACTAGGGAGAGGCTCTGATCGGGTTGGGGAGATGGCTTGCTCATAGACGGAAAGAACGGCCTGGGTCATGTCGCGCATGGTGTAGCTTCGAATTGCCTTCGAAGCCTCCGCGGAGATCGCCCCAAAAAGCGAGTCGTCACGTAGCAGACGCAACGCGACCTCAGCAAGTTGCTGGGGATCGTTGCCGACGACAAACCCGTTCGTGCCGTCGGTGATGGCACTGCTCGCTCCTCCCCCTTGAACCACAACTGCAGGAAGCCCGTAGCTCATCGCCTCTTGAATCACGAGCCCCTGTGTTTCGGTCATGGATGCGAAGAGGAAGATGTCGGCCAACTCATAGAAAGCATCTACTTCGTGGCGATCTACGAACCCGACAAACCGCACTCGATCTCCGATCGCGTACCGACGGGCCAACTCGGCGCATTCTTCGCGGTAAGGTCCGTCGCCAACGAGCCAGAACACGGCGTTTCGCTCGGCTTGGAGCACCTGCGCCGCTGCGGCGAACAGCACCTCCATGTTCTTCTCTTGAGCGATGCGTCCAACGTAGAGCAAGACCCGTGTTTCGGGGGCCAGGCGGTGCTTCAAGCGCAAATCGGCGCGGTCGAGCATGCGGCGGGGCATGCTACCGGTGGGGATCACGGTGACGGGCGTTTTGACGCTATGCCGGCTAAGCCACTTCTTACTTGCTTCGCTGGGCGTAATGACATGCTGCACCGCATTGTAATAGTAGTGGGTGTGCTTGGCAATCTTGTAGCGCAGGTACCGCTTGGGGACAAACGGGATGTAGTGGCTGTACTTGTCGTAGTGGGTGTGATAGGTCGAGACCACCGGCACCGACTCCGACTGAGCCCACCTAAGCCCGACGAAGCCGATTGTCCACGGCGTATGGGTGTGCACGACATCGAATTGATGCCTTCTGAACTGCGTGAGCAGGGGATAGAACGGTGGGAAAGCGAGCGGGTAACCCTTGGTCCAAGGGGTTTCCATGGCCGGGAAACGGTAGGTGTTGGGATCCGGGTCCTTGTAGCCGAAGTGCGCGGCGGTGAAGATGTGGACGGAATGCCCGAGTTGCCGGAGCTCGCGGACGAGACCGTCAATGCTGACGCTCACGCCGTTGAGGACCGGCAACGCCGAGTCGGAGAAAATCGCGATTCGAAGGGCCTCGGTGCCCATATCTGACTCTAGCTTATTGACCGTGAACGCGGCCGTGGGCTTCGACAAATTTGACGACGCCCGTTAGGCGGAATCGTCGTTGCCCGCCCTTGGTTCGGTGGTGCTCAAGCCAGTTTCGGTTGGTGTAGCGGCGAACTGTCGCGGGGCAAACGCCCAACAGTCGGCTCACTTCTTCCAAGGTTAGCTCTGGATCTAGCAACCGCCGGATGAGTTCCTGGCGAGACTCCTTGAATTCCCCGGTGTAATAGTTGGCGGTCACCTTGTCGTCGAAGAAGGTGCCCAAAAATTCGATGTTTTTCGGGAGCAATTCCCAAATGTTGGCGAGCTCTGGATCGAGAGCCGGCTCGGTTGAGGTTGCTCCTCGCACCCGTCGCGGTCGTGGGGCGCTAAGGGTCTTTTGTGGACCCCGAGTTCGTCGCGCCTTGGGTTCGCCGTCCTGACCCTTTTTGCCCAAAAACTCGCCGATGGAAGGGATATCAACTTCGATGTCTCCCTTTTCACCCTTCAGGGGCTCCTTCTTGTCGGCGGTAAATGCAGATTCAATATAGGCGATGGGATCAAACTCTTCCTGAGTGGACACTTGCGACTCCTTCGTTACGCTCATCACCCCTATGATACTTTCTATTTGGCCTCAATTGCGGCGAAAACGGGCTTATTCGATCAACATTGAGTCGCCAAAACTCAAAAACCGGTACTTATGTTCTACCGCCTCCCGATAGGCGTTCAGGAGCGAGTCCCGCCCAACCATTGCCGCCAGCATCATCATCATGGTGGTTTTTGGAAGGTGGAAGTTGGTGAACATCCCGTCTACAACCCTCCATTCGTAACCGGGTCTTATGAAGATGTTGGTGGATTTCGAACCTGAACTAACCTGATGGTTAGCTGACGCAAATGACTCGAGGGTTCGGACGCTGGTTGTGCCGACTGCGATGATGCGCCCTTTTGACTGGTTGATGATCTCGGCAGCTTCTTCCGAAATGGTGCATCGCTCGCCGTGCATGACGTGGTCGCTCAAGTCGTCCGCCGTGACGGGCCGGAAGGTGTCGATTCCCACGTCAAGCGTGACCGTGGCTCTTTTCACACCCATATGATCCAATTGATTGAGAATCTCTTGAGTGAAATGGAGGCCCGCAGTGGGCGCGGCGCTACTGCCTGGTACAGCGGCGTACACGGTTTGGTAGCGCTCCTTGTCTGCCAATGACTCGTGAATGTAAGGGGGAAGCGGTACTAAACCGGCGGCCCCCAGTTGATCGGTTAGATCCGCGATGGGATCAAATTGTAATGTTCGCAAGCCGTCGCCATCGTCGGCGATGACAGTTGCGCGCAGGGCCCCCGTGAACTCGATAGTTGATCCGATGGGCAGCTTCTTGGCTGGCTTCACCATGGCTACGAAACTCCTTTCGGGAAGCCCGTTTCGGAGAAGTAGCGCCTCGACGGCACCTCCCGTAGGTCGGTGACCGAAGAGCCGGATTGCGGACACGCGGGTGTCGTTCATGACGAGCGTGTAGCCCTCCTTCAATATGGACGTGATGTCGGTGAACTGCTGGTGGCGGACAGTTCCCGTCAGGCGGTCCACGACCATCAACCGACTGGCGGCGCGATCAGCGAGTGGATGTTGCGCGATCAACTCCTCTGGTAGTTCGTAGTCGAAGTCGCTTAGACGGATGCGAGGACCTCCGTGAAATCGGTGAGCTTATTGCCTCGGAGGCAAAGTCGCTCGCCCGACCCGTAATCTAACCATTCGGTTAACTTCTCGGGATTAAGCCGATCTAAAAATCCCCAGTGCAACCCAGATCGTTGAGCTCCTTGAATGTCGTCGTGCCAGTCATCGCCGATGTGCAAGACCTCGTTGGGGGCGGCGTCTAAGCGCTCCAAAAGGCAGGTGAACAGGAGCATATCTGGCTTTTCGACCCCCTCTTCAAGTGAGGCGATCACGAACTTAAATCGGTCGTAGATTTCCTTGGACTTCAGGATGTCATGGAGACTCGAATCCCAATTGCTCAACACGACCATGGGGATGCTGAGTTTGTCTAACTGGTCCAATGCGGCTAGCGTGTCATCAAACAGCGAAAACCAATTGTCCGTCTCGAGCAACTGCCTTTTTGCTTCGGCCACGACGAGTGGCGCAGCGGCGGGTTCGCCCTCTCGATGTAGCCATGCGGTGGTCAAGTCCAGCCAGAAGTCTGGGAGCTTTAATGGATCTCGGGCTTGATTCAGTTCCCAAAAGAGCCCAAGCCGCTGTTGAAACAGGACCTCGTAGGAGTGGGCAGCTTCAGACCGCAGGCCAAGACCGACCGACTCCGCGCATGCCACGGCGAATTTTCCGGGTCGATATCGGTTTTGCAGCAATGTTCCGGCGGCATCGAAGGAGACAAACCGGATGTCTGAAAGAGGCATAGTCGCGGGCTAGTTTACGCGGATAGAAACACGCCGGGTGGGTCGGACGTCTCAAAGAGGATAACCGCGCGTGTACAATGCGCTTACCACTCGATATGAAACGGTCTTCTAAGTTCTCAACCCTCTTGTTCGCCAGCGTTGCGCTGGGTGCCATAGCCTTCGCGGCTCAACAAACATACTCTCTCGGCCGCACCGCAAAGGTGGGCGAGGAAACGGAATACAAATTTAGCGCCACCCTCGACTTCACCGAATTCAAAATTGATGTCAGTGGCAAGACCCGCGAGAAGATCACCAAGGTCACCGAAGACGGGACGGTCAGCTACGACACGACCCAATATGGCCTGGTTGTGAAGACTCCCGATGGCGAGCAAGTCATCGACGAAGAGACCACGACTAAGATGACCATCGGTGGCGACCGTGTGGTCACCAAGTACGGCGACGAAGGTGACGAGGACGCTTCAAGCGTTCGCTTGTCCCTCCTCGGCACCGTCAAGCGACCGGACAAGCCGATTGAAATCGGCAGCAAGTGGTCCGCCGAGATGAAGAACGCCAACAAAGAGACGTTCCCGGTGAAGGCTGACTACGAAGCGATTGCCCTCGAAAAGGTTGGTCAGTGGGACACCTTGAAGGTCAAGATTTCGACGAAGGAAACCGCCGGCGACGACCCGGCATCCGCAGAAGGGTTCATTTGGATCATCCTCGCTGACGGCAGCAGCGCCAAGGAAGAGATGAAGATCAAGAAGGCACCGTTCCCGATGTCCCCGACGCCGATCGATATGGACGTCAAAGTCGAGCGCACCAAGTAATTCACCGATTGGTGAAGAGTCGCCCCGGCCTTTATAGCTAGGGCGATTTTGTTTTGGACTTCTTGGGCTTAGCGACGCCCCGAAGTTCAAAGCAGTTGCGGCAGCGCGCTTCGTAGGACTCGGTCGCGCCGATCAGAATAACCGGATCATCCATCCGGGCGGGTTTCCCGTTGATGATTCGGAATGTGTGGCTGGCGGGGGCACCGCACTTGAGGCAGATGGCCCGGAGCTTCACCACCTCGTCCGCGATGCTGAGCAACTGCGGCATCGGCCCAAATGGCTTCCGCCGAAAATCCTGGTCCAAGCCGGCCAAGATCACCTCGACCCCCGCATCCGCTAACTGCTCGGCGAGGGCCACGATTCGGTCGTCAAAGAACTGGACCTCTTCCACGGCAAGCACATCCAGTTTCGGGTCCAAACTTGCGGCGAGTTCCGCCGTGTCCAGGACCGGCTTGGCGTCATGGCGGACTCCCATGTGCGTGACGACCATGTGTTCGTCGTACCGCCGGTCAATCGCGGGCTTAAAAACCTGAACGTGCTTCTTAGCGTAAAGAGCGCGGCGGGCACGGCGGATCAGCTCCTCTGACTTGCCAGCAAACATGCTGCCGCAAATCACCGTGATGGACCCCAACCGTTTCATGTGCCCACGATCTTAACCGAGTCTGGGCGGGCTCTGCTGAGCGGTGAACTGTCCAAGCCAATCCCCCTGAATCTTCGCCGTGCCGGTCATCCCCTCGCCTAGGGAGAAGTAGGTCGCCTCTGAGGTTCGTAATTCCGCCCGCCGCCCATTGGCCAACTGGAGCCGAACGTAGTACTTGTACTCCTGGGACGGGTCTGGCTCAAAGGGAAACTCCATGATGTCGCTGAGGTTGATCGCGAACTTGGTGATCACGTAGACGCCGGGCTGCTCGGCAATGGTTACGGTCGACGCCTGCAACCTCGGGACCACCCACATCTGGAACAAGCTGTAGCCAATCATCAGCAACCCAGCGACGATGCCGATGACCGGCAGGCTCGCGATGTTGAGAATGGTTCTATCCCCGTGGAAAGGACTAGCTGCAGACGTGAGACCGACCAAAAGCATGGCCAGAAACGCGAACACGCTCAGGACCATGAGCGCAAGGCCTCCAAAAAGGAGGCATCCAAGGCGCTTCTCTTGCCCAGGTTGAATCACATGCGCAACTTACCGCAAAGCGGGCTGGCCTGCCAAGATCACTTCGCCCACTCCGAAGGAGCGGCGGATGTCGATCAAGCAGATTTTTGCCCGTTGACCGACCAGTTCGGCTCCACCCAACAGCTCCACATAGAAGCCGTTGTCGGTCCAGCCGATCACCTTGTTGAGGCCCTCGTTGTCGCTGCGGCGCACACTGCACTCTAGAACCTGAGCGCGGCGGAAGCCCATGTGTTGACGATCCACTTCTTCGATGGTGCCGGAATCAATCGTGTACTCGTCGAAGGCGTAGTCGAAGTCGGCGCGAAGGTAGATGCCCCGCCCCAATTCGTGCTCTAGATCCTCCACGCTCTCGCCGTCTGCGCCAATGAGCGCTTCGATGACGGCCGGGTGGCACTTGACCAGGAAAGCGTTGCCAGCCTCGTTCAGCATTCGACGCATGTCGCGCTCTATCCAAAGGCTAACCGTGTCCTTGCTGGCGATGCGTCCGCGTCCTTCGCACATCGGGCAGATATCGCTGATGGACTCGGTAACGCTCTCACCAGTGCGCTTCCGGGTGATTTCGATGAGACCGAGCGAAGAGACCTTGCCGACTCGAGTTCGGTTGGAGTCCTTGCCCAGTTGTTTGGTGAAATGGTCGAGAAGTCGTTTGCGATCATCTGCCGACTCCATGTCAATGAAGTCAATTACGATGATGCCGCCCATGTCACGCAGGCGCAACTGGCGACAGACTTCCTCCGCCGCCTCTAGGTTGGTCTTGAGAATGGTCTCAGCAAGATTGTTGGAGCCGACCATCTTGCCGGTGTTGACGTCCACCGCGGTCAGCGCTTCCATCTCGTCCATCACCAAGTAGGCGCCGGACTTCAGCCAGACTTTGTGCTGTAGAAGCCGCTCGAGGTCCGATTCGATGTTGTAGTGGTCGAAGATCGGAGTGTCGCGGTCGTAGAGGAAAATTTTGGAGGTCAGGCTGGGCGAGACAACTCGCGCGACCATGTGAGCCTTTTCGTACTCTTCCGGATCGTCAATGACCATCTTATGGATTTCGTCATTGAACATGTCGCGAATGGTGCGATAGAGCAAGGTTTGGTCCTTATGGATGCAGGCGGGAGCGCGCATCTTTTTCGCTCCCTCGATCACCTGGCTCCAAAGCTGCTGAAGGAACATGACGTCCTGGCGTAGCTCCAATTCGGTTCGGCCTTCGCACTCCGTGCGCATGATGATGCCAAATCCCTTAGGGGCGATCTTATCGCCGATCTGGCGAAGACGGTCCCGCTCTTTGCGGTCTTCGAGCTTGCGGCTAACCCCGATGTTATTGTGCTCGGGCATCAATACCAGGTAGCGCCCGGGGAGGGCGATACGGGTTGTAACTCGGGCGCCTTTGGTGCCGCGAGGTGCTTTGGTGACCTGCACCATCATCTCCTGTCCAGGCTTGATGAGCTCCTTGATCTTGCGACGACGTAGTTCCTGGCGCTTCAAGCCGCTTGGGCTGTTGTCGTTATTCGGTTCGTCGGGCAAAATGTCGCCAACATAGAGAAACGCATTGCGCTCTAACCCGATGTCAATGAACGCGGCGTCCATACCGGGCAGAACGTTTTGCACGATCCCCTTGAAGATAGAGCCGACTACTCGCTCCTCGCGCTCAACTCGATACTCTTTGAGTTGGCGATCTTCGAGGACCGCAATGCGCGTTTCGCGCTGGCTGCAATTGACGATGATTTCGACCTGTCCGGTTTTTGCGGATGATGGTGCGCTGGTCTTGCGCGTGTAATTCTTTTGTACTCTGGCCACGAACTGTTGCCCCTTTAAAAATGGTGGGAAATTGCGCGAGCAATTTCACATGGGCACTATTGTACCGTGTGGGGAAAACTTTGCGTCAATTTGATCTCATAATTGGCAAGCGATGCCGATTTACGAGTACCGGTGCGGAGATTGCGACGCGAAACTCACGGTGCTGGTCGGCATGACGAGCGACGGCGGCGAGCCAAAGTGCGAGCGTTGCGGCAGTAAAAACCTTAACCGGTTGGTTAGTAAATTCCGCGTTGGGCGTGATGAGGATGCCCGAATCGAGGAGATGGCGGACCGCGTCGAGCGCATGGGCGAGCCTGAAACTCCTGGACAACTACGCGAGGTCATGCGCGAGATGGGCAAGGCGATGGACGAGGACTATTCCGACGAAATGGAGAGGGTTTTTGAGGAAGATGTGGCCTCGCCGAGCCTGGATACTTAGTTCCTCATCAAAAACTCACAACTTCCGGCAACAATAACTCCATGCGGATTTTGATCGTGGAGGACGACCCGGATATCGCGATGGGCCTCGAAGTAGCGCTCAAACGCGCGGACTACCACGTGGAGTGGGCAGCTGACGGCCAATCCGGGGAAGAGATGGCGATGCTGCATCCGTTCGGAGTGATCCTGCTCGATCTCATGCTTCCCAAAAAGGACGGGCGCGAGGTGTGCCGCACTTTACGCCGCATGGGCATCAGCACGCCGATCCTCATGCTCACCGCTCGCGACCAGATTGATGACCGGGTAAATGGCCTTGATGCCGGTGCTGATGACTATCTGGTCAAACCGTTTGCGATCGAAGAGCTTCTGGCCAGAATCCGAGCCTTGACGCGACGCGACGCGGAGCGCAAGGACGCTCTGATCCATACCGGGCCGCTAGTCGTCGACACGCTGGCCCAGACCGTGAAGCGCGGCGATGAACTGATCCACCTCACCCGTCGTGAGTACGAATTGATGGAGGCTCTGGCTCGAAACAAAGATCGTGTGCTGACTCGGGACGTGATTCTCAGCCGGATTTGGAACAACGAGGATGCGCTCCCTAATACGGTGAACTTCCACATGGCGAGTCTGCGGAAGAAGGTGGATCCAGAAGGCAAGCTCATCGAGACCGTGCACGGGTTCGGCTACACCATCCGGTCCGGGAGCGGGTCCGCTAGATGAGGTCGCTGTCTACCAAATTCGTGTTACTGAACGGGCTGATGCTGGTGCTGGTGCTGAGCGGATTCGGCTTTGTTCAGCTTCGCGCGACGGACCAAACGATTCGGGACATGATGGATCGCGATCTTTTTGCCCGCGCGGACGGGATGGGGCGAGGTCGGCCGCAAGGGCCCCCGCCCCAGGGTTTTGGTCCTCCCAACGAAGGTCGGCAGCCGGGACGCCCCAGAGACGATGACCCTATCCGCGGGCCACGCATGTTTGATGTCGACGGGGAGCCTCTGGACCCCAATCGAATTCGGCCGCTTTGGAGCGAGTCGATGTTTCAGCGCTCTAAGGTCGGGGAGCGGCTGGCTCAGGACCTGCAATTCAATGGAGAAACCTACCGAGTGGTCTCGGTGCCGATGCCGGGCCGGGACCGGATCGCGGGGGTTGTGCAAGTTGCTCAGCCTTGGGCTCCTTTTCGGCTTGCCCAGCAGGCTCAACATCGCACTCTCATGGCGGCTCTTCCGCTGGCCTTTGCCGTCGCGGCGGGGTTGGCCCTGATCCTGGCGCGGCTCGTGCTTGGGCCGGTCGCGAGGCTGACTCAGGCGGCGGAGCGCATTGCCTCTGACCCTCGGCACCAGGAGGACATTGCGGTGGATCGGCCGGACGAGATCGGTCGGTTGGCGGGGGCATTTAATGCCATGATTTCCAGGCTCCAAAGCTCGAATGAAGAGCTGGCGAGATCGCTCGAACAACAGCGCCGTTTCACTAGCGACGCGGCTCATGAGCTTCGCACTCCGCTGACGTCCATCACGCTCGCAGCTGAAAATGGCCTTCACCCCAAGGCCACACCAGAGGAGATGCGGACTTCTCTCGAAACAGTGAGTCGAGCCGGCGATTCGATGACACGTCTGACCCAGCTCTTGCTGACGTTGGCTCGCCGCGATCACGGCGGCGAAGAATTGCAGATCGAGCGAACCCTGCTTGCTCCACTGGTCCAGCTCGCGGTGCGTGAGTACGGAGCACAGGTTGAAGTAGACATTGCAGAAGATGCGAACTCCTTGTTGAATCCGGACGCCACGAGGCAAATCATCCAAAACATCGTCGAGAACGGGCTGGCCCACAGCGAATCGAGTGCCCCCATCAAGGTTTGGTTTAAACAGGATGAACTTGCGATTGGAGATTCGGGCATTGGTATCCCGGCCGAGCATCTGCCGCATTTGTTTGATCGCTTCTACCGGGTGGACGGTTCACGTCAGAAGGGGCGGGGCGGGTTTGGACTTGGTCTGGCGATCGTGCAAGCCTTGTGCGATGCGCAGGACGCTTCGATCAGGGTGGAGAGCCAAGTTGGGGTCGGCACAACTTTTTTCATAAGTTTTTCAAAAAAGGCTAAAACCTCATAAGACCCTCATAACAAAAACGCATATTGATGTCAACCGAGGCAAATCGGTCAAGGAAAAACAAATGAAACAATTCAAACCCATCGTTTCCATCGTTGCCGCACTGGTCATCGTGGCAACATCGGCCATGGCCATCGCCCAACAGGGCCCTCCCGGCGGACCGGGTGGTCCTGGTCAGGGTGGCCCAGCGGGTGGACCTCAGCGACAAATGCGACGTGACAACTCACTGTTCGTCGTCCGAATGCCGACGGTCCAGACTCATCTGAACTTGACCGCAGCCCAAAGGACTGCGATTGAAGCCATTCGACCTCCGCAGGGCGGTCCTGGCGGTGGTCCCGGTGGTCCCGGCGGTCCTGGTGGCCCCGGTGGTGGACCGGGCGGACCCGGCGGTCCTGGCGGCGGCGGACAGGGTGGACCTGGCGGACCTCCTCCGGGTGGCGGACAAGGTGGTCCTGGTCAGGGCGGACAGCAAGGTCCTCCAAACCCATTGGCCGAGATTCTGAACCAGACTCAGATGTCGCGGCTGCGCCAGCTCACGCTCCAGTTCGACGCGCCGATGACGTTCATGGATCCTCGGGCCGGACAACAGCTACAACTGACGCAGCAACAACGGCAGAGCATTCATGCGGCGATTCAGCAGCACATGCCTCCTCCGCAGCCCAATCAGGCACCGCAGACCTTCGCCCAGATGCAAGCCAAGAAGCTCGCCGCCTACAACGCGGCTTGGCCGATCTTGACCGCGACGCAGAAGTCGGCGTGGAACACGATGACGGGCGCCGCGTTCACCAATTGGGTGCAGCCGCCAGCCCCACAGCACTAAGCCCCCGGAGGGGGACCTTTAGGTCGCCTTTGGAGCAAGGCCTTTAGGCCGAGATTGGAGCGGGAGGATTCGTCCTCCCGCTCTGATTGTTTGTGGGACGGCGTGAACGCCTCGCTCCAAAGGCGGCGTGAACGCCCCCCTCCGATGTACCAAATGTACCGAGTACTTCCACTTTTTTCAGAAGTACACGATGCAAGGAATCTCCGAAACTCGTGCCTTACAGATGTATAGTGTCGCCACCGCAATTCGTCAACTCACTTTCCAACCCTGCGTTTACGCTTGAGAGCTTCGGTGGTTCCGTTTTCGCGGACAGTTGACTGCAGCAAGCGGGACGGCGTGAACGCCTTGCTCCAAAGGCGGCGTGAACGCCCCCCTCCATTGGGCTCACTCCGTGATGATTCGACCTTGCAGCCCCATTTCGATGGGATTGTTTTTCTTTATGTACTCGATAAGAGCGTCGCTGTCGAGGAAGCCGGTGTCGAGGCGATAGCCTTTGGCTTCGGCGAGGCTGGTGAAGCCGTCGCCGCCGCGGGACATGAAGTTGTTCACCACGATGCGGTAGGTCTTGTCCATCTCAATCGGGGTGCCGTTGAAGGTGAGTTGGG
Organism: Chthonomonas sp.; assembly: GCA_043754215.1. Lineage (GTDB taxonomy): Bacteria > Armatimonadota > Fimbriimonadia > Fimbriimonadales > Fimbriimonadaceae > JAFLBD01. The sequence goes on along the minus strand of JAYUVF010000098.1, from coordinate 6,195 downwards.
ATATCTTCTCACCAGATGGTGAGTTTTTGCCGATGCGGTAACGAACGCCATTGGAGACTTGGACGGCCATCCCCTTGCCAGCGCTCACTTCGAGCATTGCCTTGATGGCGGCACCAGTGACGTCCATCACCACAAGCGTGTTGCCGAAGGGTTGGACGGCGATGATTTCGCCGAAGGTGATCGGGCCCGGTTCGATGGGAGCGCGGACGCCGCCCGCGTTCATGAAGCCCATGACTGCGCCTTGCTTGGCCACGTAGCTGAGTTGAGCGTCGGCGATGACGTTGCCCATCGGGGTCTCGCCGGACATCGGATCGCGGGAAATGCCCTTTTCGGTCATGCCGACGGGTTGGGATTGCAGCTGTTCAATTGGCTTGCGAAACGCGTCTACTGCCGCGGCCACTGCATGGTCTTCCGGAACCTTTTCGTCGACCACAATGACTGCGTTGTCACGATAACCAGTCACGACACCTGCCGCATTGAACTCAACTTTGATGCGACCCAGAATCTTGCCCCATTCCCACGCCTGAACGACAACGGTATTACCGACCATCGTCGGATACGTTCCTGCGGGAGCGGGGAAGCCTTCGATTTGAGCGTTGCAGAGCAGGGTGTGAGAGTGACCGCCGACCACGATATCCACGTCCGGATGACGCTTGGCCAGCGCGGTTTCGGCGGCAAAGCCCATGTGCGACACGACGACAATCTTATTAACCCGTTGGTTAGTTAACTTAGTAATCTCGGCTCGGAGCGCCGCGTCTAGCGGCTTCATTGAGATCGTTGGCCCGGGGCTGGAGATTTCGACAAGGTCTGGCGTCATGAGCCCGATGATGCCGATGCGCTGACCGCCGACGGTGAGGATCACGGAGGGCTTGATCAGATCGCGGAGCAACGGCTCGCGGCTGAAATCGAGGTTTGCGGAGAGAAGCGGGAAGCGCGCGTTTCGGGCGAACGGGGCCAGTCCCTGAGGGCCGTCGTCGAACTCGTGATTGCCGAGCGCCATCGCCTGGTATCCGCTCATGTTCATGAGATGGACATCCGCGAGGCCCTTGTAGACGTTGTAGTAGAGCGTTCCTTGGAACGTGTCGCCCGCGTTCAGAACAACAGGGTTCGGATCGGTGGCCCGGTAACGCTTGATGAGGGTGGCCATCTTCGCATAGCCGCCGTACGGCTTTCGCGCGACGGTGCTGGATTCCACTCGCGCATGGATGTCGTTGGTGTGCAATACGGTCAACGTGAAATCCGGTTTGGCGTGGACAGCCAAGGGGGCGAGGATCGAAAGCGCGGCGAGCCAATATCTCATATCCGTGAGTATGGCAAAGCGCCGGTCGCCCCGCGCTACAGATGTGTACGCAGGCCCCGAAGATTTATTAGGGCAGGCCCAATGAACAAATGAGGTAGCGGCGCGCGTCGTACTCTTGCTATTATTAGGCACTCGCGCGAGAGCTAGACGATGCAGAACCCGAATCTTCCCCCCCAGCAAGGTGCGCCCCCGATGGCTCCGCCACCCAACGCCACTGCGGCCACTACCACCCACGTTCCCGGCGAGGCGCCAGGCAAGCCGCGACCGGTCGACGACCTCCACATTGATGCGCTACTCGACATCGTGGTGGATCGGAACTGCTCCGACCTCCATATCTCCACCGACAGCCCACCCGTGGTGCGAGATGACGGCGCGCTAAAGCGACTTAACTTCGAGATGTTCACCCCGCAGCAGACGCAGCGGATGATGTACGAAATCATCTCGGACGACCAGATTCAGCGTTTTGAATCCACGCTGGAACTTGACTTTTCGTACGCACTACCTAAGGGTCGAGCTCGATTCCGTGTTAACCTCTATCGAGACCGCGGCGCGGTGGCAGCTGCCTTCCGATTGATTTCCAGCCGAATCCCGACGGTGCGTGAGCTCAACCTCCCGCCGCTACTGGATCAGCTCACCGAGCGACCTCGTGGTCTCATTTTGGTGACGGGCCCGACCGGTTCTGGAAAGTCAACGTCGCTTGCGGCGATGATCAACCACATCAATGTGAATTCCGCGGTCCACATCATCACGATTGAGGACCCAATTGAATACCTTCACACTCACAAACAGTCGCTGATCAACCAGCGCGAGCTTGGGCAAGACACCAAGAGCTTCAACAACGCACTGCGCGCTTCACTTCGAGAAGACCCGGACGTGTTGCTCGTGGGTGAAATGCGAGACGTCGAAACGATCAGTCTCGCGATCACCGCGGCTGAAACGGGCCACTTGGTCTTTGCCACCTTGCACACCAACAACGCGGCGGAATCGATTGACCGAATGGTTGACGTGTTTCCTCCGGGGCAGCAAGAGCAAATTCGAGTTCAGCTCTCCAACAACCTCGTTGCGATCATCTCGCAGCAATTGTTGCCGCGCGCGACGGGTAAGGGCCGAATTCCGGCGAACGAGATCATGATCGCCACCCCGGCTATCCGAAACCTCATTCGCGAAGGAAAGACTCACCAAATTCCGTCCACTATTCAAACGAGTGGTGGCATCGGCATGTTCACGATGGACCAATGCCTACGCGACCACTACATGAAGGGGCTCATCACTCTGGAAGAAGCGCTCAGCCGATGCCAGAACCAAGAAGAGCTCAAGAAGATGATCAGCACGATGGCTGTCGGGACCCCCGGCAACAGCAGTGCGCCCCCCAAGCGATAATCGGTAGAGGAAATTAAGCATGCCAGTCTTTAGCTACACGTTCCGCGACGGTTCCGGGTCCATTCAAAAAGGGACCATGGACGCCGACAGCGAGGATATCCTTCGTTCTAGGTTTATTGAGCAAGGCTTCGATGTTATCGAAGTCTCGATGATTAAATCTAAGAGCACCAAACCCAAGAGCTACGGCAAAGTTAAGTTGGGCCATCTGTCCATCTTCTGCCGCCAGTTCAGCACGATGGTGGACGCGGGTGTGTCGCTGGTGCGTTGCTTAGATGTGCTCGGTCGGCAAACTCAAGATCCGAAGCTGAAGAAGATTTTGGTTGACCTCGGCGAGCGCATTGAGTCGGGTGAAACGCTCAGCCGAGCGATGCAGCGCCATCCGCGCACCTTTAACAACCTCTTCGTTGGTTTGATCAAGGCGGGCGAGATCGGTGGTGTGCTCGAAGAGACCCTCCAGCGACTCTCGCAGTTTCTTGAGAAGGACGTCGAATTGCGCCGAAAGATCAAGTCGGCCATGACCTATCCGGTCTTGGTTTTGACGGCAGCTATCGGCATCGTGATCTTCCTTGTAAGCTGGGTCGTTCCCCAGTTTGCCCAACTGTTTGTGGACATTGGTCTGAAGCCAGACGACTTCCCGGCGATGACCAAGTTCCTCATTGACCTATCGGCCTCGTTCCTCAAGACTTGGTATCTGTGGGTCGGGGGCTCGATTTTGGTGTTCGTGACCTACAAGCTCATCGCTTCGACGAGGTTTGGGCGGCGGGTGATAGATCGTGGGAAGTTGTACGTGCCGGTGTTTGGCAAGCTTCACCACATGATCTGCATGGCGCGATTTAGCCGAACGATGGGTACGTTGCTCACTTCCGGTGTGCCGATTTTGCAGGCGATGGAAACGGTGGCTGGTACGGTCGGTAACACGATCATGTCGGATGCGGTGCTTGAGGCCCGAGCGCGCATTCGAGAAGGGGACCGTATTGGTGACCCGCTCGAAGCCTCCAAGCTCTTCCCGCCGATGGTCATCCACATGATCGGCGTTGGTGAGGAGTCCGGTTCGCTCGACTTTATGCTCCAAAAGATTGCTGACTTCTACGAAGATGAAGTCGAAGCTCGAGTAGCCTCACTAACGGCGGCTCTTGAGCCGATCATGATTCTATTGCTCGGCTTCATCGTCGGCTTCATCGTTATCGCGATGTTCTTGCCGCTGATTAAGGTTATCGAATCGCTGTCTTCTGGTAGCCAGGAGTAGGCGAAACGCGAAAAGCCGAGCCCCCAGCTTGGGGGCTCGGCTTTTTTTGTGCATTACCGGGCGGTTGATCCGTCCTCACTCAGGAGTTCATGAATAATCCGATCCCCAGCCGAGGAGTAGCGCGTGTTTCCTGAGTGGACATGGATCGTCGGCTTGTTCATCGGGGCGGCGATCGGCAGCTTTCTGAACGTGGTGATTTACCGCATGCCGTTGGGCATGTCCATCAATGAGCCGAAGCACAGCTTCTGCCCCAACTGTAAGAATCGGCTTGGCGTTCAAGACCTTTTTCCCCTTCTGAGTTGGCTGTTACTGCGCGGGAAGTGTCGGCAATGTGGCGTATCCGTTCCCTCGCGCTACTTCTGGGTGGAGCTAATCACGGGCTCGCTGTGGGCGCTCGTCTGGCATCAACAACTCATCGTGGCTTGGGATGTGCCCAGGGCGATCTGCTACTTTGCGATGGTCAGTGTACTGGTGGCGGCGACCTTTATTGACCTGCGCTGGTTTATTATTCCGGACCAACTCAACGCGTTTTTGCTGTTCGTGGGGCTGAGCTTTAACATCGCTTTGTTGGTAATGGGTCGACCGGAGGCTTGGACCATGGGCATGCCCAGCGCGATCGCCGGGGCTCTGGTGGGCACTTTGGCGCTGTGGGGCATCACGTTCCTAGGGCGGCTGATCTTCCAGAAGGATGCTATGGGCCATGGGGACATTAAGCTGGCGCGGGGAATTGGGGCCTGCGTTTTTCCATTTGGAGCGCTCACCAGCTTCGCGCTTGCGATCGTCCTTGGAGCAGTTTTGGGCATCGCGCAGGTGCTCGTGATGCGACGGCAGGATACGGATGAAGAAGAAAGAGGCGAGGAGTATGCGCCGGAGTCGATCGCTTCGATCTTAAAATGCGGAGTAGGGTACTTCCTTGCCTTCGACGTGATTGGGTTGTTTGTGCCCAAGTTCTACAAGTCGTGGTTTGGTGAAGACCCGTACAGCACTGAAGATATCGAGGACGATTGGAAGCCGAGCTTCACTACCATTCCGTTTGGCCCCTACCTGGCGGTGGGAGCGATTGTGGCCGCCACGGCGAACGGGCCCATTCAATTGGCGGTCAATGCGTACATGCGCTACTTGACCGGGAAATGAGATTAAACGCGTGAATTGAGGATTGCGTTACAAATCCGGAACAGGATTGAGCAAGTTATAGTCTAGAATAACCGGACGGCGGAACCCATATGCATCGAAGGCAAGCCTTTACGTTAGTTGAACTTCTCGCAGTGATTGCGATCATTGCGCTCCTTTCGGCGATTATTTTCCCCGTTTTCGCTCGCGCAAAGGACAATGCCAACCGCAGCGCGGATATCTCCTCGCTGAACGAATTGCGCACGTCGCTGCAGCTTTATCGCCAGGACAACGGCGGTTATCCGCCAGCCCTCTTAGGCTACGTCTCGCGCTATACATCTGGGCCGCTGAACGGTCAGATCGTTCCTGCCGATGCACTGACGGGAGCGCTTTTCCCGAAGAGAGTGCGAAGCGTCGAGACATTCCGACCTCGTCCTTTGCGGAAGGCGGCGAATTTGATTACGACCGCTGTTTGGCCCAATGCCTATACAGTTAATCAGGGCTCTTCACCTCAGGTAGACACCAACGGCGACAATCAGGTGACGAACCTGGATGATATTGCCGGTGCTCGCCAGGCGTATGGCCCCGCCACTACGGTTGCATTACTAAAGTCTCAACCGGTGAGTGCGAGCAATCCGGCGGCTGAGTTTTATCAGTTGAGCGGCTACGATGTGGCTCAGAATCCTCCTGGCATAGGTGTCGCTTCAAATCGTTGGGAACTGAGGTACACGCTGTTCTGGACAAATTTTGCGATTGGAGCGGGTAGTAGCGGCTATGGAGTCGGGAGCGCGCTTGATGACCCTCGTCAACTGGGCTACAACGACCCTTCCGAGAACACCGTGATCACTTGGAACAGCTATTACCGCGATTTCGAGCCAAGCGGGACAGACCGTGTGCCCACGCGGGTCAAGAGGGACATTGTCTTGTTCCTAGGTGGATCAGCACATCCTTACGAGTCGCGCCAGATCAACGACAACAGTTGGCGGATTCTCCCCTGATCGTTCAACTTTGGCACCTGCAGGGGATTTCTCTTTACCGAGGTTTGATACAGTATGAATTTTAGAGGCATGAGCACAAAGCAACGCGGATCTTCATTGATTGAGATCCTCGTGGTTATCGTGATCTTCACGGTAGGAATTTTGGCCGCAGTGCAAGTGTT
>JAYUVF010000097.1:0-26920 GCA_043754215.1 Chthonomonas sp. | reverse complement strand
CAAAGTGTATTGCGGAGGAATCTCCTTGCAAGAGGGCTCTTTAGGCTCGTGCGCTTGCGCCCTCACCATGCTCGCGATGGCGGAATCGGGTCATATTCGCCTCTCCCATGGGGAGAGGAGGGCTTGCGACGCCTTTGCGCCTTGCCCCTTTGCGTTCTTTGCGTCTTTGCGTGAGACAACAGCGGTGTCCAGCTGCACCTAGGGCATAGAGTGCCACCGCTGGCCTTAGAACGGACGGCGACACTTACCTTTTCAGAGCGCTGGCGAGAAGGTCCGGGAATGCGTCGGGCGTGCACGCCATTGTTGGCGAACCAAGGGCCGCGAAATCGGCTGCCATGTCGGGGTCGAAGATAGGCGTGCCCTCGTCACTCAAAGCCAGCAGTGTGACCAGAGTAACCCCAAGCTGGACCAAACGTGCGGCGCGGCGGCGTAACCGATCCTCATTCCCCCCTTCCAGCAGGTCGCTGATCAGGACCAACACGGTGTCGGAGGGAGACTCCACAAGCGACTCGCAATACGCCAAAGCCTGCTCGATATCCGTCCCTCCACCGAGGCGCGTGGCAAAGAGGAGTTCAATCGGATCGGAGAGGTGCCCAGAGAGGTCCGTCACCGCCGTGTCGAAGGCCACCACGTTCGTTTTGAGACTGCGTATTGAGGCCAGAACCGAGGCATAGATTCCCGAATACACCACGCTCGTGGCCATCGAGGCGCTTTGGTCGATCGCCAAAATGATGTGCTTTACCGCGGTGCCTTGCCGTCCAAAGCCATGGCGGTGCTCAAGGATCAAGGTCGCCTGCTCGGGCTGGTAGTGCTTGAGATTGGCGCGGATCGTGCGATGCCAATCCATCTCAGTAAGTCGGGGGCGGCGGTTGCGGCTCCGCTTCGACAAAGCTCCTGAGACGGCTTGCCGCATCGGCTCTTGGAGGCGGCGGGTGACTTCCTCTACCACAGCCCCGACTACCTGTCTCGCCGTCTCACGAGTTTGGGCCGGAAGCGCTTTGCCGAGGCTGAGCAAGGTGGCGACGAGGTGGACGTCCGGTTGCACCGCGCGAAGGGTCTCGGGTTCGAGCAGCATTTGGTGGAGACCCAGTCTCTCCATCGCGTCCCGCTGCATGACCTGCACCACCGTGCTCGGAAAATAGGTGCGGATATCGCCTAGCCAACGCGCGATGTTGGGGCTGCTAGGACCGAGGTTGCCTTTCTTTGGCGCGTCGTACAGAGCTTCCAGCACCCGATCCCGCCCGGCATCCACGGGGGACAAGCCGCCGAGCGACTCTGCTTCGTTGCCAAGGACGAGTCGCCACCGGCGAGCACGCTCATTTTCCATCGGGCGCACCTCCGAGGAGCTGATCCAGGAATGGCATGACAAGCGCGACTCGGCCAGCATCTAATGTGGGCGCGACTTCGACTTTGGCACCAACGCCCGTGCTGACGACTTCGGCGATCTGCCGTCGCTCGGGCGCTGTGTAGGCCGCAAAGGTGCGGCGTAGCAGAGGGAGCGTCTCGTCGAATGTCTCGGGGGGGAGCGACTGCAGCCACTGGTCGAGCCGGTCAAAGAGGGCGGCGTCGTGGATCAACGCCAACGCACTGCCAGCGAGAAAACCCTCAATCCAAGCCGCCGCGTAGCGGTGCGGGATTCCTGGGGTGAGCACGCGGGCACAGCGAGTCGCCATCTCCTCCTGCTGGAGCGAGCCAGCGTCGAACAGGAGGCGCGTGATGCGTCCCACGAGAAGTCCGTGGGCATCGCGGTCGTCCATGATCTGCCGAAGCGCACGCAGCCACGCCTCACTCCCTTCAGCGTGAGCGACGCTCGGGTGGACCATGTCGATCAGCTCGGCGAGCCGCTCCGCAGCCTCATCGTCCAGTCCTCGCGCAGCAAGGGGCAAGTTGATGGACGCGCGGGCGACGAGGCCATCGAACACGGCGCGTAGTGCGCCAGCATCAGTCTGGCGAACCGAGCCGTAGGTGAGAGCCCGAGCTACCGCCGGGATGCCGTCCAAAATCTGCGTCACGTCGGTGGCGATCGCGGCCGCCGTTTGGAGTTTGGTGAGGATGATCGGAAGGGCGTCATCGAGTTGAGCGAGGATAGACTCGTCTAGCCGCTGAGTCACTTGCGCGAGCGACCGAGGCTGCTCTAGCGCCGTGACCACGAGTTTGTTGGCGGCGATTTCGATGGTGGTCCCCCATCGGCTCGCTTCCACGATCGCCAGCGCGTACTCGGGACGCCACTCCAGCCGCCAGTGCTCGTGGAATGTGCCCGCCTTGCCCCGCACCTCCTTCGCCTCGCCCCAAGGAACGTTCAGCACGTTGAGCCGATGGAGCAGGTGGCTTCGAGCGAGGTCAAACTCGGACCGCAGGTCAAGCTCAAGGGGCTTCTCCTCAGCGTCGAGCTTGAGGCGAAGGCGCTTGAGGTGATCGTTGAGGTCCTGTTGGATCGGGAGACCGGGCATCGTATCCGGGACCGCGCCCATCCGCTGGCCCACGATGAGCTTGCGCTGGATGAGTTGCATTGGCGCATCGTGGCCCTCGGCGAGCACGCTCGCCACCGCCTCTTGAAGTTCTTGTAGCCCGGGGTGCTGCCGCCCTCGGATGGCCGCTAGGGCATCCGCGAGCCGGACCGCGTCGATGGCGCTGGCGGGGCTGGCGTCGAGGTCCTCTTCGCGGAGCAGGCGAGCGGCCTGCAGAATCCAACCAGTAGCGAGCTGGTCCGGCTTGCTGCGCCACAAATGTTCGTAATATGCCGGCGAAATGACACCGGCTCCGTAGCCGCTGCTGGCGGCGATTCGGTCGTAAGTCCACGGTATCCACGCCACTTGCACTTTGACTTTCGGGAGACCGCGGATCAGGGCCGCATCGCCGGACGCCTTGATTCGGTCCCGAGCGGCTAGCGCAGGGACGTGCATAGCACCCACGACGACGGCGACTCTTTGGTGCGATTTCTCGGCTTGCCTTATGCCCTGCCGCATAAAGGCCTCCCGCTGAAGTTCGCGCTCGTCGGTGGGTTCGCCGAGCTCTGCGCGGGCCATTTCCATCAGTTCGGCAATGCCTTCGAAAAGCCCTGCGGGATCGCGCCGTTCCTCGACCATGTGCTCCCACCACCGCTCGCCATCGTCGTAGCCAGTCGCGGTGGCAAGCCACCCTAGCGGATCGCGAGGGGGCTCCTGAGACTCGAAAGCAAACAAGCCCGCCTCTCGAGGAGCGAGAGTGTGAGCGGCGGGCATGTCGATCATCTTTACCGGCACATCACGGGAGAGCGCCCAGCGGATAGCTACCCATTCCGGCGAGAACTCCGCAAACGGTCCGAATACGGCTTGGGTTGGGTCCACGGTGGAGTAAGCCAACATGGCCACCGGCGGCTCTAAGTCCTCATGCCGCATCCACGTGAGCAGGGGCTCGGATTCGGGGAGCCCCTCCACGAGGAGCACTTCAGGATCAAATTCGTGAAGCGCGGAAAGGAGAGACCGGGCGCAGCCGGGGCCGTGATGTCGGATGCCGTAGAGACGGGTTTCTTTCACAGGATGTCTCGGCAGGCCAAGTAGAGGTCACCCCACCCCTCGCGTTGCTTCACCACGGTTTCCAGGTACTCGCGCAACGCCAAGGTGTCGGATGCAGGCTCCCGTACAATCGCCCCGACCATTCCGGCGGCGAAATCGCTGGCGGTGAGTTGCCCGTTCCCGAAATGCGCCGAGAGCGCCATGCCTTGGTTGATCACTCCGATCGCCTCTGCAGTGCTGAGTGTGGGCGAGGGGGATTTGATGGCGGTCTTGCCGTCTTCTGTTTGGCCTGATCGAAGCTCGCGGAAGATGAGGACGAGGCGGCGAATATCTTCGAAGCTGGGCTCAGCACCCGGAATCTCGAGTGCGCGCCCGAGTTCGGTGGCGCGTCGGAGCACGATTCCGGTCTCCTCTTCGAGCGTCGCGGGAAGAGGCAGCACGACCGTGTTGAAACGGCGTCGAAGCGCGCTGGAGAGATCGTTAACGCCCTTATCGCGATTGTTTGCAGTCGCGATGACGTTGAACCCGCGGATCGCCTGCACCTCCGAATTAAGCTCAGGGATTGGAAGCGTTTTTTCGCTGAGGATGGTGATGAGGGCGTCTTGGACATCGCTGGGCATTCGCGTCAGCTCTTCGATGCGGGCAAGCTTGCCGAGTCGCATCGCGCGCATGACTGGCGACTCGACGAGGGCATCGCTCGAGGGACCCTCGGCGATCAGCCGCGCGTAATTCCAGCCGTATCGGATCGCGTTCTCATCCGTGCCCGCGGTGCCCTGAACGAGCAACGTGGAATCACCCGAGATCGCGGCGCAGAGGTGTTCGGCGAGCCATGTCTTTGCCGTGCCGGGAACGCCGAGCAATAGTAAGGCTCGGTCGGTGGCCAGGGTTGCGATGGCGATTTCGACCAAGCGTCGATTGCCCACGTACTTCGGGGTGATGACCGTCCCGTCCTCCAAAGTGGTGCCGAGGATGTAGTGCATCACCGCCCAAGGGCTGAGCTGCCACTGCGGCGGGCGCGGGCGAGTGTCCACACTCGCGAGGGCCGAAAGCTCGTTTTTGAACTCGATTTCGGCGTGTTGGCGGATGATGTTGGGGGTCATGGGCGTGGGGCGAAGGGCGACGATAAATGATGGCGCAAGGTGAGCAGAGGGAACCACGATTTGAGCAGCGGATGGCGAGGATCGGCTTGAGAATTGTTGAGCATCTCAAGGGCGATCGGGATCGCTTCTGGGTTCATGCGGCACGCAAGGGCGACAGAGTTTTGATTCCAAAAAGCAGTCTCGGGGCCGTGCCAACCCATGGATTTCCTTACTTCGATGATGGCCCAGCGGCTGAATTCGAGCGAGAAAATTTCGTTGCCCTCCAGCACTCCGGCGAGTGGGCCAAACCGTTTGGCGGGCGGGAGGTGGTTCCAAGACCATCGGATCAGCTCCTCCACATCCTTGACCGGCAGCTCCTCCCACTCCATGAAGGAGCCACCGGTCCGCAGCGCTTCCTCGGCGAAGTGCTCGAGCAGAGCGGAATGCCGAAAAACCGAAGCTGCCCGACGGATCCCCGAGGCGATGGCAGGAGAGCATTTGGTGAGCAGTTCCAAAGGGTCGCCGAGTAGGTCTGGTGGGCAGAGGCTGATGACGGCCCGGGCCACGTCGTTCGGACCGGTGCTTTGCGCCTGAATCGCGAGCTCATCCCATCGCTCATCCATCGGGTCGCTTCGCTTCACCTCGCCGTTTTCGGCGATTAACGTGGGGGCCAGTTGGCGAACGAGCTGGGCAAATCGATGTTGCTCATCCTGGGCGAGAGCCAGCTGCATGATCTGGCGAATCAGGGCGGTGCGGTCAGCAAGCGCGAGGTTGATTGTCTCCTCGGGATATGGTGGCCCCCCCTCGATGGCGAGCTGGAGCAAACTGCCTCGGATTTCCGCCGGCTCGACAGTCCAAACGTCTGCCAGGTGGCGATGAGCCGCTTCACGGTTAGCTACGCAAAGGCGGCGGAAGAGCTTTTTGCGATTCAAGGGAGTCTCCTCGCCGTAGGCAGCGATCAATCGCTCGGGCGTTTCATGCTCTGGACTGAATTGCCACCAAGCCGGATTCTGACTCGCGAGCCACACCCCGGTAGGTCCCAACACCGGCCCCAAATCATAATTTTTGTTCACCGCCCACGCGAGCATCTCCGGGAGTGCGGCGAGGGGGAGAGTGCCGTTTGAAACTTGAAGGAGCCCAAGGAACTCCGGCAGCACGGAGGTGTACTTGAGCGCCGCCGCCTGAACATAGGGTGCGATGGATTCGAGCGGGTTTGGCTCTGCAGCAGGTGGGCGGATCGGGTCGCCGGAGTTGATCTCCACCCGACCGACTCGCCGCGAAATCGTCTCCCGGGCCTGAAGCAACAGCAACCGCTTCGGATCCTCGACCCCGGCGCGCCGAGATCCCGAGACAACTTGGCGCAGAGTCTCGCTCGCGTTCATAGGACGGCAAAGCCTCCTTGGTGACCAGCGCAGATGCCAAGCAATTGATCACCGTCGTACTCACCATAGACCTGAACCGGACCTAGAGCCAGCAACGCAGCCGAACGCCAACCGGCTTGATCACGCATCGTGATCCCCATGCGTTCACCGTTCTCGTCAATCACAAACCACGAGCCGCCCAGATGCTCAAGACCGTGAACTTCGAGGGCCATCGGGGCGACTTCGAGCCAGGGAAACTTAGCCACGGTTTCCGCATAGCTTCCAAGATTTTCAGCCAGCGATCTGCCCGGTGGAGGTTGAAATTCAGCCTCGTCCAAGGAGAGGAATGCCCCTCGCATCCCAAGCGCTCCCGGGTAAACCCCGACCACTCCAGCAATGGCTCGCCCCACTTTCAAGTCCGGCGTAAACGGCTGCTGTGCGACTTTGTAACTCAGGTGCATGAGCCACCGCTGGCACCGTTCGCCGTAGATCCACGACCGCTGGACGGTCAGCCGGTCCTCTAAGAACACCTTCTGCATCGCCACGTGCCAGACATCCTCGATCCGGCTCTCCGCCGGGATATCGTCTTTCTGGGTAGTGAAGCCCACCGCGCGGTAGATGTCCTCTTGCCTAGGTTCGTCGAGCGATTGACGTTGGTCGAACGCCTCCAGAAACAGGATCAGCAGCGATGCGGCGTCTAGCCAGCGGGCTTCCCATCCCGCACCCGAGTCAAGCACATCGCCGAGCTGCCGAACCATCCGCGCAGCGCCAGGGGCCTGAAAGTCAACCAACCGCGCCGCCATGGCTTCGTAGCTAGAACGGTCCGTCGCGGATGAGCTGGCGAGTCCGTTTTGGACGATTTCCAGCAGCCAGTTTCGGCACGCATCCACCCCTTGGCCCACTCGCGCCAGCCGCTTGGCGCGGGCCGGGGAGACGGGGGCGGCGGGAGGGGACATGGCCTCTCTAGTTTGCCCGGTTTCCGGGGGGATACACTACGGGTTATGCGATTCACGGTTGCCGTCGCCCAGTTCACGCCCGAGAAGGCCCAGGTTCACGCGAATCTCGACCGCATCGCAGAAATTACGCGTCAAGCAGTGAGTGAAAATGCGGAATTGGTGGTGTTTTGCGAGACCGCGACCACCGGTTACTTCCTCGAAGGCGGCGTGCTCGAATGTTCGCTGGAGCGAGAGGAACTAGCCGCGGAATTGGGCAAGCGCCTGACCGGGCTGACGAAGCCCATTGACATTGCCCTAGGGTTTTACGAGCGTCACAATGAGACGCTTTTCAATTCCGCCGCGTACCTAGAGGCGACGCCCGCTGGAGTGACCGTGCGGCAGGTCTACCAAAAGTTCTTCTTACCGACCTACGGGGTTTTCGACGAGGAGCGATTTGTGAGTGCGGGAACGGCGTTGGCGGTCTTCGATACTCGACTGGGCCGCATGGGGCTCTTGATTTGCGAAGATATTTGGCACAGCATCATGCCCACGCTCTGCGCGATCCGGGGGGCGCAGGTTCTGATCGTTCCCAGCGCGAGCCCCGCGCGCGGGTTCGCGGGGGCGGAACCCGGCAATATGGAGCGTTACGAACGCTTACTGCAGGGTATCTCCGAGGAACACAGCCTCTATTGCGTGAACTCGGCTTTGCTCGGCTTCGAGGGCGGCAAGGGGTTTGTGGGAATGAGCTCGGTGGTGAATAGCGACGGGCAAGTGGTGGCGAAGTCCCCGATGCTAGAGGAGCACCTTTTGCTCGCAGAGATTGACCTGGACTTGCTCGCGGTCTCACGGGCAAACTCTCCTCTTCTCGGCGACCTGCGAGAGCGCTGGAGCGCCATCGTCAAGCTGACGGAGGAGAGCTAGACTCCGGGCGGATTACCTTCCACCTCAACTCCGCTCCGGCTTTCATACCGATAGCTTTGGCGATGCGCAGCGCGAAAGGCTGGTTAGTCAGGCTGAGGGTGGGGTTGGCCACCACGATGAGCTTCCGCTGTGCCCGGGTCATGGCAACGTAGAGTACGCGCTCTTCTTCCCCTAATTCTTGGTCGCCCTTTCGCTTCGCCTGCCACCGAAAAAGCTCCGAGGTTTCCTTCTCGAACTTCGGAAAAACTAGCCCGGAGTTTTGATCAACCAAGATTGCCGGGGGCGTTGTTCGGCTGGTTTTCTTGAATAGATCGGGGACGATCACGACTGGAAATTCGAGGCCCTTGGACTTGTGGATGGTCATGATCTTGACCGTGTTCTCGTCGTCATCCACCGCGGGTGCGTCGCCCTCCTTGCTCTTGATTTCGCGGATGCGCCGAATCTTCTCGGAAAATTCTAGCGGTCCAAGCTCGCGGTCCTCGACGGCCATCATAAACAGCTTGCGGATGTTGGCAATCGCCTGCATCGGTCGAGGCTGACCGGCGATTTGAAGCAGATACGGCGTCTTTTGCAGCACCTCCGAAATCACTTCCCACGCACTCAGCCGGTCGGCATACTTTGCAAGGGGAAAGAACCATGCCTTGAACGCCTCCAGGGCCACGCGATCGTCTTCTCGCTTCGGCTCGAAATTGGGGAGTTTAGCCAGGACCGTCGGGCGAGGCGTTTCTGGACGATGGGCAAGTTCGACAACGGCGTCGAGCGACATCCCAACGATGGGAGAGCGGAGCAGCGACAGGAGGGCGAGGTCGGCCCTTGGATCCACCAATGCTTGCATCGTATTCGCCAAATCCCGCACGTGGAGCCGTCCGTAGAAGTCCTCCGATCCTCCAGAAACCCGGCAATCGATGCCTCGTCGAGCCAATGCGGCGGGAAGAGGTTTGGCACTCTTGAGATTACGCACCAGGATCGCGATCTCCCCGGGTTTCGTGTTTTCGTCCAAGCATCCCGCAACCATCTCGGCCACGCGCTCACTGTCGTAGGCGGGCAACTCCCAGATCTCGACTTCCCCAGGTGTTTCGGCGGCGGGGTCCATCGAATCGTACGTCTGCCAAAAAGTTTCAAACACTGAGTCTACAAATGCCAGAACCTCTGAGCCCGAGCGGAAATTTGAGCTCAGTTGTAAGGATGTAGTGGATTTTGAACGCTCGATGAAGCGCTGGTAGTCCGCCTGCCGGAAGGCGTAGATGCTCTGCTGCGGATCCCCCACGAGCATTTCCTGGCCAATCGCCATGCTCTCAATGAGGCGGTACTGCATCGGGTTGAGGTCTTGGGCCTCGTCCACCAGAGCGGCTCGATATTGCCGGTTCAGCCGCGCGGCGGTGTGCGGGTCGCTCTCGATCAACTCCACCGCGCGTCGCTCCAGCTCGGCAAAGTCGAACCTCTGTTCCGATTGCATCGCATGCTCGAATCGTTCCCACACGCCCAGCGAGAGTTGCATCAGCCCACACGCGAGAGCCACCGCCCGACGCTCATTCTCCGCTTTTGGACCCTCTTCGATCATCAGCTTTGCCACCTTTTCGGCCTGGGCGCCTAAGCCGAGGGCACTGATCGTCGCGATCGCGTGGGCCTTGAATGAATCTTCGTCGGAGTAGATTTTCGCCAGTTCCACCCTAGATTTCGTCGCGCCCCGCAGGGCGCCGAGCACCCTGCTCACGTCCTCGCTGATCGTCTCGTGCAGAGCCCCGCGCTGGTTGTAACCTCGCATTCCAGTGCGGATGCGCAGGTAGTTTTCGATGAGCGGCGATTCGGTGGTTTCCTCTTGAAGCTCGCGGCGGAGGCAGTCTTCGCGGAGGGTATCGCCGACGCCGCCTTCAAGCACGTCGAACTTAGGGTCGATGCCCGCCGCGACCGCGTTTTCCCTCAAAATGCGTTCGCAAAAGCCGTGGATCGTCTGAATGGGTCCTGTTTCTGCGATTTGGGCATCCTCTTTCCGCCCTTTTGCACGGAGTTCACGGACAATCCGTCGCCTCATCTCTGAAGCCGCTTTCCGGGTGAAGGTGATCGTTAGAATCTGGTCAGGACGCAGACCATCCAACTCGACATGGCGCATGTAACGCGCGACCAAAGTCTTGGTCTTGCCCGATCCCGCGGCGGCCCGAACAGTCAGGCGCGGCTCACGGCTGTCCACCACCGCCTGCTGTTCCGGGGTGAGTTCACTCAACTTCGGTGTCCTCCGAGAAAAGGTCGCCCATCTCAATCAATTCGCTCGAAACCCGGCAGAACTCACCGAAATCACATTGCGAGCAGTGCGCGCCTGGATTAGGCCGCATGTCGGCGATGTCAAGCGTGAAAATCGCCCGGCGAAGCACCGCCACGAGCTCGTCCTTCATTGCCCTGGGGGGCGTCTCTAAATTTTGGATCGTAAGCGAGAAATTAGAATCAGCAAAAAGCCCATCCGTTTCGGACTCACGGTTCAGCACGACTAGCTTGCGCTCGCCAGCCGTCGAGTCGATTTCCAGGGCCACGGGCCGATTTGCCTGCGTCGCCGCAGCGAGCAAAATGGCGAGCTCGAGCCACTGGTCTTCGGCCTTCTCCTTTGCCGGCATCTGAGCCTCTCCCGAACGGAACAGGTGCAGCACCCGATACGGCCCCACGTCGCTGATCCCTTCGACCTCGCCGACGAACCGAACCGTGCGGTCGTCCACCTTGATCGTGTCTCGAAGTTCGGGATCGCTAAGCGTTACTTCGGGACGGGGTCGACCGCCGGACCGGGGCCAAATGCTTCGCGCCCGAAACTCGCGCGAAATCCAGCCGCGAATGTAACGGGTTGCCCCGGCTTCCAGCAAAGCACGCTCCCAAGGTTCAGAAGCGTTCGATTCTTCGACCGCGATTTGCTTGAGGTCTTCAAGAAGGGCGTTTTCCGCGCTCACCGCATCCGATGCGGTCAGCAACCCCGCGCGCACCGGTAGCCGCCTCAGCTTGCCCTCGAGGCGCAGCCGGCTTGGTCGCAAATGCAGCCGATAAGCCGAGACGGACTGGAACGCACAGCGTAAAGCCGACGAAACTTCCCCAATCCGAACGCCCGCTCCGGCAAAGTCGGGCCGAATGAGCGCCCTGACCGCCGCATCCTCAATGGACGGAAACTCGAAAGGCGGCGCTTTTCGGTCAAGAGCTTGTCGGAGTTCTAGGTCCACTTGCAATCGGCATTCGTCTTCTGGGGGCACAAAGTGCTTCCGCGGAATCGACTCCATTTTCAGCTCACCGAGTACATTTTTGACTTCCTCAATGTAGGACGTGGGGACATTGTCGCGGTCCTCGTCGGTGCGGGGGTAACCGAAGATTAGCTTCTTCTTCGCGGGGGCACAGAGGCGGATGAACTCGTCTCGCTGAGCGCGGGCTTCCACGAAGGAGTTGGGTAGCGGCACTGTGTCGGGAAGGCATTCTGCAAGACCAGCACGGTCTTCGTCAGAGAGGATGGCATTCTCGCTCCGGCGCTTGGGCATGGTCCCCTCCAGCATTCCCAGAGACACCACAACCTCCGCCTGACCAATTTCCACCGGGTTTGAAACGACCCGAAAACCCTTTCCTGGACTGGGGAGGACGATCTGCTCGAGGTCCCATAGGCGCGTGGCGGTGCGGACGAATCCGGCCAAATCAAGCGACGTCTGACGCTTTGCATCGAAGGCGGGGGCAAAGTCCACCAGAGCCCGCAGTAGCGCGGTCTGGGCTCGTCGATCATGCTCGCGCTTGTGGCTCTCCAAGTCTTGGGCCGCGCTTTCCAGGGCGTCCAGCCGCGTTAGGTCTTCGAATAGTTCGTGCCAATCGGTGAGCGAGCGGTGACCAAGTAATGCCTTGTCGCGCCATTTGAGAATCGGCCAGAGCCAGGGAAGGGATTCGCGGTGAAGTTCGGCGAAGTGTGCGGCCTCTTCCCATGGGCTAGGACCGACGGCGCGGACGAAGTCGCTGACCATCCCACGCTCCTCCTGGCTGGCCCCAAAGTAGGTGCTCCCGGAAATCCGGTCCAAACCTCGCACTCCCGGCTGGGTGAGCGCCTCCAAAATGGACTTGATCAGATTGGCAAAACCGTTGGTCAGGAGCGGTGTCAAGACTCGCGCATCCAGCCGCATGTCCAGTCGCCTCGCGCTGGCCATCAGCATCGGGACGTAAGTTTGGGAATCGTTGACTTGAATGACAATGCGGTGCTCGGGCGTTCCGTCGGAGTATTCGGCTTGGCACTTTCGGAGGGCGGTTTCGCACTCGGAAAGCGGGTCGGCGGCGTCGAAAACCGAAGCGGTGGGGCCGAGGTCGGATTTGGTGTCTTGGAATAGGGCGCTTGTCCAAGATTCGACTCGCTTGGGGGGTTTGGGCGTTATCCCGAGGAGCGCGGCGATTTGCCGCGAACCCTCGAATCCTCCGGGGCCATATTCGGTGGACACCGTAACCGCTACCCCTAGTTCGCCCAGTCGTTGCAGCGCACGGAGCTCAATTGGTTGCACTTCCGACCCTGCCATCACCAGCAGATTGGTGAAATGTGGGGCCCGCGAAATCTCGGATTCCACGATGAGTTTGGCGCGATCGCTGCTGAATGATCGGCCGATAGAGAGCAAGCTCTCGCGGGCGGCGAGGTCAATCTCTCGGAGTGCGAGCAATTTCTCCTTGAGCGGAGAGAGGCTCAGCGACGCGGCTTTTTCTAGTTCATCTGGACCGATGTCGTGATGGTGCAACTCTCGCAGCGCATCCACCATCGTATCGTGAAAACCGGCGAAGTAGCGACATTTTCCGAATGGAGATTCGTCCGGTTGCTCCTCACAGGCGAACTCCACGGCGGCGCGAATTTGTCCCCGTGTCGCGATGGGCGTGGGACGAAGCCCTACTTCAACGCACACGCGACCTAGCAAGTCACCGAATGACACCAGTTCAAGGAGCTCGTCGTTAAAACCTAGATCGCGCGCCAATCCAAGCCGTGCGTCGTCAAACGCCGACACATAACCCGGCTCCTTTCCGAACTTTGTCAGCACTCGCGCGAGCTCGGAGGGGTCAGGAGACAAGGCCAGGAGTTGGATCTGCTTACTCGCCATCAAGGTCCACGGTGTATTATGCCGAGAGGTGGCGGGCAAGATTTGGACTCGAAGCAGACAATTGATGGGCAACCTCGTGCCCGGGCTGCTCAGCTTCCCGTTCGCGGTCGGAGGATTTCTACTTTGGAACCCTGAGTCGCCGCTGGACTGGATCCCCATTGCGGTGCTCGCTCTGTTTCCGGTGATCGGCTGGATTTCGCTTTCGGCGTTTGGACTTTGGTCCAATGCGGCAATGCGAGATGAGCTCGGAAAACGGTTCGGCCGTGAACGTGGTCGTCCCGAAGACCCGTTGTTATTCGTAGGATTTTCCACTCTCCAATATCGAAGCGTGCTAGACCCGCACGAGGACATCGGCTTTCTGATTCTTCATCCAGAAGACCTGGAAATTTACGGCGACGAGCGAACTGAGCACCGGACGCGGAGCGAAATCACTGGAGTTCGTTTGGCGAAAAACACCCACAGCTGGGTGGGGCTGGGGGGATGGGTGGTGGTCGAGTCACCCACGGGCGATCTCTTGATCGAATCGCGTGAACGAGACAGCCTCGTCGCAAACCGAAAAAATCGACTGCGCCTCCTTGAGTCGCTCCGAAACTGGGCTCAAATCGAAAATCCTCGCAAAAACCCCTAAAGAATCTGGTGCAAGGTCCAACAATCCATCATGGAAGCGTTTTGATCCGCTTCTAAAACCTAAAGTGGATTGTCAACGATGCAGCTGAAAAACCTCGAATGCCAACTGGCCATGGCGCAACTCAAGCGCTATCTGGGCGGTTCCAAGCTTAGTGAAGAAGCACTCGAAGCGCTCGAAGCGCACTTAGTCGAGTGCCCGCAGTGCCAGATGGCCGTGCAACTTCAGCAACAGAAGCCGTCCGACACTCCGAAAACAACTTTGACCCACGCCGTCGTCGAATCCCCCGCCCCGACGCCGGCTCCAGATTTAACCGCTGACAAGCCCCGCTTCACCATGCCCAAGATTGCGTGGCGAGGAAATGGCAAAACTCTTACGCTGAGCGTCTCGCTTGCCGCAGTGCTCATCACGATGAGCGCGCTGGCCAGCGATCCGACCAGACTCTTCGGCGAGCGAATGCTCAAGCCCGGGCAGACGCTTCCCGCTGGCAAAATCACTCCTCCGGTGAGCAAGCCAGTGGTCAAGACCCCGCCAAAAGCCGTGGAACCCGCGCCTAAGGAAGTTCCAGCCCCCGCGGTGGTTGAGCCGGCCCCAACTCCCAAAATTCGCCCAAGCGCGCGCCGCACCCCCGCCCGGCCCGCGCGTACAACGAAGCCTGCAGCACGAAAAGCTACACCGAAGCCCGCGGCTGAGCCCGCCTCTAACGGCGCCATTGCAGTTTACGACGAGAACGGACGACTGGTCCGTTAGCCCCACGCCTTCACCCCACGGAACATCCTCATGAAAAAAATCGCCATACTGACGTTGCTCTTGGCATTGCCTCTTCTCGGCTTTGCACAGAGCCCTGACCCGAGTGCACCGGTAGCCGTCCAAGGCACGCAAATCACAATTAGTGCAAAAGGCACTGATGTGCGTGGCGTTCTTCACGACCTCTTTACACAAGCGAAGAAAAATTTTGTGTTGGAGAACTTGCCTCGAACGGAGCTCTTCCTGTCCCTGAATTCTATGGACTTGGACGAGACCCTAGAGATCATCTGCCGCCTTGCAAATTTATCTTATGAAATTCAGAACGACATTTACTACTTTTCGAAGGTTCGCCCCGCGAATCCGACGCCCCCTGTCGGTAAGCCCATCGGGGTGCCCGCGACCAACCCAAGCACCGTCGCCGCACGCGCCGTCGGCAAACTTTCACAGACCGTCCTCCAGCGAGCGGTAAGCGGGACCTTTAATCGAATCGATCTCCGCGCTATCGCCAAGCAACTCGGCGAGCAGGCTAAGGTGACGGTCGAGATTGATGAGCGAGTGCCTAAGTACAAACTCGATTTCAAGCTCAACCCAACCTCTCTCGGCTTCGCTCTTAAGACCATTTCCGAGCGGCTTGATCTAGAAGTTGTCTTCACCGACAGCCAGACCCTTCTCCTCCAACCCAAAGGCGCAAAGCCGGTGGTCGAGAAGTTTGATGTGTCTACTGACTGAAAGCGTTGGCTTAATTTGAGGCGGAGGGCGGACTAAAAGTCCGACCTCCGCCTTCTTTCTGTAAGCCATAGGTTTGTTGTCCTTAGCAACAAAGCGCGGATAAAGCCGCACGCGCTCCCAAAAGGGCCCCCTTTGCGACTTTGCGCCTTTGCGTGAAAATCCCTGCTAAAGCTTGGTTCTCCGTGCTTTGCGCCTTTGCGTGAAAAGGCCCGGCGGAACCGAGCTTCTTGACGCAAAGCTCCGCCAAATTGACAAATCCAGCTCTAGGCAACGAAGGACTATGAGCCGCGTAATCTCGACGCGAAGCCCCGTCGAACAAATCAAACGCAAAACGGAAAACAATGCAAATCCAGTGAATTCGTGAATGCGTTAAACTTAACGCTCGGTTTTCGGTTCAATTCTGGTCGTCCGATGCCCAGGATCCTCTTCGCATCCGTAAAGGCAAGCAACGCATCCGACGAATGTGACAAAACTATCAAAGTCCAAAGCCCTAGGGAAATACGAATGCGCGCCTTTGCGCCTTAGCGTGAAACTAGCTAGCGACGGCAGCTAGTGAGAGGAATCGACAATTCGAGCCTTGATCGCCTTCATAGCGGCCTCGGTTCGGCTGTTCACCTGCAATGCCTTCAGGATGTTGCTGACGTGGTTCTTCACCGTCTTCTCGGCAATACCGAGATCGCGAGCAATTTCTTTGTTGCGCAAGCCCTTAGCGATCAAATCCAGAATTTCGCTTTCGCGATCGCTCAAGACGAACAACTCCGTATCGTCCGTATCATCATCCTCGCGGATGCGGCGGAAGTCGCTGAGCACACGGGCGGCGATCTTGGGAGTCAGTTTCGCTTCTCCCTTTGCGGCAAGCCGGATCGCGTCGACCACGTCCTGCGGGGTGCTGGTCTTCAGCAAATAGCCCAACGCACCGGCCCGGATCGCGTCAAAAATCGTCTCGTCCTCTTCGTTGACGGTGAGCACGACCACCCCGACCTGCTTCTCCTTTTTGAGCAGCCGCTTGATCAGCTCAATGCCGTCCATGCGAGGCATGTTGAGGTCGGTGAGAAGCACGTCTGGAGGTGTCTCGAGGCAGAACTCGAGGGCTTCTTCGCCGTCTTTGCACACGCCCAAAAGCTCGCACTCGGTCATGAGGCTCAGCGTGCGCTGAAGCGCATTTCGGTACGCCGATTCGTCATCCACCACCACAACCCGAACGGAAGTCGCCATGCCGTGAGTATACACGTCGAACTTAGCCATAATTCGGGGCATGCCGTTGCTTCAAGTGCAAGACCTCCACGTTCAAATTGGGGACGTGCCGATCTTGCGCGGTATCTCCTTCGAGTTGGAGCGCGGGCAGGCGCTCGGGCTCGTGGGCGAATCGGGGTGCGGCAAGTCCATGCTTGGCAACACCCTCATGGGCATGCTGCCACCCGCAGGGCGCATCACCCAAGGCTCGATCTTGATGGAAGGGCGCGATTTGGCCACCTTGAGCCAGCGAGACATGTTGGCGATTCGAGGAAGCGAACTAGCGATGGTGATGCAAGACCCGTTCACCAGCCTAAACCCGGTCATGCGCATCGAAGACCAGATTGCGGAAGCGATGGTCCTGCATCAAGATCTGAGCTGGAGCGAAGCGAGACTGAAGGCGGAGGAGATGCTCGGACACGTCGGGATTCCCGATCCGAAAACCTCGGCAAAGAAGTTTCCTCATGAGATGAGCGGGGGCCAGCGGCAGCGGGTCGTGATCGCGATTGCGTTTAGTTGCCGACCAAAGGTGTTGATCGCTGACGAGCCCACGACCGCGCTCGACGTGACGCTTCAAGCCCAGATTCTTCATCTGCTGGAGAACATGCAACGCGAACACAATACGGCCGTGGTGTTGATCTCTCACAACATCGGAGTCATCGCGGCGGCCTGCGAAAACGCGGCCGTGGTCTACGCGGGCCAATTCGTGGAAACGGGCCCGACGGCCGAACTCCTCCGCGATCCGAAGCACCCATACTCGCAGGCGCTCCTGGCGGCGATGCCAAAGCCCAACAAGGAACGCCTTCAGGCATTAGGAGGGCAGCCGCCCGACTTCGCAACCCTTGGTCCGGCCTGCACCTTTGCGGACCGTTGTGTGCATCGGTTTGAGAAGTGCGAAGTCGCACCACCGCTGCTGCCGGTCAGCGACAATCGGGCGTCTCGTTGCTGGCTTGTTGAGCGACCTATCGCCTAAAAAGTGAAGCGAACAACTGGTCAATCATCGGAGTCGGGTCCATGCCGGACATCAACTGAGACCGGTAGCAAAGGCCGCTCAGGTAACCGGAGAGCGAATCGACGTCAGCAAAGACGCTGGCGGGGTTAATGCCCCCCTCCGCTTTAGCCGCATCTAGGTCCAGCTTCAGCCGTGCCGCCTGGGCTTCGGTGGCTTTCTGAAGAGCGTCCCGAATGATGGCTTCCCCGCTGCTGGCCACAAATAATGACGCCATGACCCGGAAGAAGCGGCTTGCTGGACGAGCGTAGGCTTCGTACAGCGCGATGTGGGCCTCCAAGCGCTGGGTGGCCGTGGTCCGATTACCGGAAACCCGGTCCAAGTCTCCTTCGAATCGGCGTTGCGCGTAGGCGGCGAGCGCGGCGAGAAGGTCGGTCCGCTTGGCGAAATAGTAGTGGACCGCGGCGTGGTTGATCCCGAGTTCGGCGGCGATGGTGCGCGCGTGTAAATTCTCGAGTCCCTTGTTGCCCGCGATCTCGTACGCGGTCGCCAATATCTGTTCTTTGCGGTTCTGTTTTTCCACCAAATGGTGAGACGGCGGGACCGTTTGAATGGGAGCCGTTAATGCATGGCTTCGGTGTAAATGATGTCCGCGGTCGGTGGGAGCTTGATCGGAGTTCCTTCGGTGGAGATGTCTAGTAGCACCTCCCCTCGTTTTGCGACAAAAAGTTGCAGTTCGTAACGCTCTGGATCGTTCATGACGATGTAGTCCAGCTTGGCATTCATCCGAGTGGTGAACGACATCCCTTGGGGGGAGGTCAGTACCAATTTCTGAATGCCCGGCTTATCGGCTATCCAACTGAGCCGGTAGCCCGTCGTCGTGTTGTTGGCGGTCAGAGGTGGTCCGATCAAGACCCGTACAGGATTCACCAGCATCGGCAAGATTGGCTCTCGCTTGGGGAGTTCCGGTGCTTTGAACAGCCGTTGGCGCATGCTTTCTACGGGCTCCAGTAGAAGCTCGGGCGGAGTGCGGCCCTGCCACAAACCTAAGCCCCTTTCAGCCGCTAATCCGGCTTGGAACATCGCCCCGTCCAGTTTCATCTTTGGGTCTGCACTGAGTGCCCCCGCGATGGCGGCCACAGCGGCGGCTCGACGGCGAATCTTTGGATCCGCGATCATGGGCAGATCCCAACTCAGGCTATCTCTGGCCCACAGGAGACTCGTGAAGAGCGCATTGGGCCGCGTATTGACTCCGTCGCCTGCCGATAGAGTCTGCTGGAGCAGGCTGAACATCGCCGCCTCCCCTGCCCCGGCACCATCCGGGCTGAAGGGCAATTGGGCACCGGTGTTTGGCTCCTCGGTGAAAACGATGCGTTCGAGGTAATCGTCCATCGCAGAACGTTGCAGATCTGGCAACGATTTGGCCCGGGGAGCTAAGAGCCCGCCGAGAGCGCTGTTGAAGATCGAGAACGGCTTGGATGTAATTGGGACGGCGGCTCGCCAAGCGCGGCTCCCAGCGGTAATACTGCGCCCTCGGGGCAAATTCAGTACAGGAAATCGGATGGACAGGGTCGTCTCTGGCGTGTAGGCGACCGGACCTTCGTCGGAGGGCGCCGATACTTCTCGCACCTCCGTGGTTAGCTGAACGTTATAGCCTCCCTTACGGGCGAGGAATGCCCCAATAGGGACTACCGCGTTTGGCCCGGAGAACTGCCAAGTTCCGGTGACGGCGTCGGTTTCGCTGGTTGCCGTGAGCTTTTTAAGAACCGGAGAGGGGCCTCGCCAAAAGCTCTCGTGGGATTTAATGGATTGCACCATCGCGCCTAGCGCGGAGGCGTCGGTGGTCGTCAAGGCTCTTACGCCCAGCGGTAGCGCGAATCTCACCCACTTTTTGTAGGGATCGCCGACTACTTCCAGCACCCAGTCTCCGGGACGCCCCACGACTTTCAGCGAGACCGGCTCATTGAGAAAGCAAAAAAGGACCGGGGGCTGACTGTCTTGATAGCTCATGGCGAGCCATCGAGAGCGCGGCGTCTCCACTCCTTCGCCCACGCTTCCTTCGGCCCAGCTAAGTAATGGGGCCTGCAGGCTGGTTACTTTAAGACTGAATCCGCGCTCAAACAGCATTTCTGGTCCCGGAGCGAAAAGGTTCGCTCGGATCCGGGTTGGCCCGGTGCCTCCCCCCACGAGTGTATAAGAGGCTTCATGGGCACGGACGGTGGCGACCAGCCACTTTGTGACGGGGGTCGTGAAATAGAGGGTGTCGGAGCGGGGAAATCGCGGCTTCAGCCCCTCACTGGTGATTTGCCATCCCGGCATATTGGGGGTTGAGCGGTAGCCGAACCGCCCGAAATCCGCAGCCTGCCCCAAAGCGCAGACCAGCAGCAGCAGAATGCAATTAGCGAATCGGCGAGCCAAGAATTTCGATCCCTAGACGTTGTCGTCGCGACGACCAGCTCAGCCCAACTTCTCGGAGGCCAAGGTTGTAGGCAACAACGACTCCAGTGTCCTGATATGAGCTGCCACGGAAGCTCTCGATGGTCGTCGTAGCCCCGAAACGCCATCGCTGCGAGAACCGGTAGCTGAGGTCACCTTGCAAGTTATAGCGGTCGACATCAAGACTCTTCGAGAGAAATGAGAAGAAGTACAGGCGGCCGAGCTCTAAGCTGAAGTCGGCTGCCAAGCGGTGCTTTCCTACCGTTTCGGAGCTGAAGAAGTCGTCGCTAAAGTCATAGGTTAGGTTTAGATTCGATGACCGCCCCAGAGGAGTGCTCAAGGACGCGGTGAAGTTGCTGGTCAGCCCACGGTTGACGTTTGAACCCCAGAGTTGGCTTAAGCGAGCACTCGAGTTAATGTAGGCGCTGCCTATCCTTTGAGGGTTCAGCAAGAACTGGAGATCAGCCCCGTAGGACTGGCTGTAGAGGTCGTTATCCACCGTTTTGAACTCCCGAGTTGAACCAACCACGCCGAAATTCATGCTCACGGGCGACTTGCCGATTCGGAGGGGGTCCCGACGAAAGGCCATCGTTTGATCGAAGCTCTCGTATTTCTCGCCTCGAATGTTTCGGTTGAAGCCTGCGTTGTAGGTTGCTCTCACCTTGCTGCCGACCCTAGAATCGGCGTTGAGATTTGCGACGATCGCGCGATTGGCCGGAAGGTCTGCCTGGAGGTAGGCGCTGGCGTTGCGCCATAGGTTTATGCTCTGCCGGGCCGTGAGGCCCCAGTCGCGACGTCCGATGCCCTGGAACGCAAAGTAGCCTTTCTGATCGTTCTTCATCGACCAGTTCTTTTCAAAGTCCAAGTACATGCCTCCTGCGGCACCAAACCCCCGGGAATAGAGTGTCCCGTATCGAAATCGGAAGTTGCTCGACTCCGAGGCCGAGAGACTCGTGTAATACGGAAAGTCCACGTTGAACTGGTTATCGGCAACCCTTAGAAACTCTTCGGTGAGAACCGGGCGGACCGATTGCGTGCTCACTCGAAAAAGCGGCACTCCACGCAGTACCTTAGAGCCCTGAATGTCCACCGTCGCCATGCGAAACTGGACTTCCCGTTGTGGATAGATCGTCGCCTGCTTGGCATAGACCAGCGTGATGTCCTCGTCAATGGGCGTGAACGTAAACTCGTTCGGGGCAATGGGATCGACTCTCGGCGATATCACGCCCGCGGAGAGATTCACCGGGCTCAGCCGCTTTCGAGTCTGAAACAGAACATCGAAGTACGGGGCTTTGGGGATGAATATGGGCACGGTCACTTCCGTCTGAGACAGTCCGGTGCCGGTTCGCTCGCGGACGTTAAAGCGGAGTTCAGTGAACTCGAATGCCTTCTGCTCCGTTTCGAGGCGAGAGCGTTTGGCAATGACCTCGTTGCTGCGCACGTCGTACTGCAGGTCGTCGGCGTAGAGGTCAAAACCAGGGCCCTTGAGGTGGACTTTTTGACCGGGACCGTCAGCTCGGGCGATGCGTTTCTCCGGGCTATACGTGAGGCGGTTAGGAGCTGAGAGCGTGGTGACGAACTGCTCGTCGCTTAGTTCTTCTTTCGTGGCGGCGAACTTAACCTCGATGGTCGCCGTGGAGCGGAACGCGAGCACGCTGGCGGTAACTTTGGCGATTCCGGCGATAGCGTCCGAAGTAAGCGTGGCCTGGGCAAACCCATTCTTGGTTTCAACCAGGTTAGGGCGAACAGCTCCAAGAGTCGTCTCGAAGAGCACTTGCGTACCATCGGGGACATTGCTTCCATTTCGGTTGCGGACTTGCACCGAGATCGTGACGGTGCTCACGCCGTCGGCCAAGACTGCGTCTGGGTACTTGGTGAGCTGAATGGCGGCGTTCTGCGCTCCGGCGTGAGCGAAGAGGCCCAGCAGGAGGCAAAGCACCAACCCAAAAACAAGCAATGGCCGACCCCCGAAGGAGTCAGCCATTGCTTTGATGCCGATCTTACCGAACGACATTGATGGGGACGATCTTGCGTACGCGCTCACCATTAGAGGTTTCGGCAAGGATTTCGACTTGGTACGTTCCAGGAGCTACGGCGCGGTTGGCGCTGTCTCGGAGGGTCCAAGTGACCTGGTTCTCACCCGCTTCGTCGGAACGTCCTCGGTGGAATCGGTAAACCTCACGTCCGCCTTGCACGATGCGAATCGTCGTCATCGCTTCGGTTGAGAGCGTGTAGTTCACTACCACGGGGCCGTTTAGATCGCGACCTGGTCGGGCCACGGTGACGTTACCGATGAGGGCACGGCTGGTTCCGGCAGGCTCCATCGTAAGCTGGAATTCTCGGGTCGCGGGTTCATCCACGGAGAACGTGTAGCTGCTTTGGAATCGCAGGTCCTTGGTCGTGTTGGTCGCCATATCCTTCAAGGTGAAGCGCATGTTGCGCGGCACGGAGGAGATGTTCGGCCAAGTCAGGACGACTTCGCCTGGGGTCTCCGCCTTCGCCACTACCGTCCAAGTCTTTCGAGCTCGGGAGTCGGCAAAGCTGGACGCCATGCGGGAGTTCTGACCATTGATGAGCTCTCGGATCGAGAGGTCAACCTTGGCATTCGGCGCGACCGGCGGGTCGAACTTGCGCAGATTCTTGGCAAGGGCGTTGCTGGTGGTAACGCCAACGAAGTTCTGCGAGTCAATGCCGCTCTCGTTGCGAGCAACGAGTTGGAGTCGCCATTGCTTGTCGGTCTGTCGCCATACGGCAGTGTTAGCGTCCCCAGGTCGTCGAGTCGTACCGCTGACTCCAGCAAGGAACACCGGCGGCCAGGATATCTGGATTCGCTGTGGCGTGCTCACGAAGATCCAGTAGCCACGATTGGGCTGCAGGAGGTCCGAGTTTCCTTCGGTGAACCGATAGAAACCGCTGGTTGGGTCCTGAGGATCTCGATCCCAATAGGCGAGGCTCGTGCTGACCCATCCGTTTTGGACCAATTGGTCCCACGTGAGGGTGCCGCTAGGGTCGGAAAGTCCAATACCAACGAGCTGGCTTAGAGGCACTGCAAACGGATACGGGTTGCCGATCATGTTCCAGCCCGGTTGGAGCGTGGTGGATTGACCGCCGTCGTTAATATCCGTCGGCATCGTTGCGCCGTTCAAGTTCTTGAATGCGAAGTCATTGTTAGCGACGATCCAAACCGACTCTCCTCGCCGCGCGCTGAGCTGCGGCAAGTACTGACCCGTATTGGGGTCCCAACGATAGGCAACGTAGTCGACACCAAAGGTGATCGCGTCTGGATCGCCTTGGGGGCCAAAGATGGAATCCAGGGACGTATCCGCGAAGTTCCAGGGGAAAGTGACCAAGGTCGCACCCTCAGGAATTCGAAGCTTCGGAGTTGCCGAAACGAGAACTGACCCTGCCAGCGTCTTTGCAGAACTGTTGGCCGGAGCGAATCGCACGGTAAAGGGAAGCTTACCAATTTGGTTTCCGTCTGCTTGAACCTGCCAAGAGACACTTCCAATGGCATTTGGATTGACGGTAGATACCACCTTGGCGGGTGTTTCTCCCGGAGCAAGGGAAAGGCTACTGCCTTCGGGGAATTCGATGGTGAACCGAACGTCCACGAGCGGTACTGCCTGATCGACGATCGCATACTGATTGTCAATATAAGCGGCGATAGTCATCGGATTCGGGCTCAAATCGTTGAGACTTCCAGGGGAGGACTCAACAAGCCGAGGGGCGTCAATCAAGACGGTGTAAGGGTCGAGATAATCACCCACGCTCCAAGGGGACCGGATGTAGTGAATGACTTCGCGCTGCCCTTGTGGGAAAACAGTTTCCGCACCGAAGACTTGGATAAAGCTCATCTCGTTGATGGGCGTATCTGAGTCCTCTCGCACATTGGTAATTGTCGGATCAAGCGCTGGATCGCCGCCGGGGGCAATGAAGTCGGTCGGGAGGCGTCCCGCCATGTTGTTGTTGGCAAGGATTCCGCCGTAATCAAACGGGCCGGCGCCGTGGCTACCGATAAGCATCTGCTGAACAGCAGTGGCGTCGTTAGTGGCCTCGGTCGGGATGTTGTCGACTCTAATGCCGTACGGATTCCACTGACCCCACTGGAAATTGACATAGTCGGGGAAGCGAGGGTTGCTGCGCAACCAATTCTTCATTGAGCGGATTGGCCGAGTTGTGGGGGTTTCAACGAAAGCGACATAACCGCTCTGATTGACGTTCCCGTTCGGGCCTCCTATTGCATCGGGTTTTGCTGTCGCACCGCTAGCTGGAAGTCGGGAACCCGCCTGGTTATGACCAAATTGATCGGTAACTCCCGGATTCGCGGTTCGCATGCCCATGTAAGCGCCAAATTTGAGGCCCAGTTGCTGCGAATCCTCATTCAAATTGTTCATCGTCCACTTAAGACGGACCGCGTCACCGATGACGCGGGACTCAAGCTGTACTTGGACGTCAGCGTCCGCCCAGTTGGTGATCATGTAGCGTTGGCTCAAGCCAACAAATTGACCGCTAAGGCCACCAGAACCGAACAACGCGGTGGTTAGTGGACCGGCTGCGGGACCCTTGATGATCAGAGCGTAGCAGTAATCACCGGCCGGGTCTCGCGGCATACCTGTGGTAAGCGCCAAGAAATCGTCGAATGTACTCTGGACGGAGCCCACCGGGCCAATCTGAAATCCTAGTCGTCCGGCGAGATTGAGAGTTCGGGCCGGGCTGTAGCAGGGACCGTTCTGCCCACCGTACGTAACGGAACCAGAAGTACCGACGCTGTGAATGATAAAGTTGTTCGCGATGGTGCGAGACGCGTGGTCACCCGTGCGGGGCGTGGTGTTTTGCGGATCGATACAGGAATTGCCCCATCCGACTTGTGCATGCACTGCCCCGCTGCAGGCGACCATGGAGGTCAGTAATAAGAACCGGTTCAAACGCTTCATGATTCCTTTAATTTTAGGAGGTGCATCCCGGTGATTCTGCTATCAGTTTCACCGGGACGCATTCTTGGACTGTCGTATCGTCGAGTTTGTTCGGACGACGTTTATGGGGCTGGCGGCAGGATCGGTCTCTGGAACCAGAATGGCTCACTAAACACGTATCCGCCCACTGGGCCAGGGTTGTCCGCAATGTTCTTCGCACCGATTCGCCAGTAGATTCGAGCCGCAGAAGGCTGGAACGTCGTGGTTTCGGTGATGGAACGCGGAGTGCTGAGAGTTCCCGTACCCGTTCGATCCGACCACCTCTCGATGGTAGCAACGTTCGTGGAGAACGATTGATCCGTGGAGAACTGGAGGACGTATTCGATCGTGATTGCGCTCGCCGCACCGCGTACCGACGTGAATCGGAAGATCGTGGCCGAAGCGACGGTCTGATTGTTTGGCGGAGAGGTCAGCACGGGTCGAACGAACGGAGTTGCCGTTCCCTTCGCCACGCCTCGCTCAGAGCGGAAGTAGCAATACACGATGGTGCCACCGCGAATCGTTCCACCAGGAGGGGTCTGCGGGGCCATCATGCGAAGGTAGTGGGAGTCAAGGTCAACTTGACCACCAAGCGGTCGACCAGTGCCGCCGCCAATTGCACCACCACCTGTCGTGCCACCTGTGGTGCCACCTGTGGTGCCACCGGTAGTGCCACCGGTAGTGCCACCGCCGCCGCCGTCGGTTCCGGCTGAGCTACCGGGAACGTCAATCTGGTTGACACGGTAAATCAGTTCGACCGAGTAAGTGTACGGAAGGCCAGCGCGAAGCGGAACTCCGACGCCGTCATCCTCTTCAGGTGGAGTGTCGTCACAGTCGAAACCGCCAGCAATTTGGTAGTTACCCCAAGTGAAGGTGTCCAGGGCATTACCTCGATCAACGACCGAAGTTTGGCTACCTGGAGCAACGATGACCGGGGCGTCTGCCACGTCATCTCGCCAGACTTGGAACAACAAGCGATCGCCGTTACCCTTGATGAAGGCATCGGTTCGCCATGAAACTCGAACAGCAGGCTGGTCAACGGGCGAACCGGGAACAGTGGTGGCTTGCGCCGACACGTTTCCGATGTTCCTTCCGCTATTGCCGCCAGCTCCGCCGACAACAAAGACCACCAAGCCAAGCACAAGCAGCGTGGTGATGAGACCGGAATTACTTCCGCCTCGCTTTGCCCCCACGACTCGCGGCTGGCTACCCGCGGGCCACTTAGAATCAAGCATAGGGACCAAGAACACGGCTCGGACTTTATCGCCTGGCTGAATGCCCTTAGTTTGCGAAGTCAGTTCCAAGTAGGCTTGATCCTGCTCAACCGCAACAATGCGACCTCGGGCGACTTGCTCGCGACCACGAAGCACGATCACTTCTTGATTGTTAGTAAAGCCGGTTCGCGTACCTTGGTTGATGAGAGCGCGTCGACTGGTGGTGTTGAGAATGGTCGCGGCGGGAAGAGTGTTCTTCTGAATCGCTGCTACAGACTCAAACGCACCCGAAGCGACGGCCTCGGAAAACAGCGTTTCATCGCTGACATCGCCAGCGCGAATGCCGGACGACTGCAATACGGCGGCGCCATTAACTTGCTCGCCGCTCGCCACGTCCCACACGATGACTCGCATCATCACGTCGGCGCGCTTGCCACCGTTAACGTTAACGATGCGGCTGTTCACCACCTCGCCACTCACGATCGTATTCGCACGAAGATCTTGACCCAAGCGGATCAGTTCATTCTTGCGAGTCACCGGGGATTGGAATCCCAAGTTCTGAATCGTACGGGTGACCGTTTCACCTGAGAGCACGTCGTACTTTTGCGACTTGCTCAATTCGGTGATTAGGGCTTCCGATGCGGCTTGGCCGAGACTAGCTCCGCCACCG
Source organism: Chthonomonas sp. (assembly GCA_043754215.1). Taxonomy (GTDB): domain Bacteria; phylum Armatimonadota; class Fimbriimonadia; order Fimbriimonadales; family Fimbriimonadaceae; genus JAFLBD01. Next base: position 497 of record JAYUVF010000097.1, on the reverse strand, counting down.
CCCTGGCGCACGTCGAACTGGACTACCGCCCAAGTTGGCAACGAAACGACTTGTGCTTCCACGCGTTGGCCCATAAGCACCAGAACAAGCGTGGGCAACACCAATGAAAAAATAGCCACGGTACTTGTGACTTTGCCGGTTAAGCTACTTATGAACCGCCTCACTCTGACGAGTCCTCCATCCTTTAATTCCTCTTTTGGGGCGAACTTGATTCGCCGTCTGTCCATACGCTTGGCGCATGGCAGGTTGCACTATAGCGCATCCTGAACTGCTCGTGCAATCACTAGGCGACTGTTCACCGACCTCTATGCCGTGTTAAGGCATTTAATGTCGGGGTATGGACGTCGGCGACGCTCCCGATGGTTCGGATCACTTCGTCAGCAAACGGAATTTTTACTCGGGTCGGCAACTGGGAGGTCATCAGTCGCCGGGCGCTTTCAGCGTCGGGCCGCGCGTTCACCCGTTCTAGTTGAATTGCTGGGCCACATGTGACCACC
>JAYUVF010000096.1:0-38540 GCA_043754215.1 Chthonomonas sp. | reverse complement strand
GTCGAACGGATTTTCATAGACGGTCTTATTTTAGAGGAGAAACCTCTAAAGTGCATCCCTTTTTCGCAAAAACTGTGCCGAAAACCGGTGTATTTTGACGAAAAATGCCCCGCCTGAGATATCAGGCGGGGCATCAGTTGGGCTTACGGGTTGGTCGGGGGCGTGCCTCGGACCACTAGATTGCCGCGGCGAACCTCTCCGGCGAACTCAAACACGAGTTGACCGTTGGGGGCGGTGTTGGAAGGAACGAAGAACCGCACGGCGAACTTGTCGCGTGGAGTCCCGGCGCTGGGTGTGGGGGTAGTCGGGGTCGGATTCCACAAATCTTCGGCGCGGACTGCGACACGCCCGTGAACTCGGACCGGGCCATTAGGGCCGGGCCGGCTCATGACGGCGGGACCACCGAACTCGCCGATCACTCCTTCCACGCCGAGACCAGCGGCTCGCTCCATCACGATTCGGACGCGTTGACTCGCGACTTCGCTCTGGATGGCGAATTCGAAACGACCCCGAACGGCGGGCGGTGCTTCGGGGACGGCTCGCTTTACGACCTCAAAGTTAAATTCGCCTCGGCGATTGTTTGCACCGACGGCGACTCCTTGACCGTGGGCAACCGCGAGCGGAGGAGTTTGGGCGGTCGCGATGGCGAAAAGCCCGAGTGCGATGAACATGCTAGCTCGTTGAATAATCATTTGTAATTCCCTCGATGGCGCTAATGACTGCGCCTTTCAACAGGCTCAGACGGCGGCGATTTTCAATTGTTCAGTCCGGTCCAAAAACGGCTATGGGACGTTCGAGAGCTCCGTTTTCAACATGTTGATAGAGTCGATGTTCTCGGGATCTACGTCGTTAAGCGCTGCCAGATACAAAGAAACGAAGTCGCCGTAGAGCGCGAGACTGACCATTTTTTCCAGGAGGCTGCCCCCGGTGGCGGTTACGGTGGTGAACTGGCAGACATCCTGAACGAGGCGAGATGTGACCTCAAATCGTTTTTTCATCTTGGCGGATTCGGTGCCGTCCTGAAGAAGCACCCCATGCCAGTTGCTGGCTTGCTGATTCACCTTGATCCAGCCTAAAATCTCGTTGTGGTTCAGTTCGGGGAATGCGGCTGAGAAGGTCATGTTCTTTGCATTCTCGTTGATCTGGCCCTTCCAGCGATTGGCGACGAGAGCTTGCCAGCCCCCGAGACCGTAAATCACGCTTAATTTGCCTTGCAGCGCTCCGGCAAGTTGCTTCGTCGGGTTGGATTCACTCGGCACGTCGCTGCTCCACTGGCTCACGCATGAAGATAGGTGCGCGATGAGTGCATCGTAGTCCTGAGGCGGAATGAGGCCGAACTGTTCACAAGCCCAAACCACGGGCATGAGCATGAACCCAAGCGCGGTGCGTGGTGGCTGGCCGCCGGGAATCAGGATAAGAGGGAAGCCGTCTTGCCGTGCAAGGTCGGCGAGTTTGCCGCCGCTGGTGACACAGACGATGCTGGCACCGCGCCGCTTGGCGTCGGCGTAAGCGGCTAGGGTTTCTTCCGTGTTGCCGCTGTAGGACGTAGCCAGGATGAGAGTGGCGTTGTTGACGTAATTGGGAAGCGTGTAGTCGCGGTTGACCGCGAAGGGCACCGTGCCGTACGCCTCCATCAACCCGCGCACAAAGTCACCGCCGGCCGCGGAACCGCCCAGTCCGGTCAGCATCACGAGATCTGGCTTCGTGTTGCGCTTAGGCAGCGAGGAAGCTCTTGCGATTTCAAGAGCCCTTTGACACTGCGAAGGGAATGCGACGGTGAGGTCATACATTCCCTTCGGGTCATTTCGGACGATGTAAGCTGGATCGTTAAGCAAAGAAGCCCAATTCATGGGCTTAAGCTTACTCGTCTGCGAACGGATCGTATTCGTCGGCTTTGGGGGCCGATCCGGGGGCGCCGGCAGTCACTGCTTGGCCCGGGGCATCGTCCCGCGGACGATCAAGGCCTTGAACGCTGTCCGCGATAATCTCAAACACCTCACGATTCACGCCGTCCGAACCGGTGTATTTTCGAGTGGCGATGCGGCCTTCAACCGCAACAAGTCTCCCCTTGGTCAGGTAATTCGAAACGTACTCGGCAGTTTTCTCCCACGCGCTGATGTTGAAAAAATCGGCGTCGGGAGAGCCGTCTGTGGGTTTGGATCGCTTATTAACGGCGATCGCAAAGCTACACACGCTCTTGCCCGTCTGGGTGGTACGCAATTCGGGGTCGCGGGTGAGACGACCGATCAGGACAGCTCGATTAAGCATGTCCTTATTCTAAACCAGATTCTTCGATAACTGCATCTTCATCGATGCGCAAAATGATTTGTCGCATGACGTCGTCGCTGTTTCGCATCTGTCGCTTGAGTTCGGCGGGAACCTTGGCGTCGGAAGAGAAGTGCATCAGGATGTAGTTAGCTTCCTTCTGCCCGTTCACCTCGTAGGCGAGCTTGCGCTTATCCCACTTGGCGGCCGCTTCCACGGTGCCACCCTCTTTCTCGACGACGGCTTTAAACCGGTCGGCGATCTTTTGTACTGCGGCATCATCGTGACTCGCAGCAACCATATAAAGTGTTTCGTACTTTCTTGTATTCATCTACCCTCTGGCCTCATTCAGCCCCTGAGCAAATGCCTAGGGGCAGAGTAGGCTTGGGAGGATACCCGAACGGAGCCGTGGCGGTCCCGTCCAGCGCACCCCGCACGGTTACTAGGGTTTCATCCAGAGCCACTCTACGGCACGCAATTTGAGCCTGATTTCGCTACCAGTCTAGCCCAATTGGTGATATAGTCAAGCCTGTTCTCATCGGATTGATTTGACCTTTAGGTTGGCACTTGATCGGATTTCGGGTCGCGGCGAGTGGAATTCAGTATGAAAAAGCCTATATTCTTGGCCCTCGGGTGTGTACTCGCGGGAGCCTCCTTTGGTCAGTCCTCGATTTTCATCGCTGGATCGGTTAACTTCGCCGGTGCAGCGGGCAATCCGCTGAACTCGGTTCGAACCGCTTCGAGCGGCTCCAATTTTGTGATGGGATCAAACGTGACCGTCGTGAGTACCACCCTCACTTCAGGCGGCATCGGCTCATGGCAGGATGAAGCTTATGTACGCGTTTCGAACAGCGCGATTCCGACCCTTTTCAACACCTTTAACTTCACTTCTATCGGCGGGACTTTTACGACCTACAGCGTCCCAGCCAACACCGTACGCCCATGGGCAGTGAATCAACTCGGTGCCGCCAGCATCTCCAGCGGTTCCGTCTGGACTTTCGAGTTTTTTGACTCTATCAACGATGGCGGCGACGCGGTTGATGCATCGGGCTCCTCGATCAACTTCACCATCAACGGCACTCCCGGTGCGCCTTACGCCTTCTCCAACGCAGGCCCGATACAAAGCTTGGCGAACGATCCGTTTAATCCCGTCAACCCGAGCTACACGGGTCCAACTGTTGTCACCGCCTTTGCGCTTGGCGCATTGGGCGTCGCGAGCGCAACTTACAATCAGGTCGTCCCGGGCGATTTCCCCTCGGATACGGTCGTCATCATCCGAAATTCCGGTCGCCCCGCCGACTGGGCGTTTGTTCGGCCCATACCGGTCAACGCAAGTGTTGCTTCAACCAGTACCGTCGATGCTTCGGTCGCGATTGGAGGCCCAATGGTGGGCCGAACCATGGCTTCGGGCACCACGATGTCGTTCACCTTTTCGAATAATCCAGCCGATGGGGCACCTGCCGGGCTGGAAGCGACGATTTCCAACTTCGAGCTTGATCTGAATGCCGCGGGAGCAGCTGGCACAGCTCCAACTTCGACGAACCTTGGCATCCTGACGGCTTCCAATTCTCCGCTTTTGACCGCGGTTGGCTCGTTGGGTGCCAATCAGGTGAAGTGGTATCGCTTTGATTTGCCTCAGAATCTCGGGACGGCTTTCGGCTCGACATATCTGGATGCCTACACCTCCGGTACCGCAGGGTTTGACACCGAAATTGGGCTTTACAACGACCTCGGCTACCTCGTCGGAACCGACGATGATGGTGACGACGCGTTGTTCTCGGCTCTCTCTTTTGGCGCGGGCATAAGTCCAGCCAATGGCGACGGTGAAGCGTTTGTCGGCCAAGACGGAGGCTCCCTCCCTGCCGGGACCTACTACGTTGCCGTGGGCGAATTTGATAGTGTCTTTGCGAACGCCTTCGGTGCCACGGCCCTCAGCCCTGGCTCGGCCGGAACGGTCAACCTTAACCTTCGAACCAATCTGCTTGGCGCCTCTGCGAATCTGACTGGAACCTTGAACCTGCTCGATACTGGCGCCTTTGCCTTCAATCGCTCGATCTCGTATGTGGTGAAGCAGGGAACGAGCACGATCGGATCAGGCACGGTGGTCGCCACCAGCTCTAGCTCTAGCTTCTCCCTTTCGGTTCCGTCAACCGCGACCGGCGCCGCAACCATCGAGTGGGACGGATCTTCGTTTTTGCTCAGGAAGACCAACGTGAATCTGACCGGTTCAAACATCGCGCTCGGATCAGTCAGCCTACAAAATGGTGATGTGGACAACTCCGGCGAAGTGGACGCTGCGGATATTGATGCGGTGATTGCTGTGTTCGGCTCGACCGCCAACGCCCCAACTGACGCCGACGTGTCGGGCGAAGTTGACGCCGCCGACATCGACCTCGTCATCGCCAATTTTGGTGGGGTTAACGACTAATTTGAACATTTGAACTGCGTGCCAACCGCCCAAACTGGGCCTGCCCTGAAAAAAACCTGAACCAAATATGAAACTTCGAAATCCATCGCTGCAAATTGCCGCACTCGCGGCCCTTAGCGCGAGTCAATCTGCGTTTGCCCAGCAAACGATCGTCATCCCCAATGGCTCTGCGTTCATCGACGAACTCAATAATCCGATCAACGCGAGCCTCACCGCAACGGTGGGTTCTTCGTTCGTCATGGGTAACACCGTTAACCTGAATGCCAATGGCGGCACTCCTACGCTGACGGACCAGACGGCTGGACTCAGCTACGCCGCGGACGCGAGCCTTGCCATTTTCAACAGCGCCTACCCCGGTCTATTCGGCTTGGTTACTGATCTCGGAGGTGTTTTTGGGACGTTTACGTCGGTAAGTCTCCCAACTGGGCCCAAGGCGATGACGGGTTCTATCATCGGGTTGAATATCGCAAGCGGCACGGTGACCAGGATGGAACTTTGGGATTCCTTCGAGGATGCACCAGGCTTACCCGACGAGTCAATTGCCAACGCTTCGATTACGCTCAATGTGGGTCCGGCGATTGTTCTCCCCACTGCGATTCAAACCTTTAATCTGACCGGCACCTTTAACGCTGGTGGCAATGCGGCTGACCCGCTGAACTCAATTGTCACGGCTACTGCCAACACCGGCTACGTTCTTGGCGGCACCGTTCGGGTGAACAGCGGCCTCTACACCAGTCTCAACGGCCTCAACTGGCCGAACGACGTGGTCATTAGCGTAACAAACAGCTCTTTCCCCGGCAGCGTAATGACCTTCACGCCGTACAACGGGACCGGTGTGATCGGAAATGGGGCGACCCTCAACTGGATTTCCTACCCTCAAGCGGGCGCGGGAGGACTCGTGGGTGCGGTTATCCCAAATGGCTCGACATTCTCGTTCGAATTCACTGATTTCGATGATGATCCTGCCGTTGACTCTACCGTCCAGAATCCAAGCTTCGGCTTTACCGGGACGATCCCACCGACGGCTGCGGCAAACATTGCATTTGCTGGACCAATCCCGGTTGTTGACGGTTCTGGCGATCTCGACAATGCGGTCTTGACGGGCGTACTGTCTAGCACCATAACTCTGGGACCGAACATGCTGTTCTCCGGTTCGTACACCGCCATTGCGAGTGGCGACTGGGCATCTGACGTTCGCGTGCGGATTCGATCTGTTAGTTCCCCGACTGTATTCGCGGATCTCCAGCCGTTGACGGCGAACAGCGGTGCACCGCTCACCGTCGCTGGCGCGATTCGACCACTGAACGGTGGCCTAGTCGGCAGTAGCCTTTCGAGCGGCTCCACGTTATCCTTCGAGTTCTGGCAGTCATTCAACGACGGGGCGCCCGACATTGCCGAATCCCAGCTCACGAATGTCAACCTTGGGTTCGTCAATGGGCCAGCATACGTGCCCCAGACTCCGCCATCCTCGATTGATCTTGGCGTGGTCAACTCGACTACCGCTCCCGAGAGTTCGCCTCTGCTGGCGGCGATTGCGAGTTTGACCGGGCCGCAAGTGGTTTGGCGCCGGTTCACTCTCCCTGCAAACGTCAGCGTTGCTGGTGGGACGTTCCTCGACATTTACACCAATGTTGTCGCGGGCGGCAGCACGGATCCCGAACTAGCGTTGTTCGACAACATCGGCCGATTGGTCGCCTTTGATAGCGATGACAACTACGGCTTCCAGTCTCAGCTCAGCTTCGGCTTGGGCGGACGAGCGGAAATCGCGCCTCCAGGTGGAGAATCGCTCGGTCTGCCGTTTACTGGAGTAGATGGCTCGATTCTGGGTTCGGGCACCTACTATCTTGCCGTAACGCAGTATCAGATCAGTGCCTCCAACGGTTTTGCCGTGACCTCCACCTCGGCTGCGGCCCCCAACGCCGGCACCAGTGTGGCGCTTCGAACGAACGTCGCTGGCTCAAGTGCAAACTTGACTGGCACCTTGAACTTGGCTGACACGTCGGCGACCTTCGCGTTCGGTCGTAACATCGGATACGTGGTGAAGCAAGGGGCGACGACCATCGCCTCAGGCTCGGTCCTGGCTAACGCCGCCTCAAGCGGTTTCTCGATCAGCGTTCCAAGCTCGGCAACGGGCGCGGCGACGATCGAGTGGGATGGCTCCTCGTTCTTGATGCGAAAGACGAACATCAACCTCACCGGTAGCAACCTAGCGGTTGGCAGCGTCTCCGTTCAGAACGGCGACGTGGACAACAGCGGTGAAGTAGACGCAGCTGACATCGATGAAGTCATCGCTGACTTCGGCATCACGACCAACGATCCGTCTGACGTAGACGTCTCCGGCGAAGTTGACGCGGCTGATATTGATATCGTGATCGCCAACTTCGGCGGCGTGAACGACTAAGTCCGGTCTCCGACCACTGCACGAAAGGCCGCTCCAAACGGAGCGGCCTTTCTTATCGACAAAAATTGGCACCCAAGACCACCAAGTGCGCACGTAATTTTGCTTGGATTTAAGGCTTTGCTATGGACTGGTTCCGTTTTTGCAATATCATATGGCTAAGTCCGCGTGAGCAACGCGGCAACCTTGTTTGAACGAGTGGAAAATCATGAATCTAAAATCTTCATCGCTTCTGTTGACGGCTCTGACGACCGTCGGCTTGACTGGGGCAGCCTATGCTCAAGATACGTTCACTGTTGGCGCTGCATCATTCAATGACGGCGCTGGCGCTGGCATTAACGAACTCTACACCTCGACTGCGGCCAGCAGCTACGTAGTCGGCGGAACCGTCAACGTAACTGGTGGGGACATGACACAGGTTGCCACTATCTCAATTGCAAGTGAATCCCGTGTGCGCATGCGAAACTCGGGACTTCCTAGTTTGGTCCTCGACTTCAGCCCGGCAACGGCGTACGGCACCATCACTGCCGGAAGTCGAACGGCTTCGGGAACACTCATTGGATCAAGCATTGTTTCAAGTTCCACTTGGTCCCTCGAACTGTATGATTCGTGGGACGACGCATCCGGGTCGGCGGACGCAACGACCACCGGCTTTAGCTTCGCGAATACGATAGGGTCTCCGCTAGTCGCCCCTGCGACAGTCCACGTTGAGACCGTTTCGGGCACCAACCCGTTCAAGGACCCGGCTGGCACAGCGGGCAACTTCACCACTTCGGGAGGAAGCGCCTCCACGGCATTTCTGCTCTCTCCCACTGTGGTGATCAAGGGTGGTACTTGGACCAACGCTTGGTCTTACAATAACATTGGTCAAAACCAGGTGCGACTTGGGCACACGGCGTTCCCGACGTTGTTTATGACTTTCACCCCGGTTGCGAGTATCGGATCGGAAGCCGTAGGTTCAACAATTGGATACGGTGTTGATCGCACGGTTGTTGGAACCGGCACTTTGCTTGCCAGTGCAATCCCTACATCTGGGAATTTCACGATTGAGTACGTTGACACGACAAATTCAGGGTCTACAACGACCGCCACAGCGTTTGCGGTACTGGGAGACGTGGAAGCCACGGCAACAGATCTGAGTTTTGGGCTAACTGCAGATACGACTGTCCAGATCAGTTCACCAGTGCTCTCTGGTCCATTCCTCTCCGCGGGTATGCCTTACTCCGGCAACGGCACCTTCACCATTGGTAGCGCTGCAAGTAACTTCACCATGGCCGGGACGATCCGATTCAGTGGAGTTGGTTTGGAACTCAACACGGTCACAGCGCTGTCGCAAAGCAGGTTGCGCATTCGAAACAGTGCTTATCCTGGCATCTCAGCGGACTTCCAGCCTTCGGCGAGCACGCTCACTACGATCACTGTCTCGAATGCAACTCTGACCTCGCCAAATCTTACGGGAAGCACCGGGCTGGGTAGCGCGCTCCGCGGCATGTCCATCCCAAGTGGGTCCACGTTCACCGGAGAGTTCTTTGAAATCTTTGATGACGCTTCAAATGACGCTCAGTGGTCAAATGTGCAGTTGACGATTTTGGCTGGGAACGCGATTGCGTCGGCAACCCCACCCGCCACGTTCATTGACCTTGGCGTGATTAGCGATGCTTCGCTGACCACACCGATCGCCGTTGATACTCCCTCCTGGTCTGTTGCCCCCACCTTCACTTGGTTCAAGTTCACGCTTCCCAGTGCGGTGAATGGCTTCGACGGCAAGTTCCTCGACATGTGGACTTCCCGACAATCGACTACAGGGTATGCGTCTGATACGACCATAACTTTGTTCAACGCGAACGGGCGCATCATTACATTCAATGACGACGAAGGTGTTGGAGCCTTGGCGGCAGGTTCCTTTGGCCTTCCGTTGCAAACGACCCCAACATGGGCGGTCACAACCGCGGATCTACCCTTCGGCGGACGCAACGGGGACGGGATACCGGCCGGCGTTTACTATGTCGCCGTGGCTCAGTTCGGTGGTTCGAGAGCAGATGGCTTTAACGTCACAAGTAGTGCAACACTTAACCTAGGGACTCGATTCCACGTTCGCACAAATGTCCAAGGGAACGTGAACCTGACCGGTACGCTGAACCTCAACGACACCTCGGCAACGTTTGCGTTCAACCGCAACATCGGTTACTCGGTGATGCAAGGAACGACGGTTGTCGCTTCCGGCACCGTGGTGGCAGATGCCTCGTCCGAGAGCTTCTCAATCAGCGTTCCGTCTTCGGTAACGGGTGCGGCGACGATTGAGTGGGATGGCTCTTCGTTCTTGCTTCGCAAGACGAACATCAACCTCACCGGCAGTGCACTTGCGGTTGGCAGCGTCTCCGTTCAGAACGGCGACGTGGACAACAGCGGTGAAGTGGACGCGGCGGACATCGATGAAGTCATCGCTGACTTCGGCATCACTACCAACGACCCGTCTGACGTGGATGTCTCCGGCGAAGTAGACGCGGCCGATAGTGATATCGTGATCGCGAACTTCGGCGGCACAAACGACTAAGACTCGTTCCTAACGAAAGAACGCGCGCCCCGGATTTCGGGGCGCGCTCTTTTTTAGTCCGATTTATTGCCGCGTATTAATACTAGCATCGGGCCGTGTTCGGACTGACGGCTACCAGTTCTGGGACTTTTGGACTAGAATGAACTCAGGGCTGGTTTCGGCTAGCTACATTTCGCATTGAGTGGTGAATTCATGAAAAATCGTTCCTATAATCTCGCGTTGAGCTCCTTAGTCCTCGTAGGCCTTAGCTCAATGGCTTCAGCCCAGACCGTAAGTATCGGTGCGGTTGACTTTTGCTCTAATCCAGGCAACCTCACGAACGGAGGGCTCCCCAGCGGCGGCATCAACACCGTATTTACCGCATCCGTTTCGACCGGTTACGTGCTTACAAATTTTGTGAATGTGTTGACCGCTAATGTGGTTTCTAATGGCGGGGGCACCTGGCGATCGGAGCCTGGGTTCCGAATGGAAAACAGCGCATTTCCTGGTCAGTCCGCGTATTTCAATTTGATAAACGGAAACTTTACATATTCTTCTTTTAACATTTCAACACTAACTAGCCGCACTTTGCTGACGGCTAGCTCTGGCTACACCTGGGGAGTTCCGGCGACCCTCCTAGCTGGCACAGCGATCCCAACAGGTTCCACCTGGACATTCGAGGCGTACGAGTCTTTTGACGACATTGCAGCAGGCGCGGATGCTACAGGCACGGGCATATCGTTTACGTTGCCGGGCAACCCACCGTCTCCGCCAACTGCCCCTAACTCAATCGATCTAGGCGTGATCTCCGCCTCCAACTCAACGCTAACCACATTGGTTCCCGCGCTTGGTGTGGGAGAAGTCAAGTGGTATAGATTCACGCTTCCTGCAAACGTGGATGCGTCGACTCCAGATTTCCTTGAGATATGGACTGAAGACAGCGGTGCAGGCCCTATCGATACTGAGATCGGGCTCTATTCATCGACCGGAGACCTGATTGCAGATGACGATGATACGGGCGTGCTCGCATTTTCAAATCTCAGCTTCGGCTCAGGATCGTTCCCAGGAGGTGGAACAGGAGTTGACGGCACCACATTGTCGGCGGGCACTTACTACCTTTCCGCCTCGAAATACAATACGGAGTTCGCTGCAGGTTGGTCCGTGAGCTCGGATGCATCTGCGGGAATCGAATTCAATCTAAAACTAGCGACATCTGTCGTTGGGGCTCCGGGGGTCGCTCTGACCGGTACGTTGAACCTTAACGACACTTCGGCATCGTTCGCGTTCAACAGATCGATCAGCTACGCAGTGAAGCAGGGCACGACCACCGTGGCTAGCGGCACCGTGACAGCTGACGCTTCGAGCGAGAGCTTCTCGATTAGCGTTCCTGCCTCGGCAACGGGCGCGGCGACGATCGAGTGGGATGGTTCTTCCTTCCTGTTGCGAAAGACGAACGTCAACCTCACCGGTAGCGCCATCGCAGTCGGTAGCGTTTCCGTTCAGAACGGCGACGTGGACAACAGCGGTGAAGTGGACGCGGCAGACATCGATGAAGTGATCGCTGACTTCGGCATCACTACCAACGACCCGTCCGACGTTGACGTCTCCGGCGAAGTAGACGCGGCCGATATTGATATCGTGATCGCGAACTTCGGCGGCACGAACGACTAGACACTGGCGAACTGGCTCGAGGCGAAATGAACTCTTGGAAACAAGAGTTCATTTTTTTCTCGCACTTTTCGAAAACTTGGCATATAATGCGATGAAGTGAGCGGCATCCGTTTCGGACTCAGGCTCACCTTGCTGGGAATCTCATGAATAAAACTCTTAATCTGGCCCTCGTGGGTCTCGCGTCGGCGGTTTCTTCCGTCGCTTTCGCGCAAACGATCAGCGTTGCTGGTCCGTTTAGCTTCGTTGATTTGTTGACCGGTCCGGAAGCTGGCCTCAACACAGTCGTACCCAATGCCGCCACGGTTACCACCGCGTACCAATTCGGATCGAGTGCGACCATTAACTCGCTCAACTTGACCAGCGTGCTCGGCGCAACATTCGCATCAGAAGCGAGTGTCCGTTTGGTTAACTCCGCTTTTCCGGCATTGAGCGCCACGCTCAATTTCACAACGACTACGAATTACACAACGCTGTCGATTGCCCCCGGCACAGTTCGCCAGTATGTCACCAACACGCTGAATGGATCGAATCTTCCTTCAGGCTCAACTTGGGAGCTTACATTCTTCGAGACCTTCGAAGATGGCCCAGGAGCAGACTCGACGGGAGACACCCTCTCGATGGTGCCAGCAGTGTTTGTCCCGCCACCACCTTCAGTAAGGACTCCGTGGGCCGTTGTGACTGGCAACACAGTTCCAATTATCTACGACAACGGCACTATCGTCAACGCAGCTGGTCAAGGTTTCGGCGGTGCGGACGCTAGCACGATTTGCACAGGTGGGACAACGTTCGGCTTTGGAAGCCTCGGTCCAAATGTAAGGCTTGCCGACGACTTTGTGGTCCCAGCAGGCGGATGGACGGTGACCGCGGTCAGCGCGTTTGCCTACCAAACCGGCTCCACCATCGCCGCATCTCCGTTTGCTTCCTCGAACATTGAGATCTGGAACGGAAATCCTTCGCTTCCGACTTCCGCGATCATCGCAACGAGCAGTACGGCCGGTAACATTGTATGGACGAACGCTTATCGAACGACCAACGTGGCGCCGTTCACAGCTAACAACCGACCAGTCTACCGAGTCCAGTCCACATTCCCAAGTCTGTCCTTGGCGGCGGGCACCTATTGGGTGACCTACCAAATGAACTTGGCGTCCGGTGCGGCCTCTTTCACGCCCTATGTGACTGGAGCCACGACGCAGCCGGCAGCTGTCTTCTCTGGCAACGCTATACAGCAATTGACGGTTGGCGGGGCTTGGGCAGCGATAGCAGACGCTACCATTCCAGTGGACGTTCCGTTCCTGGTGCACGGAACAGCAGCTGCTCCTACGAACGTGAACCTGACCGGTACGCTCAACCTGAACGACACTTCGGCAAGCTTCGCCTTTGCTCGCAACATTGCTTACGCAGTAAAGCAGGGCACGACCACAGTGTCCAGCGGTACCTTGGTCCGAAACACCAGCACGGGTAGCTTCTCGATTGCAGTTCCTGCCTCGGCAACGGGTGCAGCGACGATCGAGTGGGACGGTTCCTCATTCCTGCTGCGCAAGACGGCAGTGACCCTTACCGGTAGTGGCGTTGCCGTTGGCAACGTAAATGTCCGAAACGGTGACGTGGACAACAGCGGTGAAGTGGACGCGGCAGACATCGATGAAGTGATCGCTGATTTCGGCATCACTACCAACGACCCGTCTGACGTGGACGTCTCCGGCGAAGTCGACGCGGCCGATATTGATATCGTGATCGCGAACTTCGGCAACGTGAACGACTAAGACTCGTTCCTAACCAAAGGATGCGCGCCTCGGAAACGGGGCGCGCTTTTTTTGTTTCGGAGACCTGTATAAATACTGGACATCCCCTTTACCAGCGGGATATTGAAGCATTCCCCCGCATTTCCGCTATCATGGAGTCGAGTCGGTTCTGACTGGCTTTTGATATTGAGTGGTGACTTCATGAAAAATCGTTCCTTAAATCTCGCGTTGAGCTCCGTGGTCTTAGCTGGCCTTGGCTCATTGGTTTCTGCCCAGACCGTCAGCATTGGCGCAGTCAACTTTTCGTCCAACCCAGGCAACCTGACAAATGCCGGAACACCAAGCGGCGGTGTTAATACCTTGTTTACGGCATCCGTTTCATCTGGATTCGTGCTCTCAAACTTCGTAGATATCTTGACCGCCAATGTTGTCTCAAACGGCGGGGGCACTTTCCAATCGGAGGCAGGTTTCCGAATGGAAAACAGCGCATTTCCTGGTCAGTCGGCCTATTTCAATCTGATAGACGGGAACGTTACATACGGTGCCTTTAGCATTTCAAGCCTTACCAGCCGTACTTTGCGACCCGCCAGCTCTTCAAGCTCCTGGGGAGTTCCCGCCACCCTGCTGGCTGGTGCGGCAATTCCAGCGGGTTCAACTTGGCTGTTTGAGGCGTACGAGTCTTTTGACGACATTTTGACCGGCGCGGACGCCACAGGAACTGGCATAACATTTGTGCTTGGCGCTCCTCAGTCGGTGGACTTGGGCACGATCTCTGCGTCCAACTCTACATTGACCACCGTAGTTCCCGCGAATGGTTCTGGCCAAGTCAGGTGGTACCGGTTCACATTGCCTGCAGACGTTAATGTAGCCACTCCAAACTTCTTCGAGATTTGGACCGCAAGCAGCGGAGCTGGAGCCCCAGACACTGAGATAGGTTTGTTCAGGGCAAATGGAACTTTGGTTGCAAGCAACGATGATTTCATCGGTCTTTGGTCAGACCTCAGCTTTGGCAGTGGAGCATTCCCAGGTGGTGGTACTGGCGGATCGAACCTTGCAGCGGGAACGTACTATGTTTCTGCTTCAATATTCGCTACGGAGTTTGGTGCCAACAACTGGGCGGTCACTTCCTTTGGGCCTGCTTCCGTGCCGTTCAACCTGAACCTAGCGACCTCGGTTCAGCAACAGCCGAATGCGATTGACCTAGGAGTCATCTCAGCCTCGAACTCAACCCTGACAAGACTCGTCGCACCACTTGCCGCGTCAGAAGTTCGCTGGTACAAGTTCACGCTTCCGGCGAACGTTGCGGCCGCCACTCCAAACTTCTTTGAAGTTTGGACCTCCGGCAGCGGAGCAGGGAACGAAGACACTGAAATTGGCTTGTATAGGACCGATGGAACGCTGGTTGCAAACAACGACGATTTCGGCTTCCCGACTTGGTCGAACCTAAGCTTTGGTAGTGGAGCATTCCCGGGTGGGGGTCTTGGAGCTAGTGGCTCAAACATTGGCGCCGGAACCTATTACCTGTCCGTGTCTAAGTTCAACACCGCCTTTGGTGGTAGCGGTTTTAATGTAGGTTCAACGGCAAGCGCATCGATCGCGTTCAACTTGAAGCTGGCTACTTCTGTCGCGGCGCCTGCAGCCGTCAACCTGACCGGTACCCTAAATCTCAACGACACTGGGTCACCGTTCGCGTTTAACCGACCCATCAATTACGCGGTGAAGCAGGGTACGACGACAGTGACGTCCGGTGTCTTGGTGCGAAATTCCAGTTCGGCTAGTTTCACGATTAGCGTTCCTGGTTCCGCAACCGGCACAGCAACGATCGAGTTGGACGGTTCTTCGTTCCTCCTGCGAAAGACTAACATCAACCTCACAGGCAGCAACGTCGCAGTTGGCAATATCGCTATGCAGAACGGCGACGTGGATAACAGCGGCGAAGTGGATGCGGCGGACATTGATGAAGTGATCGCTGACTTTGGCGACACTTCGAACAACCCGTCCGACGTGGACGTCTCCGGCGAAGTAGACGCGGCCGATATTGATATCGTGATCGCGAACTTCGGCGGCACGAACGACTAAGACTCGTTGACCGTGATGAAAGGCGCGCCTCGGAAACGGGGCGCGCTTTTCTATTCTAGGAGCGTGCTGTTGACGTTTAGCGAAAAGCGGAATCCGAGCACGTCGGCCGCCTTGCGGCACATCACCATTCGGCTCAAGAAGATCTCGAAATACTCCATGAGCGTCGCAAAGGTGGTGTCGATTTCGAGGTGGAGGGTGATGTCCCTTCGATCGGAATCAATCTCGACCCGGCTCTTCTGAACTGCCGCATTCACCCGGTCGTGGATGTCGTAAGTCTCCAAAATCGGGTTTTGGACCCGCGAGTAATGAACATCACTCTTGTCGGCGATGATAAGCGCCGCCGACATGGCACTGATCGGCGTGCCGACCAGTTCCTCGTGATTCCCAATCGCTCCCAGGATTGGGGCAATCTCCTCGGTGGGCATGCCCATCTCGTCAAGAATTCGATAGGCCAAACCCGCTCCAGTGATCGGGTGGTCCACCCGGTTGATCACGTTGCCGATGTCGTGCATGTATGCGGCGATTTGGCCCAACTCGGCGTCGCGCGCCGACGCCCCATTCTTCTCCAGGATATGGCGAGTAATCGTTGAAACCACTCCCGCGTGCCGGTGACCATGTTCGGTATAGCCCATCGCCCGCATGACCTCGTTGGCCCCCACAATCAGCGTGTGGACTTTCGGGTTCGCCTTGACGTCGCGCAAGGACAGCAGGCGCTTCGATTCAACGGGAGTTTCGCTCATGGTGGCAGGGAATAGATTATCGGAAAAAAGTGGCTTCGCTCACACCCGGTGAACGAAGCCACTTGTCGGATTACCCTATTAGGGGAAGATGCCACGGGCCGTAGTCGCGTCGGAGACGCGTTTCACGCCGATGATCATAGCTGCAGTGCGCATGTCGCACTTGTGCTGCTCACGGGACATCCTGACGCCTTCATAGGCGTGTCTCATGATCCGGTCTAGCTTCACGTTGACCTCTTGCTCTTCCCAGAAGAAGTTCTGCAGGTCCTGAACCCATTCGAAGTAGCTGACCACCACGCCGCCCGCGTTGGCTAAGATGTCCGGGACCACTAAGATGCCCTTGTCGCTCAGGATTTGGTCAGCTTCGCGGGTGGTCGGACCGTTGGCTCCTTCAACCACGATGGCCGCCTTGATCTTATCCGCGTTTTGTTCAGTGATCTGCTGCTGGATCGCCGCCGGGAACAAGATATCGCAATTGAGCTCGAGCAATTCGCCATTCGTGATGACCTGGCAGTCCTTGTACTCGGCAATGCCGCCATCCCGACCGCTGTACTTGTGATACAGCTCATCCATGGGGAGTCCATTCTCATTGTAAATCGCCGTGCGAGCATCGCTGACCCCGATGACGATCGCGCCCATTTCATGGGCAAGCTTCGCCGCGACGGAGCCCACATTACCAAATCCTTGGACGACGACCTTTTTGCCCGAGAGTTCCCAACCTCGTTCCTTGCAGGCCATGTCGGCGGCGACGACGCAACCTCGGCCGGTCGCCTCGATGCGGCCCTGCGAACCACCGAGTTGGATCGGTTTGCCAGTGATGACGCCCGGCACGGTGTAGCCGGTTTGCATCGAGATGGTGTCCATGATCCACGCCATGACTTGGCCGTTGGTGCCGATATCCGGGGCAGGGATGTCACTGCGTTCGCCGATGACGATGTTGATTTCAGTAGCGAATCTTCGGGTGAGCTTTTCGAGTTCGCGGATACTGAGTTTCTTGGTGTCCACCTTGACGCCGCCCTTCGCGCCACCGTACGGGATATCGACCACGGCGCACTTCCAGGTCATCCACATCGAAAGCGCGGTGGTTTCGTCGAGGTCTACGTCCGGGTGGAAACGGATGCCGCCTTTGGTCGGTCCCCGGCCGGTGTTGTGCTGTACGCGGTACCCCTCATAGCAATGCACTTCACCGTTGTCCATGACGACAGGGAAGTTGACAACGAGTTGTCGCTTGGGCTTGGACAGGACCTCGTGGAGGCCCGGGTCAAGATCGAGGAAACGTGCGGCCTCAGCGAGCTGTGCTCGGGCCATATCAAGGACTTGCTTTCCACTCATGAATACACCAATGTATCTCGCTCACGACCGAGACGATTTGAGAATCGGCCGCATCACCGCATATAGCGGTATCGCAATCACAGCATTGTAAATCGCTGTTTCTATTGTATCCCCGATGAACCCACCGAGCGAGCGGGGGGGAGCCAGAAACATCATGATGATTTGAGCCAAGAGTGTCCCTAGCGCGACGAAAAGCCCCGCCATTGGGGCCGACAGCTCGATCTCCAGTTCGGTGAGCCTCGAAGCGACGTAGCCCGTGACCATTCGGGTGAGAACATACTGCGCCAGATTCGCTCCCACCAGAGCCCCCTGGATGAGGCCACCAAAGAATCCGACCGCGATACTCCCAGGCGCCGGGATCAGCAGACCGAGCGTGAGTACCGCCACCAACATGAGGTCCGGTCTCGCCCCCAAAATCGCCATGCGATCAGGCAAAGCCTGCTGCAGCACCGCTGCGATCCATAAGACCAGCGCGCAAACGCCGAACTGCTTCATTGGATGACGAAAACCTCCCGGATTGAGCCTACGTCAACGGTTGGGATGACGATGATGCGAGTGATCCCGTACTCCTGAGCCGGCTCTTGATTGAGCACGATCCCGATCGGAATATTGGGCGGTGTGCGCTCAGAGTGAAGGGAAGTAACCACTAACTCACCTTGCTTGAAAACCCGACTACTCTCCACGATTTCAAAAACCAAGCGGCGCGGACCTTGACCTCGCATTAGCCCGGTCACCGGAGGATCACCGGCGATCATCGCCCCAAGACGCAGAACCGGCGAACTCACCAGAAGTGCCTGGCTTCGATTTCGATCTACGCTCTGAATCTGCCCCACCAGCCCATCGCCCGTGACGACGGCTTGACCCGCTGTGATGCCTTGACTTGAGCCCGCATTTAAAGTCACTCGGCTAGTGACGGGATCGAAGCTGATGATGTCGGCGGGCACTTTCTTCCGCCCCGAAAGAGCCGCCATGCCGATAGTGCCGCGAAGATGGTTGAGCTGCGACTCGAGCGACTCGACAGTTTCCTGATATTGCTCCCAAGATTTGGACATGGATCGGAGCCGCATGTTGTCCCGTCGGAGCGATTCGCTCTCCCAAACCGAGCTCCAAAATCGCCCATTCAAATCGAGTAGCCGACCCAACTGAACTGAGACCGGGGACGTGACCGCGAGCACCGTGCGCCCGATGGGATCAATACGTCCGGCGGACCGCTCGCCATTTTGCAAGCGCGCGAACGCAAGGCTGAGCCCTACGAGGCCAACCATGATGAGAATGTCTAGTCCGAGAGATCGCTTTACCCTTTCGATGCTTTCTCCAGCATACGCCGAATGTGGGGGCTGTCGTGTAGCGCCTCCAGCATTTTGCCGGTGCCGATCACGACGCAACTGAGCGGGTCGCGAGCGATCCGAACGGGGAGCCCCGTTTCTTCGTGGATCAGCTGATCTAATCCTCGGAGAAGCGCACCGCCTCCCGCAAGAACGATGCCGTCATTAAAGGCATCCGCGGCGAGCTCAGGTGGAGTCGCTTCTAGGGTGAGTTTTATCGCCTCAATAATCGCCTGAATGGGCTTCGCAATCGCGGATCGAATCTCCTCAGAGCTGATCTCGGCGCTCTTGGGAAGTCCACTGATGAGGTCGCGTCCCTTGACCGTGATCGTTAGCTCTTCTTCGAGCGGGCAAGCGCTCGCGAGTTCAATCTTTGTGTTCTCCGCAGTGCGATCGCCCACGAACAAATTGTAAGCAACGCGGATATAGCTGGCGATCGCGTCGTCAATCTCATCGCCCGCCACGCGAACCGAACGGGACTGGACAATGCCGCCTAGGGAAATCATCGCGACTTCGGTGGTGCCTCCGCCGATATCCACGATCATGCTCCCGATCGGCTCTTCGACCATCAGCCCTGCGCCTATTGCAGCCGCCATCGGCTCTTCGATGACGTACGCTTTGGTCGCCCCGGCTTTGCGGGCTGCTTCAATAACCGCCAATCTTTCGACCTCAGTCACGCCACTAGGGATCCCCACCACGACGTTCACAAATGGAGCTCCGCGCTTATTGGCGCGCCGAATAAAGTACCGAAGCATCTCCTCAGTCGCGTGGTAATCCGCGATCACCCCGTCGCGAAGAGGGCGAATCGCCACGATGTTGCCCGGAGTTCGACCAAGCATCCGCTTCGCTTCTTCGCCGACGCTGATGACCTTGCCCGTGTCTTTATTGATCGCGACGACGCTGGGTTCCCGAAGAACGACGCCGCGCCCGCCAACGTGCACCAGGGTATTGGCAGTGCCAAGGTCGATGCCGATATCGCGCGAAAACCTCCGCGCCATCGACGTCCAGAAAGTGGGTTTCTCAATCTTCATCGGCAACAATTTCTCCAGTGGTGAGGCGTTTCGCGAGAGTCTCTTGGGAGATCGCGCTCAGGATAATTTCGCTGCTTGAGGTGAAAATCACGCTTTTGGTTCGTCGTCCGTGGGTCGCGTCAATGACGTTGCCCGTTTTTTTTAAAGTCTGAATGAGTCGGCGCATCGGAGCCGAGTCAGAATTAACCATCGCCACGACCTTATCGGTCAGGACGAAATTATAAAATCCGACGTTAAGGACAGGCGGCAATGGCATGGCAATGCGGCAAGCTCAGAGTGAACTGGCTTACTATCGCCCCGCACTTGCCGCGTCAACGCCTCGGCCACCAGGGCCAGCGCCTTGTGGAGCGAGACCGCCGCCACCCGGACCTGCTGAAGGGGCACTACCGCCGCTGGTTTGATTGTCGCCGCCGGGAAGGCCCTTGGTTTTGACCACGGTACCGGCAGGAAGTTCAAGCTTCACCGCGGGAACCTTCTCAGGATCGGCGGGCTGGACCGGTTGCGGCTGGTTGTAAATAATAATGCCGCAGGCGATGAGGGCAAGGACCACTGCCACAATTCGCATAATCAGGTCGTTTTGGTTCTTCATGGTCGCTTAAAAAGTCTCTCTGCCTCCATATAGACGGAGAGGATCGGATCGTGTGGGCACTTTACCCGAAAAATTCAGAAAATGACTAATGGCGGAAATGTCTTATGCCGGTTAGAACCATCGTCATACCCAGTCGGTTCGCAGCATCGACAGAATCTTGATCTTTTTTGCTGCCTCCTGGCTGAATAACCGCCGTAATTCCCCCTGCTGCCGCAGTTTCGACACTGTCTGAGAAAGGGAAGAAAGCATCGCTCGCCAGAGCCGCTCCGGCAGTTTGGTCCCCCGCTTGATCTAGGGCGAGCCGGACACTTTGGACTCGATTCATCTGGCCAGCTCCTATTCCCAAGAGAGCCTTTGCGTTGCCCACCACGATAGCGTTCGATTTCACGTGCTTGACAATCTTCCACATAAGTCGAAGGGCTTCCCACTCTTCCGGGGTCGGCTGGCGATCGCTTGCCACGGTCCAATCGCCTTCGGGCTCTTCGTCACTCTGCTGCACGAGCACGCCGCCACGAATAGTTCGAAGGGTAGGCACCTGATCGGATCCGGAAATCGCGCACTTCAAAATGCGCACCGACTGCCCCCAACCCGCCTTCGTCTTGAATACCTCAAGCGCCTCGGCACTAAAATCTGTCCCGATAACCACTTCCAAGAAATTGCCCTTCTCGGTCATCGCCTGCGCTGCCTCCACATCCACCGGGCCGTTGAAGGCGGCAATGCCGCCGAACGCCGAAATCGGATCACTCAACCGTGCCTGAGTGTAGGCTCGGCCAAATGTGGAGCCAATTGCCGCGCCACAAGGGTTGCCGTGCTTGATGATGGCGCAGGAGTTTTCGGGCAAGTCGCACACTAATTCCCATGCGGCATCGGCGTCAAGCAGGTTGTTGTAGCTCAGTTCCTTGCCCCACAAGACTTCGCCCCGAGCCACCCCGTCCTTCGCCAAAGGGTCAACGTAGGCCGCTCCGGCCTGGTGAGGATTTTCGCCGTATCGCAGCGCTTGAGTGCGGCGGTAGCCCACGGTCAGCGTCTCGGTGAGTTCATCGCCGGAAAGGTACCGAGCGATCATCGAGTCATAAAACGCGGTGTGCCGAAACGCCTTCGCCATGAGTTCGCGCTGTAGTTCCGATAAGGCATCCGCGCGGAGGGCGTCCAAAATTCGTGGGTAGTCCGATGGCTCAACCACCACCGCGACGTTTAGCGAGTTCTTCGCCGCCGCACGGATCATTGCGGGTCCGCCGATATCGATGCTCTCCACCGCTTCCGCGAAGGTATGTGGCTCATTCACCGTGTTCTCAAAGGCATACAGATTAACGCAGACGACCTCAAACGGGCTAATGCCATGGGCCTGCATCTGCTCGCGATGAGATTCCAACCGAGTGTCACCCAAAAGGCCACCGTGAACCATCGGATGCAGGGTCTTCACTCGCCCATCGAGCATCTCGGGGAAGCCGGTAACCTCGCTCACATCGAGCGGTGATAGGCCACTCTCGCGCAGAAGCTTTGCGGTTCCCCCAGTGCTGACGAGTTCAAAGCCAAGCTCTGAAAGCCCCTTGGCGAATTCGACGAGACCCGTTTTATCGGTGACCGAGAGCAGTGCGCGGCGTTTCATAAATTCTTAGTTCGGTCCGGTGGTTGGGGGAGTGACGGGAGTCGTCCCGCCCGGCGAACCGGGGTCAGCGGATTCTGGCTCGGGAAGCCATTCGACCAGTTTGATGCGTTCAACTTTGGTGCCCTTAGCATCGAAGCCACGAAGGATCACGTTGCCCACCTTGTTGACGAAAACTTCGAACGTTCCAGTGCTGGCGTCGACTGGAGTTTTAACGCCGTCCCACTCAATCTCAGCCCGAGCGCAGTTCTTCAAGGTCCAGCGAACGGTAACTTTCGCGTCTTGACCGACGGGTTTATTGGTGCTGAGGCTGAAGGCGCTAATCTCTGGTTGCAAAGCCCGGACCGTGACTTCGATCGACCTTTGTACGGTTTCCCCTTTGTCGTTGGAGGCAAGGATGGTGACCGGCGATTTGCCCATCCAGATCGGCTTAAACTCTGCCTTGTTTGAAGTCGCGTCGGCGATGTAACCGTTCGGACGAATCTCGATCTTTTTCACTGCCGAATTGACGGCGAAGTAGACGATCAGCGTCTCGTCCTCGTTGAGCACCGTCTTGTTGACTCGGAACTCAGTGATCTCTGGAGCCGGAATTACATCCGGCGGAGCGACCTGAATGGTGATGGTGCTGGTATCGCGCTTGTCGTTCTTTTTTGCCTCTAAACGAAGGGTGTATTGACCCGGGTCGCTAGGAATGAAGCTGAAATTGCCGGCCTTTTCCCCGCTCGTTTTAAGCAATTCGTCGTTCTTGAAAAGGCTCACCGAGTTGGCGTCGGCCACTTGGTAGTTGATGGTCACCGCCTCGCCAACCTTTATTTCCTTCCGATCACTCGAGAAAAGCTCAATCTTCGGTGGCTTGGGAATCGTGGCGAACCACGCTGCCCCGATCGCGAGCACGGTCAGCACCGTGAAGAAAGGTGCAGGGGTTACCACGGGCCGCAGTTCCAACTGACTTTGAGTGTAGGCCGCTACGGTGGGGTGGATCACGCTGCGCGCCGAAAAGTTAACGCCATACAATTTGCCGTTCGCGAGGATCGCCTTGCGGCGCGCCGACGCTTGCGCAAGGATTTTACGTTGCTGTCCAGGGCCAACCGATATTTTTTCGTGCTCAAACGAGAATGCGATTTCATTCTCCGGATCGCTGGCGAACAATTGCAGCTCGTGTTCGAGGTTGCCTAGGTTGATCACCGTCACCTCAAACTCCGCTTCAGGCTTGAGACCGCCAAGAACCAGCCGCTTGGGATCAACGTCCATGCTCAGCTGATGGAAGGCAGTGACCTCCAAAATGGCTTCGGCAGTCTGGCCGTCTCCAGAATTAAGGGAGCGAACCACCACCACAAACGGATAAGAGCCCGCCGCACTTTCGGCCTCGCGTGGCACCCGGATCAGGGCCTTTTGAACTTGGGTTTCGCCTGGCTCAATCGTGAAACTTTCCACCGGCATGGTGGTCCAGGCCGGGTCAAGACCCTCAACTCGGACCTCGAAGTGATCCGGCTCAGTCCCCTTGTTGCTCACGCCGACGCTCAAGGGCTGGGTCGAACCGGGGTCCACCGACAGGTTGTCGCTGGCAAGGCTGACCGCAAAACTCATACCGTTAATTCTAGCAGAGGCGAGTACCATAACGACGTGCTTATGTTCGGCGAAGCCCAGGTTGACATCACGCCGCCCGAGGCGCTGCCCCTGGGTGGGTACACCGAGCGGCGGGGCGCCGTCTTTCAGCCGGGGGGAGATCGCCTGTGGGCGAGGGTGAAAACAATCGGTGATGTGGCCCTGGTTTCCGTCGAGATGCTCACATGCCCCGAGTCGCTCGTTGCCATGGTCCGCGAGAAATCCAAGACATCTCGCCTCTTCATGGTGGCGACGCACACGCACTGCGCCCCGGATAGCCAGATGCTCAACGACCGGATGACCCTGATGATCCCGGGCATCGCGCCGTTCAGACGGCGCTGGTTGGAATGGTACTCCGACCGGATCGCCGAGGCCGTCATCAAGGCTCGGCGAAATCAAACGGCTTCGCTGTCTCCATTTTCTGTTCGAACCGCTTCCGTTGCTCTTTCGCGCTCGCGAAGACCGCTGGGAGTGCCGAATAATCGGGCCTGGCAAGTGTCCGCGGACGACAATGTTCTTTTCTCAGTCTTCGGGGCTCACCCCACGTTGTTTGGGTCTGAGGAGCTCGGGCTACGGGGGGATTGGCCTGGAGAGCTCATGGTCAGGAACGGTGGATTGGCCTTTACCGGCGCGATCGGCGATATGTCCCCGGTCCCACTATCGGGACCCCCTGCGGAGCAGGCTTACGGGTTTGCCCGACTGCTTTCGAACCAACTCGCCTTGGCTCGCGGAAAACGTGCCCCGGACTTTGAGTTTGTAGAACTGCCTTTCGATCTAGCTCCTGCGATCCCACACCCTGAATTCGCGAAGGCCAACGGAGTGACCGACGCGATCGCGGCCTCCGTGGTCGCAAAATTTGCCCCGAAAACCGCCACCCTAACTGGTCTGCGGTTCGGAGATTTCGTCGTCATCGGAGTGCCCGGCGAGCCGACCGCAGAGTTGGAGCGCCGAGTTCAGACGGTCGCGGGTCGTCGTGGACTCCGTGCGTGTTTGGTGAGCCACGTCAACGGTTGGGTCGGCTATATCCTAACGCGCGGGGACTATCTACGGGGCGGGTACGAGGCGCAACTCGCCATGCACGGACCCGATACTGGCGAGCAGATGGTGGCGACGGCGAGCCGACTTCTGGACAAACTTAGTTATCCCAAACGCGGTACTTCAGTTCAAACGCCGCCGCTTTCAGCGACCGTACAACCTCGTCGGTGAGATCCCGAAGCGACAATTGGTTCCGCTCTGCGTCCGATTCACTAAGTTCGACCAGGACTTCGCCGCGTCCTGTGATTTCCCCCGCGTTTCGACTCTCAATATCAAACACCGATGGAATGGCATCGAACGTTGAATTAAGCTTTGCGGCAAAAACTTGAATTCTATTCGCGGCGGATTCTCCACTCAGAGTCAAAATTTTTCGGTTCATCAGGCGCAGTGAATGGCTCCCGTCAGTTTCCTCAACTGGGATTGCCCTCAAGGTCGTTGAGCTTATCGAGCGCTGCACCTTCTGGGATGCGCCCTGCATCATGCTGATGAAGCTATTCACTCGCTCGCGGCTCGGAGGATGGCTCTTATAAATCCCCCAGTCCACTCGCCCCACACCGCGCTCGTCAAAAGCGAGGCGCTCCATAAATGTAAGCAAGCCTACTGCTTCATAGTTGGACTTTCGCATGTACTGAAAGCCTCCCAGGTCGGCGGACTTTTCCGCCTTCACGCTCCAACCACTCCCGATCGCCTGATTCGCCAAAGTCCCCGCCTGTGCGATACCCATGCCTGCCTCCGAACCTGTCAAGAGTCCGATCAAAATGAGCGGTAGGGTAATGGCGGAAAGTTTGCTTTGCTCGCGTTGGAGAGTGGCGACGTGACGGAACGAAGCGTGGGCCACCTCATGCGCGATCACGCCCGCCAATTCGTGGTCGGTCTCCGCGTACTTGATGAGCCCTTCGTAAATGTAAATGAATCCACCCGGAAGGCTGAAGGCGTTGACGTCTTTGCCTTCCACCACCTTGAACGTGTATCGAAACGGGTTTAGGCGCTTGTCGCCCCAGCTCACGTCAACCTGATTCTGATTTGCAATGAGAGCAAACTCCGCCCCGATCCGGTTCACGCGATCGGTCATATTGGTGCTGGAGCTGAGCTTTAGCTCTTTGTTGACCTCGAGCACCACGCTCCGACCGAGTTTAACATCGTCGATCAGGTCCTTTCGATGCTTCGGGTCGAGGTTTGCGTAATACTGCTCATCCTCCGCATCCAAGTTGGGCACCGGAGGAGCCGTTGGCGCAGGGGCCTCTTGCCACTTGGTCAAGGCAACCGTCTGGATTTTGGGAGGGAGTTCAAAAATCCACGCCGGAGGAACGCGAAACCCGGAGTCGTGGAGCGCAGAATTGAATCCGTCATCGACGGAACAGGCGAAAATGGGGCACGCGGCGGCCATCGCCATCATGGTTGGGATGATCCGGTTGCGCATGTTCATGAGTTAGGACGCCTCGGCCGACGATTCGTTTTCAAGCAGTACGGGGACGTCTCGCACCCGATCCACCACGCACAAGATTTTGAGGCCATCCGGCCCAGCTTTAAACTGGTGAACCTGCCAAGGTCGAACGTGGACCACGTCCATCGCCGACACCCCCTGTTCGTCCCCATCCAGGACCACCGTGCCGCCGCCGTCCAGAATCATGACGCAATGCTCGTGCTCATGTTTTTCCAGGCTACTGTAACCGCCAGGACGAAGGTCAAAAACGCGGCTCTCAAACTGGCTATTGGGCGTGCTGAAGAGTACTCGGCGCGAAACGTCCATCCACGTGCCGGGCTCGTTTTTGTACCGAGTCTCCTCAATTCCGTCCCAGCCGCTACCGTCATACCGGATGATCAATCGAACACCACCATTGCCTTCAATATTCTGCCATCCCGCATTTGGCTATACGCTTGGGGGAGGTCGTCCAGATGCACGAAATCACTCACGACTTGCTCAGCCTTCACGCGGCCTTGACGAATGCGCTCGAACGCCGCATGCGTGTCATCAGGCCCACACGAGTACGAATGGATGATTTGCAGGTCACGGAAGTAGGCGGCTTCCTGTGGAAATGGGAAGGGCTCGGAGGGAGACATCGGGGCGAAGAGTACGAGTTTCCCATCCGGCGCAAGAAGATCGTAGCCCAGCGCAATTGCCGTTCCCGATCCCGGGCAAACGAAGGCAGTTTGAAATTTCTCGCTCACGGCCTGGTCAACGGCATTCAAGCCCAAAGAGCTCGCGTATTCCCGCCGTGCTGGATTAGACTCAAGCAACGTCGCCTGTGGAAGCATGAGCCCGAACATTAGCCCCAACGCCCCAGCGCCGATGATCGCGCAGCCTGTGCCGTCCGAATCTAAACACTCCGCCCGGCGGATTGCCTTCAAAACGCATGCGAGAGGTTCGATCAGGGCGGCATTTCGGGCATCGACGCCCGGAACCAAAAACGCGTCATTCAATCCCTCCGCCGACACCCCAAAAAACTCCGCCATCCCGCCTGGATCGAGCTTGGTGCGACGCCACTGCTCGCAAAACACAAATGCCCCCCTGGCGCACAAATCACACCGCATACAAGGAGCGTGATGGTGAGCGAACACCCTCTCGCCAATCGGAAAACGAGCGTCATCGCTCTCGACAATAACTCCCGCTACCTCGTGACCCAGCACGTGAGGGGCTTTGCGGTCTAGGTACCAGGCCATCAGTTCGCCGGAGCACAAGCCGCAGGCTTCCGTCTTCACCACAAGTCCACCAGTGGGCAACGACGGACGCTCAGCCTCAACTATGCGGACGCTTCCGCCAACGATGTACTCGGCCAGCTTCATGGGCGAAGGGCGTATTTGATGCCGACGCCGCGCTTCAGATCCTCGAAAACTTGCAAAGATTCGCTGAGCTCTCTATCGCCGCTGATGAGCAGGTCGAAGGGAATGGTCAAATTCTCGAGCCATTGCTTCGATTGCTTGACTGCCTCCGTACCAAAGTGAAATGGGCTTAGGAGCGAAATTTGGTCGTAGTGCACGCGCTGGGTATCAAACCTCGCGGCTGTCCCCGCCGGACACCCTCCAAAAAGCATGACCTGCCCGCCTCGGCGAACAAACTCCAACGATCTCTCCCAGATTTCAACCCGCCCGGTGCATTCGATGACGGTGTCGTAACCTTCACCCAACGTGCGCGAGACGTCTTCCCAATGGATGGCGCGAGCGCCCATCTGCTCGCCAACATCCAACCGGGAGCGATTTCGGCCCACCAAAGTCACATCGTGAATCCCCAGCGCCCGAAGAGCGGCAACGAACATCAGCCCAATCGCCCCCGGCCCCAACACCACCACCCGGTCCGTAACTCGCGTCCGTAGCATCGATATCCCGTGAGCGACGCACGCCAACGGCTCCAGCAGACTCGCACGAGAGAAGGAAAGGGAAGCTGGCTTCTTGAATAGGTTCAGCCGAACAATGTGGGCGGGGATAAGAAGGTATTCGGCGTAAGCCCCAAGCACCTTGGTGCGCATGATGGTCTCGCACAAGTTCTCCTGTCCGCGAAGGCACCAACCGCACTCCTGACACGGCGCGCTGTGAACGCCCATCACCTCGTCCCCGACTTGGAACGGGGCGCCCTCACCCACGGCGTACACCACTCCGGAGTATTCGTGCCCAAACACGCCCGGCATCGGGATCTGGGGGTGGCCGCGCAGATACGCCTTAAGATCCGTGCCGCAGGTGGTCGCCGCGACGACTTTGATCAGGACCTCACCGGGACCCGGTTCGGGAACGGCAACGGATTGCAAAGTCATGCAACCCGGTTCGTGCAGGATCAACGCCTGCATCGTTTGAACCAACGTCCTAGCTGAAGTACTATTCAAACTGGAATCCTTCAAGGCAACCACACGGGTATAAACCCGAAGTCCCCCCTTATTGAAGCACGATGCCAACAGTTGAAACAACCGTCCTCATCCAAGCGCCTTTAGAGAAGGTCTACGCAATTGCCAAAGATAACCGCTCATTTCCCGATTTTATGGGTGACGTGAAGTCACTCATCGTGGTCGAAGAAGACGGCAACCGTATTGTGAGCGATTGGGTCGGTATCGTGCCCACCTTTGGGCTAAAAGTTCGCTGGCAGCAAGAAGATATATGGAACGATGAGCAATTCTCTTGTGCATTTCGCCAGCTCTCCGGGGATTACGATCAGCTTGACGGCATCTGGACCTTCACCCAAGAAGTCGTCGGCACCCGATTCCATTCGGTCGTGAACTACGAATATAAAGTCCCCGGGTTGGGGCCATTGGTCGGCAAAGTGATTCACGGCATCGTGATCAAGAACATGGACGGCGTCCTCGGCGCCATCAAAAAGCGAGCCGAGGAGGCCTAAGTGTTCACTGGCTTAGTCCAAGCAGTTGGAACGGTTGAGTCGCTCACAGAAGGCCGACTCCTCCTCGGAGGGTGGGCTTCAGCCCGCCACCCGGCGCAAGGAATTCATTCCGCCCCGGCGGACCCCATCATCCTCGGCGAGAGCATCGCCGTGAACGGTTGCTGCCTCACCGTCGTCGCCTTTGATCCGTTCCTTGAGTTCGATCTCAGCGAAGAAACCCTCTCGCGCACCTCCCTCGGCGCGCTCAAGCCCGGCAGCAAGGTCAACTTGGAGCGAGCAATGCGGATCGGAGACCGCCTCGGCGGGCACATCGTCCAGGGCCACGTGGATGGACTAGCGACCATCCAGCGTATCGACGCGCGCCCCGACTCCTGGGTCTTCACGATTCGGTGCGTCACGGGCGGGCAGTATCTGATCGAAAAAGGCTCAGTCACCCTCGACGGGGTCTCCCTCACCGTCGTCTCCCCCCGCGACACCCCGGCCGGCACCGAATTCGAAGCCCACATCATCCCGCACACCTGGTCAGCCACCAACTTCTCGACCCGTGCACCAGGAGATCAACTCAACATAGAATTCGACGCCCTCGCAAAGCATGTGGAGCGTTTAATGGCCCACCGAGCTTCGAACTCCAAGCCTCCTCTCCCTCAAAGGGAGAGGAGCCCACGCGAAACTCCCAACGCCACCTAACCGGGGAGGGTAACTCTGGCTCACTGACCAGCCTCCTCTCCCTCAAAGGGAGAGGCGTCAACGCGAAACTCCCAACCGCCACTCAACCGGTGAGGGTCCGGCCCGCTATCCACCCTTAGCCTGGCGCACAAAATTCCCCACCAATTCCAACCCATGCTCCGTCAGGATCGACTCTGGGTGAAACTGCACGCCCTCGATCGGTAGCGACACGTGCCGAATCCCCATGATCTCATCGTCATCCAGCGACCGGGCGGTCACTCGAAAATCGGGATGCAAGGACTCCGGTTCAATGACCAACGAGTGGTATCGGATCGCCGAAAACGGCGAGGGCAGACCGGAAAAGACGCCCGTACCATCGTGCGCCACCAGGCTCGCCTTGCCGTGCCGAACCTGAGCCGCGCGCCGAACCACGCCCCCGCTTTGCAACCCGATGGCCTGATGGCCCAAACAAACCCCGAAGATCGGCATCGCCAGTTCTCCCTCCAGCGCTGCCGACAGAACATCGAGGCACACCCCGGACTCATTGGGAGTGCAGGGGCCAGGCGACAGCAGAATCCCAGCGGGCGAAAGCGCCTGAATCTCTGGAACCGAAATTTCGTTGTTGCGGCGCACGGTCACCTCAGCCCCGCACTGGGCCAAATACTGGACCAAGTTGTAGGTGAAGCTATCGAAGTTATCAATGACGAGGATCATGAGTAGTAGGCTAATTGTAAATCACTGGAACCCCTGTGAGTATCTCGCTCGATGCTTCAGCGACGAAACCTCGCGATCCTAGCGGCTCCCGCAAGCCAAGGTGGCGGGTACCCTTCGGGTGCCCATGATCATCTTGATGCAACTTAACGCCGACCAGGCGCTTGTCGATTCCGTTTGCCTGGTTATTCGAGAGCAGGGGCTCGAACCGCTGGTCCTCCCGGGCGAAGATCGGGTGGCGATTGGCATCCCCGCGGTCGTAGACCAAGCCGAGCGGCCGCGCCTCGAAGCGCTGTTCTCCTCCCTCGAAGGCGTCAGTAAAGTCACCCAAGTTAGCCGACCCTACAAGCTGGCGAGCCTTGAATTCCAGCGTCAACGGACCACGGTTTCGGTGGGCGGCGTGGACATTGGGCCGGGGCATTTTGCCATCATGGGTGGGCCGTGCTCGGTCGAATCGTACGAGCAGTTCCGAGAATCCGCCGATATCGTCCGACGTTCGGGAGCGAAAATCCTCCGCGGAGGCGCTTTTAAGCCCCGGACTTCCCCCTATTCGTTCCAGGGCCTCGCCGAAGAGGGGCTGAAGATCATGCAGCAGGTCGGCAAAGAGACTGAACTCGTCACGATCAGCGAAGTCATGAGCGCCGACCTCGTTGGGCTGGTGGCGCAGTATGTGGACATCCTCCAGATCGGCGCGAGGTCCATGCAGAATTTCCCCCTCCTCATCGAAGCCGGGAAGAGCGGCAAACCGGTCTTCCTCAAGCGCGGCCCCGGGGCGACGATTGACGAATTTCTGCTCGCCGCCGAGTACGTTTTGAATCAAGGCAACCCCAACGTCATCCTCTGCGAGCGCGGCGTCATGCCGCTTGACCGGAGCTATGTGCGCAACACGTTCGACATCTCCGCGATTCCTGTGCTACAAGAGCACTCCCACTTGCCGGTGATCGCCGACCCCTCGCACGGCACTGGCGTGGCCCGCTACGTCGCCCCGATGGCCAAGGCGGCACTCGTCTCGGGCGCCCACGGGCTAATGATCGAAATGCACCCCAACCCCCGAGTCGCCCTCAGCGACGGCTCCCAAGCCCTCACCCCCGTCCAGTTCGAGTCGCTCATGACGGAGCTCAAGGCGCTCGCGGCGTTTGTCGGCGTGAAAATGTAGTTCGCGATCACCCTCATCCGGCCTTCGGCCACCTTCTCCCTTCGAGGGAGAAGGCGCACGCGATAGTCTCCTCTCCCTCCAAGGGAGAGGAAGTTCGAGGAGTCCCGGAGGGAAGCTCGAACAGGTGAGGGTAATCGCCAGCGCCGGTCCGAATTTTGTCACACTGGTTATCAGCCCGTCGCATAACTCAGTGTAAAATGACAAAGAGAATTCCAAAGAGATGTCGCCAAGTTTATTGATCATTGTTGCCTTAGCATTGCAGGGCTCATCCTCTGCGCCTTCATCCTGTGAAGGGAAAATCGTAGCAAGGATTATTTCATCCGATCTCGAAACAAGTGGAGACGATTGGCGAGAAGAACGGCTTGCTACCCTCATGGCGAAACTGTTCGAACACATTAGAGGACATGAGACCGCGGAGACACTTGCCGTTGCAAAGGAGTTTGTTGCCCTCACCAAAGCCCACACCTTCGACCGAGGTCTTGCTTTGGTCTATCTCGGCATGGCCCTAGCCGACGCAAAGCTTCTGAAAGAGGCGCACGCGAAGGCGAGCGAGGGCATGCAAATCCTCGCCAAAACTACCAAAGAAAAGGCACTTGGCCAGGGCTATGCTTTACATCTCATGAGCTACCATATGAGTGAGTTTGGTGCCCTAGATGCAGCTAAGATCGCAATACAGGGTTCGATTGCTATTCACTCTAAACACAATCCTGACACTAGGATGGTGGCTTCATTGTATGCAAATCTTGCGAATATAGAGAGGAAGCTGAAAAATCTGGATGCGGCGATTGGACACTTTCAACGATCTTTGCAAGAGTTTAAGAAGGATTCTCGGGGCTATGATGCAATAAGGGGGCAAGTTCACTGCAACTTGGGGTCCGCCCTTTTTGATAAAGGCGATTTAGTAAATGCACAATTGCAGTTAGAGATTGGTACCGAGATTTGGGAGCGGGTCGAGCCGTGGTCAATCGAGCCTGCAAAGGCGCTTGATGAGCTGGGAAAGGTTGCGACTGCTCGGGGCGACCATGAGGCGGCGCAACGGGCCCACGGGCGTGCAAATGTCATTCGATCCAAATTTGGTAAAGACCCACAAGCTTCGGCTGGTCACTAGGTGTTGCCGGGGTGAATCTCCTGAAAAGAAGCTTCGTGAGACACGGCTAGCGACGGGCAACAGGGGTGCGAACCTGAGGATCATTGTGACGCCGCCCTTCGAGACTCTTCGTGAGGTCACTAATTTTTTTTTGCTTCGGAGTGATTGACACTTCAAGCATCAGTCGGCAAAAGCCTGAGCTGCAGTCGCTCTAAGAATTGCGCGAGAATGCCGAGTGCAACTCGGCGCCCCTATTCGCTTATTTGTGAATCGCGACGCCGTGGGTGTCTTCGTAGGCCTCGAGCATCGCTTCGCTCATTGTAGGGTGAGCGTGGATGGTGTCCACCATCACATCCACCGTCGCCTCGAGCTTAATTGCGACTACGGCCTGGGCGATCATGTCGGTGACGTGTGCCCCGATCATGTGAACACCTAAAACCTCGCCGTATTTCTTCTCGGCGACGACCTTCACAAAGCCGTCTTGATTGCCGCTTGCCATCGCCTTGCCCAGCGGCCGGAAGGCGTACTTGCCGACCATCACGTCGTAGCCCTTTTCCTTGGCTTCGCCTTCGGTCATGCCGACGCTCGCCACTTCGGGGTTGGTGTAAATGCAGTTCGGAACCGCGCGGTAGTCGGCTTTGCGGCCGGTGCCCTTCACGATGTTCTCGGCGGCGATGGTGCCTTCATAGCTCGCCACGTGGGCCAGCTGGATGCGCTGGGTGACGTCCCCTAGGCCGTAGATGTGCGGCACGGACGTTTGCATATGCTCGTTGACTTCGACGCCCGTGCGTTGCAGCTTCACCCCGATCGCCTCCAGACCCATTTCGTCGGTGAATGCGCGGCGACCGACTGCGACGAGAACCACGTCCACCGTGACTTCTTCGACGTTGGTGCCGCTCTTCATGGTGACCTTCCAGCCTTCCTTAACCTTTTCGAGTTTCTCGACCGCCGTGCCCAAATGCATCTTGACGCCCTGCCGAGTCATGAGTTTCCCGAGTTCGTTGCCCAGGTCCTCGTCCATCATTGGAAGCACTCGCGGCATCATTTCGACCACGTGCACCTCAGTGCCGATGCCGTTGAAAACGTAGCCAAACTCGACCCCGATCACCCCACCGCCGATGATGAGCATCTTCTTTGGCTGGAACGGGGCGGTGACCGCATCGTCACTGGTCCAAATGCCTTCCTCGCGTCCTCCCTGGAGGCCGGGGATGGGCGGGACGATGATCTTGCTACCCGTAGCAAGAATGAAATTTTTGGCCGAGACGGTGCGCTTCTGACCATCTTTCTCGATTTCGATGGTGTTCTTGCCGGTGAACTTGGCGAAGCCTTCGATGTGCTCAATCTTGTTCTTCTTGAACAGCATCCCGACGCCGCCGCGGAGGGTGGCGACGATCTTATTCCGCCGCTCGGACATCTTGTTGAAGTCAAATGAAATGTCGCCGGATATGTTCACCCCAAAGTCAGCCGCGTGCTTCATGTGCTGGAGAGTCTCCACGCTGGCAATCATTGCCTTGGAAGGGATGCAGCCCCAGTTCAAGCAAGTGCCCCCAAGAAACTCTTTTTCGACGACGATGACCTTCGCGCCCAGTTGAGCCGCTCGGATAGCGGCCACATAGCCTCCGGGGCCTGCGCCAATCACCACTACATCTGCGTCAAAATTCTCTTGTGCCATGGGGTTTTCCAGTTCTTTCGTGACTGACAACGCGTTGATCTCGTGGATCAGGACCTGAATTCCAGCCGGAAGGACGGCAGATTTGCCTCCTGCCGCGATGGGTTTTGTGCCGGAACGATCCTTGCGCATTGGCAATTTCCAGACCCTATGATACCGGAGGCGGTTTACGGCAGGACGGGCGTCGGGCGGATGATACGACCGGCCACGAGGGCGGTGCAGTTGACGACCATCGTGGGTCGAAGCGGGTCGTTGGTGGTGATGGTCACGGTGCCATTGATGCGCCCAGGATTGCTGGTATCGAGCGTGATGGTGTGGGTCTTCGGCCCGTCGTCTGCGCGGTCGGTAAACGCGCCCCCGGGTGCTGCAAAAGCCCCGGTTGTGTTGAAACCGTAGATGAGGTCGGCGATGCCATCCGCACCCCAGAGGGTCATGTTGCCCACGTTGGCGACTTGGAGCTGAGCGGTGGCGGCGAAGCCTTGGCCAACCAGCCCGAAGTCGATTAACGGCACATCCGTCGCGGCGACGGGAGGGACGCGCAGGTCGGCAATCACCGGAAGGTGACCGCTTTGCCCGCCGGTGGAGTCTATCAGCGCCTGGGCGATCGTGGGTCCCACCATTGTGTTTCCGATGACGCGCAGGCCAAAGCTTTGACCGCCGATCCATGAGCCGCCGTCGTTGCCATAAGATCGGTAGCTGTGGTTTGGGTCGTTCCAAGTGGTGGTGCTGTAAGCTAGATTCGAGTTGCCGATATAATGCAGTCCATCGCCGTCGAGGAGGCCGGAGGACATCGTGATGAAGTCGTAGCGATCGTCCATGCCGATGTTGGCCACGTTATTCGACTGGTCCTGCGTGTGGAGAAATCGCGCGCTTTGTTGATCCCCCCACGTTCCTGGCGAGTTGATCGGGTCGAACACACGGCCGGTGTTGTCCACCTGGCTTCCGACAAGTTGTTGGTAGCTTCCCGCGGAGCTGGAGCTGATATTAAAATCGCCGACGACCATGATTCCCCCTCGAGCCGAAAGGTTGTTGGCGTCCAGTCTGATGCGTTGGCACTCAAGCAACCGGCGAGATTCATCGGAACCCGCGCTTCCTGCCTTAAGATGAACGTTGTACACGCTCATCAACGCGCCTGGTGCCACATAGCCAGCGGGATAGAAATCAAACCGGTAAGTGTTTCTTGGTGGCTCGGGGGCGCCTCCGCCCTGGGAAACGGTGACCACCGGACCTGCTGGCGCGATCTTCGAAATGCGATAAATGCAGGCGCTCTGCGTGTCGGGCAGAAAAGTTTGGGGGGCGATGGGACTTGGCCAGCCATATGCGGCCCAATCACCGGGGCTACCCGGCGCCGCATTCATCAATTGGACGAAAGTGTTGAGCGATGCGGCGGTTTGCACTTCCGACAGCATCACGATGTCGGGGGACATGCTTCGGCCCTGAAAGCTGCCGTAAAAGCTGGTCTGAAATGCGGGCACGCGGGCGTTGGCGAGGGAGGTCACGCTCCAGTTCGTGATATTCCAAGCCGCGACCCGCAGTTGAGCGGTCGCCGAGCCACCAAGACACAGGGCGGTGACGACCATGAAGGTTCGGAGGTGGAATGGGGGACGCATAGTGGCTCAAAAGGCGTGCTCCATTTTGACACACGGCTTTGTTAAGACAACCTAGTAATCATTTACGGTTCCAAAAAAAGTGCCGCAATGGCCCCGTCCCCTTGCGGGGCTTTTCAGTCCGTGGGTATTGTGCAGGGCATGAGTGATGCAGAAATCCTCGCCAAAGTGATCAAGGTCACCGTTGAAGAGCTAAGTGTGAAAGAAGAAGAGGTCACGGAGGCGGCCAGCTTCACCGAAGATTTGGGTGCCGACTCTCTCGACGTTGTCGAGTTGGTCATGGCTTTCGAAGAAGAATTCGGAATTGACATTCCCGACGACGACGTGACGCAACTGAAGTCAGTGGGCGACGCCGTCAACTACATTAAGAACAAGCAAGGCTAAATGAGCTTGGAATTTCGGCCGTCGGGTCGAGTCGTCGTCACCGGCATCGGGCTGGTGACGGCGCTCGGTACGGGCGTAGAGAAGACTTGGTCGGGGATTTGCGCTGGAGAAAATCCGGTGGGCCCGGTCGAGTCTTTCGACGTGTCTGAATACTCCACCCGCATTGCCGCGGAAGTCAAAGACTTTGACGCCGCGGATTGGATGGACAAAAAAGACGCAAAGCGGGTTGACCGTTTCATCGCCTTTGCCCACACTGGCGCTGCGATGGCCCTTGCGGATAGCGGCCTCGTCGTCAATGACGACAACCGGTGCGAAATCGGCGTCCTCATGGGCGCGGGCATCGGGGGATTGGAGATGTTGGGTGACCAACACCGTCGCCAAATCGAAGGCGGCCCCAGCAGAGTCTCGCCTTTCCTCGTGCCCTACATGATTCCCGACATGGCGAGCGGATGGATATCCATCGTCCATGGCCTCAAGGGTCCAAATATTTGCGTAGTCACCGCGTGCGCCACGGGTGCTAACGCGATCGGCGACGCCTACGAGATCATCAAGCGCGGTGATGCGGTGGCGATGGTCACCGGCGGCACCGAGGCCCCGATCAACGAGATCGGCATGGGCGGATTCTGTGCCGTTCGAGCCATGAGCAATCGCAACGACGACCCGAAGCGCGCCAGCCGCCCCTTCGACAAAGAGCGTGATGGCTTCGTGATCGGTGAGGGTTGCGGCAGCTTGGTACTTGAGGATTACGACTACGCGGTGGCTCGCGGAGCAAGGATTTACGGGGAAGTCGTCGGGTACGGCTTGACCGCCGATGCCTATCACATCACCCAGCCCGATCCGGACGCAGATGGAGCCATCCGAGTGATGAAGATGGCGCTTCGCAAAGCCGGTCTGTCGCCTGACTCTGTGGACTACATCAACGCTCACGGCACCTCGACGGCCTACAACGACCGCCAAGAAACCATGGCGATCAAAAACGTTTTTGGCGAGCGGGCTTACAAGATTCCGGTCAGTTCAACCAAGTCCATGCTAGGGCATTCCCTTGGCGCGACGGGCGCGGTTGAGGCGATCTTCTGCCTGCTCGCGATTCGAGACGGCATTGTCCCTCCGACCATCAACTACGAATTTCCTGACCCCGATTGCGATCTTGACTACGTGCCGAACGTGGCGCGGAAGCAAAAGGTGGACGTGGCGCTGACCAACTCCTTCGGGTTTGGTGGGCACAACGCCAGCCTGATCTTCAAGAAGATTTAAGCCGAGTCCGGGATGGACGAACTGATTGACGGGTTTTTGGAGCTAATTCGAGCTACCCGCTCGCCCCAAACTCTGCGCGCCTACGCCAGCGACCTCAAGCAATTAGGCTCCATCGCCGGTGATTCGTTTCGGTTCGATGAAGCCATCTTGACGAAATACCTGCGCCAATTTGGGGGCTCGTCGGTAACCCGCGCGCGAAAGCTCAGTACGATGCGGGCGTTTGCGGGTTACTTAGTCAAGCACCAGAAAATCTCGGTTGATCCCACCGAGGGCCTGGAAGCGCCGATCCGCCGCAAGCGACTGCCGAAAGTGCTCAGCCAACGCCAAACCGAGGCACTCTTGGATCAAGATCCCCCCGGCAAGTCGCCGCTACGCGACCGGGCGGTTTTGGAATTGATGTATTCGGCGGGGCTCCGGGCGAGCGAGGTGGTGGGCGTCCGGATGAACTTGCTTGACCTTCCGAACGGTGTATTGCAAGTCGAAGGTAAGGGCAGCAAGGAGCGGCTGACACTTTTCGGCCGCACCTGCGCTCGGGCAATAGAGCGTTACGTGAAGGAAGAGCGCACGGCGTCACCGTCTCCGCGGCCAGACGATCCGCTATTTACCAACCAATTCGGCAAAGCGATTAGCTCGAGGACGGTGCAAAACATCATCAAACGTTGGGCGGCAGCGTCGGGACTACCCCCGGAAACCTCCCCCCACACTCTGCGCCATTCGTTCGCCACCCACCTCTTGGACGGGGGCGCGGACCTGAAGACGGTTCAGCAGCTCCTGGGGCACGAGTCGTTGGCGACCACCCAGGTTTACACCCATATCAGCATCGAAAGGCTTAAAGATACGGTTCGCAAGGCGCACCCCCGCAGTCGGCCTTCTGGAGGAAACTGATCGAGGTATCTGGACGGCTGGAGAATTTGTGGGAGATCGTGCGGTCCATTCCGTCGGGCAAAGTCACCGGCTACGGCCGGGTCGGGCAAATGCTCGACCGCCCCGTGAGCGGGCTCCTAGTCGGTCGCTGGATGGCCAGCGCCCCCGAAGACGTCCCGTGGTGGCGCGTGATCGGGGCAGACGGCACGATCAAAACGTTCAAGCGCGGGCCTGAGCACGGCTTGCGACAACGTTCGCTTTTGGAGCGGGAAGGTGTAGAGTTTGACGGTGACCGGGTTGCCCCTGGATTCTGGTTTACGGACTAGTCAAGGCTTATCCGAATGTCTTGCAGCTTCGTGCCGCCCGAATTTCGGAACAGAAACAAGATTTTCGCTGGTTCGCCGAACGCCTTGAGGGCGTTGGATGGATCGCCAAACTTGATCTC
>JAYUVF010000095.1:0-5228 GCA_043754215.1 Chthonomonas sp. | reverse complement strand
GAAGACGAAACCAAGTTCGCCTACGCACTCGGTCTGGGCTACGAATTTAAGTCGGGTATGAACCCGATCTCGTTCGAAGTCCGGTACATGGGCAACGCTCGAAGCGAGCTGTCCGGCGTCGGTGCATTCGTCGGCTTCAAGTTCTAATCTAGAACTCTGAGTCCAAAGCCGCCTGGGTGACTCCAGGCGGCTTTTTATGTGCACCCCAGCTGATCCCCGTATTACTGCTGACCCGTAAATGTTTACGCAGCGGGAATGAACTATCCGGAAGCCCAGGGTTTCCGTCAGGGGGAAGGGCATGGCAGGGAAGCAGCTCAAAGTCGTAAAACTCATCGAACCGGAAATCTGTTTGGAATGCCGCTTTGGTCAGCGGGCATCCGTGGAAATGTCGGACGGCAGCAAGCAGAACATGGTCTATTGCCGCCGCCTCGATTGCGACAATTGGGACTACGGTTCCGCGGAGCCCGCCAAGAGCGTGGAACTGGACGCGGACGAGGCCTTCGAACAAGACGACGCCGCCTAAGCGACGGGTATCCTGACCCCCTCTGATGTTTGGTCGAGGGAAGGGGACTGGGCTAGATGGCGCGTTCGTGCAATGCGCGAACTGCAAAAAGACGCTTTTCAAGCGTGAATTTGAAGACAACCTCTGCGTCTGCAATCACTGCGGACACCACCACCGCCTCACCTGGCGACACCGCGCCGAGATTACATTCGACGAAGGGAGCTTCAACGAATTCGACTCCGATCTAAGCTCGGTCGACACCCTTCAATTCCCCGAATACCAGGCCAAGCTCGAAGGCGCAATGGCCAAGACCGGAATGAACGACTCAATCGTCACCGGCATGGCGACCATTGATGAGAAAAGGGTCAGCACCGCCATCGCCGACTTTTCTTTCATGGGCGGCTCGATGGGCAGCGTAGCGGGCGAGAAAATCACCCGCACCCTAGAGCGAGCGGCCGAACACCAAGTCCCCGCCATCATTTTCTGCGCCAGCGGCGGCGCGCGCATGCAAGAGGGCCTTCTGAGCCTTATGCAAATGGCCAAAACCACCGCCGCGGTGGGACGATGCCGGGATGCGGGAGTGCCGTACATCGCCGTCTTCACCGATCCGACCATGGCGGGAGTGCTCGCGAGCTACGCGAGCGTGGCAGACGTGATCATCGCCGAACCAAAAGCACTGGTCGGGTTTGCCGGCGCTCGCGTTTCGGCTCAGGCCCAGGTGAACAAAGTCCCAGACGATTTCCAAAAGGCCGAATTCGCCTTTCGCAGTGGCATGATTGATAAGATCGTGGAGCGGCGTGCGCTCCGAGGCACATTGAGTTCGCTGGTGCGACTCTTCGGGAAGGGGCACTAATGGCAAAGAGTTGGAAAGAATGGGAAAAGCCGCTCATCGAGATCGATGAGGCGCTCGCCAAGGCAAAGCAGATCGCGAAGACCAGCTCTGCTGAAGAGCAAGCTGCCGCCGAAGAGCGGATCGCCTATTACGAACAGCGTCGCGACAACATCATTCGCGTCATGTACAGCCGACTCGGGGCCTGGGAAAAGGTCTTGGTCGCGCGAGCCGAGATTCGCCCGTACACCCTCGATTACGTTGGCGCGTTGTTTACCGAATTCACCGAGCTTGGTGGCGACCGTCGCATCGGGGACGACCACGCCATTGTTGGCGGCCCCGCATTCTTTGAAGGCCAGCGGGTCATGATCATCGGCCAACAGAAGGGCCGAAATATCCAAGAACGCCAATTCCGAAACTTCGCCATGGCGAAGCCCGAGGGTTACCGCAAGGCGATCCGACTAATGGAAATGGCGGACCGATTCGCCATGCCGATCGTCACCTTCGTTGACACCCCCGCCGCCGATCCGGGCGTTGAAAGCGAGAGCCGAGGCATCAGCGAAGCCATCGCCGCTTCGATCCTCAAGATGTTTGAAGTCAAGGTCCCGAGCGTCTCGGTGATCATCGGCGAAGGTGGTTCAGGCGGGGCGATTGGTATCGCCGCCTCAAACATAGTTTTGATGCTGGAGCACTCGGTCTACAGCGTAATCCCGCCAGAAGGATGCGCGGCCATTTTGTGGCGACAACCCGCCGAAGGGGCAAAGGCCGCCGCCGCTTTGAAGCTCACCGCGGAAAGCGCCCTCGAACTCGGCCTAATTGACGGAATCCTCCCCGAACCCTACGGTGGCGCCCACCGCAACTGGACTGAAACCACCGAAACAGTTCGAGCTGCCATTAAAACGAGCCTCGACGAAATGGGAAAGAAGTCAGGCGATGTCCTCAAATCCGAGCGATACGACAAGTTCCGAAAGATGGGAATCCTGACCCAGAATTATGCCGCAGCGCCGAAAAGTTGACCCCGCCGATATCCGGGCTGGTATAACCAAGATATTGCGAGCAGTCTTCAACGGTGCAGACTTCGGCGAGCAAAATTCGTATACCGAATCAAAGGAGTCTGCAACGCGTGGCCAACCCAGCTAATTTGAAGCTACAGGAAACCCCTGCCAACCTCGAACTTTATTATCGCCAAATGGTGCAAATCCGAGCCTTTGAGGTTCGTTGCAACCAGATCTATCGCACCGGAAAGGCCGGTGGTTACCTCCACGTCTATATCGGCATGGAAGCGACCGCCGTCGGCTGGATTAACAGCCTGCGTTTAGGTCACGACTACGTCATCACAGCTTATCGCGATCATGCCCAGCCGCTACTGATGGGAAGCGATCCCGTCAAGCTCATGGCTGAAATCATGGGTCGCCGAGACGGCTACAGCTTCGGCAAGGGCGGCTCGATGCACCTTTACGACATCGAACGCGGTTTCTTCGGAGGCTGGGGCATCGTCGGCGGGCACACCCCGCTCGGTGCGGGTCTCGCTTTCGGCAGCAAGTACCGGGGCGAAGACCGAGTCACCCTCAACTTCCTTGGCGACGGAGCCAGCAACGCGGGCGTGTTCTTCGAAACCTTGAACATGGCCGCGCTTTGGGATCTCCCCTGCATTTTCATTATCGAGAACAACGAGTTCGCGATGGGTACTCGGCTTGAATACCACGCCGCTGACACCGAGCTCTACAAGCGCGGACTGCCATTCGGCATCAAGTGCGAGCGGCTCGACGGCATGGATGTTCTCCAGTGCAAGAAGGATGCTCAGCGTATCATCGACTGGGTTCGCGAGAACAAGAAGCCGTACGTCGTCGAAATCATGAGCTACCGGTTCTCCGGTCACGGCGCAGCCGACAACGACCGCCAACTTTATCGCACGAAGGAAGAAGAGGATGTAAATCAGCAGCGCGACCCGATCGCAAAGCTTGAAAAGCTGATGCTCGACGAAAACGTGATGACCGAAGAGAAGATGGAAGCCATTCGAGACGAGTACGAAACTTGGGCGGACAAAGTGATGGAAGAGGCGGATGCGTCCCCTCATCCAGAACCCGAAGAAGTCTACAACCACGTTTACAGCGACATGGATCCGGAGAAGGGCCACTAAGATCATGCCAGTAGAAACTTTAACTTACCGAGAGGCTCTTCGAACTTGTATCTCTGAGGAGATGGACGCCGACCGAAATGTGTTCGTCATGGGCGAGGACATCGGCCGCTACCAGGGCACCTTCCGGGTGACCCAAGGTCTGTTCGACAAGTACGGCCCAGAGCGAATCATTGACACTCCAATCGTCGAGCCCGGCTTCACCGGAATCGCCATCGGCGCGGCGATGACCGGATTGCGACCGATCGTCGAAATGATGACGATGAGCTTCTCGATCCTCGCGCTCGACCAGATCATCAACCATGCGGCAAAGATCCACTACATGACCGGCGGCCAAGCCACCGTGCCACTCGTGGTTCGCGGTCCTGGCGGCGCGGCCAACCAGCTCAGCGCCCAGCACAGCCATTCCATGGAAGGGTGGTACGCGCATTGCCCCGGCCTCAAGGTCGTTGCCCCCGCCACTGCGGAAGACGCCTACGGCATGCTTCGCACCGCGATCCGCGACAACAACCCGGTGATCTTCACGGAAAGCCCCGGACTTTACGGCGTTAAAAGCGACATCGAAATCGGTGGCGATTTCAGCGTCCCGTTCGGCAAAGCCCGCATCGCCCGAGAAGGGAAGGATGTCACCCTCGTGGCCTACAGCCGCATGGTGAGCGTCTGCGAGAAGGCTGCCGAGGAACTTGAAAAGGATGGCCTGAGCGTGGAAGTCGTAGACGTCCGCTCCCTACTGCCGCTCGACACCGAAACCATCTTCAACTCCGTCCGAAAGACCAACCGCGCCGTGGTGGTCTACGAAGACTGGAAGAGCGGTTCGTTCGGCGCGGAAATCGCCGCTCGAATCGGCGAAGAGTGCTTCGATGACCTCGATGCCCCGGTCGGACGGGTAGGCGGACTCAACGTCCCCATGCCGTACAGCCGGGTGCTTGAACTCCAGTGCATCCCGAACGAAAATGACGTTCTTTCCGCCGTCCGCAAGTTGCGCTAAGCCGACGGGATCAGTCAAACTTGGACCCGCCCGGCGCTCGTCGGGCGGGTCCTTCAA
Source organism: Chthonomonas sp. (assembly GCA_043754215.1). Taxonomy (GTDB): domain Bacteria; phylum Armatimonadota; class Fimbriimonadia; order Fimbriimonadales; family Fimbriimonadaceae; genus JAFLBD01. The sequence goes on along the minus strand of JAYUVF010000095.1, from coordinate 715 downwards.
TTCATGAAAGATTTCAACTCGCTCTCCGGACCTTGGACGGGGCTGTCAACTCAAGACGGTCGCCGCATTGAGGAGGCGATCGAACTGCGCATTGACAACGGCATTGTTCTCGGTACCGGCACCGACGCCGACGGGCACTTCGAGCTAGACGGAAGCTACGACTCTCGTACCAATCGAGTCACGCTAACCCGACGCTACACCTGGACCACCGAACCGAGTCAGGAAGGCGTCGGCATGCCGTACCACTACGATGGGCTCTGGGACGGGCTATTCGTCGCGGGGGCATGGCATTGTCGCCCCTTTCCCACCATGGGGGGCGAATTTGAAATGTGGCCAGCACGTGAAGAAGACCGAGAAGAGCTGGGCATTGAACTCGGTGAGCTGAGACTGTCGCGGGGGTGAGCGGTATACTCGCACTTCGCCACTTTTTACGAAGCGGCGCACCAGGAGACACTTCACTTTGCAGTCACAGTCGGGCAAGGGCTACCTTTTTCTTCTCGTCGTCGTCGTTTTGGCGGCACTTTCGGGCTTCATCTTTCAAAGAGAGAAGTTCCTTTTCGGACTAGATGTCGAGGGCGGCGTTCGGCTGACCTACGAAATGAAGTTCGATAAGGACCCCAAGATCGCCGAGCGGCAACGCGATGAGCAGGCGCGACTTCAACGCGACCTTGTGCCCATCCTGCAATCTCGAGCCAGCCAAGGCCTTGGCGTGGTC
>JAYUVF010000094.1:0-12063 GCA_043754215.1 Chthonomonas sp. | reverse complement strand
TGGATCGCTGGAGTTCATGTCGAACGTGAGCTCCGATAGGCTAAACCGCGTACCGTTGCCCAGCACCCGCACCCCGAAGTGGAGGCGGTGGCCGAGTTCTTGATCGAAGGGCACGACCGGGCTAAGGTTGCCCATCCAGAACGCCCAACCCGTTGCCGTGTTGTCGGACCAAGGGATCGTGCTGACGGCGTCGTACGCCGTCGGATCAAGCAAGCGGCTTCCGAGATCATTGCCAAACGTGGTTTCGAGACTGGTCAGCGCATTGCTGCGATATCCGGTCCAGCTCGGTGAGCCAAATGCGTTCGGTGCCGAAGAGCCCACCACCGACACTTGCATGTCGTTGACGTTGCTCACGTTCAGCGTGACCGTAGCCAAGCTCGAATCCGCGGTGCCGTCGTTCACCTTGAACGTGAACGTATCGACGCCGGAGAAGTTGAGCTGCGGCGTGTAGATGCGGTTCGCCCCGGTGCCCGAAAGGCTACCGAAGGTCGGCCCGCTCACCACGGTGTAGGTCAGCGTCTGAGCCGGAAGGTCGGCGTCGCTACCCGTCAAGGTCACGTTCGTCGCCGTATCTTCCACCACGTTCACCGACTGGGCGTTCGCCGTGGGCAACGTGTTGGCTTCACTCACCGTTACCGTGATGCTCTCGGAGTCGCTCGCGGTGCCGTCGGTCACCACGACGTCGAAGCTATAAACTCCGGGGCCCTGGGCTTCGGTTGGCGTCCAGCTGAACGTGCCCAAGTTTATATCTATGCTCGCGCCAGCTGGGGCTCCGCTGAGGGAGTACGTCAAGGCTTGAGCCGGCAGGTCGGAGTCCGTTGCAGCCGCACCGAACGTCAGCGTCTGGAGTTCGATCACCGCTTGATTGCCAATGGGCGCCAGCACGGGATCCGCGTTGACTTCGGCCACATTGATCGTGAAGTTCGTGACGGCGTTCAGGTTCGGCGAACCGTTATCGGTCACCCGCACCTGCACGCTCGGCGAAGTACCACCGTCCGTTTCGCCCGGAGTCCAAGCCACCGCGCCCGACGGACTCACCGTGAGGCCGCTTGGGCCATTTAAGAGCTCGTAGGTCAGGGTGTTGGCTGGGTCGTCGGAGTCGCTCGCGAATGCGCTCAAGCTCATGGCGAACGCCACCTGCTCGCTCGCGGACTGCGCCGGGATCACCGCCCAGACCGGGGCCGAGTTGGTTTCCGCCACATTGATCGTGAAGATCACGTCGGCAAACAGAGTCGGCGCGCCGTCGTCGGTCACCCGGACGGTGACGCTCGGCGAAGTGCCGCCGTCAAGCTCTCCGGGTGTCCAAGTCACGAGGCCAACCGAGCTCACCGAGAGTGCGGAGGGACCCGCGAACTTGGTGAACGTCAGGTTGTTGGACACGATCGGTAAGGTGTCCGAGTCGCTCGCGAACGGGGCAACGTCCAGCGAGAACAGGACGTGTTCCGTCGCCGACTGGGCCACGATCGTCGTCCAAACCGGCACGACGTTGACTTCGTTGACCGTCACCGCAATGGTCTCGCTGTCCAGACCACCCGCGCCATCGCTCACCGTCACGTCGAAGGTAAACAGGCCGGGGCCTTGGTTCTCGGCCGGAGTCCAACTGAATGCACCCGAAGCGGGGTTAATCGTCGCCCCCGCCGGCTCGCCGACAAGGCCGTAGGTCAGAGTTTGAGCCGGGTCGTCAGTATCAGAACCGACCGCGAAGAACGCCAAGGTCTGGAGTTCGTTCACCATCTGGTTGCCGATCGGCGCCAGGGTGGGGGCGGAGTTGTCTTCAGCCACGTTGATCGTGAAGGTGTGATCCGCGAAGAGCGTGGGTGAACCGTTGTCCACCACTCGCACCGTCACGGTCGGTGACGTACCGCCGTCGGTTTCGCCCGGCGTCCAAGCCACCGCGCCGCCCGAGCTGATCGTCAGCGCGGTGGGACCGGCCAGCTTGATGTAGGTGAAGCTCTGCGCGGGAATGTCCGCGTCCGTCACAAATGGGCTCAAGCTCAGCGCGAAGGCCGCGCCTTCGGTTGCCGCTTGGGCGGGAACCGGCGACCATACCGGGGCCACATTGGCCTCGACCACCTGGACCTGAATCCCGGTCGTCGTTGCCGTCACCCCGTCACTCACGCTCACCGTGAAGTTGTAGAGCTGCGGTCCTTGCGCCTCGGTAGGCGTCCAAGAGATCAGCCCGGCCGAGTTGATGGTGCATCCGGCGGGTGCGCCGACTAAGGAGTAGGTCAGCGTCTGCGCGGGCAGATCGTTGTCCGTAGCGCTCACCTGATAGGTAAACGGAACGAGCTCGTCCGTAGCCTGGTTGGGAATCGGAGCCACGTTCGGGGCCAAGTTGACTTCGTTGACCGTCACTTGGACCGGCTTCGTATCGCTGAGCGAACCATCGCTCACCACGACGCTAAAGCTATAAACCCCCGCGCCCTGGGCTTCGGTGGGCGTCCATGTGAACGCGCCGGAGGTCGGGTTGATCGAGGCTCCCGCCGGAACCGGGTCCACGCCTGCCGCCAAAGAGTAGGTCAGGGCTGGGCCGTCAACGTCGCTACCGATGGCGGTGAAGTTGAGAGTTTGGAGTTCGTTTACCGCCTGGTTCCCGATCGCATTCAGGGTAGGGGCGTCGTTCTGGGCGTTGACGGTGAGGTTCACCGTGGCTGCGTTCGAGTTGGTATCGCCGTCATCAAACCGGTAGGTAAAGCTTGCGGGGCCGCTGAAGTTTGCGGCGGGGGTGAAAGTGTACGAGCCGTCCAAGTTCAGCGTCACCGAGCCTGCGGCCGGGGCGACGTTGGTCACCAGCACGGCGTTCTGTTTCAGTTCGCCGGTGTCATTGGCGAGCACGCCAGATGCGGCATTGACCGTCAGGACGATGTCCTCGTTCGTCACTCCCACGTCGTTGGTCGCAGTTGGGGTGGTCCAGAGAACAGGAGACCAATCAACACCAGGGACCAAATAATTCGCGACTCCTGGGGACAAAATTTGAACCGAAGGCGTCCCGGTACCGCTGTCATCGAAGCTGCGAATGCTTCCGTCTGAGCATGCAACGATGACGTTGACGCCTCCCGAAGCCAATGCTCTAGCCATTACAGTGCGAGGAGTCGCGCCGAGATGACTAGAAGTTATAACGTATGAGCTTAACCAATTGGCCCCGTTGTATGTCCACTTTCTGAGCACGGGAGTGCTAGTATTTTCTGCAATAAAGACCGTTCTAGAGTCGACTATGGCGGCGTCGCCAAAATCACTGCCACTGATTGTGATGAAGTCGGTTGACGCTGTGGATGTGGTTAAAGGCAACACAGGAGCGAGGCCAACCGAAGCGGCAAAAACCCCGTAGAAACGATTGTTTACGACGGCATTGGAGCGCACATTGCCCGTCACCCGAACATCAAGAGTTCCTGTCGGCATTTGTACTGAATAAGTGCCGCCGGAGGAAGCTAGGAGTACGTGAGAAGCATCAAACGCGGCAGCGGTGCGCGGTGCCGATCCACCGATCGCAATTGACCTGTAAATTACGTTACTGAGCCCATCCACAGTTGCCACAGCGCGGCTGTTGGCTGAGGCGGTAGGGGTCCCAGTTCCAGGCGCCAGATTGTAACCGCTTATGGAAATAAACCGGCCGTCCACGCTCCGCTTAATAAATCCTTCCAAGGGGGAAGTTCCCCTTGTGGTTAACATGGTTGTCGCGGTATCAGTGTTGAATGTAAGGACCGGCGACAGAGTTTGACCCGTGCCTGTTGGTGCCAGGCTCATTATCGAAACCGCCGTCGCGCTGCTGACTAGCGCGGAGCCATTGCCAATTCTAGAGGCCCAAAGCTGATTCTTCGTCCTCGGTTGAACGTAGAAAAACTGGGTTCCGGGCGAGCCATTGAAGTTGATTCGCGGCGTGTCTGTGAACTCATTCCCGCGAGGTTCGCCGAAGTCTCCAACGTTTGCCCCGTTTGCACCAACGTCTGGCAAGTATTGGTTCGATAGAACGCTAGCATCCGAATTGGTGATAAACGCGAAAACCTTGACGCTTTGATTCACCATTCCCAAGCTTGCAAGCGGGATCGACATCTCCAACCCGGTTGAAACTGAGTCAGGGATTTGACCATTAGCGGTTCCCGACCCTACACCCGTGGTGTTACCGTTTCGCAGTACGACCTGCGCGAACATCGTGTTCGTTCCACCAAACAGAGTCCCGCTGCTCGCCCCTAAAGTGCTGTTTCCGAGATAGACCTTGGAGCCGCCGAACGTAGTTGGCAGACTGGAGTAGTCCACGTAGCAAACCGAGTTATCCGCATTTACAACAAAAGCGTGATCCGGAGCAAATCCGCTGTCAAAAACGAGCCCATTCGCTCCGTTTCTGTCGCCCATACGCGTGAGGGCCCAGTTGCCACCGTTGTCGAGGTTATCACCCCGCAAGCGATTCTGCCCGTTAGCCGAGTCGGTGTCGAGGAACAACCAAATTTTCGTTCCGCCGTTCTTAAGATTTCCGGAGAAGAACAAATTGAGGTTGCCGCCGCCGACGTAGCTGTAAGCCGCCACCAACTCGGACCCGGTTGATATCAGCGCCGATGTGTTGGTGTTGTTTGTCTGCGAGGTCTGAACCGTCTGCCAAACGCGCGGAAACCCGTACAGGTTGTCCCGCGTGCCGTCCACCGTGACCGCTTGCGCCATCACAAGCGAAGCGCCCCCAAGCGTCAGGCTGGCGCTCATCAGCGAGCGTACGAAAATGTTCGAAGTCCTCTTCATCCTCAATCCCCAAAACCAGTTTCGCGCGGTTGACGCACGAAGCCTTCTCGCCCCACAGGGCGCCAGGAATTTATATGATAGCAACAATCTGCCTCGCTATCAAGAGGAATTTTCGAAGGTTATCGGTTTGTTAACGTCAAATTCGACGCTTTCGAACCGGAGGCATTGCGATACGAAGGTCAACGCCCAACCAAACCCAGCACTAATGCAGGCCGCTTCCCCCCGGGAGAACTGCCGGGGGGAAGAGAATCTCAGGCCGCTTTGGAGGCCGGGACGAGCATCGCCTCAGCCTCAGACAGCACCGCCGTCCAAGTCTTGGGCTTGCCTTCGATGAACGCGTAGCCGCACGAGACGGTCACGGAGCCGGTCGGACCCCGGCGCTGAACCAGCCAAGGGGTGAACTTGGCCTGAAGCCGCGCCATCACCACCGAAGCGGTCGCCCCGGTCGTGGGCAGGATCACCGCCAGCCCATCCTTGCCGTAGCAGCAAGTGATGTCAAGCCTCCGCACGAGCTCTTTGCAGAACTCCGCCGCGTCGGCCATGAAGTCGGTGACGCACTCGCCGCCGTAGAACCCGCGCAACGATTCCAAGTTGTTGAACTTGACCAGCACGATGCTCATCGGGGTGCCGTCTCCGCTCGCGCGGTGTACCTCTTCCTGCAGGCGATCTCGGAAGTACTCGTCGTTGTAGACACCCGTCACCGAATCAATCACGTTCGCATCAAGCGCATTATTGGCGCGCTGCAACAGTCGATCGCTCTCCTCCTCGTTGGTCAAGATGCGGCGCAGCTTGCTCAGCGACTGGCGCAAGATGTGGCTCACGTAGTTGCACGAAATGCCCAGCTTGTTGGCGATTTCGGTCTGGCTCATGCTCTCGAAGTGGAAGCACATCAGCACATCCCGTTCGAGATCGCGAAGCTGACCCATCGCACCTTCGAGCAACAGCCGCTCCTCCACCCCGAGGCTCTCGGTGGTGTAGGCGGGCATGTTGTCAATTTCGCTGCTGTCGTCATCACCCGGCATGACGGCGTCAAACGAGCCGACCTTGAGCAGGTCCGCGGTGGCCTTGACTTCCTCGACCGCCGACTCGGTAATGCCCGAATCGTGCGCCACTTCGGCGTTCGTGGGCACTCGCCCAAGCTCGGATTGCAGTCGGGTGGTCGCCTTGTTCACCTTGTGTCGTAACTCCTGCAGCCAGGCCGGGTGGCGGATGATCTGCGACTTATCGCGAAGATAGTGCTTCATCTCCCCGGCGATGAGGTGGGTCGCGTAGGTGTTAAACCGAACGCCCGCCTCGGGATCGAATTTTTTGAGCGCATTGAGCAAGCCAATGTAGCCCACTTGCACGAGGTCTTCGTACGGTTCGATTCCAGCGAACCTTCGCGCCACTCGCTCGACGGTTGGTCCAAATTGAACCAAGATCATGTCCTTGAGATCCGGTCGAGGGTTGGCGAAGTATCGCTGCACCAACATCTCTGGATCTTGAATTGCCTTTTGTAGTTCTCCCATTTTTGCGTCACTCCGTTGATCGCGTTTCTTGTGTGGTTGCCCACGGCGAGAATCCTTTCTCACCTGGCTCGCCTTCAGCATCCTGCTTCGGGCGCGCCGCACCGCTATGTAGTTGTGGTCGCGGCCCCGGCTTTCGCCGGGGCCAGAAATTTCCTTACTTGATCTCGTTGACGATGCTGAAGATCGGGCTCATGACCGAGATCGCGATGAAACCAACGATCACACCCATGAAGATAATCAGCAGCGGCTCGATCATCGAGGTCAGACCCTTCACGGTCTGCGCTACTTCTTCGTCGTAAAAATCACCAATCTTGACCAGCATCTCGCTCAATCGCCCGGATTCTTCGCCGATGTCGATCATCTGCGTCACCATCTGGGGGAAGAGGCCACAGGCGGCCAGCGGCGTGCTCAGGCGGTTGCCTTCGCGGATGCTGATCCGAGTCTGGTCCACCGCAAGCGTGAGCACTGAGTTGTTCAGCGTCTCACCCACGATTTCGAGGCTGCGCATCATCGGCACACCCGAGTTGATGAGGGTGCCAAAGGTGCGGGTAAATCGCGCCACCGACATCTTGAGCACGAGCTCGCCGACGACCGGGAACTTGAGCTTTAGGTAGTCCACGTTGTAGCGGCCCATTTCGGTCTTGGCGTAGTACTTGAATCCGATAAAACTGCCAATCCAGAAGAGAAGCTGCATCCACCACGTGGCGGCCATGAAGTCGCCGAAGCCAAACAAGGCGCCGGTGATCGGCGGGAGCTTCGCGTCCATGTCGGCGAAAATCTCCTTAAACTTGGGCAGCACGAAGCTGAACAGGACGAACAGCATCAGCACACTGAAGCCGAGCACCATGACGGGATACATCATCGCGCTCTTGATCTTGCCGCGCACCTCCGCTTCGTACTCGAGGAAGCCGCTGAGGCGGTCGAGGATCGTGTCCAAAATACCGCCGAGTTCGGCCGCGCGGACCATGTTGATGTAAAGCTTGCTGAAGACGTGCGGGTGCTTCAGGAGCGCCTCGTTCAGCGCCGAGCCGCCCTTCACGTCTTGGGTCACCGTGTCAATCGCCGCCTTCAAGACCGGATCCTTACAGGAGTTGGTCAAAATTTCGAGGCAGCGGAGCATCGGAATACCGGCGTCGATCATCGTCGCGAACTGTCGCGAGAAGACGACGAGCGCCTTGGGCTTCATCTTGCCTTTCGAGCGAATGCCAGCCTTGGCTTTCTTGGCGAGCACGATGTCGAGGACGTGCATCCCCTGATCGCGCAAGCGGCCCAGAACCTGGTTCTCGCTCTCGGCGTCCACGGTGGATTTCACCGTTCGCCCGCTGGCATCCATTGCTGTGTATTCAAATAGAGGCATCGTGCCGTATTCTCCGATGGGTGGCGCCCACGCACTGAAGCGCGAGACCACAGGAGTAATGTTGGTGAAATCCCCGTGAGATTCAGGGCAATTTTTGGCGTGCTTTAACCTCTGGAACCTGGGCCGTTAAAGTCGATTGTCAGGTTTGGGCGGTTATCTGGCATCTTTACGGGCGGTACGATAGCCATATGGTTCCTTTTATCGTCGCGATGTCCCAAGCCGAGCCGGTTGACGTATTCCGCCTCCCCATCGGCCCCGCCCGAGAAGTCAAGATCGGCCCAGGCTGGACTTCGACGAGTTCCGGCAAGGCGGTCACGGTGGAAGATGTGGCAAAGGCAGCCGACCCGCTCTCCTTCGTCGTGTTCGGCGAGAGCCACGACAGCCAGCCGCACAAAGAAGGCGTCGCGGAACTGATCAGCGCGTTGCACGCCCGCGGCCGAGAGGTCGTTCTCGGGCTAGAGATGTTCACCCGCCCGAACCAGCGAAACCTCGACCCCTGGACGATGGGCTATTGGGACGAAGCCACATTCCAACGCGAGGCGAATTGGACCAAAGAGTGGGGCTTCGATTACTCGATCTACCGGCCAACTTTTGAGGTGGTTCGGAAGTTGAAAATTCCAATGGTCGCCCTCAACGCTCCGCGCGATTGGGTCCGCGCGGTAGGACGAGGTGGTCCGGGTGCTTTGCCGCCCGAGGCCGCCAGCCAATTCCCCGCCATCGACACAACGAACCGCGAGCACCGGATGGTGTTCGACGGCCTCATGGGCGGGCACCCCATGACCGGCGCGCAAGGCGAGAACATCTACTCCGCGCAGGTGCTGTGGGACGTCGCGATGGCGGATTCGGCCCTCAAAGGAATGGCCCGATGGACCCCAACTCCAAGGCGAGTGATGGTGATTTTGGCTGGCTCCGGCCATGCGCTTTACGGGCAAGGGATCAACTTCCGGTTAAACCAGCAAGCCGGGGCAAAGTCTTTAACCGTGATCGGGATTGATGGTAAGGAGCCCAAGACGGTGCGCGTCGGCATCGGCGATTTCACGCTGATGCGCTAAGCCCCGAACTCCGCCCAACTCGACGGCGTCTCCCACACCCTTACCCGCTCAAGCGTAACCCGCTGGGCGGGGATGGTGTACTTCACGCCCGTCTCACTCTTGCCTTCCCAGCCCGACTCCAAGATCTCAGCCACGGCGGCGAAGATATCCGCCGCGATGACCTCGGTGGTGGGGTCTTGGTCTTCGTAAACCACGATCCCCTCGGGAGCCATCTTTTGCAGCATCGGCAGCATCGGGTCGTTCGAGTTCAGGGCCATCGAATGGTCGAACATGTTGATGAACGAGCGCAGGGCGAGCTTCAGGGCCTTAAAATCCAGCACCATGTCGTTCGCGTCCAACTCGCTGGCCGAGCAGACGATCTCGATGCGCCGGGTGTGTCCGTGGGGGAAGCGGCACCGCTCCGGATGCTTGCTCAGCATATGCCCCGATTCGACGGTGAACGAGCGGCAGAGTCGGTAAGTCCCCATGCCCTTAGTTTAGTTCAGATGCGCCAAGGCGGGGTCTACACGACCGAGTTCCGCGAACGCACGACCCCGAATCAAACACGAATCGCAGTGCCCGCAAGCTCGCCCTTCTGAATCCGGATCGTAGCAGCTGTGGGTCATCGAGTAGTCCACCCCCAACTCCAGGCCCTTCTCAATGATCTCCCGCTTGGACATGTGAGCCAGCGGCGTGTGAATCGTCAATCCGCGCCCCTCGATGCCCGCCTTTGTGCCCAAGTTCGCCATCGCGGTGAAGGCCTCGATGAACTCGGGTCGGCAGTCCGGGTAGCCGCTATAATCCACCGCGTTCACGCCGATAGCAATATCCTGCGCTCCGATAACTTCCGCCCACGCCAGTGCGTAACTCAAGAAGATCGTGTTGCGAGCGGGAACATACGTCACCGGAATGCCAGTCGCGCCCAATTCATCCTTGGGCACTTCGATGTCGTCCGTCAGCGCAGACCCCCCGAAAAGCCGCAGATCAACTGTTACAACTTTGTGCGCTTTTACCTTCAATTGTGAGCCTAGTATCTTTGCCGCTTGAAGCTCAATCGCGTGCCGCTGGCCATATTCGAAACTAAGTGCGAACAATTCGTAACCGCATGCGCGTAAAATGGCACCAGCGGTTGCCGAATCAACCCCTCCGCTCAGGAGCAAGATCAGTGGCTTTCCGGTCACGCGAAGATTATGGGTGGTTTGGGCAACCGAGTCAAATCTGTCACGGAGTCAAAAAATGAGAGTTCCCAACGCCTACCTTTCAAAGCGCGAACAACAGATCTTAGAAGTTCTGTACAAGTTCGACCGCCTCACCGCCAACGAGATTCTTGAGAAGATGCCGCAGCGCGTGCACAACTCAACCATCCGCACCCAGCTTCGAATCCTTGAGCAAAAGGGCCACGTCAAGCACGAAGTGATCAGCGGTATGTTCTTCTTCATGCCCGCCCACGAGCGCGTCAATGCCGCCACCGCAAGCATGGAAGGCGTCATTGATAGCTTCTTCAAGGGCAACCACGGTCAAGCCGTCGTCGCCATGATCACCGCTTTCAAGGGTGAACTCAGCGCCGACGATAAGGCCGCCATTAAATCCGCCCTCGGCTAATCTCAACCGAGCCTCGCCGCAATCGCGGCGAGGCTCTTTTCGTTACAGCACCCTTCGGTAGGTGTATTTCAAGGTGCGCTTCTCGCCTCCCTTGAGTTCCAACGTCCACTTGATGCGCGAGAGGGGGTTCAGGTCATTCACGCGTTCGGCGAGGCGTCGGTGCACTCCGCCTCCATCCACGCTCATCACTTCGCCGCCCACCACGCCCTGGATCTCTATGGAGACCGTGTCCGGTTTGGTGTTGTGAAGCGTCACGGTGCCGCTGCGGAGGACTCTCTGCCGGGTGTTTCGGTCGATTACGATCGTGTCGCTCTCGACTTCTGATGAGACCAGTCGGCTCGTGATATCCACCGCACGGGCCAGCCGCAGTGAACCTTCGCCCCCGATTGGGGTGTACCGCAGCATGTCTTGACCGATCAGGTTGCTGTCTTTGTAGGCCGTGGCCGGAGCGGTGGTCAGCGGCACTCCGCTGTTGTTCTTAAACTTCAGCGTTTGCCAGGCTTCCAGTGGGGAGTCATCAATCGCGTCGGCGGCGAAGTCGATCGTGTACAGCGTGTTGTAGGTCGTGGCGGTCTCGAAGAGCGCGTAGTATCCCTTCTCGCCGGCCTTGAGGTCCACCTTTTGGCGCTTGTAGTAGAACAGCTCACCTAGGCTTTCGCCGGTGGCGTCGCCGGGGTTGAAGACGGCGCCCATGTCGAACGCTTCCGAGGCGGCGGGGGCCGCATTTTGCATTTGCGACGTCCGGCCAGGAGCCGCGCCACCGCCGAATCCACCCTCGCCCCGGCGCATGCCAGAAGTGAACAGCGTGAACGGGTCGTACTGACCGATCATCGGCAAGTTTGGCGATCCGGCCACGAAGCTCAGGTCAGCGTTTTTCAGCTCACCGATGGAATTCGACACGGTCGTGCGCATCGTGAGCTTGAGCCGCGATTTGTCCAGCACATCCACCCAATATTGAGGGTCCCAGTCCAGCCCAGATTCCACGCTGAGCAGGTAAAGCGTTCCGGGGCCGTTCGCCTTGACGCGCAGACCGCCCGTCGTGGTCGTGACCTCAGAATTCAGCTTCGCCGCCCCCTGGATGGTGGCGCGGACGATGTCGGCCAAGTTCACCACCACCATGCCTTCGGCGGTTTGGACGATGGCCACGTTCGAAATCTCGACCAGCTTGCCCGAGATCGCGGCGTCCTTCAGTTGGAGCGTCACCTGGGCTCCCTTGTTGAGCCGCAGGATCTCCGGGATGGAGCTCGCCAAAATCTCCGTCTTGTCGGTGACCATCGTGTTGATCAGCGAATCGAGCTTCAGCCCGGGCGAGCCGTAAACCCAGAAAGTGCCCATCACCGATGGGGTGATGCCGCCAATCATCGTCTCGCCATCGGCGTCCAGCTCGACCTTTCGAATCAATGCCGAATAGCCGTTTTTGTATAGGGCGGCCTGCATGATCTGGGGCGTTTTGACCTCAGAGCCGGGGGCGGCGGTGACCGCGAGTAACGCCAAACTGTTCAATAAACTCATAAACTTCGTCCTCTGACCCATAAAGGACGGCTGAGCACCCGGTTCGGAACGCCCTGTCGGACTTCAGGTGGTGAAGTGATGAAGTTGATGAACGTGATGAAGGTTTTTTGGGACAGGTGCGAATGAGTTTTAATAAGGCGCCGACTGCAAATATCCACCCACTTGGATCATATCCACGTGAGCTTCGGAAGCTCCCGGGAACGTGACTTCAATCTCAACTTCACCGGTTGTGGGGGTGAAGGAAGAGGCCGGAGTCAAGAAATACTCGCGGTACCGCTCCCCTTTGCCTAGTTGACGGAACAAGCCAGAGGGCATAGACGTGTAG
>JAYUVF010000093.1:0-4416 GCA_043754215.1 Chthonomonas sp. | reverse complement strand
GGAGGCACAAGCTCGTGCTGCCACCCTCCCCCTGTCTCCGCCGCCGCCCCAGGAACCTCCTGAGCCCGTCATGCCACCAGACCTCAAAGTAGGGATGTACTTGGTTGATCAGATTCCGCAAAAGATTGCCCCCCTTCAGATTGAAATCGATCCCAATGCGCCGCGGCGAGTGAATTTCGTGATACCAACCATTGATTTCAAATACTTTTTCGGCGGGTATATCAATGTATTCAATCTCGCCCTGCGCCTAAAAAGGCATGGCCTGGACGTACGGATGGTTACGACCGATTGGACCGATATGCAACCCGAGCTATGGCGAGAGCAGATCTCAAAGTTCGAAGACCTCAAAACGTTCTTCGAAGAGGTCCCAGTCGAAAACTGTTTTGATAGACGCACGACACTAGTAGTGAGTCCAAACGACCGCTTCATCGCGAACTGCTGGTGGACCGCGCACATCTGCGGCCATGCGTCCGCCTCCCTGCGACGCAAAGAATTCGTGTATCTCTGCCTAGAATACGAACCATTCACCTTCCCGCATGACTCGTATTACGCGCTCGCGCAGCATTCGTACGAGTTCCCGCACGTGGCAATGTTCTCGACGGAGTTTCTTCGCGATTACTTCCGCCAGAATCAGATCGGTGTCTACGCCAAAGGTGAGCGGCAGGGCGATGAAGCATCTGTCTCGTTCCAGAATACGATTGGCTCCACCCCGCCTAGTCGTGAAGGCTTGACCGGGCGTACTAAGCGCCGACTCCTTTTCTATGCAAGACCTGAAGCGCACGCTGCGAGAAACTGCTTCCCACTTGCCATGATTGCCTTGAAGCTCGCCATTGAATCTGGAGCCTTTGATGCCGCAGAATGGGAGTTCTATGGAATCGGAGCGGTGTCCGGTGCGACCTCCGTTCCGCTCACTCAAACGTCCGAACTTCACCTCCTGCCAAGAATGGGCCTGGACGAGTACCACAGGCTTCTCCCCAGCTATGACATCGGCTTGGCTATGATCCTCACGCCGCATCCAAGCCTCGTGCCGTTAGATATGGCCGCTGCGGGATTGATCACCGTTACGAATACCTATGAGAACAAGACCAAAGCCAAAATTGAAGCCATTTCCTCCAATTTGATTGCTGGCCCACCAACCCTGGAAGGTATTCGCGACGCCTTGATCCAAGCGACAGCGCGGGTTTCGGACGTAGACGCAAGGCTCGCTGGTTCCCACCTCGACTGGGCGAGGACATGGGATCAAGCTTTCAACGAGCAGGTCATGGCTAGGGCGATGGAGTTGATTGGAACGTGAGCCAGCTTCCGATCCGACGACCCTTGGGACCCGACGAACTGTTGCTGTACATGCACATGGCGAAAGCGGCGGGAACAAGTTTCTTCTGGTCCGTGCTGGGGCGCAATTACCGCCCGCGAGATATTGCGCCTTTTGAGGACGAACAAATCAGCCAAATAATGCTGCGAGGGACGAATGAGGTGCTTGACCTTCAACACTATCGCCTCATGCGGGCTCACTGTGACTGGACAATACACAAGATCCTCCCAAAGAAGCCAGTGGTCGCGACGATGCTTCGGCATCCGGTGCAAAGGATCATTTCTCTATACGATCACCTAAGATACGACCATGATCACTATCTTTATGAATTGGCAAAGGAATCTACGTTAGAGCAATTCTTTCAAGATCGGGCCGCGAATTACCAGTGTTGGAATTATTATATAAGACAGCTCGCTGGAACGTTTTATGGTGAAGGTATCTATCTGAACACTTCTTACCTTCAAAACGAGCAATGGCTCGATACCGCGATGAGCCGCCTCGAGAACGACGTTCAGTTTTTTGGCATTTCGGAGCGATTCGACGACTCGTGCGACCTGCTGACTTTTACGTTTCAATGGCAACCAGCGAGGCGCGTCGAGCGCCTTAACAAACGAGTGGTTGGTATGGATCGCGCACAGATCCCGCAATCCACAATTGATCTTATCACCGAGGCAAACGAGCTTGACATCAGGTTCTACCATTGGGCCTGCCGACTGTTTGAGAGCAGGCTCGAGAGGATGCGGCTTTGCCGCCGGCTTGACGCGAAGTTCCAAGTGGTGGAGGGCGAGATCGCGCGCGCCGGTCAACAGGTCGAGGAACGATTCTCGAAAACATGAAGCGCACGGCTGTCTGAGCGCGAAGAAAACCCGTAGGCAGCTTCGGGAACGGGAGGGGAACCGGGTCAAGGCCGGCCCCGTTGTATAATTCCGACCCCGCGCCCAACCTGGCCGACGCATTCAAGCACGCCTATGCCCATCTGCATTCTTGGAATGCAACGACGCTCAACATCCATGGTAGCGCGCCTCTTGCGAGATTGCGGCGTTGACCTTGGACCAGATTCTGACCACCCGTTCGACCAGATCAACGACAGCCTTATAGAGGCACTCGGGCACAACGCTACACAGCCGCAGCCGGGTTGGTCTGATCTGCCGGAACTCCGACCGTTCTACGGCCTTGTGCAAGGATTACTTGCCGATCTTGAGGGCAGGGAACCATGGGGGTGGCACGATCCACGGACAGCGCTCACGCTTGAGTTTTGGATGAAAGCTGTGCCGGACCTGAGGCCCCTGCTTGTCGTCGAGGATCCCATCAAGGACTCAACCGATTTGTGGGCCCGCATCAATGAGGGTGCGCTCCGAGACCTGAAGCCAGGGAAGTCGGTCGTGGTGCAGATGGGTTCGCTCCGCCTGAACCCCTATGGCGAGCTGGAGCGTGCATTGGCGAACCTTGGCGTCAAATCCACGGAGCATCAGATCGCGGCCGCCGCGATGACTGTATGCGCGGCCGGCGGACTTGGAACGCCAGTCGGCCAGATACCCGCCGAGGCGTACGAGAAGCAAATCAAGATTCTGCAAGCCGACAAGGCTTCGCAGCAGCAGGACGACGCCATTCGAATATTGCAGCTTCACGACAAAATCGCGGAGATCGAAGCGGATTACGGCCCCTTTTTGGGGCTGGGGCGGATGCTAACAAAATTGCTCCCGCATGGTTCGTTACGACGCCGGACCTTCAGCGCGGTCCTGCGCGCACCCCGGATGTTGGTTCGCGCAGGTCTCGGCGGCGTGTTCCGTATCAAGTCGGGAAGACACTCGCCCGTTCCGCTTGCGCGCTCGGATGAGGAATCGCTGGCCGACCAACTCGAGTGCGGCATTGAGTCCGGCACCCAACGTCCGTTTGAGATCGGAAAGCCGCAAACGATCCTCTTGCGCGGTTGGTGCTATCACCCGAGCCAAGCCATTCGCGAGTTGAGCGTCCAAGCGGGCGGGGTCTTCACCCGCATTGAGCATCACTCCATCGCACGATTCGACGTGCTGCTGCGAATGGACGAGAAGCTGACGTCGGGGGGCAATGCGCTCAATAGTGGTTTCTGGCTCCTTCTCCAGGTCTCGCCGGAAAGTGAAAGCATCCCGCTAACGCTCCGGGCCCAACTCGAAAGTGGCGAAGTTCTGAACCACAGGGTTGGCGAGATCACGGCGGTGAAAGCGTGCTCGCGCGCAGAAGGCGTATCTGATGATCTCGTGGCCGTGTGCATGACCACGTTCAACCCCAAGCCGGCTCTCTTCCGCAAGCAGATCGAATCCATCCGCAATCAGACGCACCGCAACTGGGTTTGCCTTGTGAACGACGATGGCTCGAGTGAGGAGTCTCTACGAGCCATTGCGGAAAGCCTTGGCGACGACGAGCGCTTCAGTTTCGCTGCCAATCCCGAGCGCCAGGGCTTCTACAAGAACTTTGAGACGGTACTAGGGCGGGTCCCGCCGACCGCCGCATTCGTCGCGTTGAGCGACCAAGACGACGAATGGGAGCCGCGCAAGCTCGAAAGGTGCCTGGCTGCGATGCGACCCGAGGTCTCGCTTGCATTCAGTGACATGCGTTTGGTGGACGAAGCGGGGCAGGTGCTGTCAAACACCTATTGGCAGAGCCGAACTAACAACTTCGAGCACCTAGACTGTCTCCTCCTTGGCAATACGATAACGGGGGCGGCCAGCCTCTTCAGGCGCGATCTGCTGAGCGTGGTGCTGCCATTTCCGGATCCCATTCATAGCGAGTACCACGATCACTGGATCGCGACGGCGGCGTTGGCGAACGGTCGGGTCGCGTACATTCCGGAGCCCCTCTACAACTACACGCAACACGAGGGCCAGATAGTGGGCAGATGGGAGCCGAAGGTCCACACGTTGTTCGAGGGCATACGCGACATAGTGCGATGGCGGGCCTCCCCGTTCGAGGTCCGAGCCAATCCCAAGTCGGTGCTGGCCGAACGCGCGATGCACGCCTGGTGGCCTTTGCGCATGGCGTACTGGAGCTCGCTCCTGCTGGAACGTGCCGCTCCCGAGCCCTCGAAGGCGCGGATTCTACGCCGTTACCGTCAAATCAACGGTAGC
>JAYUVF010000092.1:0-3943 GCA_043754215.1 Chthonomonas sp. | reverse complement strand
AAGCCGGGAAGCCACCGATAACCCTGCAGAAAGGCAATGACCTTGGGGCTCTGCAAGGGACCCGCGCGAGTTTCAAAGCTCTCCTCTGTTCCATCGCGTGAGAACGAAATAGGTAGGTTCCTTAAAGAACTCGATTCCAAGAGTCTCCTCATCAATTGCTCGTTATGTATCAAATCACCCCCGTCATCCGGCGCGACTGTACTCTCGAACCATCGTCCGCCGAAGTTCTCGAACTCCAAGACTGCATTATACATTTTGTTCCGCGAGGTGGGCCGAAGCATATGGCTTGGAACCAAAGGCGGGACCTCTTTGGGAGTGATCCGCTTGTCCGCATCGAGATTCGAATACCTCTGAAGCTGCTCGCGGAAATCTTCCTCGTCCTTGCAGATGCCGTGAAACGCCTCGTAAAGATCGATGAATTTCTTGCCCTTTGAACCGACGGGCTCCCGGTTGCCAATGTACAATCTCACGAGATCCCGATAGCCCTCACGAAAACCGAACCATCTCCCCATTTGCATTAGCGTGTCTGCCGCACCAGCAGGTCGACGATAGTAACTGACCGTTAGCCCCTCAATTGTGTAGCCCCGCGAGAGCTTTGTTCCACCAACAATAATCTTCCAAACGCGTTGCTTCTCGAAATTGGGGGAATCATCGTTGTTCTGCCCATTCACAATTAGAACGCGTTTCTCGCCGTCATCGATCCGACGACAGCATTCGCCAATGTGCTCTCGAAGTTGCTTGAAAGATTTTGGAATGGGAGCGCCGTTTGCCTTTGCCTTGCATACCTTGGCGAAATCCGTCTCCCAAAGTTTTTCTAGCCTCTGCCATGCCGGCCCCATCGTTGTATAGCCGGCGGCCTCATAGAGGCGGTCGACCAGTTTCGCTCGGGCTTCATGCACGAAATTGCGAGGGGAGTGATGGACCAACATTGTGTGGTGTTGATATTGCCTCATACCCTGCGATTCCCTATAGAGCTTTACAGCCCCCGCAAGTACGAACGCATCGAGTGCCTGCGGAAGGTTGGCCGGTAGCTCATCATCCGCTTGAACGAACCGGACATACGCATTTTGGTTTGATGTGAAGTCATCGGGGCTTACCTCCCGCTCATCATGGAAATCGCTCACACCCATGTAGCCCGCGGGACGAGGGAGGCTCAATATGTAGTCGCTTGGGTACAGGTCGGCCGCGTCCTCTGGATCAATGAAGACATTGGCGAATGGAGTCGCCGTGTAGCCTACATACTGCCCCCGCTTCAAAATCCGGAGAATGCTGACCAGGTGTTGATTGATGGCCGTCCGAGATGCATCCTCCGGCGGCTCACCTCCGGTTCGGAGCGTGTTAACGGAGGCCTGATCAGACTCGTCGTCAATCACAAGCGCAGGCACATTAGCGAAGTCCACTCCGCGTTCACCAGCACGCCGAAAAGCGTCGAGAAGATTCTTTAGGACCGTGTCGCTCTTCTTCAACACGATAAGCCTTGCGGGTTCGGGCTGGAGGTTCACAGGATCCCAGAAGGGCTTTGATTGATCAACTCGGCGAAACTCCAGGGCCGACAATCCAACTCTAAGTTGCTTAAAGTCCTCGCGTGCCAGAGTGAGTCGATCCCAATCGTAACCGCCTAGGCGACTTGGTAGGTCGCCATGGCGGACGAAGGTTGCCTCCTCAGGATCGCCTTGATAATCCTCCTTAACTAACTCCCAGCCCACGAGTTCGCGATCGATGCGCCTTTGGGTCTGGTCTCTCAAAATATTCAGCGTCCCTGCGAGCACGATCACCAAGCGGTAACCGGCGTCGGCAGCCTTCGCGATAACCGCTGTGAAATTTGCGGTCTTCCCGCTTTGTACATATCCAATCACCAACCCCTTTGTCTGTGTAGGGTTCGGTGATGACGGATTGCTGAGACGTTCAACTATTTTGGTACTGGTCTCATCAAGTACGGCAACGTTCTTTGCGTTCCACCCCTTCGTGTGGAGGAGGTAATCGGAATACGATCTCCAGTAGAACTGGACTGCAGCACGCTTTTCCGGGGTATACCAGTATGTCCAATTCCCCGGATTGACAATGAATGAAGGGGCTTGAATCGCTGGGTACGGAGGAAACAAATCTCCGCAGAGTCGGCTTTCTCCTTTGTCGAGTTTTAATCGGTCATAAATGACGTATCGACGCTCCAGCGTGCTGCCCTTGGTGCCGCTGAGCCACGCTGCCTCCGAGACATAGTCCCACCGCGCGATCATTCCTCCGAACTGGACGCGAAGTGCGTTGTTCGGACCTTGTTCGTTGAAATAGTCGAAGAGTTCATGAGCTGAGAGTTTGTGCGGATGATCGTAACTTTCGGCTGTGGCCTGCAAGGACTTCCTGAGGTTCCGAGGACCGGCCCGCATGGAATCAAAGGTTGCCCTGCAGATTTCTACATCAATTGCTGCGATCAAAAGAGATCCTCGCCAGTCGCAGCAGGGATTACTTCCTTTGCCGAAGGCGTGCTTAGCGGTACACCCAGTCCTTCGAAATCCGCAAAGTATTGACTTTCGACAATCCGGTGGGACAGTTCGCCGAGCTCCTTGTCGATCATGCTCCGGGTGATTCTAGGCATGTCATCCTTTACTTCGATTAGAAGGGGCTCAGACCGCAGAGTGTAGCGAGTCCGATAATGTTGCGCGGTGCGATCATCGAAGCCCACCGCAGTTGAAAGAATACTATTGAACTGGGCTAGGCGATTTGGATCGCCACTCAAACGGTGCCGGACAAGTTCGATCGCCGTAGGAACGGAATGCCCTCCGTGCTGACCCGCGGGCTCCACCAACAAAGAGAGAAGGAAGAGCCGCGCACCTGAGCTGGGGGTTAACTGATCCAGACTCGTAATAAAGTGACTGTGCCGTCGACTCGAAGTGGTCTTGATTTCGACCTCTGACCCAGCGAACCGAAAATCATGCGGCTCACCTAGCGGACCAATCCAGGAATCAAAGGCGACAGGACCCTTAGCGCTCAGCAATCTCACCAGCAACCACAACTCACCAAGCAGTCCGAGTTGGGATTCAATTGAAAGCGGGCTGACTTCTTCCAGCAGACGCTGCCATTTCCCAACAGCCTTCGCGAACGCAGCGCTGGGATCCAAGCCGTCATCCTGCACGTAATCGGCAATCTGCATCAAGAGCTCGTAGAATTCCCGATATAGTCGCCTCACGCCCGTTGAGATATAGAGCTGCTTCGTTCCGTCGACAGTCCGCCGCGAAATGGAAACCACCGTTAGAGGTGAGAGGGGAACTTGACTCGCTTCGGAGAACGGTAGAAGGAGCCCGAGTGACGAGCCTGCGGAGTCGAGCAGTACGTCAAGTTGTGGCGATCCCCTAAGAACAAACCGTTGAGGGGTACCTGCGGAGATTGACCGCGAAAGATTCGCCCACGACACATGCCGATCACGCGCATTCACTGCTGTTTGATCACCTCAAGCAGAACCTCGTTACAGTGAGCCAGCCAATCTCGACGGGCTCCGCCTACTCGCTGGCGTCCAAACTCGTTCCATAGCAGCAATAGCAATAGAGACTTTATCAAAGGCACGTCTGCCCCGGATGAGTAGCCACCGGTGATCTTGTCTCGATAGAGAGCATTTAGGACGATTTCATCCCGCTCCCTGTCAGCATCGAACACCAGTTCTCGATCAAGTTTTGCCCAAACAAATGAGATTTTGCGACGCTGCGCTGAGCGAGGTGTCTTCTTTGCGATCCTCTCGCGAACAACTGAGGGAAACCCACGAAACGGAACCAGGACTTGTGTAGCGGCCCCTTCGCCACGTTCTCGGTAAACCTCGTTCGCCGTGTCGAGGTAGTCTTGAAAACTGGTTCTGCCCGATATGGCTTCCTGCACGGCAGCCACGAAGGTTGGTGGCGGAATTATGCGGGATTTCTGAATTGAGAGGTTGAAGGCAGAATCGAAGTCAGGAGGTAGG
>JAYUVF010000091.1:0-50070 GCA_043754215.1 Chthonomonas sp. | reverse complement strand
CCAATCTTGCTTTGAGCACAATTCTTAGGAATTCAAACATGAAAATGAACACGTTGAGCTTGGTCGCGATGAGCGGCGCTTTGATCGGTATTGGACTCGTGGGATGCGGCCCATCAGCCCCCTCTGGCAAGACTGACGGGGCGACGACCCCTACCACTGGCGGCGAAAAGGCCTCCGGTCGAATCACCATCGACGGCTCCAGCACGGTGTTTAAAGTGACCGAAACAGTGGCCGAGGGGTTCATGGACAGCCACCCCGAGATCAGCGTGAACGTGAGCTTCTCCGGCACCGGCAACGGCTTTAAGAAATTTGCCGCTGGCGAAACCGACATCTCCAACGCCTCCCGACCGATCGAGAAGACCGAGATGGAAGCTCTGACGACCGCAAGCATCGACTTTATCGAAGTGCCTGTGGCCTACGACGGTCTTACCGTGGTGGTCAACAAGGACAACACTTGGGTCGACAAGCTGACCGTGGACGAGCTAAAGAAGATTTGGCAGCCCGAAGCTCAGGGCAAGGTCATGAAGTGGAGCGATGTCCGCGCGGGTTGGCCCGACACTGATCTGAAGTTGTTCGGCGCAGGCACCGGTTCCGGAACCTTCGACTATTTCACCAAGGTGATCGTTGGCAAGGAGAAATCCAGCCGAACGGACTACACCCCAAGCGAAGATGACAACCAGTTGGTCGTCGGCGTTGCCGGTGACAAGGGTGCTCTTGGCTACTTCGGATTCGCTTACTTCCTCGAGAATCAGGACAAGCTCAAGGCGGTCCCGATCGACGCGGGCAAGGGCGCGATCACCCCGACTCCTGAGACTATCGAAGATCGATCTTATGCTCCTCTCAGCCGCCCCGAGTTCATCTACATCAAGAAGTCCGCTTTCGACATGCCGCACGTGAAGATGTTCGTTGAGTTCTACCTGGGCACCGAAGGGCAAACTTTGATCAAGAAGTCCGGATACATCCCCTTCAAGCCCGAAATCTATTCGCTGATCTTGGATCACGTAAAGGCAGGCAAGACGGGTTCGCTTTTCGCAGATCAGATGGGCAAGCCAGTAGAAGAAGTGTTCAAGAGCGTCAACTAATCGGATAATCCATGGCGATCCGAGAGGCGACCGCTCCTGTGCCCTCTATCAAGAGGCGAGTCTCGTCAAGAACCATTCGCGAATGGTTCTTGACGAACATCTGTTTTGCGGCTGGGCTGCTCAGCATCGTCACGACGCTGGCGATTATCCTTGTCCTGTTCAACGAAGCGCGGCAGTTTTTCACTAAGGTTTCGCTCGTGGAGTTTTTCACGGGGCGCGAGTGGCAGCCGCTCTTTGCTGAACCCAAATTTGGAGCGTTGCCGCTTTTCACCGGAACATTCCAGATCGCACTCGGGTCTGCGCTCATCGCACTCCCGATCGGGCTCTTTATCTCGATTTACCTCAGCGAATACGCACCGCCTAAGGTGCGCGGCATCGTGAAGCCCGCGCTCGAGGTCCTGGCCGGGGTTCCTACCGTGGTCTATGGCTTCCTCGGGTTGACGTTCATTACTCCGATTCTCAAGACATGGGGACTTCCGCTCGACACTTTTAATGCCTTGAGCGGCATGATCGTGGTCGGCATCATGATCATCCCGCTGGTGACTTCGCTCTCTGAGGACGCCATTGCTGCAGTGCCGCGATCCATTCGAGAGGCGGCGTATGGTCTAGGGGCTTCCAAGGCCGAAGTTTCGACCGGGGTCGTGCTGAAGTCAGCCAGCAGCGGCATCATTGCAAGTTTCATCCTCGCGGTTTCTCGCGCGGTGGGCGAAACCATGGCGGTGACGCTTGCGTCGGGCGCAAAGCCGAACTTCACACTCAGCCCGTTCGAGCAAATTCAAACAATGACCGCGTTTATTGCGGCGACCGTGAAGGGCGACGTTCCTTATGGTTCGACCGGCTACCAAACGCTTTTCGCCGTTGGCTTCACTCTGTTTGTGGTGACCCTCATTCTCAACTTGGTATCAATGAAGCTCGTCAAGCGGCTCAAGAGGCACCATGGCTGAGCCGATCGTGCAGAAGATTGGGCAGGCCAAGCTTTCGCCCGCGCGGAGGTTCAAGGACAAGCTGTTTGCGGGTCTGTGCTTGGGTTCGGCGATATTGGGAGTACTGCTTCTCGGTGTCGTGCTATGGGGTGCGGTCAAGGATGGATTCGGCGGTCTCACGCCAAGATTTTTCAACGGCTTTCCTACCGCAAGCATAGAACGTGCAGGAATCAAACCCGCGCTCATCGGCACCACGTGGGTGGTGATGCTGACCCTCCTCATCTCCATTCCCTTGGGCGTGGCGGCGGCTATCTATCTTGAGGAGATCGCCTCGAAGAATAAGGTCAATCAGGTCATTCAAGCCAATATTGCCAACCTAGCTGGCGTGCCGTCGATCATCTACGGCATTCTGGGACTCGCGGCATTTGTCCGCTTTTTCGGAATGGGGCAGTCCATTCTCGCGGCGGCCTGTACCATGAGCCTCCTTGTGCTACCAACGGTGATCATGACCACGCAGGAAGCTCTGCGCACTGTTCCGAGGGATCTGCGTGAGGGGTCTCTTGCTTGCGGAGCCACGCCTTGGCAGACGCTCCTCAAGATGACGTTGCCATGCGCCCTGCCGCCGATTTTCACGGGCATGATTCTCACCGCAAGCCGCGCGATTGGCGAAACTGCGCCTCTTCTCGTTATCGGGGTGGTGGCCTCCACACGCGAAATTCCGCAGGGTATTCGCGATCCCTACACTGTGTTGCCGATCCAAATTTATAACTGGTCGAGCATGCCGCAGAAGGAATGGCACGCCCTTGCCGCAGCGGCAATCATCATCTTGATGGCGATGTTGCTCAGCCTGAACCTCATTGCCATCATCCTTCGCAACAAAACCAAGAGAATTTAGAGTATCTCTTTGCGTACCTACATAGGTGCGTGGGCTCTCGGGCCTTGGTTTGGAGGGGAATTGATCAAAAACAAGACGTGGTACGGCCTGCTGGGGGCCGCTTTTCTGGTGTGTCGGGCTGGGGCGCAAGCCGAGGGTGTTGCGTTTATCAACGCCACGGTTGACCCCATCGAAGGCGCAACGATTTCCGGTGGAATGATCGGCATGAAGGGTGGCGTGATCACCCATTTGGGTTCCGGGCCTGCGCCCGAGGGCTACAAGGTCATCGACCTGAAGGGCGGCTGGGTGACGGCTGGATTCATAGACTCCGCGATGACCCGGGGCATGAAGTTGCCTGAACCCATTGCCAACGATACGCGAGACGATTCGACCACGGTGCCCACCTCTTTGCGTCCGCTAAATCGGAAAGGAGTTCGACCCGATCTTGTGGCTGCGGAACACCTTGACCTCAATCTCTCGTTGGACGCTGCGCACGCCGCTGGATTTACCAACGCACTGATGGTGCCGCCGAGCGGAAGTTTCCGCGGTCAGCCTTCGCTGATCTGGCTCGAGTCTGAGGAATCCAAGCTTCCTGCTCTGGTTCCATCAGTCGGGCAAGCCATGTCCTTTTTGCCGGGCGCTGGAGCAGGCTTTCCCTCAACGTCATTCGGGGTCATCGCGCTCTACCGGCAGACCATGATGGACGCCCAGCGTTACCAGCTCTTCCCGATGGACCAACGGCCCAAGGAGTTGGAGCCTCTGAACAGTCTCGCCGCCATCCTGCGGGGTGAGAAGCCGCTGATGTGGGTTGCCGACAGTGGCCGTGAAGTTCTTCGAGCCATTAACTTGGCGGACGAATTCGACGCGCGAGTCACCATTATCGGTGGTCGTGAGGCGTATGTGAACACCGACGCACTCTTGGAGCACAAGGCTGGGGTGATCGCGACCATCGCCGTTGGCGAGGAGCCGGCCCAATCGTCCGACCCGGACAGTAAGCAACCGGAGCCCTATTTGGCCGAACGTAAGGCTGAGTGGCGGGACGACGCGCTGAATCTCATCAAACTGCATCGAGCCGGAGTTCCGTTTGTGATTTCAAGCTACGGAGACGCGGCCGGAAGCTTTTTGAAGAACTTGCGGGGAATCGTTAAGCTAGGCCTTCCGAAAAACGTCGCTCTGCGAGCGGTGACTCTTGGGCCCGCCGAGATGTTTGGCGTGGCTGACAAATTGGGCAGCCTAAAGATTGGAAAATCGGCGGCGATCACGGTGTTTACCGGAGATCCGATGGATGACAAGAGCACGATTAGCCATGTAGTGGTCAACGGGCGCGTGGTTGAGGTGAAGAATTGAAACGCACATTAGGATTGAGTTTAGTTTTGAGCGCATCGGCGATTTTCGCCGCTCCGCTCCCCTTTGAAACGGCGGCGGATCGGGTCCCAGCTATTCGAACCGGAGGGAACTGTTTCATCATGGCGGGACGGATTCACACAGTCACCCGTGGGATCATCGAAAACGGTCAGATTCTGGTTCGGAACGGCAAGATCGCGGCGATTGGTACCGGGATGACGGCACCCGCCGGGATTCAAGTGATTGACGCCAGCGCGCATGTGGTGATGCCCGGAATTGTGGACGCTCACGTTCATCGCGGCGCGGATTCCACCAATGACGGCTCTGAGTCCATCAGCGGCGAAGTCCGCATCGCAGACATTCTCAACCCCGACAGCATGACTTGGTGGCAAGCCCTCGCGAGCGGCGAAACCAGCGGTTTGGTTCTTCATGGAAGCGCCAACGCGATCGGCGGACAGAGTCAGGTGGTCAAATTTAAGTACAAGTATCCGGTCAAGGATGCACTATTTCCTGGCGCACCACGGATGATCAAGTTCGCCCTCGGCGAAAACATCACCCGCATGAACTCGGGTGGAGCCGCCACGGGTCCTGGTCGATTCCCAGCAACCCGAATGGGGCAAGAGGCGGTGTATCGCCGCGCATTTACGGATGCCAAGGCCTACATGGCGACTTGGGATGCGTGGAACAAGAGCGACCGGAAGTCGGCTCCACCGCGGAAAGATCTGCGCCTCGAAACACTTTCCGACATCCTGCGCCGCCGTATCTGGGTGAACTGCCACAGCTACCGGGCGGACGAGATTCACATGATGGCGCGGCTGAGCCATGAATTCGGCTTTAAGATCGCGACGATGCAGCACGCGCTGGAATCGTACAAGATCGCTCCCGAACTGGCCCGGCTCGGCATCCCGGTTTCGATGTTCCAGGACCACTGGTCGTTCAAGTTGGAGGGTTATGACGCTATTCCCGCTGGCCCAGCGATATGTGTCAAAGCCGGCGTTCTGACCAGCATCAACACCGACGGGACGAACGGAACCACCGCCCTGATCTTCGATGCGGCAAAGCTCATCCGAGAAGGCTTGACTCCTGACCAGGCGATGCGGACCATAACAATCAACCCAGCTAAGCAGCTCGGTATTGATGCCCGAGTTGGCAGCTTGGAAGTGGGCAAAGACGCGGACCTTGCGTTCTATGATGGCCACCCGTTCAATGTGACCAGCAAGAACGCGATGACGATCGTGGATGGGGAAGTGCTCTTCCAACGGCGCGACGCGTTCAAGGTCGGGATGTCGCCAGACCGCTCCCTCGACTTGCTGCCAACGGGGTCCATGGAAGTTCTTCTGATGCCGAAGCCCTCGAAGCGATACTTGCTGACGGGAGGGACAGTTTTTCCGGTCAGCGGGCCGCCGATTGCTAACGGCGAAGTTCTGATGGAGAACGGCAAGATTGTGGGCGTTGGGCCAGCTAGTGCTCGCCAGTTCACGGCCAGCGACACGGTGGTCATCAATGTGGCCGGAAAAAACGTGTATCCGGGGCTGATTGATGCGGGTGGAGCGTTTGGGCTCAGCGAAATCTCCGGAATCCGGCAGATGCAAGACCTCACCGAGCAGGGCGATTTTCAGCCCGATCTCATGGCGGCGACCGCGGTTCAAAATGCGAGCGCGCACTTTGGCCCGGCTACGTGCAATGGCTTGCTGACCTTGGTTACTCGGCCGGCCGGCGGATTGATTTCCGGTCAAGCTGCGCTGTTGCGCAGTTGGGGTTGGAGCAGTGCGGCTCAGGCCATCAATCCGAATTTGGCCATGAACGTGAACATGCCAGCATCGGGGCGGCCGAACTTTGGTGACCTTGAAGATGCCTGCGCCTGTATCGGGATCACGCTTCAGGATCTGCTCGACGCAAGCGGGCAAATCGACGAGCACGACCATGAGGACCATGAGGAACACGGGCCCATGATGCAGGACGCGCCTCGTCCCGGTCGGGCACAAGGACAGGGTCAAGACCCCGCCCAGTTCCAGGGTCGGTTGAAGCAACTCGACGATTACTTCGACTCGGTTCGCAAGTACATGGCCGAGCGTGGGAAGGTACCGACCGACCTGCGGATGGAGGCGATGATTCCGGTTATTCAAGGCAAGCAGCCATTGTTGCTTCGCACGAGGAGCGTGGCCAGCATTCGTTCTGCGATTGCCTTCGCGGCGAAGCAGAAGGTGAAGGGCATTCTGGTTGGGGCGCTCGACGCTTGGCGGATCACGGACGAGGTGAAAAAGTCTGGCATGCCCGTACTCATTGTGCCTGCGGGCTTAGTTGTTCTGGGCGGAAACACCACTTCAATGCCGTACGATCCGTACGATACGAGCTACGTGTTCCCGTCTCTTCTTCAGAAGGCGGGCATCAAGTTCGCCTTTCAGTCCGATGACAATGCGATGAGCATGAACTTGCCGAATCGAGTTGGCATGAGCACGGCTTATGGGCTGACTCATGCTCAGGCTTTACGGGCGCTCACGCTTAGCTCCGCCGAGATCCTTGGGGTCCAAGATCAGCTTGGTTCCCTGCAGGCAGGGAAGCGAGCGACGCTGATTGTCACTCAGGGCGATGCGCTTGCGGCCACCAGCCGGGTGCAGATGGCGTTTATTGATGGACGCCCCGTGGAACTGAAGAGCAAGCACACTATGCTGCGCGATCAGTATCTACGGCGATTAGACCCGAGCGAAGCGCTGTTCCAATAGGGCGGCTTGATCCGGTCCGTCGATATCGGCGGACCAGATCGGCTATGCTCAGCGAATGAAACCCGCATGGATGCTGGTCGTTTCGCTCTTGACTTCCTCGGCTCACGCTGAACTGATGTTGGGCAATTTCCCTCCCTCTAATGACGGGACGTCCACATCTGGGATCACGACGACTCGTTTTAAGGGCATCGGATTCACTAATGGCGCTGATATCTGGGTTTTGCAATCGGTAAAGGTTCGGCTGAGCCTCACTTCCACTTCGGCTATACCGACTGTTCAGATTCGAACTGGAATGACCTCAAGTTCGGCGGGTTTGCTCGTTCATTCTTTGAGTCCACCGGTATTTGTCACCGGCAATGCTGATCACACGTTTACTTCGGACGGCACGTTTTCATTTGCGGTCAACACCCAATATTGGCTGGTGGTTCGTAACGGCAACAATGTGGCCGGGATGAACTGGCTGGCAAGCAATCCGGGGCTGGTTCCGACCGGGTCGGCGACCTACAATCAGGGGCTCTTTACCCAGAACGGAACGAGCTTTACGGGATCGGCATCGCTTAATACTTTTGAGATTAACGGCATCCGACAAGGGGCCAATGCTCGCGTGAATGGGACGCTGGTGCTGGGCGACGTGGTTTCGCCGATGGTGTCGGCCCGAACCATTAGCTATAACTTAATCAAAGGCACGGCGACGCTGGCTAGTGGATCAATCGTTGCGACCGTGCCGAGTACGGCATTTTCAATTTCGGTACCTGCAACTCAAAATGGCAATGTCCGCATTGAGTTCGACGGCGGACCTTTTTTGCGTCGGCATGTTTTGACCGTTTTGACGGGCGGCAACGTTAACGCCGGAGCGGCGAACATGGTGAATGGGGACGTGGATGGAAGTGGCGAGATTGATGCGGCCGATATTGATCTGGTCATTGCTGACTTTGGGGCGACCTTGAGCGGTGATTCAGACGTTGATTCTAGCGGCGAAGTGGATGCGGCGGACATTGATATTGTGATCGCACGATTTGGTGGCGTAGATGACTCGAGTCCGTAGTTGATGTACCAAATGTACCGAGTACTTTCGATTTTTTTTGGAAATATCGGGATCGGTATATTTGGGGGTGACAATAAATAGGGGGCCGGGGTGGGAAGCGTCAACCTATGGTTTGGTTGTGGGCGCCCTCACCGGTTTTGCGCGATTGGGAGTTGGTGGTTTGCGCCTCTCCCAGGGGGAGAGGATGGTTGGTCTCTCTTGAGATGGCCGTACTGTGTCCGCGGGAGTGTCCCGGTGAGGCGGCTGGTTACCGGGCCCTTACCGGCGCTTGATAGCTGTTGCTAGCTATGTCCAGCAAGTGCCCTTAGCCATCGGCTGAAGCTAATTTCACGCCGGTGAACGGAGGGTGTGCGGTTCGAATTGTTCGTTTGCGAAGCGCGACCTTCATCTCCCGCCGGGCGATGGTTCCGGCGGCTGCCCCGCAGGTAGCCGAGGATTGCAAAGACGGTCAGGGGGAGGGCGAGGCCAAGCGCTTGGGACCACTGGACAGCTTGGTCCAGTTGAGTGCCAACCACCGTTGATGCGTCTGGGGCGCCGTAAAAGTAACGCACAGTGCTCAAGATGATTGTGATGGAAATAAGGGTTATGAACTCTGCTCGCCGAGTTGAGGCTGTGGTTGCAGGCTGACTTCGCGCGAGAAATTGGTAGCAAGCGAGCGCCAGACCGCACGTCACCGTGATGCGCAGGGGCCGAAGAATTGGAACCAGAGCTTCTCTGTGGCTCGCTGGGTGGCAGAAAACGAACCAGAATGCTACGCCAGCGGCGGTCACCATTAAAGCGGCGATGAGCAGACCGATGACGTCAAATATGATGCTGTCGTCGCTCGGCCAATTCACGTGAATCATCTTACATCTTTTTTACGCAACACAAGTAATCTATTGCACCCTGTTTTTGCTGGATATCAGGTCGAAAAGAAGTTGATCAGACGTCGCCGGGATGGTAGTCGACGGCGTGCGCGACGAGCTCCTCGAGGCTGATGAACTCCAGGGTCAACTCGTGGGTGGCTTCGAGGCGAATGTCTGGAGCCACGCCCGCCTCTAGCGCCTCCTGCCAGCGAAGGGCACAAAGGCACCAGCGATCTCCGGCGTGCAAGCCAGGGAAACCAAACTCTGGTCTGGGGGTGGTGAGGTCGTTCCCCTGTGCTCGGCTGAATTCGAGAAACTCGTTGGTGACCACCACGCAAACTGTGTGAACCCCAGAGTCTTCTGTTCCCGTGTCGCAACATCCGTTGCGGTAAAACCCCGTTAGCGGGGTTTGGCTGCAGGGCTCGAGGGGCCTACCCAACACATTTTTGCTTGCTCGCATCATGGCTTATCAATAGTCAACCCTTTTGGGTGCAGACTCCGTATCTCATTTGGTTCTATGCGCTTTACCCACCAAGAATTGCACCCCAGTATTTTCGAAGCTTTCAACGAATGGCAGTCTCAGATCGGTGTGTTGCTGTCGACTGCCGGAGAGGATCGGACTTCGCAGATGGCTGCGTACAACAAGCACCAAAAGGCTTGGTGGAAGGAGTACGGGAATGCGGTGATGGGCTGGGGGTTGGGTTACATCGCCGCGGGCGGCGGAGTTTTCGCGATTGCGAACCAGCTGAACAATGGCATGGTTGGGGTGGCGGGTCTCGGCATCTTTATAGCGGGCATCGTTCATGGCTGTGTCGGGTACTCGAAGAATAAGAAGCAAGTAACCCTGGATGAGATGGAGGCACTTTTGCCTTCCCTTAACTTAACCCCCCTGCAAAGAACGTATTGCGAGATTTTTGTTGCTCTCCAGCGAAGCGCGGCGTTGGACGGTGGGCATCGCCGAGAGATTCTAGACCAGCTCAACCAATTGCTGGAAGATGGCATCCGCCTGGCCCAGAAGAGGAAACTGCTGGCAGAGCAGTTTGGTAGCCGCGAGGTGCGGGAGGGGCTTGAGGGCGAAGTGCGAGGACTCGAAATGCGTTTGAGCACGACGCAAGACGTTCTTGCCCGAGATGCCTTTGAGAAAGCTCTATCGATTGCCCGGGCCCGGCTGGCTCGCTATGGCGACAGCGCGCCAGTAGTTGAGCGGGCAGACGGTCAGCTTGAGCTCATCAGTCAAACAATGGCCTCTTTCCGCGAGATTCTGATCTCCTTTGCCCAGGCCCCTAATGCGGAGGACTTGGATATCTCCGCCCTGCGTGAGCGGGTGGGGCAGATTCAGTCGCAGAGTCAAGCCATTGAGTCGGCTTTTGCCGAAATCCGGACACTCGCCTGAAAAAAATGGCCCCGGTTTCCCGGGGCCAATCTTGGCTTTCGATTCTAGTGATTAGCGTCGTCGGCTCAGGTATCGCTGAATCTCTTCCATCGTGATGACGCCATCGCGATTGAGGTCGAGGTTAGCTGCCGTTCGGGAATTGGATTCGCGGATGGCGTCTTGCACCGTGATGCGCGTTCGGATCGTTCGATCGTCACGATTGTGGTTGCCAGGAGCGGCATGATCGAACTCGATGCCGAAGCCAGCGGAGAGGTACGAGAAGTCCGCTCCATCCACCTGTCCGTCGCCCGAGATATCCGCATGGCGGAAGGTCGGAGCGTGCGGGAACGGGGTGTTTGGATTAACCGGGATTCCGTACTTAGTGGCATAGACGACGTAGTCGCCGATGTCGATCTTGTTGTCGAGGTTTAGGTTGCCGCCTCGGAGCGTGGCCGATGCGGTGTATTGGTTACCCACACCTGTTACTGGCGCGGTGGTCCGCAGCGTGTGCAACGGCTCCTTCACGCCGACCGCGTAGGTTGGGTAGCCCGATGTGTTCGGCAAGCCATCGGCGGAGGTGAAGACCACCGTCGCAAAGCCCGTGTTGCTGAACGTTACGTTTCGGCTGAGCACGACTGGGGCAAAGAAGCCACCCGCTGAACCGCCAAGCGTGATATCCACGCCTCTCGTCACCGGTCCGGAGGCCGCGAAGCCTTGGAGCTGGATGTTGAGAGTGAACGTTGCGGTGTTAACGTTGACCGGGGTCACCTGCGTGACCGCGTTTTCGGCGCGATCAATGCCAGTGACTTCAATCTCCGCCGGGCCGTTGGGCGCATTGGCGGGGACGGTGTAGAACGCGCCGAAGACATTCCCGCTGAGGGAGAAAGTCTGCAACGTCACGTCTTCTGGACCAGCTCCGAGTGGGGCGAAGTCGATCTTGAACGTGGGCTGTTCCTTTAAGCCGGACCAAGCGTCCACGGCGTTGACCGTGAGGCTGAGCAGGCCGGTTTGGACTCCCGGAGCCACGAGTGCGTTGTTGGGGCCTTGAAGAGCCGTGAGGCCAGTCAGGGCGGGAACCACGTCATCGAACATGGCGATATTCGAGGTTCGTCGGTCTTCAACAACAGCCACGCCAAGGAAGTCGTTGAACTGGGTGTCCAACGTGCCGTTGTCGGGGTTGATGCTGATGTTGCCGCTCGTGCCGTGCGCACCGCTCATCAGGATGTTCGCCAAGGTCCAGTCGCTTTGAACGACCGGGGCGTTGAGTCCGATGTAGCCCGTCAATGCACCGGATGCCGTGATGACGCCGGTGAAGTGGTTCGGGAACGGATAGGAGGTGTACGCACCTGAGAAGAAGTTCATCGCACCGCTCAGGGTGTTCGATTGGAGGAAGGCTTGGAAGCCACCCACCGGAACGTTCAGATTTGCCTGCATGAACGCGAAGTCCACTTTTTCGATGGACTTGTTGTACGGGTCAACGGCGAACGGAATCATCGAGTTGGTGGTTGCGTTCGTCTTGAAGTTGCTCACGGTGGCCCGTGCGCAGTTCCATACGGCTTGTCGACCGGCGAATCCAGCGAAGAACGAGGTGTTCGCCGTTTCGGCAACGTCGCCTGCTGCGAGCGTGTACGGATCCAGAATTGTCGTGTTGCCGGCGTTCGCGCCATTCAATGGCGTTACGGCGAGGGTTGCGGTGGTTCCGGCGGCATTGATGTCTACCCGAACGTTGAACTTCGTTTCTCCCGCGCCCGACACGTACTCAAGGGTCGGCCCGGCTGGGTCGGCGCTGAAGTTGGACGAGGCGAACAAGCGGAAGCCTGCGGCACCCTTGTAGATGCTCACGAACGATTCGGCGGTTCCGTCAACGTTTCCACCGTTTTTACCAAGACCGAGCTGGAAGAACTCCGCGTTCACTCCCCAAAGGACAGGATCGCCGAGGTCAACGTCGGCCGAGTAGCTCTTGCCTCGCAGATTGAGTCCGGAGAGAGCGGTTGGTCGCTTGTTGCCATCGGAGAACGGAGTGAACGTGTTATCTAGGGTGGCGATGCCGCCGGAGATTTCGCTGACTTGGTTCGCCTGGGCAAACGTGGTGGCTGAAGCGCCGCCAGTTGGGGCAGTGCTCGGAGCGTAGTAGGTGCCGTTGAGGTCAACCGGGAAGCCGTTAGGCGTCGAGGTGGCCTGCATGGACATGTCGTCGAAGTAGAACCCGCTAGTCGTAGGATTGGCTGCGCCATCCCACTGCTGGGGTGTAGCGCCGGAGCGGATTAACGTGCAGTTGAGTGCGTTTGGCTGCTCAACTTCGACCTGTCGGAAATACTCTTCCCAGCTGGTTCCGGAGCCCTTAAGGTCCGCTTCGGTGAGGTTGGCGGTGGTGCCGATGTACACCTTGACCATGTCGTTGTTTCGACCGGCTACGATGTCGGTGACAATCTTGACGTGGTACCAAGCTCCGGGGGTGACGTTGTCCATCAGGAGGACGTCGCGGAAGTTGCCTTCACCGGCACCGTTCCAACCAGCGTCGAGGGAGTCGGCCACGTAGTCGACGAGATAGAACTGGTATCGGGGGACGGCATCCGTTGTGGGTTCCATTCCGAACCAGTTCATGCGACCGCCGTTGCCGTCGTCGCCGCTCATGGTGAAGCGGTTGCCGCGCTCCACTGCGTTGGTGGCGGACCTTACCCAAAAGTCTTGGATAAAGCGCGTCTTACCGCTGGCGGGGCCGTTGCTGGCCACCGTGCCGGGCTCGCCGACAGGAGTGCCGAGCTTGGGGCTCAGAATCTGTTGAATAACGCCGTTCGAACGAGAGTTCGAGTATTGGAATCCTTGCGAACCGGTGCGTGCTGCGGAGTTTGAAACGGCTTGATCGAAGTTTGCGAACGGAGTGCTGTTCGGAGCAACCCACCAGCTGTTGTCGCCAGGGCCGGCCGGGTACTCGTGCACGGAGTCCGCCGCGTACGAGGCGAATGGAGCGCGCGGGATGACATAGCCTTCCGCGTTCTCAAAACCGATGTTGATTTGTGAGCTTGAAAAGCTCGCCGAAGCCACGGCAATCATGCTGGAAACGACGGTTAGTCGCATCGCATTGAGCGTAGCCCCCCTCAAATAATTGTTCATAAATTTCCCTAAAGGAGGAGCGTTCCCAGCGGAACGATCCTGCCTCTATTTTACATCAGATGGTGTTAAATCCACGACAAAAATGAGGCGTTACTGTTTTCTTAGCCCATACGAGCCGGGGTCAGAGAAAAAAGCCGCATTTGTACGAGGCGGCAATGGTTCATCCTAGAAAAAGAAGCAGCCCTCGGATCTCCGAGGGCTGCTTCTTTTTCATCTGGCTAATCGTGGATTAGCGCAATCGGCTGAGGTACTGCTGCACCTCGTCCATCGTGATGACTCCATCACGGTTGAGGTCCATGTCGGCGGCTCGTCGTGAACCGGATTCAATCATGGCCTGGACCACGGTGATTCGGGTTCGGATCGTGCGGTCTTCTCGGCCGAATGTTCCGGGAGCCGTGTCATCGAACTGCGTGGCGAAGCCAGCAGAGATGTATGAGAACTCGACTGAGTCCACGTTTCCGTCGCCCGAGATGTCCGCATGGCGGAGCGTCGGGGCGTGCGGGCCAAACGGCACCGCGAACGGTGTGTTCGGGCTGACCGGAATTCCGAACCGAGTGGCATAGACGACGTAGTCGCCGATGTCAATCTTGTTATCGGTATTGAGGTTTCCGCCTCTAAGCGCCTTGGGTCCGTTGACATTGGCCACGTATTGGTTGCCAACGCCTGGAGCCGCGACCGTGCTTCTCAGCGTATGCAGCGTGTCCTTCGCTCCGACAGCGTAGTTAAGAACGCCGGAGGTGGTGGGGATTCCGTCAAGTGCATTGAAGACGACCGTGGCTGAACCAGCGAGGAACGTCACGTTGCGATTCAACGAGATCGGAG
This sequence comes from Chthonomonas sp., assembly GCA_043754215.1. Lineage (GTDB taxonomy): Bacteria > Armatimonadota > Fimbriimonadia > Fimbriimonadales > Fimbriimonadaceae > JAFLBD01. The sequence continues at coordinate 35,926 of JAYUVF010000091.1, read as the reverse complement.
CGTTGATTCCAGAAGCTGGGTTTCCGCCAAGGGTGATTTCGACGCCTCGAGTGATGCTCGCGGCCGAAACTCCCTGGAGTTGCAGATTCACCGTCAGTGTTGCCGTGTTGACGTTCAGCGGGTAGCTGTTCGCCTGCACATTGCCGGCTCGGTCCACTGCGCTTACGAGCAGGGCGCCCGCACCGCTAGGAGCGTTGTTTGGCACGTTGTAGCTTGCAGCAAACGCGTTGCCGGAGGTCGAGGAGACGGGCAGAGTCACGTCTTCTGGACCCGCTCCAAGTGGAGCAAAGTCAATCTTCACCGACGGGTGCTGCAGGAGGCCGGTAAAGGCATCCGAAGCGGTCAACCCGATGTTGAGCATGCCGGTCATGACCGGATTGGAGAACACGCTGAGCGTGCCTTGCGTCGCAGTCGGCAGGCTTACCGAAGGGGCTACTCCATCAAACATAGTGATGTTCGAGCCGCGCCGGTCAGCAATGAACGCGTTACCATCACCGTCGTTGAACTGGGTGTCAAGTCCCAGCCCGTTGTTCGGGTTGATTTCGACGGTGCCGCTGGCCCCGTGAAGTCCGCTAAACGTCGCGTTGCCCAAAGTCGCGTCTTGCACGGTCAAGAAACCGGTTTGAGGCGTGATATAGCCATAGGCGCTTGGCCAAGGGCTCGGCGTGACAGGGTGTTGCGAGTACGGAGCGTTCGTGTAGCTGCTCATCCCGGCAAGGATCGTTCCTGTGCTTGCCAAGTAAGCTTGGAAGCCACCGAATGGGGTGTTCAAGTTTGCCTGGCCCAGCGCGAAGTCTGCGGCTTCGCTCGGCATATTGTACGGATCCGCAGCAAACGCGAACAGGGAGTTCGTGGTTGCGTTGGTGCGGAACTCGCTCACTGCCATTCTTGCGCTGTTCGCTCCAGCGGCGCTTGAGGTGAAGCCCGCGAAGAAGGAAGCGGTCAAAGTATTGTCCACCCCATCCAGCGAGTAGCTACCGACCACCACCGGTACTCCGACGCCTGCTCCATTCAACGGGGTGACCGTGAGGGAAGCGTTTGCGCCTGCGGCGTCAATGTCCACTTGGACACGAACTTGCGTGGTGCCAGCGCCCGAAATCCAGGAGGTTGCGACCGGCGCGTTGCGATCTGTCGCGTGGTAGATTTCGATGGCGCTGCCGCTCTTGCGGACGCCTACGAACGATTCTTCTGTTCCGCTCACGTATCCTGCCGTCTTGCCCAAGCCGAGTTGGAAAACTTCTCGCCCTGCGTTCCAGAGTGAGAGGTCGCCCGCGTCAAGGTTTGCGCTGTAGGACTTGCCTCGGACGTTCAGGCCGCTAAGGCCGGTCGGCTTCTTGTCTAAGTCGGAGAACGGCGTGAAGCTGTTCTCAATTGCCGCCGCACCAGAAGCTTGCTCGGTCACCTGATTCGCGGAAGCGAAGGTCGTTGCCGACGCCAAAGCGTTGGTAGCGGAAGTGGCACCTGGGGCCGAGTAGCTGCCGTTCAGGTCAACTGGGAGACCGCCCGTCGGGGTTACCAGAGCCGCCACGTCCTTCCAGTAGACATCGTAGCCGCTATCGGGCAAGGAAACGGAGTTAGCGGCAATCCCGAAGTTAAAGGAATTGAGAATCACTTGTCGCAAGCCGTTAAAGCCAACCTGGGAGTAGGAAGATCCCGAGTTCACCTTGACAAGGGCGCCGTTGATGTAGTACTCGTGCCGAGTACCGGTGTCCACCATTCTGATGGTGTTGTACTGGCCGTACAGCACTGGCGCGGTCAGGTTGGTCCATCCAACCGTGGAATCCCAAGCTCGGAAGCGGGGGACAAAGCCGACTGGGGCCGGGTTGAATCCATCGGTGGGATTATTGTTGATAAAGCCGCAGATCAAGTAGCGCGAATTGTTTTCAACTGGGTTGTTATCTCGTGACCAGATGTCCGAGCGTCGCAGGTTGCCTGGCGTGCCCCAATCAGCCGGGATGAAGAGCTTTCCGCTGACTTCATTAACGCCAGGACTGAGGCGAACCTTGCCCTGTGTGCTGTAGAACGTATTGTTGTTGTATGACGGTGGCCTGAGATTGTCTCGATCTGCATTGCTCAATGTGATCTTGAGTGCGGTGCCGCTGAGTGGATCAGTGGATCCCGGTGCCCAACCGCTTGGTTCGTAGCGGTCGCCGGTCCAGTCGGCTAGATTAAACGTACCAGACGCGCCGCTGTCGTTAAATCCAGCTGCGGTCGAAGCGGCCGGCAAAACGATCATTGCGAGAGCGCACGCGAACAGCGAACGTCCCAAGTGGCCAACTTTCCTCTTTGAAAGACCGGACTGTGCCGGCGAATTAGAATAATTCATAACATCCCCAAGTTATCCCGCCTAAAAAAGGCAGGCATCGTCAATATCTTACAATAAAAATCGCGAGACCGTTCACAAAATTGCACATTTGGTTACTGGGTTTTAAGTAGGGTTCATTACACATCCCACAAGTTCGCCGCAGGATATGCCAAAAAGCCGACCCCGCCAAAGCGGGGTCGGCTTGTCGCCCTCTCATCAATTGCGGATTAGCGCAGTCGGCTGAGGTAGCGTTGGACTTCTTCCATCGTGATGACTCCATCACGGTTGAGGTCCATCTCGGCGGCTCGTCGCGACCCGGATTCGATGATGGCCTGAGCCACGGTGATTCGGGTTCGGATCGTGCGATCTTCTCGACCGTAGTTGCCGACCAGCGCATCGTCAAATAAGCCGAAGTTGGCTGAGATGTACGAGAACTCCTCGGTACCTACCGAGCCATTACCGCTGATGTCCGCGTGGCGGAAGGTAGCGAGTTGTGGGAACGGGGTGTTGGCGCCGGGCGTGGTTCCAAATCGGGTGGCGTAGACGACATAGTCGCCGATGTCCACTCGGTTATCGCGGTTGAGGTTGCCCCCTTCCATTTGAGCCGATGCCGTGTACTGGTTGCCGGCTCCTCCGACCACGACCGTTCTGCGGAGCGTGTGGGCTGGATCCTTGACGCTGACCTTGTAAGGATTCGCGCCGAATGCGCTCGGCAAGCCGTGGCTTGAGTTGAACACTACGGTCGCTGCTCCGGACGCGCTGAACAGCACGTCACGGTTCAAGGTGAGTGCAGGAGCGCCCCCACCATTGCCACCGAAGGCGATCTCAATTCCTCGGGTTACCGAAGGTCCGCCACTAGCGAAGCCCTGTAACTGAAGGTTCAGCGTAAGGGTTGCCGTGTTGACATTGATCGGGTAAGCCTGGCTGACTTGATTGCCCGCCTTGTCGACCGCAGAGACGATGATCTCGCCCGCTCCATTGGAGACGTTCGCGGGAACATTGTAACTGGCGGCAAAGGTGTCACCGTTTGCGCTGCTCGTGTTGAGCGTCACGTCGCCGCCACCCGGGCCGATTGGATAAAAGTCCAGCGTGATCTGTGGGCGACCCGCCACACCCGAAAGTGCATCGGTCGCTGCTACTGAGAGGTTGAGCAATCCGGTTTGCACTCCTGGTGCTACCAGCACGTTATTCGCCCCTTGAGTCGCGCCTAACGCACCTAGGACCGGATCCGTGTTGTCCACCAAGACGGTCGGAGAACCGATGCGGTTCGGGATGTACTCGGTTCCGAGGCTATCGTAGAACAGGGTCGGCAGTGGATTCAGTACCGCGCCGTCGTTGGCTGCGATACCGGAGCTGACCGCGCCCTCCGCCGCGCCAGCAGTGAACGAGACCGTTCCGGCGGTGCCGGAGCTCAGCACGAGTGGAGCGGGGGCTCCTACGCCACTTGCCAGGTGAAGCGGGTTCGGGAGGTTGATTCCCTGGGCGAACGGGACCGGATTGTAGGACCGAGTTGGAGCACTTTGATTGCCTGTAGCGGTCAAGAACGCCTGCAGGCCACCGATCGTCTGATCGAGGTTTCCGTAGGTCAGGTTGTACGCGATCGCCTCGCCAGTTTGAGCGTAGGGATCGGCAACTTCCAGCGCAACGAAGTTCCGAGGTTGGCTAACCTTGAATCCGCTCACCGCTGCGGAGGCAAGCGAGTTTGCGCCGCCGGTGATTTCCGAGACGAAAATCACGTCCGACAGGCTTGCGACGGGAACGGAGTTCGTCAGCGACGATTCGGCTTCAGTGCCATTGAGTCGAGTGACCGTGACGTTGAGCATGCTGCCCGATTCGCTCATTCGAACTCGGTACTGCGTGGCGTCCGTGGTGTCGACGATGGTGTTCGATCCCGCACCGGCGATGGTAAAGGTCTTCGTGCCGCCTGACACGGATACCGAGACGCTCGCGCTGTCGCTTGATGAGGTGCTCTCAGCCGTGACCTTGAAGGCATCGGTCGGAGCCCATACGGCTGCCGCGCTTGGGGCGAGATCGACCGTATAGGACGCGCTCTGGCCGATGAACGTGCTCAGTTGAGCCGTTCGTGGGGCCTTGCTCGCGTCGCTAAACGGGGTGAAGGTCTCTTCCTCTGCAGGGGTACCTTGACTAGAAGCCTTCACCTGACCGCTGGCGAGTCGGGCTCCGGTTGCTGCCCAAGCCGAGTCGCTCGAAGGGGCAGTGTAGACGCCGTTCAAGTCGATCGGAGCGCTGCCCTGATCGATTTTTCCGGCCATGTAGTTGGAGCCGTAGACGAAGTTATCGAACAGAGCAGAACCCGTGTCGCTAGCAAGGGCGTAAGGGTGCCGAACTTCAAGTGTGAGACTTCCGGCGAAGGGGTTGCTCAAAACGTTGAACGTCTGGCTTGAGTTGAACAGAACAGATCCATTAACGGAGAACTGAAGAACTCCACTCGGAAGCAGTTGCACTCTCAGGCGATTCCAGCCCAGGCCGATGGTCCCGACATTTGTCCAAACATTGTTTTGGAATGCATCTACGCTCCCGAATCCGAGGGTGAGTCGATTGATAGCGATGCCCAACTGCTGACCGGTAGGCCCGTTACCCCAGAGGTATGTGATGGTGTTGTTACCCGATTCCAGATTGACATCAGCCTCGTAGTAGGGGCTGAACTGTTTCTGCATCGCCTGTTCGTAGAGCCGTCGTTCTTCGACGTCGAAATTGACTACGACCCCGGGAGCAAGGACGGGGCCGCCAATGAACGGCGCAAACGTAGAGAGCACGAAGTTGCCTGGATTGTCGTTGAAGAGGAACGCGCGAACGCCGGCAATCTTTAGGGGGGGGGCAGTGGCAAGGAGCGGAGAAGAGATTCCTGATCGAAGGCGGAGTGCGCCAGATTCCGGCACCATTTCAGCGAGGGAAGCTGCACCCGCGAGTTGATTCGGAGAGCCCGAATAAGTTCGATCCGCGAACGAGGGAGCAATTGTTCCCGCCCACGGTGTGTTGAAGTCGAATCGCACGCGGTACGGCACGTACTGAGCTGTAGCGAGTGCCGTCATCGCTGAGCATGCAACGAGCAAGCTGAGTTTTGCGACAAGTCCTTTCCGGATTGAAATTGCGTTCTGAACGCCATTCATTGAAGTAGTCTGTTTCATCATTCCCCAAAAGCCAGGTGGCACAATGTGTCCACCAAGTGAAAGTATACGACAATGTTGACAAAAGTGAAACAGAATATTGTTAAGATCTGGTTTATCGACCTAAGAAACGCTATCTCTCCATCCGATTGAAAGATGTTTTGGAAAAAGCTCAGCGCGAGGCGATGTCCGAGCGAAGCGCCATGCGCGGAAATGAGACCGCTTCGACCCCTTGATAGGCGAGCGCGCGGGCCTCTGTGATGGAGTCTGCCACGGCGGAAACAGCCAGTACACGCCCTCCATCCGTCACCAAGGCACCCTCAGACCAGGCCGTACCCGCGTGGAATGCGATCACATCCGGCGGTAGATCACCAATGGAGATGGGCTGCTTCTTTTCATAGCGACCCGGGTAGCCGCCACTTGCGATCACGACGGTCACCACCGCATTGTCCAGGACCTCGGGCGCGATGAGGGGTTGGGCGGTGGCGGCGGCGAGGAGGAGGGGGGCGAAGCCGGTGCCGAGACGGCGGACGACGCTTTGGGTTTCGGGGTCGCCAAAGCGGACGTTGTATTCGAGGCAGAGGGGGCTGCCGTTTTCGACCATCACCCCGCTGAAGAGGACGCCTCGGAAGTCGATGCCGCGCTCGGCGAGGTGCTTGACCATGGGCGCGACGATGGTGCGCTCGGTCTCCGCGAGAATCTCCGTGGTGACCCACTCGCAGGGGGAGTAGGTGCCCATGCCGCCGGTATTGGGGCCACGGTCGCCGTCGAGGGCGCGTTTGTAGTCTTGAGCGACCGGGAGGCTGACGAACTGGTCGCCGCTGACGACGGTCAGGAGGCTAAATTCTCGGCCCACAAGGCGGTCTTCGATGACAACAGTGGCCCCAGCGTCGCCAAATTCGCGTTCGACGAGCATGGCGGAGATGGAGTCTTCGGCTTCGTCGAGGGTGCTGCACACGACCACACCTTTACCCAAAGCGTTTCCGCTCGCTTTTACGGCGACTTGTTTTCCGGCCTCGAACCTAGAGGCGGCGAATTCGAAAGCGAGCTCGGGGTCGGTGAAGGTCTCGAAGGCCGCGGTAGGCACGCCAGCCTCACGCATCATTTGCTTGCTCCACGCCTTGCTCGCCTCGAGGGTGGCGGCGTTTTGGTTGGGGCCGAAGACGGCGAAGCTCTCTTTGCGCAGGAAGTCGGCGAGGCCAGCGATGAGCGGGTCTTCGGGTCCGACGACCACGAGGTCGGGTTTCAGCCGGTGACACAGCGCTCCGAGGCCGGCTTGGTCGGTGGCTTTCACGTCGAAGCACTCGCACTCTTCGGCGATCCCCGCGTTGCCGGGGGTGCAGAACACCTCGGCCTCCTGCTTGAGCTTCCAAACTAGGGCGTGCTCTCGTCCGCCGCCGCCAACCACCAAGATGCGCATCGGGTCTATTTTGGCTGGAATTCAGACCGGACGACGTGAGTTCTAATCTTGATAGATAGGGGTGCCGAGAGTTAGCTCAAGCCGCGACTCGTACGTGTCGCCTTGGTACTCGTAGAATCCGAGCGACTTGGAGTTGAGCTTCCAGGCGGCCATCCATCCGCCGAAATCGTTGGCCCATTCACTGCTCCAATAGGGGTTTTGGACCGGGGTGCCGAGTGCTTTCTTCAGCTCTTGAAGGAGCCCATAACCCTTGCTCTTGGAGTAGGTCTTCGTGGAGCGAATGGTGAGTTGGACCCCGTGCACGGGGTCCGTGGCGGCATAATCTTGAGCCAAGTCACCGCTGTAGTCCCGGAGGGCCTGAATCTGCTCGGCGCGCAGGAAGGACATGGTGCCCGTGATCGGGCCTTTGAACGCGACCACGGTTCCGGTGAGGCGGCCATCCACGGGTGGTACGAAGGCGGCGGCGGCATAAACGGTCTCCTTGGGCAACAACGAGCGGATTTGCGGCTGAGTCATCGCGGGCTTCAGTTTCTTCAAGAATGCCACCTGCGTCGCGACGGGGGCGGGGGATTTTGCCGTCTGAGCGACGAGGAGTAAAGCGATGACCATTCGCCTATTGAAACAGGTCCGGGCTGTAAAACGCAAGTTTAGGTTCGCTAAACTGGGGCAGTGCCGCTGGTTTCTATCGTTTTGCCCACCCACAACCGCGCGGATCTACTGCCGTCGGCGGTGGATAGCGTGCGTGCCCAAACTTTGCAAGATTGGGAGCTGATCGTCGTGGACGACGGGTCGAGCGATGCGACGCCTGAGATCATTCGGCAGTTTGAGACCTTGGATCGCCGGATCAAAGGGGTGCGGAACGATCCCAATGTTCGTCTTCCCAGGGCGCTGAATCGAGGATTCAGTGAAGCGGGGGGAGATTTTCTGACCTGGACCAGTGATGACAATTTGTATGAGCCGCTTGCTCTAGAAACCATGGTTAAGGCGTTGCACAATTCCAGCGCGGGGCTGGTGTTTGCTTCGATGCAGATCGTAGACGACGATCTAAACCCCATCCGAGCTTGGAACGCGAGGCCGGTGGAAGAGCAGAGCGTGGTGCCTTGGTGCGGGGCGTGCTTTCTGTACCGCCGCGAAGTGATGGAGCGCGTGGGGTTGTACGATCCTGAGTGTTTTCTCGCGGAGGACTTGGATTACTGGATTCGGGTTCGTTTGGCTTTTGAGATGGTGGCGTTGCCAGTGGTGCTCTATCGGTACCGCGAGCATGCGGTTTCCCTTTCAGCTACACGCGCGGCGGAGGTTCGGCAGCAGAGTGCGCGGGTGGTGGAGCGGCATCTGCCGAACATCACGTGGCTCTCCAAAAGGTTGCGTGGTGAGACGGCGCTGGGGCTCGCTGAGGCCGCGCTGTTGCGAAGTGACGTTCCAGCCCTTCGGCGGTGGCTGCGACCGGCGCTCCGGGGATGCCCCGATCTCGTGTTTAAGCACTTCAAGCGGGGTGTTTTGGCGGCAATAACCGGGCGTTGCGGATAACGTGCCGGGAAGCGCGTAGAAGGGGGCGGAAGGGTTGCAATACTCCCCCTTTGTCTGGTACAAATCAATACAATTAAGGCGGGATTCATATCACATCCTTAGCAAGCTTCTCTCATGCTCGAAATTAAGAATCTCCATGCCCGCGTCGAAGACAAACCGATCCTGAAGGGGATCAATCTGACCATCCGTCCGGGCGAAGTTCACGCCATCATGGGCCCGAACGGGAGCGGCAAGTCCACCCTGGCCAACGTCATCGCCGGGCGAGACGATTACGAAGTCACCGAAGGGGAAGTGCTTTTCGAGGGCGAGAACATTTTGGAACTCGCGGTGGATGAGCGCGCCGTGAAGGGGCTCTTCATGGCGTTCCAATATCCGGTCGAAATTCCCGGCGTGAGCAACGCTTACTTCCTCCGATCCGCGCTCAACAGCAAGCTTAAGGCGGCGGGTCAGCCCGAAATGGACGCGCTCAAGTTCATGACCTTCGTCAAGGACAAGGCGAGGCTGCTTGGCCTAGACAATTCGATGTTGCAGCGCAGCGTCAACGAAGGATTCAGCGGCGGCGAAAAGAAACGCAACGAGATTTTTCAAATGGCGGTGTTGGAGCCGAAGATTGCGGTTCTCGATGAGACCGACAGCGGCCTCGACATCGACGCTCTCAAGGTCGTCGCGGAAGGCGTGAATGCCCTGCGCGGCATGGACCGCGGATTCTTGGTGGTGACGCACTACCAACGCCTGCTTGAGTACATCATCCCGGACTTCGTCCACGTGCTCGTGCAAGGTCGCATCGTGAAGAGTGGCGGCAAGGAGCTGGCGCTCGAACTGGAAGCGAAGGGCTACGGCTGGATCGAGGAGGAACTCGCCGTCCAGGCGTGATTCTTCATGGCAAGCCCCACGATGGACAGACTTCTTCTCCCCGGATTTACGCCCCAGTCGGGCGCGGATTTTCGGGCCAAGGCGCTCTCGCTGGTCGAGATGGCCACGCTGCCGAATCATAAGTCGGAGGAGTACAAATACACCCCGCTCACCTCGCTCGGCGAAGTCGCTTGGGTTGAGGGGCTCCGCACGGGCTTAAGTAGCGAACAAACCGACGCGCTTTCTCTTCCCGGGGTTGAGCAAACGCGGTTCGTTTTTGTGAATGGATTTTTTAATCCGGAGCTTTCGGACGCGGTTCCGGCTGGTGTCGAGTTCATGCCCATCGAACTCGCCATTCAGCAGGGATTGACCGACGGCAAGTTCGGAACGCTCGCCAATCTCGACGTGCAGACCTTCAAAGTCGCCGCGCATTTGGGACAGCTCTCCAAGCCTCCCGTCCCTTTCACGGCGGCTCTTAATGCCGCGTGCTTCCAAAGCGGCGCTTTCCTGAAAATCACCAAGAACGCGCAGGTCGAGAAGCCGGTTCATCTCGTGTTTGTTTCCGCCGGAGCCCTGGCGACCTCCTGCCCGCGCACGCTTATCGTCGCCGAGCCGGGCAGCCAGGCCACGGTGATCGAGAGTTATGTCTCCGCCGCCGAAGATGCCACGCTCACTGTGCCGGTGACGGAGATCTTCGTTTATCCCAACGCCACGCTCGAGCATATTCGCCTCGAAAATGAGAATCTCGTCGCCAAAAACATCGGGCTCGTCGAGGTCAGGCAGGAAGCGGACTCGAATTATCGGTCTTACAATATCGTTTTTGGCTCAGCGCTTACGCGCAACGACATCAATATTTTCATTGACGGCTCGAATGCCCACACGCGGTTCGACGGCATCGTCGCGATCGGCGGGGAACAGCACGTGGACAACCACACGCGCCTCGACCACGTCAAACCGCACTGCGGGAGCTTCGAAATCTACAAGCATTTGCTCAGCGATAAGTCGCGCGCCGTCTTCAATGGCAAGATTTTCGTCCATCAGGACGCCCAGAAAACCGACGCAAAGCAGACCAACATGACGCTGCTCCTCTCCCGCGAGGCGCAGGTGGACACCAAACCGCAGCTGGAGATCTTCGCCGACGACGTGAAGTGCACCCACGGCGCGACCATCGGTCAGCTTCGTAAGGATGCGATGTTCTACATGAACAGCCGCGGCATCAATCCGGTTAAGGCGCAGGCGTTGCTCGTTTATGCCTTCGCCGCCGAGGTGCTGGAGCTCATCGAGAACGACGAACTCCGCGCCGCTCTCGAATCGCTTCTGTTCGCCAAGCTCGGGACCGAACGGAACTAGTATTCTTCTTTAATATAGAAGGTCATCAGTGAGCCCCCGCCGGGCGCTCCTACGAACTTATCGTCGAATAATAGTCTTTTATTCGGTGCCACGAGTCGAGGTGGGAGCATTTCGTACTTGCGGTCCGGACGTTCCCATGCGAGTTGGGTGACCACGCCGCCGTCGCTATTCACCGCCCCTTCGACACCTAGCGCCAACCAAAATCGTTGGAGATCTGCGACCGTCCAGCCGGGGTTTGCCGCGGATGTTCCGGCGCGGAATGCTCGGATGCTCTCGTTCTCAGTGTCGGGTTCATTAAGGATGAGCAGGTAGAGATGACGCTGGTCTTTGGACCAGCCCATAGAAGTTCGACTGGTTCGAATATGATCAACCATCGGAATGTGACCCGCGTCTGCAGGCGTTGATGGCACGGGCCGCGGGAGGGGCGGGTCGCCGGGGCTTGGTGGCGGCTGAAGCCGTAGCGGTTGGCCCTTGAGTACGAGGCATTGCGCACCAATCGCGGCAAAAGTGAACGCCTTCTCCATCTCGGCAATCGTCGGTTGGTGAAGCAAACTGAATTTCGGTTTGCCGCTAGTGGTCTTCACTCCAAATGCCCAGCGAGGATTGCCCACGTTGTAGTGCGCTTTACCCCTTATCACGACCGGGCCGATGTGCCGAGCAAGGGTCTTGGGGGCCGCCGTCTTGCGATCGTAGCCAAAGAAGAGACCGTTCCATGCGACCTTCACTCGGCCACGACGCTGATCGTTCAGACGCCGAACCACCTGGCCAACTCCATTTGGTTCGTAGTCGGCGAAGTTATCGAACGGGAGCGCGTCGTCCTGATCTTGGTCGTACATCTCAAAAGCAAGATAGGGGTTTGCCTCGAAGTCAAATCGGAACAGTTCGAGCTCTGACCCATCAGGCGAGGTCCAAAACCATCGACTGATTCCCTTCGATACCGCCTGCGGCTTAACCGGCCATGGCCAAATCGCGGCGGGATTTGGAGGGATGACCTGCGGGGCGCTCCGGGTTACGACAGGCGATTGCTGGCAACCGGAGATTACTAATGCCACGGCCACAAGTGGGGTGTGGGCTCGCATCTTATTGAACCGGCGGGGGAACGGTCTTGCGACCGGCTCGCCGGATTGCCCAGACAAATAACCCAAGTATGGGGAGCCAGATGGGGGCGAAGACGGCGAGCCCGATGATCATCCGCCCGAGATCGCGCATCACCGCGCCGAGGCTGTTGGTGGCGGCGGTCCAGCTCTCCTGCGCCCAGCCGGCGCTCTGCGCGTCGCCGGCGGGTTTGGTGTCAGTGCGCATGGTCAGCTCGATGGTGGAAAGGCTCGCCAGTTCGGACTGGCTCTTTAACTGCGCGTCGAGGCTCTCAATCTCTTGCCGCAGCTCCATCAGGCGGTCCTGCACCGCCATCGAGTCCTTCAGCGTCTTGGATTGCTTCAAAAGCCCGATATACACCTCTTCCTGGGCGCGCATGACGCGCAGCCGCGCGGTGAGGTCCACGACTTGCGACGTAATATCCTCGGCGCTGACGCTGCGGTTCATCGCGACGCCGAGCGCGTTGAAGGCCTCCATCGCCGCCTCGAACTTGCCGACGGGGACGCGCAGGGTCATCTGGATTTCGCTGATGGAGCGGGTGAGATTGGAGCTGCTTTCCGCCTCTACGAAGCCGCCGGCCTGGTTCACGTAGCGCATCGCCTGCCGCTTCGTTTCCTCGAGGTCGGTCACCTTGATCATCAGCGTGCCGCGCCGGATGATGGAGCGCTGAGCCTGGGCCATGCTGGCGGTGGTGGCGACTTTGGCGTCGGTCGGCAGCACAGAGCCCGCCTGCATGTGCCCAAAACGCTCATTCGCCGCCGCAGATTCCGGATTAGCCTGCCGAGTCTGGCTACAACCGCCCACCATCACGCCGACCAAGACCCACGCCCACGCAAGCGACAGATTTTTCTTCATAAGACACTTCCAATCCGTGATAACCAAGGGACGCAGCACATCGTTCCGATAGACCGTACAGGCAATAACCCAGTGACGCGCCAAGAATCGTCAGCCACTATTACCAGGTTTTTTGGAAAACGCTTTGACTTGAGCGTGCTCTGGTCCATACTCAATCCTGTTTGGCGCAGATGATGCGCCGATGTAGAGGAGATTATGAAAAAGACCCTTATTCTCGTTGCCGCGCTTGGCGTGGTTGGCGTTGCAAACGCACAAATCTTTACCAACTCGGCTGCTTTCCAGGCTGCCATCGCGAACGACGCAGGGCAGTTCAACAATGCCTTCGGTTCTGCCACGGCTAACTGGTCCGGCGGCACCCCTACAATGGCCTACACCGTTTCCACGACGGGTGGTTTGTATAGCAACGGCAACTTTATCGGCACCAACAACCCGAACGTTCCTTTGGTGATCACCTTCACCAGCGGCAACGTCCGCGCAGTGGGCGGCGAATTCTTCGCCACCGATATCTCGGACAACTTCCTTGCTAACGTTCCGCTCACCATCACGTACAGTGACGGCACCGTTGACACTTACACCCCGGGCGGCTTCGGCACGTTCCGCGGCTACGTTTCCGGAACCATCCTGACCTCCATGTCCATCGATTCGGTTGCTCCTCCGACCAACCGTTACGTCAGCATGGACAATGTAATCACCTCCGCCGTTCCAGAGCCGGCCACCATGACCGCTCTCGCCCTCGGCGCTGCAGCAATGCTGCGACGACGAAACAAGAAGGCTTAATAACCCCTCTCCAGAAAAAGCCCGCTCTCCAACTGGAGGCGGGCTTTTTTGTTCGGGGATCGGGGATCGATTGAGTTCGGAAATTCGGAGTTCGGAGTTCGGAATCTTAGCTCTGAGATTTCAGCCTGACGAAGCCGTCCCCCATCACCCGATGTACAGCGTCAACCGATCCTGGATTCTTGATCCCCGCCTAATCCTCTTTGAGAACTTCGACCCGAATCCCTATCGTCGAAATGATCTCCGCAACCCGGAGGCATTCTTGCTCGCCGGCATTGTGCACAACTGACTTGCCGAGGTGGTGGACTTCCCACGTTTCGATTTCGGCTTCGTTTTGATTGCAGCCGGTGGCCAAAATCAGGATGAAGTGGACCTCTTCCATCGTGTTCTGGTCGTTGTCATAGACCAGCACGATCCAATCGCGGCTTGAGGCGATCTTAGACTCAGAAGACTTCTCGGGCGCTTCGATGCCCGCGTTGCGGATCGCTAGTCGTTCCATTCCGGCTTCACCTCCGCCTTCACGCCGATCTGTTCAATCATCGTCGCGATGGCATCGCACTCGTCTTTCGCGGCAAAGTGCACCGACGCCTGGCCGTAGTGGTGGGCTTCCCACGCCTCGATCGACGCCTCTTCCAGATCGCACTTGGTCGCGACCATGAGAATCTCGATCACCGCCTCGAATGGGGTGACATCGTTGTTATAGATGACGACCATCCAGCGGCTTTCGCCGATCTGATTCGGTTGGAGAATGGGGAGGTTGAGGGTTTGGCTCATGGGACTCTGAAAAGACGTACTCTGATTGTACATGGGTGCGGGGGTGTAAACGCAAGTTTTGTCGCCTTTGGGCCCGTGCCATACTTGACGCATGGATCCCTTGGAGCTGGATCGTCCCAAAGAAGAGTGCGGCGTTTTTGGGGCGTACGTGCCCGGGGAAGAGGCGGCGCGACTGACCTTTTTCGGCCTCTTCGCCCTGCAACATCGCGGCCAAGAGTCCGCCGGAATCGCGGTTAGCGACGGCAGCGTGGTGCACATGCACAAAGACATGGGCCTCGTCAGCCAAATCTTCAACGAATCCATCCTGGAGATGCTCCCCGGCCATATCAGCGTCGGTCACACGCGCTATTCCACCACTGGCGCCAGCGCCCTGCGCAACGCCCAGCCCATTTTCTGCCAGAGCCAGGTCGGCGAGATCGCCGTCGCCCACAACGGTAACCTGATCAACACGCGCGAGCTGCGCGAGAAGCTGGAAGCCGAGGGCGAACACTTCGATTCGACCAGCGACAGCGAAGTGATGGCGCGCCTCATCACGCGCTACATGCCGCTCGGGCCGGAAGAGGCCATCCGCCGCTTGATGAGCGAGATCAAGGGGGCGTATTCGGTGGCGGTGCTCATGCCAAACGCGCTGCTTGCCTTCCGCGATCCGAACGGCGTGCGGCCTTTGGTGTTCGGTCAGATCCGCGACGGGTGGATGGTGGCAAGCGAGACCTGCGCGTTCGTGCCGATCGGGGGAGTCCCGGAGCGAGAGCTCGAGGCCGGCGAGGCGTTGGTGATCGATGCGAATGGCCCGCGCTTCTTTCAAGCCGCTGACCCCTCGCCTTCGATGTGCCTGTTCGAGTTCATCTATTTCGCCCGCCCGGACAGCTATATGTACGGTACCTCGCTGTACCAAGCCCGCGAGCGTATGGGCGAGAAGCTGGCCCAGGAGCATCCGGTGGACGCGGATATCGTGGTACCGGTGCCCGACTCAGGCATTCCCGCCGCGCTTGGCTTTAGTGAGTACACCGGCCTGCCGTATCGCGAGGGGATGGTGAAGAGTCGGTACATCCATCGGACGTTTATTCAGCCCGACCAAAGGATTCGGGAGCTCGGCGTGCGTATGAAGCTCACGCCTTTGGTGGAGAACATCAAGGGCAAGCGCGTGGTTCTGGTGGACGACAGCATCGTGCGCGGGACTACTACGAAGCAGATTGTCCGGCTCATGCGCGACGCTGGGGCGAAGGAAGTCCACGTGCGCATCACCGCGCCGCCGATCAAATTCCCCTGCTTTTACGGCATCGACATGGCGAGCAAAGGCGAACTCATCGCTGCCAAAGAGACGATTGAGGGGATTCGGATCAGCATTGACGCCGATTCGCTGGGCTACCTCAGCGTGGAAGGCGCGACGGAAGCGGTGGGCGAGGGAAGTAAGGGATTTTGTACCGCCTGCTTCACCGGGAAGTACCCCATTCCGGTGCCGGCGGAGATGACCAAGCTTGCGTTCGAAATGCCACCTGACGTGGGGCAGCTTGCGACGGTGGGTTCCCACCAGCAAAGCCTGTTTGAGGACTGAACTAGGCCGAACGCGACCGCAATCGCTGAACAACTTCGCGGGAGTAACAGAAAACTTCCTCGACGAGCGGCGACCAGTTGTAGTAAATCGACGGAAGTTGGTCGGGCATTACCAATTGTCGGCCGCGTGATTCCTCGGGACACCCGATCTCGCAGAGATCGTCTACTTCAGCCACAAAAACATCCAGCCAACGCACTTCGCGCCGCTCGGTCACTCGGTAGCAGCCGAGGTATTGGATGTCTTTCAGGATCGCTCCGGCTTCTTCGACGGCTTCTCGGCGGGCGGCTTCGAGGGGCTCTTCGAATGGCTCTACGCGTCCGCTAGGGATGCACCAGCCTCGGTCTTCAATATCGCAAAGGAGGACGTGCTCGCCCTGCCAACAAAACACGAGGGCCGCAAATGCCCTCAGCGGCGACCGATATGGTGCCGCGTGGAACATTAACTGCTGTCGACCATAGCGGCCGACCGGGAATTTGCGTGTACCCAAAATAGTTATAACCAGCGTTTCAAGACGATTTTCCCGATTATTTTGTCATACGCCACGGGGCCGTACTTTCGACTGTCCTCGCTTACCTCGCGGTTGTCTCCTAAGACATAGACGAAGTCGGAGGGCACTCGGTACTCGCCAGCGGACATATCGTATTCCTCGGGGATGTTGAGCCAATCCACCTTCTCTTTCTCCAGCCGGTACACGCGCTTGATCATGTGCGTGCCGGGCTCGTCGCCCTCAATGACGACGATGTCACCGCGCCGGACGTCACCCACCAGCCAATAAGCATCGCTACACAACAGACGGGTTCCGTTGAGAAAGGTTGGCGTCATGGACTCCCCTTGGACCTGGATCGTGCGGAAGTTGTGATGGAAGAAGTAGGCGAAGCCGAGCAGTGACAGGAGACTGGCACTTCCTAGGGTGATGGCTTTCGGTCTAGCTTCCACGACGAATTCAATACTCCGGGGACGGTAGCCTTGCTATACTTACGAGCGCCTTAACACGCGCCCCGCCTTGTTTGTTGAACCTATGGACACCCTTACGCGCCTCATCTCGGACAACAATGCCCTCGTCACCTTAGCATTATTGTCGGCGATATTGGTGCTCGCCATTATGGTGGTCGTCCTGATGCGTAGGCTTAATTCCGTCACAAAAAAGTGGGCGGATTTGATGCGCGGCCAGTCAGGACAGGGCCTGGATGGGCTCCTGAATGAACATCTTGTTGAGCGGAGGCGTCTTGAGGCGGCGGTATCGGCACTGGAGACTCGGGCGACTGTGTCGGAGAAGAAGATGGCTTCGACGATTCGCTACATCGGCGTCGTTCGGTACGACGCCTTCGCCGACGTGGGAGGGACCCAAAGCTGGTCCATGGCGTTCTACGACGAAACTGGGAACGGCGCGGTGATTTCTTGCCTCTACGGTCGGAATGATTGCCGCGTATACAGTAAAGTCTTGGAAGGAGGGAAGGCAGATCGCAGCTTGACTGGGGAAGAGCAAGCCGCGATAGAGGCCGCCGCGCGCGGTGGTCGTTCGGTTGTTAGAGCATGAGTTCGGCCCAAGACGATCTGGTTTTGATTGAGCGCACCAAGCAAGGGGATCGCGCTGCATTCGACGACCTCATTTATAAATATGAGCGTCGGGCCTACCAATACGCGTACCGTCTGACTTCGAACTCGGAAGAGGCCTCTGACGTGGTGTCCGATGCGTTCGTGCGGGTCTACAACGCGCTCCAAAATTTCAAGGGCCAGAGCGCTTTCACCACTTGGCTCTTCCGAATTATTACCAACTGCTACTTAGACGCTCGCAAAAAGGAGCGTTCCCGTCCGACCGTCAGTCTGGACAATGCCATGCAGAGCAGCGAGGGCGACTTTGAGCGGCAGGTGGAAGACGACGGTCCCGGCCCTTCCGAGGAATTGGAGAAGTCCGAGCGCGAGAGGTTGGTGCAAGCCGCACTTTTCAAAATTCCTGAGTACCAGCGAGCGATGTTGGTGATGTATCACGTTGAAAATTTGAGCTACGAAGAGATTGCTGAGGCACTGGATCTGCCGATCGGGACGGTCAAGAGCCGCCTTAATCGGGCCCGGCTGAGCCTAAGGGAGCAATTGACCAAAGATAAGGAACTCTTTACATTAGGATAGGGTCAAAGGACGAGGAACCCTCACATGAAGCTGGAAAAAGCCTACGATTACTTCTCCGCCTATTACGAAGGCACCCTGGACGCGGCATTGCGCGACCAGATGGATCGCCTGTTTCAGGCGAACCAGAGGCTCCGACACGACTTCGAGTCCTTTGCCGCCTCCTTAGACGATCTGGAACTCGGTAAGGCCCGAGAGATCGAAATCCCGGCCGATTTGCACGAGCAAATTGTCGCCCGGCTTGACCGAAGCATTTATGAATCGTCCCGCAATCAGCCGCAAAGCGTGATGGCTTTCTGGCGAAAGTATGCGCTGGGCGGTCTCGCTGCGGTGGTGATTATCGGTGGCGGTTTCGCCGTCGCCAATCGAGGATCTGCAGATCAGGCCTCCGCGGGCTTCACGACTATTCCTTCTGCCACTCCGGCTGGTCTACAGGTGGTCGGCGAAGAAGGCGGCACCTTCTTGCGATTTAGCCCAACCGCTAATGATTCGGTCAAGGTGATGCGATTGCCGGACGCCAAGCTCATGCAATCGTATGACGTCTCGGCCAACACCAAACTCGACGTTCCGCTAAAGAATGCCGCCGCTGAGCCAGTGACACTGCTCATCTCAACCGCCGAAGGCAAAGAGATGGTGGTGGTTATCCCTGGTACGCAAAAGCAGACGGCAGGTTCCGGTCAGGGTTCTTTGCTGGACTTCGCTAAGGCGATGAGTGCAACGTACTTGTTACCCGTCACTTTGGACTCCGCCAAGCGCGACAGCATGTTGCGTTGGGACCTTAACGACAGCAGCGTAACTCAGCCAGACACGATCCCTGAAGGGGTCACGGTTGAACTGAAAGACAAGCTGATACGAATCCGGTTCTAAATCCGACTCGGTTTGCCAATCTCGCCGCCTTGAGCCACTAAGCTCGGGGCGGTTTTATTTATCTCTTTCAGCAAGCGCGTTTGTTCATTGCGAAGATGATTCACCCGCCGAAGCTGGCTGAACATCATTGCGATCGCGTAGGACGCTTGCGGCGTATCGCCTGCCAGTCTAGGGCGAGGAGCATTCTCCGCTTCGTTGAAGTTCCGCTCAATGCTGGCCCGTTCCGAATCGGTCCACTGAGGCGAACTGAGCATCAGGCGGAAGTCACTCGCTAAAAGAGCGTTGACGTCGCTCTCAGACACCTGGTTCACGTCGATCGTTGAACGTGAGGTCTTCGCCGCTACCAAGCGGCGTAAAGAACTATTCTCCTCTGAAAGGGAAGTACCAAGGCTCGATAGGTCACTGCCCCGCATGATGCGGGAGATAACAAACGCTTGCGCGGCAAACCGCGTTGCCTCGGACACATGCCCTTGGAGTTGGGCTTCGGTCGAAATGCGATTGAGGTGAAAGACCAGGGTTCCCTTGGCGGTCAGAATTTGGTCGCGGACCCCGTCGTTGGTCGTGTCTGCGGCGCATACGGATGGAATATCAAGAAGCTTTCCGTCCCGGTAAGCCTCAATCCAGGCGTCAGCCACGGTTTGAACTTCGTTACCGGAGGGCAGGTCGCCCCTCCTTCCCAAGTGCACCTGGACTAGGCGCACTGGTTCGATGTACGATTGCACTCGCGAACCAAGGGTCGCACCGAACTCAGGAGTGTCGTAACTCTCGGGCGCGACGTGGTTGTAGGCTCCCAGAACCCCCACCAATGTAAACGGTAGTACCGCAAGAAATGGCTTCAGCAATCCCCCCTGAATCCCCATGGGGAATATTGTCGGAAGATTAAATTTGCTCCGTACCTTATTCTTGCCTGTTTTCAGCGAGTGCGCAGAGTGCGGTCAACTCCCTTTGAGATATCGAAGAGTAGGTTTGAGATTCTAAAGCTATTCTTGGATGTTCAACCAATGATTCTTAAGTCCTAGTACCCTTTCCTGAATGAGGGCCCCGCTGTATTATATGGATGGGAAACCAAGATGAACCACCTTCGAATATCGGATTGGGAGTCTATTTTAGTGATTCGAGCGCAACAGGGAGACCAGGATGCGTTCGAGATGTTGGCCGATCAGTACCGCAAGAATTTGCGCCACGTGGCGCTTAGAGTCTTGCGCAATTCAGACGACGCGAATGATGCCGTCCAAGAAACCCTAGTCAAGGCGTTTCGAGCCATCGGGTCCTTTAACCCCGGTCGGCCCGTCCTGCCCTGGCTCACGAGAATCTGCAGCAACTGCTGCGTGGACGTGCTTCGCCAAAAGAAACAAAGTGACACGATTGAAAAATATGAGTACGCCCTGACAAGCACCGACGACCTTGAGGCGGACGCGGTGGCTGAAGTGGATTCCGCCCTCATCATGCGGGCGATCAACCGGTTGCCCCGCCACTACCGCGATATCGTGTTGATGCGGCACTTCCGCGACATGGAGGTCAACGAGATCGCCACGGCGCTGTCCAAGCCGGAGGGCACGGTCAAGAGTTGGCTGTTCCGAGCGCGCGCCATGCTCCGCAAGGACCTCACTCCGGTGCTTGAGGCCGCTTAGTCGGTCTGAGTAAGTACCCCAACGCCACCAATCCGGCGACGCTGAACGCAAAGTTTGGCGTCGCCGGTTGCGTTTTTGCTGGTCTCGGGTCGCCCGGCTGGATCACGCGGTAGCGCCGAAAATCTCCCTTCTGCTCGATGAGTTGGCTCTCCCAACCAGGGATCTCGATGCCCGACCAAACCTCGCTGGCGTCCGCCGTCGTGATGTTGAAGGGGGACTTGACGAACATCATGTTCCCGTTCGCAGGTGGGGCCGGGTCTTCGCCGCCGTTGAGCCGCCGGAGGAACTCCACGTCCTCGCGGTTGACCAGAGAGTCGTAGCCCCCTACTTCTTTGATTCGGTAAAGCGCGGCGAGGTTGGGGGGCATGACCGTGCGGGGGGAGTAGTCGAACAGACTCCAGTTACGGTTGAGCATGGCGACTTTGCTTTCGGGGGCCGCGGGTGGACGCGGAGGTACGAAGCCAGTGCGCAGGGGAGTGCTGAGGAGCCCTGGTAGCAACGCGACGAACCCGAGAGCCACCGCGTAGTTCGGCGCTTGTTCCGGCTTCCTCGAGATGGCGTAGCCTAGGAGGAGTAAGGTCGCCACGATGACGGTGACTCCACCATACTGTCCGAGGCCGGATTCGACTAGACGGGATATCACGGCGGCGTCGAACTGGTCGTATACCGGGGTCAGTCGGGGTGCGTTGAGTCGGAGCGCGACGGCTCCGAGTCCGGCAATTGCGAACCCCGCGAGGAGGCCACGGCCAACGGGGTGATTTCTTAAATCAGTACGTGAGGAGTCCAGTTTAACCGTTGCGGCCAAGCACGCCAACCCCAAGACCACCAAAATCGCGGCTCGGCCGGGAGAGCCGGTGGACGACCACCCGGGGAATCCAAAATAGAGCGCCTGAGCGAACGGGGAGGCGGTGGCGATGAGCAACCCGATCACGACTACCCCTAGCAGACTCCACGCGCCACGTTGCCGCGCGAAGAGTGCGATCATGGCAAATGCCAGGATTACCGTCCCGACGGCAATCGCGGACTCTGCATAGTTCGCGCCCATTTTTAGCACGGTGGGCCAGAAATTGGAGAGAGGCTTGAGCTCGTCCGGGGCGTACTTGGCGGAACTGCCAAGCAGATCGCCGCTCCCGATGGAGGCCAACTCCCACCAGCGCAGGCCGCTTGCGGCATAAGCTTCCCACCCTGCAGCAGTCGGCGCCCCTCGTCGATGGCTGAACTGACTGAATTGCAGCACCGGGATCAGATGCGGACTCGCTAGCATCGCGCCCAGTCCGACTCCAGCAACCGCAAAGCTGAGACGTTGCCACTTCGCGCGCCATTCCCAAGCCGACAGAGCCCCAAATAGCAGCAGAGCCATCATTCCAAACGCGGCGAACTGGAGGTGCCCGCCGAGGAACATCATGGCAACCGAACCGGCTAGCCAACCGGCCGCCCGCCTCGGGTGCTCGTCATCCCAGAGACAAACCAATGCAAAAAAGCACCAAGGGATCCAGGCAACGGTCGTAATTACGCTCGATAAGCCCGTCCAACTCACCATGAACGCGCTGAGACTGACGCTCATTCCCGACATTGCCGCGATGCGTGGATCACCCCCGAGCCGTCTGCCCAGCGCTGCGACTCCCAATCCGGTCCAAGCTAAATGGAACCAGGCCAGCAGCGTGATCGCCAGAGCGGTAGGCACGTGCAGGATGCCCATCAGAATATGAAGCGGATACAACGCCGCGCTTTGAGAGTTCGCGAGGAGAGGCGTTCCGCCGAGTGAATAGGGGTTCCAAAGCGGCACCTGACCTCTCCCCCAAGACTCAAAAACCAGGTCCCGCCAGACATAAAATTGTAGGGCAGCGTCCATTTGCAGGACATCGAACGGGCGGTTCGGTGCTGCCTCAGACCAGGGCGCAAAGGTGCGGACTTCTTGCCACGGACCAATCGCCTCACCGAGAAATACGCAACGCCACAGCGCAAGCAGCGGCGCGAGGCAAATCAGGAGGGTGGGCCAATGGCGGCGCAACATGCCCAGATTATGGGCAATAGATGATCTGGCGATTCGCGTCTTCGTGGGTGGGGTCTTGGTTCAAGACCTCACGAAAGTTGGCGCACGCCTCGTCCATCATTCCCAGCATCATCTGGGTTTGCGCGAGATCATAACGGGCCTTGACGTGGCCGGGGTTGCCGTCAACCACTTGCTGGAGAGTCGCGATGGATTCGTCGAACTCACCGACAAAGCACTGAATGAGGCCGACTTGCCAACGGGCATCTGGGTGATTTGCGTCTTGCGCAAGCACCTGATTGAGCATTTGCATGGCCTCGTCGTAACGGCCATCGCATCGCAAATTGAACCCTTGTTGGTACAGCTCGTCGATGGTCATTCCGGGAAATTCCAAATTGCCCCGAATCGCTTCGGGGCATTTGATTTTACTTTACCACTACTTAGGCCGTACCGGGTTCAAGCCGTGGGGGTGGGCCCGTGATGATAGGGTTAGAGGGTTCAACCGGGACGTCAGCTGGCGGATCGTTCTTTGGCTCTACCTTCTTCACCTTCGGATCGTTTTCGGGGTCGATGCCCATCAGAATCAGGAACTGGCGACGGTCAATCGTCTCGTGCTCTAGCAACGAATGCACGATCGAATCCATGCGCTCCTTGTTGTTTGAGAGAATCTCACGGGCTCGCTGATGCTGTCCGTCGACGATGTGCCGCACTTCTTCGTCAATCAGGCGAGCTACCTCTTCGCTGTAGTCCCGATCCTCCATCATATCGCGGCCCAAGAATGGGTTGCGGCTACGACGTCCGAGGGCGAGGGTGCCGAGCTTTTCGCTCATGCCGAACTCACACACCATCGCTCTAGCGATGCGGGTGACTCGGTCAAGATCGCTCACTGCGCCGGTCCAGCGTTCGCCGTAGACGACCTCTTCGGCCACCAAGCCACCTAGACACATCGCGATATCGTCGAGCAGTTCGCTGCGGCTCACATGGAGCTTTTCGGTGTCGGGGAGCGACCAAGTGAGGCCGAGTGCCATGCCGCGAGGAAGAATCGTGACCTTATGAACGGGGTCGCAGTGGGGAAGAAGTTCGCCCACGATCGCGTGGCCCGCTTCGTGGTACGCGGTGATCTCCCGATCCTTGTCAATGATGACTCGACTACGGCGAGCGGGTCCGACCATGACTCGGTCGAGGGCTTCCTCGATCTCGTCCATCCCGATTTTGGTTTTGTTGCGCCGGGCAGTCAGAAGGGCTGACTCATTGAGGGCGTTCGCAAGATCCGCACCGGTAAAGCCGGGTGTGCGTTTTGCCACGACGCCCATTTCAACGTCGCTGTCGAACGGCTTGCCTTTGCCGTGAATGTTCAGAATCATCTCACGGCCCTTGGCGTCGGGCGAATCAACCACAATCTGGCGGTCGAATCGGCCGGGTCGGAGCAACGCCGGGTCCAGCACGTCGGGTCGGTTGGTGGCGGCGATCATGATCACGCCTTGGTTGGCATCAAAACCATCCATTTCCACCAGTAGCTGGTTGAGAGTTTGCTCTCGCTCGTCGTGTCCGCCGCCGAGTCCGGCGCCTCGCTGCCGTCCTACGGCATCAATTTCGTCCACGAAGATCAAACATGGTCGGTGCGCCTTGGCGGTTTCGAAGAGGTCGCGCACTCGAGCCGCACCAACACCCACGAACATTTCCACGAAGTCCGAACCGCTTATGTGATAGAACGGAACGCCAGCTTCTCCGGCGACGGCTCGGGCGAGGTACGTCTTACCCACTCCGGGAGGGCCTGTTAGGAGAATTCCCTTCGGGATCTTCGCGCCAAGGGCAACATATTTCTTCGTGTTCTTCAAGAAGTCCACGATCTCCATCAATTCTTGCTTAGCCTCGTCAATGCCGGCGACGTCATCGAATGTCACCTTGGGGCTATTTTCGCCATGCCGCTTCGCTCGGCTTCGACCAAAGCTCATCGCCTGGTTGCCGCCTTGCTGGGCAGGGCGATAGAACAAGAAGTAGATGATGATGAACGGGAGGATCAGGAGCGAGAGCCACATCAGGCCCTGGACCACCGCTGGATTCACGAGGGGGTCGGGGAAGGAGAGGGGGACCTTTTTCTCGCGCAATAGCCGCTGGATGCTGGCGCCGGTCTCGGAGTCCGTCGCGATGGAATTCAGCTTGGCTTCGTATTTACCGCCCGCCGTGGTGTCGCCCGTAATTCGTGTGCCTTGCCAGGAGGCGTTTTTGATCTGACCTTTTTCGACCTTGTCGAGAAACTCGGAGTATTCCAGGACCGTGGGCTGAGTTCCACCAAATCCTAGGCTCGGATTTGAGCCCACCGAGTTAAGTATTCCGAACATGGCCAAAGCCACGACCAGAGAGATCAAGATAGTTCGTGCTGATTTATTCAAATTCACTCCAAAAACAAAAGGGGCGCACTAATGGACTACGCTAAATCAAGCGTTCCCGTTCAACCATTATGGGCATGTTCGTCTAAAATCGGACCGAACTTGAGGCTCAAGTACCGTAGCGTCGTGCTTTCGAGCTTCACTCGCTCCGCCACCGCGATGCCAGGAATCCAGACGGGGCCCACGAGGTCACAGACCACGGGGAGGCGCCTCTTGGCAAGTGCGGTAAGGCGGTGCTCCTGCAGCATCGCCGAAACTAACTTGCTCTCAGACATGCCCAGTGGTGAGAACTTTTCACCTTCGTTTTGACTCCTAAAGTGGAGTTGCCCCTTCACCTTTGCGGCGTCGAGGCTGGCCGTTAGGTTGGTTCGGTCCGGCTGGAAATCCGCACCCTCTACGGGGAATGCGGTGATTTGCCAGCCAAATACGTCGGCGATGGTTTCTCCCGGCAGCGTGATGCCGTGGCGGAACGGCTCGATCTCTTGGAGCCTGCGCAGGTGGAGGATGTCCTGGCCCCACTCCGCGACGACCTCGCCCCCCGGAAGGGTTTCGCTTCCCGGTCCCGAGCCCTGCACTCCTTCGGAAATGCGCAAGATGCTGGCCTGCTCAGGCGAAGCTCCCAGGAACTGCAGTGCTCCTCTCAGCGCGCGTCGCGCTAGGACCGGTGGTCCGGCCGCGAAGGCGTCGCGCCGCACCGCGACTTCCTCTCTCGCAGTTAGGAATTCCAGTGGGCCGTTGAGGGGGAATAGGAGATGCTCGAACCAGCCCATCGCAGCCTGATCCAAGAATTGATCTTCCTCGGCAACGATTTCGGTCATCCGGGCGATTGAGCGTCGCACTTCGGGGTTAATCTGGGCAAGCTCGGGGAGTACACGGTGGCGCACCCTCGCTCGGGCGAAGTTCAGATCGTAATTCGCCGGGTCCTCGTGGGTCCAGAGGGCGTGCTGCTCGCAGTAAGCCTGGGTTTGGGCGCGCGTAAACTCGAGGATGGGCCGCACGATCTGGTCTCGTTGCGCGGGGATGCCGCGCAAACCGGTCATGCCGCTGCCTCGGGTTAGGTTCAGAAGTACGGTTTCGACGTGGTCGTCTTGAGTGTGGGCGGTGGCGATGAGTTGACAGCCTAGTCGGGCCGCGGCTTGTTCAAAAAAGGTGTATCTCGCCCTTCTGCCGGCCTCTTCCAGGCCGATTTTGAGGTCGGCGCTCATTTGGGGGACGTCCGCTTTTCCGCTCAAAAACGGCACGTCCAAAGTTTCGCAAAATGCCTCGCAGAGGCTCATTTCGGTGTCAGCTTCCGAGCGCTGGCCGTGATGGAGGTGTCCTGCAACCACGTCAACTCCGCATCGGTGGAGAAGGTGGAGCAAGCACGTCGAATCTGCGCCGCCGCTGTAGCCAACGAGGACCCGAACTCCGGGCGGAAAAAGTTGGCTAGCGGTCTCTCGAAACTGCTCCAGTAGCACGTCAGACAGTGTACCGGCGAACCTAACTGAGTGAAATAGCGTTGTCGTGCGTCTACTTGCTGGTTTGCTTCGTCCATACTCATCACGTACCGATGGAAATGCTCAGTTTGCTGGTTGGGGTGGTCGTGGGCGCATTGGCTGCCGGAGTCGCCGTGGTCACGGTGCTCCAAAAGAAGCACCTCGCGGTACTTCAACTTCAGGAAGCCGCCACCGATGAGGCCAATCGGTTACTCGGCGAGCAACGAGTTGAGGTTGCCAAGTTGACCGGACGAGTTGAAAGGCTGGATCAGCTTGAGACTGAGATCGCGGGTCGCATCTCCCAGATCGAGGGAATGCAGCTTGAAATTACCAACTTCTTGGTCGAACGGAAGTCACTGGAAACGCAGCTCGAAGAGCGCAATCGCGCGATTGACGAGCAAAAAGCGATGCTCGAAGAATCGCGCGAAAAGCTCAAGGAAACGTTCGAGGCGCTGAGCGGAGAAGCCCTGCGAAAGAACAATCAAAGCTTTCTTGACTTGGCCAAGCAAGCCCTTGAGGGACAGCAGAAGGAATCGAAAGGCGAACTTGAAAAGCGCCAGCAGGCCATTGAGGAGATGGTGAAGCCGCTCAAAGAGACTCTCAGCGAAGTGACCAAGCAAGTGAGCGAACTGGAGCAGAAGCGATCCGCGGCCTACGCGTCTATGGGCGAGCAGGTCAAGAACCTGATGGAGTCACAGACCGTGCTGCAAAAGGAGACGCGCAACCTGGTGCAGGCACTGCGGGCCCCAAATCAGCGCGGGCGATGGGGCGAAATGCAGCTTCGACGGGTTGTCGAACTTGCCGGGATGCTCGATAAAGTGGACTTCGATGAGCAGGTGTCCAAGGACCACGATGACGGAAAGCTGCGTCCGGATATGGTCATCAAGCTCCCGAATGGCAACACGATCGTGGTGGACGCTAAGACGCCGCTGGAGGCTTACCTGAACTCCATGGAGTGCCAAGACGAGGACCAAAAGCGGGTGATGCTGGTGGACCATGCGCGTCAAGTGCGAAAGCACATTGAGCAACTCGGGGCGAAGAATTACACCAGCCAGTTCAAGCAGTCGGTGGAACTAGTGGTGATGTTCATCCCCTCTGAACCGGTGCTCAGCGCGGCGGTCGAAATGGACAACTCGCTCATCGAATTTGGGGCGGAGAAGAAAGTTCTGCTCGCGAGTCCCACGACGCTGATTGGTCTCTTAAGGGCGGTGGCGTACGGATGGCGGCAGGAGTCCCTTGCCAAGGACGCCCAGAAGATCGCCGATGCCGGCGCGGAGTTGTACCAACGACTCACGAAAATGTCGGAGCACTTTGCAAAGGTCGGGCGAAGTCTTGACACCGCGGTAGGTGCTTATAATGACATGGTGGGCTCTCTGGAACGCCGGGTGCTACCCGCAGCCCGCGAGATCAAGGTGCTTCAACAAAGCACACACCTTGTCGAAATCCAAGAGATGAAACCGCTGGACAAGAAGACCCAGGCGCTGCAGGCGCCAGAGATGGTGGCGCTCCCAGGGTTCGACTAATACAGTTCTAGGTGGAGAGGCAATGAAGGCGCGGAGTGGGTCAATGCGCCGACGCTGATAAGATGGACGCCGCTCTCGGCCACGGCGCGCACAGTTTTCAGGTTGATGCCGCCGCTGGCTTCAAACAGCACCGGAGACTGCTCAAATTTCTTGACGACCTCGGCCATTAGCTTTGGATCCATGTTGTCCAGCAGCACGATATCCGCGCCCGCCTTAACGGCTTGCTCGACTTGCTCCGGACGGTCGGCCTCGACCTCGATTTTGGCGGTATGAGGAATCGCTCGCCTCGCTTTTTTCACCGCCTCCGCGATGGAGCCGCAAGCGCGGATGTGATTGTCTTTGATCATCACTGCATCGTATAGGCCCATCCGGTGGTTCCGACCGCCTCCGCAACGAACGGCGTACTTCTGCAGTGATCGCAAGCCCGGGACGGTCTTTCGGGTGTCCACGATCTGGGCGCGGGTGCCCTTGATGGCTTGGGTGAATTCGTGGGTGAGGGTCGCTACGCCGCTCAGCATCATTAAAAAATTGAGGGCGACTCGCTCGTGGCTGAGGCAGTCGGCCGCCGGGCCTTCGAAGAGCAACACATCGTCGCCCGGTTGAACTCGTGCGCCATCGGAAGACTTGACTTCCACTTGGGCGACGGCGCCAAAGCACTCGGCGGCGATGCCGACTCCGCACAAAATCCCTTCGGCTTGGGCTTCGATGACCCCCCGAATGATGAGGTCGGGCGGGAGGCAAGCCGCAGTCAGGTCCCCGGGTCCGATGTCCTCTGCCAGTGCATTGTCTAGCGCGTCGGCCCAGTCAGCAGGGAATGGGTGGAGCCAGCCCGTCATTCGAAGTCCACCTCGACATCACATCGGGCGGCAAGTTCTTCGATCAGGAGTTCGTAGGGCACTTCGACATTATTGCGCGACCAGCCCACCGGCACGCGGACGCGACCCGAAGTGAGGTGACCGAACGGCTTAATAATCACACTGCCGCGCTCTAGTTCGACCAACGCACGGTCGCCGTCCATCCGAATCACTTTCACCTCTGCGTAGGTGATGCGGCGCGACCCGGTGGGTTTAATGACCTCGAATCCTTCGTCATCGAGGGCATATTGGCTGGCGAGGGCCTGGCGGTGGGCCATGTCGGCGATGGCGGCGGTGCCTGCGCCAAAGATCGCGCCGGCAACCTCTTTGACGTCTCGCCCGATTGAGCGGGCACCCTCTCGCTTCCAGACGCTCTGCGCCTTTTGCAAGGCGCTTCGGCGAATCTCATCGCCCCCGGTTTCTAGCCAGCGGATGGCCTCTCCTGGCTTGTAGCGAATAACCTCATTGCCCATGCTCATTCCATTGTAGTGTTCGGCTCAAACTCCGCGCCGGTTGCAAAGTACAAAACAAAGGCCCCATTTCTGGGGCCGAGTTGGAGGGTTGTTGGAGGAGGTTATGGGTCTACGAGCGGGTTGGAGGCCATGCTCATTCGTTTCATGACTCAATGTCGCAAACC
Source organism: Chthonomonas sp. (assembly GCA_043754215.1). Lineage (GTDB taxonomy): Bacteria > Armatimonadota > Fimbriimonadia > Fimbriimonadales > Fimbriimonadaceae > JAFLBD01. The sequence goes on along the minus strand of JAYUVF010000091.1, from coordinate 6,800 downwards.
GGGTGCCAAACCGCTTTTGCAGCCGCGAGATTTGGTATTTCTGCTAGCCGTTCAAAGCGTGTTCGAGGCGGTTTCGAAGCGAGGAGGCCCGATCCCTCGCGGCGGCGCCCTCGTCGGCATCGTTGCGGACTTCGAGAGTCGAGAGCAGGGCGTCGATTTCGCGCAGAGGAATGTGAAGTTGGGGCAGGGCTACCGCCGCACCCCAGCGCACCCACGCTAGGACCCGGAGCGCATCCACTTGCGCAACCTCTTTGCTCACCACGGCAAAGTGAATCGCCTCCTTCACCATTCGCTCGAGCTCTTCGCGGCTGACGGTGCCCCGGGCGATCCGTTCCTCGCGCATCAGGTACTCGCAGGCTCCGGCGAAGCGAGGTAAGTCGAGGGTGGTCACGCTGACCTGAAAGAACGCGCCGACTGCGCGACTCGACTCCCCAAACAGCCCTCGTGCCGTCAGGCCGCTATTCGTCAGGGCACCCAAGACTTCATTCAGCTTCTTGGTGTGTGCCAGGCCGACGAGGTGGAACATCGCCGAGAGTCGAACCCCTTCGCCCGCGTTGAAGGGACTCGCCGCAAGGAACCCCCACGGTTCGGCTCGAGCCCATTCCACGTGTGCTCCGAGGGTCTTGAGAGCGGAGCGGGCTTGGGACTCTGCGCTGGTGATCGACCAACCCGGAGTCAGTGCTTGGATTCGCACATGGTCTTCTTCGTTGACCATGATGCTTACTGAGCGCTCGTGATTCAGGAGCAAAGTTCGGCCCGGCGCTTCCGCGTGAAAATCGGGCGACATCAACCGGCAGCCGACCATGTATTCGCGCTCCGCTTCGCTCAAACGTCGAAAGGATTCGAGGCCCAAACTGGCCGAGGCCTCCTTTATGAGGCGACTGATCTCTCGGAGTTCGTCTTGGTCTGCGTGATTTGGAAAGCGGTGCCCACGTAAGTTCCGCGCGAAGCGGCACCGAGAGCTGATCACTACATCGTTTTCGGGGGCGTCTACGGCAAGCCAGGCTGGTGGCGGCATAGACCGCAACACCATTTTTTTCCAGTTCTCGCGTTCAGCCCCCTTCGCGGTCATTCACTGCGCAGTCTACATCAGCGGAGTTGCTTGATCGTTCGGTAAACGTAGGCTAGCACTTCCGCTACGGCAGAGAACATCTCGCGAGGCACGAAATCGCCGACTTCGCATTGCTTGTACAGTGCTCGGGCGAGGGGCGGGTTGGGCACGATCGGGATGCGATGTTCGCCCGCGATTTCCCGAATCTTGAGCGCCAGATAGTCTTGCCCTTTCGCTACTACCATCGGCGCGTGCATTTTGCTCCGGTCGTACTTGATCGCGACGGCAAAGTGGGTCGGGTTCGTGATGATCACGTCGGCGGTCTTGATCGCGTCGCGGGCTCGACCGCGGGACAACTGTCGCATCCGCTGCATTCGCGCCGCCTTAATTTCAGGCGAGCCCTCCTGCTCCTTCATTTCTCGCTTCAGCTCGTCTTTGGTCATCATGAGCTGCTTGTTGACTTGTTTCTTCTGAAAGAGGTAGTCCAGCGCCGCCAGGACGAGCCAGGCCACGGCAATCCTGATCGAAATGCTCCAGATCAGCCCACCGACTTGGTGCGCGGCTTGGTTCGGGTCAAACCAGCTCAGACGGATCAATCCAACCCAGTTGCTGCGAATTGCATCGTAGGCCATGTAGCTAAAAACGAGCCCTTTCAGGAGCGTTTTTAGACCCTCCGCGAAGGCTCGCGCCGAGAAAAGTCGCTTCATTCCCGCCACGGGATTGATCTTCTCGAACTTCGGACTCATGGACTCCGCGCTCAGGAAGAACCCGACCTGCAGAAAATTGGTCGCCAGACCGACGAGCATCGCGGTGCCAGCGACTACGGCGAACAGAATCAGAGTTGGTCGTAGCAGACTCGAACTAAATCGGGCAATTTCGCCCATTGTCATGCCGCTCGGGATGTTGAGCACACTCGTTTGAAAACCATTGATGATCTGGCTGCCAAATGCGCCCAGTGCGGCGGGCAAAATACTCACCACCGCCATAAGGGTGAGCGCGCCGGTGAGATCGGCGGACTTGGCGACGGTGCCTTGTTTACGCGCGTCGTTTTTGCGACGCGGTGTAGGCTCCTCTGTCTTCTCGCCGCTCGAGCTCTCTGCCATGGGTTACCTTGATGCGGCGGTCAAAATTTCTGAGATCTGTTGCCCGCTAAAGGCCAATCCGTTCTTCACCGCCACGACCATGAGCGGAAGACCAAGCGCAATCGCCGTGATGCCCATCGCGGTCTTGGCGCCCATCGTCACCATGGAGACTGGCATCTGCGGAATGGACTTGTTGATCACACCGGACGACGCGTCCACGATGAAGGAGACTGCCGCCACGGGAGCCGAAATCTGCAGCGCCAGAATGCACACGCCTCCGATGAAATGAACCAGCCCGTTCTTCACGTCGTTCAGATTCTGCGCGTCGAAAGCGAGCGGTGACTGATAGCTCTGGACAAACGCGTTTAGCATCATGTGATGCCCGTCCAAGAGCAACACTAAGACTAAGAACAAGAGAAATTTAAACTGCCCCAGGACGGTGGTCTGGCCACCCATCTGCGGGTTGAACATCTGCATCATCTGGAATCCGAGCTGCATGTCCATGAAAGCGCCAGCCATCTGTGCGGCTAGTAAGAGGAGCTGAATACAGAGCCCGATGATCAGTCCGATCGCCGCCTCGCTGACGATGGCCACGAACAGGCTGTACATCTCCGGAGGGACTTCGCGGATCGTGTCTTTGGCGGCGGGCAAGACGCACACCGAGAACATGAAGCAAAACAAAACCCGAACTCTGGCCGGGACGCTTCCGCCGAAGAGGGGGGAAGCCAGAAACATGGCCGAGCTGCGGACGAAGACGAGGAGCAACGAGTACATCCACAGCTCGTCCACCTTCACATCGTCACCTTCGCCGCGTGCTGGAAGCAGAGCCGCATGAACCCAACCAAAGTGCTCAGCATCCATCCGCCGGTGAGCGCAATGGTTAGCCCAGCCAGCATCAGCTTAGGTACGTAGGTCAGGGTCATTTCTTGAACCTGAGTCACGGCTTGGAAAACGCTGATCGCCAAACCCACGAATAGGGCCACCGCCAGGATCGGCAACGAGACCATCAGGGCGATGAGCATGCCTTGACGGGTGAGTTCGAGGACGACTGCTTCGTTCACGCTATCTGTACCCCGTCAAGATGGCTGAGACGACGACCGACCAGCCGTCGGCGAGCACGAACACCAGGAGCTTCGCGGGCAACGACACCACCACGGGTGGCATCATCATCATGCCCATGCTCATCAAAACACTCGCCACGATGAGGTCGATGATGATGAACGGCAGGAACAGATAGAAACCGACAACGAACGCGGTCTTGAGTTCGCTGATGATAAACGCTGGGATGAGTGAGACTAGGCTGACTTCAGATTTCGTCGCAGGCTTCTCGCCCCGGTAGTCCAAGAACAGCTGCAAATCCTTCTTGTAGGTGTTCTTGAGCATGAACGCCTTGACCGGTTTCTCGGCCCGGTCGAGGGCTTGCTCGAAGGTTATCTGCTTCTTCATGAGAGGCTGAAGCGCCTTGGAATTCACTTCTTCGTAGGTGGGTGCCATGACAAAGAAGGTCAGAAATAAGCTCAAGCCGATGATGATCTGGTTTGGCGGAATGCTCTGGGTGCCCATAGCGGTCCGCAGCAGACCGAAGATGATCACGATTCGGGCAAAAGCGGTAGTGAGAATGAGCAGGGCTGGGGCGATGCTGAGCACTGTCAACAGCGCCATGAGCTGCAGGGAAGTGCTGACGTCGTCGCCGCCTTTGCCGCCCGTACCGCCAGGGTTGATGCCGATGTTGAGACTAGGAACCGTTACGCCGGTGCTTTGGGCGTGGGCCAGGCCGAGTAGACCGAGCACGAAAACTAAAGTGAGGAGTAGCCGCTTCAACGCCCGGCTCCTCGGAGCAGCCGCTCCAGTCGCTCGCTCGCTGTATCGGGTGATTCTGGGAGCTCTTCAGGCTGTATCACGGCCTGGTCCAGCACTTCAAAGAAGGCGGGTTCGGCGTTTTCTGCCCGGTCGCTCTCGGTGAGATCGCACAATAGGCTTAATCCGCCGGTCGAACTCGCGCCGACCAACAGTGTCTTGCCCCGAACTTGAATCACGTAAGCTCCACCGGCTCCGATGGTCGCGCTGGCTTCTACCCGGATCGATCCGTCAAGGGTCGGAGTGAGCTTATTCGTCATCTTGTTCAGCACCTTAGGTAGGGCGTACTTGATGAGCACGAAAAGCACCCCGATGACCAGGAACAGGTGCACCAGTGGCATCAGTCCAGGGCCCGCCGTGTTGGCGGAGGTTGGCGTCGAGATGACGTCATCCTTCATGCCACTGAGGCTGTCTTGGGCGAACGCCAGCGCCCCGAGGGACACGAGCAGGAGCGACGAGAGCAATTTCATGATTACGCCGCTTCGTTCAAGCGTTGCAGTCGTTCGTTCGGGCTTAAGATCTCCGTGATGCGAACGCCAAAGTTATCCTCGATGACCACCACTTCGCCCTTCGCGACGAGACGACCATTGACGAGAACGTCCACCGGCTCACCGGCGGCCTTGTCAATCTCGACGATCGAACCGGCTCCGAGATCCACCACGTCGCGAACCTGCATCTTCATGCGGCCCAGTTCAACGCTGATCTCCAAGGGGATGTCCATCAGGATTTCCAAACCGGGATTGGACTCAACCGGAGCAGTCGTGGCACCAAAGTTGAACGTACTCGGGTCCATTTCGGCGAATGGGTTGGCCGCGTTGGTGTCTTCCTCTTCAAAGTAGGGCACGCCAGTGATTGCTGCGGCGGACTCGGCGTCCATCAGCCAGACCATCGTGCTAGAAAGCTCTTCGCCGGTGATCGCGATGTTCGTTCGGAACACTTCGTTCACCTTCTGGAAGCTTGGGGGTGGGGAGAAAATTTGGAATCGCGTCGTGAGATTGGAGGCCGTGAACGAGTCGTTTCGAAGGTTGCTGACCGCAAGGCACAGCCCCTGGACCATCGCCTCAATCGCGGGACGGCACTCGTTGATGACCTGCTCGTCGACCGTCGCGACCGGAATGCCAATGAACGCGTGGGCGAGCGTCAAGAACTGGTCTTGCGAGATCAAGAAGACCTGTGAGCTCTCCGGCTGATTCGAGAACGAGAACTGAATCACCAAGAACGGCTGATTAAGCTCCGTCTGAAGCGCGCTGACCGGAGTCGAGCTCGAAAGCGGGTTGCCGAAGGTGATTGCCTGGTTAGTCGCCTCGCTCACTGCGAGTGAAATGGACTGCCAGATCGAGCCTTCGATGGCGTTGAGTTTTGTGAGGATCTCTTGTTGGGTTGACATGTTTGTTTACTCGGCGTGAATCGGTTCGGTGACGGTGAAGACCATGCGTTTTCCGCTGGTGGCGGGCTTGCCTTTAAATTTGGGAGTCTTGCTGACGAGGAGTTCAAGGTCGTCGCGGGCGTCTCTTGCCAATGGCAAGACATCGCCGGACTTCAGGGTGAGAAAATCGCGGACGCTGAGCTTCGCTTGTCCGAGTAGCACAGAACACTCGACAGAGGTCTGTTGCACTTGGTAGGAGAGTAAGCGTCGGTTTGAGGTGCTCTGTTTCTTGCTCGCGCTGACAAACCACTTCTGGGCGCTGAGCTTGCCGGTGATCGGCTTTAGGACCAAATAGGGAACACAGAGCGACATCGCTCCGCGCATCGTGCCGATGCGAACTTCAAACAAGATCGTGACGACGATGTCGTTTGGCGGTGCGATTTGAACAAACTGGCCGGTTGTTTCCATCTGTTCGATCCCCGGGTTCACGATCACCACGCCTTCCCAAGCGGTCTTAATTCCGGCGAACATGCGCTCGATCATCTGCTTGATCAGCGGTCGCTCGATATCAGTGAGCATAGTGCGGTTCACGGCTCGGCCTGGTCCACCCAGAAGCCGGTCGATCATGCTGAACACGAGGTTAAACTCAACCTCAAGAACAGCTTGACCAGTCAAGGGCGGGAGGCTCATGACGGTAAAAACGGAGTGCTCGATCCCGCGAAGATAGTCTTCGTAAGGCACTTGCTCAATGCTGATCAGATCAATCTGAACGGGGGTGCGGAGGTGAGCGGAGAGGCCGGTTGCCGCGTGACGAGCGAAGGTCTCGTGGACCATCTGCAGAGATCGAAGTTGCTCCTTGCTGAGTTTGTCCGGTCGGCGGAAATCGTAGACTTCATACGCCACCGCGCTACGGCCAGATGAATTTCTAGAGACGGCGGCTTGCGCCATACCAACGGCGGGAGTTGCAACGGGCTGGGCCGCGGGTGCCGCGCTCGCATTCGCTTGGAGCGAGTGGAGAAGGGCTTCTATTTCAGCTTGGGAGAGGATTTCTGACACTGTTTTGCGACCTGTTATGGGCTATCAGTATCGTTATCGGTCACCCCGGCAGAAACTCTAGGGTGAAATCCTCAAAAGCTGAGAAAATACTTCAGCTTTGCGGAAATGTCGCGCGGAAGGTTGAGGTCTTGGGCTGAACCTGAGCCCATCCATTGCGCAGTTGCAGGGGCTTGAGACCGACTAGCTTTCCCTTACCGAGCGGGATCCAGAACTTCTTCCCAATCTGCGTCCGTGGCACGATGAAAGTTTGCGTCGGGGCTTCCCCGATCGCTTCCACGGCTGACCGCATGTAATCGGCGGGGACTTGCGAGGAGAGGATCAAAGAACGGCGGAAAGCTTGCTCCGGCAGCACGGACTCCATGTGCAGGATCAAGCCCAACCAGTGGTC
>JAYUVF010000090.1:0-45911 GCA_043754215.1 Chthonomonas sp. | reverse complement strand
GCTCTCGGATAGGCATCCGGAGTGGGTTCGTGCTTTCGATAGATCGGAAACACCCGAACGACTCCATCAGAAAGGGACCTCTTTTCGACCCGCTCCAGCTTGAGCCCCAGCACTTCGAGATACTCCCCCTCCAATTCATCACGCTCGGTTCGAAACGGAATAATGACCCCGCCTAATTTGCAGACCTGCGCACTGGCCTCAAGTTGAATCGGCAAAGGGGCCAGTGCCCGGCCTGTCACCGTGTCAGCGAGTTCACTCCACCCCGTCTCCTCAATCCTCCCAAGCTCAACCGACAAGTTCTCGAGCGGCTGCGTCTTCAAGAAGTCGAGCATCTTCCCGTTGGAATCTAGTGCAACCACGTGCAGATCGGGCCTCGCCGCCGCGATCGGCCAAGCGGGAAACCCAGGGCCCGTGCCGATATCCAGCACCTCGTGCCCCTCAATCATTTCTAAGATCAAGCAGCTCTCGGCAAAGTGCCGCACTTCACACGCTTCAGGAGAGACTCTAGTGAGATTCTTGAACGCATTGTGCCCGTACAGAGCACCATGAAACGCCTCAAACTGCCGCAGCATCTCCGCGGAAAGGGGAAAACCCTGCTGATGGCAAACGGCTTCAAGTTCGGGAAATAGCGCGGATGGCATCGCAGGCGTCATCATGGACGATGATGCGGCAAACGCGCAAGCTCATTGGTGATATCGGAATTGGTCTCGTACTCGCCGGGTTGGTCGTGGCCCTTACCGGCGCCGCACTTTCGCGCTCTCAGCCGGGCGCAGGACTACTCCTAATCTTCGCCGCCTCGATCCTGTACATCCCCGGTGGAATCATGACCGTCAGCCACTATGGATTCGTGCGCGGCACGAAGAGCTATCTCTTCATCACGTTCACGCGGATGATCTATGCCCTGGCGGCGGTGGCTACATTCGTGCTCGGAATGGGCGGGGCTTAGCGCAGCGAGTCGACGACCTTCGCCTTCTCTTTCATTCCGCTCGCCAAAGTCCCCTCGTAAGTCACAGACTTAACGATTTTCCCGAGCTCCGCGCAAGCCGTCGCGTCTTTCAGATCGGCGGTCATCGCAAGCAAAATCACTTCCCCTTTGCCGCCAATCACGATGAATTCCGTTGAAGTTTCGACCGTAGCGTCCTTCAAGGTCATCGTCAGAAAATGCGCCTTCCTGCTTCCAAAGGTGCCGACCTCATGGCGAGTGATCTTGGCTGGACCCTCGATCGCTTCCTCGATTCCTTCCGCGATCATTCCAGTCCACTCCCCGCTCATGGATTTGAACTCATCTTTCGGAGTGTAGGCCATCAATGATCCGAAAACACCGCTCTTCGTTTCGAAGGCATATTCCTTCGCGTCATCCAAGACCAGCCGAGCCTCCTCCTCCAAGTCCTTGAGAGCCTGACCCTTCTCCTCGACCTTGGCGTCCACCTCAAAGGCGACCTGCGTGCCCGGAATCGTGGTGACGTTGCGGAGGGCAGCGGATGCGGCGATAGTGCACGCGAGTACCGCGAAAACGAGGAGCCCCTTGAGCTTCATAGGGGCCTTATGCCCTTAAAGGGGGATGTCGGCTTCCCGTAAAAGTCTCAGAAGTTTGTCTAAATCGTAGTCATCCAGCCGCTCCGCTCGGGCCTTGAGTTGCTGAGCTTCTTCGTGCTGACCAAGCGCGCGATGCATCTTGAACATCAGCGCCATCGGCACGAGGTTGTCTGGATTCAGATCGCTCGCAAGTCGAGCCGCTTTGATCGCGTCTTGCGGCCGCCCGGCTCCCCAAAAAGCAATCGCCGTTCGCAGATACAGGTGGTCATCGCCAGGCGACAACTCCACCGCCGCCTGAAGGCTCTCCACCGCCTCTTCAAACCGCCTCAGCTCAATCAACAGATCGGCCATCCAGAAGTGATAAAACGACTGGTCGGGAGCCACGAAAATCGCATTTTGGATCGCTTCCAGAGCCTGAATTTTGTGCCCCGCGGCATGAAGGATATCCGCCATTTTGTAGTGGGGGTAGCCGTTCGAAGGCTCCAATTCCACCACGTGCTTAAGCTCTTGAAGGCTCGCATCCCATCGCCCCTCTCGCCGGAGAATATCGCTCATCCCGAGATACGGCTCGGGGTTTTGCTCCTGCAGTCGCCGAGCCTTCAGGTACTGGCGATAAGCCTGAGGAAGCATCTCTCCCACCGAGTAAGCACTGGCCAAATCGAGCAAGGCGGACCCCTCCTCCCCTTCGCTGACCTCGACTGCCTTTCGAAAGTGAGCAATCGCCTTCTCATACTGCCCTTCGATCAGTCGTTGTTGCCCGAGTTCGGTGGGCGTGGCGTCGCGATCAGACTCCTCAGGTTCCTCTGCGCCGGTGGGCACTTCAATGCCGAACAGCTCAGCAATCTCTCGATAATCAGGTTGATCCATAAACTTAGTTGGGGGTTTGGGGGAGTTGGGCCACCGGGGGAGTGCCCAATCCAGCGGGGCGAAAAACGAGCGTCGCCGGGTAGCTACTTCCCGAGAGGGGCATTGTCAGGATGCGCACTCTGCGCTTCTCGCCGGGAGCGAGACGCACAACTTTGAGCGTCCTCTCTGCCTTCGATTGAGTGATCTCTGTCCGGTGGACCTCTCCATCTACGACGAAAAGTCCGCCAGAATAGCCCGCGCTCGCTTCGAACGCAATTTCAACTCTTCTAATCGTCCTTGTCGGATTTTCCAAGGTAGCGGACACCGTGTAAAGAACCCCAAAATTCCCCTGCAAGCGCAGAGTCTCGTCGGCATTTCCGATCGGACTCTGGCCGATCCGTACGAACGTATGCTTGCCGCCGAAGATGTAGTTCGTGTCAATGTCTCGAAACGGGTTGTCGTACACATGGCGGCTAGGCGCGAGGTCTGTCGGTAGGGCTTCGAAAAATCGAGGCACGGCTCCGGTCCAGGGAGCGTCTCCGCCGCCAGAAGTCTGCCAAGTAGGATCAACGCTGTCCGGGCGGCGGCTTTCGGTTCGAATCAGCACCTTCCCCGCCCCACCAGGGAAAAGAGACAAATAGCAGAGCCCGCTCATGGTGTACCGTTTGGGCAGGAGACGCACCGCAATCGGCAAGACACTCCGTGGCGGCACCGTCAAGATTTCCGTGCCTGGCTTCAGCCAAGCGCGAAGAAACAGCTCGCCTGCTTCCATGCCCGTGCGCACCGGATCACCATCGGGCGCTCCATCCCCCCGAATCGTCTGAATCTGGGCGGGCAGGGTCGAAGAGTTGTAGACCACCACGTTGATCGTCATCGCCTCCGCGCTCTCGTTGACGTGATGATAAAGCAACCGGACTGGCCTTCCCGCGGTCAACTGCGAGCTGAAAAGTGGCCCGTTAGCCCGAACGCTCTCCGGGTGGTTGCTGTACCAAAGTTCCTCCTCTCGAACCCTACCGGGGCTCGCATTCGAAACCTTTACCAACACGTTCCCTTCAAAAGGCACGGCATCTCTAGCCTGCACGCGAACCCTCACCTTGACGTTCTGACTAGATCCCATCGGGACGCTTGTCTTCGCCTGACTGAGAATTTCGATGGTGGCCAGTTCAACCGTCTTGAGTTGCTGGCGAATCGCGTATGAGACCGCCGCCTCCACTGCGGCAGGCGTGCCACTTGAGGCGATGAGCTCTGCAGTGATTCGAGGCGTCTCCATAACCGCCGACCGCTGAACCTTGACAATCACCCGGGTTCGCCCTTTCGGCGTTCGGATGATCACCTCTGTCTCGCCGACCGCCTTAGGCGTGATCTGCAATCCCCCCACAACGCGAGCCGTCTCGACAATTCCGGGCACCACGCACTCAAACTCCGCCTGCGTAGCCTCAAAGCCCACCAATCTCACGAGCGAAACTTGGCCTGTGGGCACCAAAAGAAAGTTGTTGGCGGCTTGTACCGCGGGGAGAGCCAGCGCTGATTCAATCCGATTCTTCCACTGGATGGCCAGTTGCCGTTGCTCAATCCCATGCCTCACTGCCTCTTGCGAGGTCACTCGAACCACGTTCATCTTCCCTGACTGAAGCCAAATGCCTCGCGCCGTCGCTCTCATTTCGAGCGGAGAAATGAGCTTTCCCTTACGAACCGTCTCAACAATGCGAGCCGCCCGCACGGACGGGACAAGCCCATCCAATGTCACCTTCAAGGTAAATGCCGGGTACTCGTTGATGTAAACGGTAGGGCCGTCCGCACGAATGGTCTGGGCATCAATCACGCAGATCAACGCACAACAAACCGACGCCAACACCCCTCGAAACACCTTCAACAACGTGTGCAGGATACCAGTCCGGACCCGCTAGACCGGCGTAAATGTGGGCCGTTGCTCGCCGCCCAAGCGATTCAAATCACGCCGTGACATGGCAATGACGCTTGCCTGGGCCGCCAACAGTTTGGCAATGCCCGTGAAAGCTCGCGACTGCACTGAATCAGGATAGGCGGTCACGCTTGGCACTCCGTCGTCGCTGGATTTTCCTACGGCCGGATCGAGAGGCACGCTACCCAAGAACGGAATTTTGAGTTCCTTCGCGAGCTCGTCGCCCGACATTCCGTTGAAAATCCGGTACTCCTTCCCATTATCGGGGCAAACAAATACCGCCATGTTTTCAATCACGCCCAGGAGCGGCGTATTGAGGCGAGTGAATAGCTTTGCCGCCTTGCCGGCGATGTTCGCCGCGACGTTGTGAGGAGTGGTCACAATCACCACGCCCGTTAGTGGTGCCATTTGGGCCAAAGTCATCGGCGCGTCGCCGGTTCCGGGTGGGAGGTCCACCAGTAAGTAGTCGAGCTCTCCCCAGTCCACGTCTCCAAGAAGCTGCTTGACGGTGCCCGCGACCATCGGGCCGCGCCACAACACCGCCTGCCCCTCTTCAAGCAAAAATCCAATGGACATCACCGAAATGCCGTGCCGCTCGATCGGAACAATTTTCTGCCCGCGCGTGAACGGGTGCTCGCCATGACATCCGAGCATCATGGGAATCGACGGCCCATAAACATCGGCATCCAGAATCCCGACTTTCGCGCCTGTTTGAGCAAGCGCGACCGCCAGATTGACCGTAACCGTGCTTTTCCCCACTCCGCCCTTACCGGAGGCGATCGCGATCACCTGCTTCACGCCCGGGAGCAAATCTTCCGGCTCTTGCTTGCGAGTGCGGACCTGGGCCGTCATTTCGATCGCGACCGAGGTCACACCGGGCACCGATGCAGCCGCTTCCTCGCACTGTGATTTGAGTTGCTCTTTCACCGGGCAAGCCGGAGTGGTGAGCTCAACTTTGAACGCCACCTGCCCCTCACAAATCTTGATATCTTTGATAAAGCCCAGGGTCACTAGGTCGCGCTTCAAGTCGGGGTCTTGCACCACTCTTAGCGCATCGAGAATCTGAGCTTCAGTTACTGCCATAGGTACGTTCCTAGGTACGAAGGTACCCGTTATGGCGTTCGCGGTCCCGCCTACCTCGCTCTTAAAATCTGACGGACCTCTTCGGCTTGTTCCGGAGTATCGACCGCGAGTTCCGTGCCCGCCGCTTCCGCCATGAAAATGCGAACGCCGTTCTCCATGAACCGCAATTGCTCCAGGCTCTCCGCGGTTTCCGTCACGCCCATCGGCCATCCAGAAAAGTCCAGTAGCGCTTGGCGGCGATAGGCATACAGTCCGACGTGCTTCTTAACCCGCTCAATGCGCGGATTGCGCTCGAACGGGATCGCCGCCCGGCTGAAGTACATCGCGAATCCAGCCTTGTCCGTCACGGTCTTCACCACCATCGGATTGTCCAAATCAGCCGCATCCGCGTAGCTATAGACACTGCTCATCTGAATCTCCGCGTCATCCAACAGAGGCTGGGCGCACGCCGCGATGCTGCTGGCCTGGATCAACGGTTCATCCCCCTGAACGTTCACGTATACGTCCGACTCCACTTGAGCCGCCACTTCCGCGATTCGGTCGGTACCAGTAACGTGGTCGTGACGAGTCAAGATCGCTTCCCCACCAAACGACTGAACCGCCGCGATGATCTCCTCATCCGGCGTCGCGACCAAAACTCGCTCGCCGACGCCACTCGCCTGAGCCGCTTCCACCACCCACTGAACCATCGGCTTGCCCAACAAATCAACTAGCGGCTTGCCGGGAAATCTTGTGGCGCCCATTCGGGCTGGGATCACGATAACGCATCGATGCATGGCGGCATCGTACCGAAATCAGAATTCGATCGGTTGGATGCGCTCTTCGATTTTCAGAAATGCCTCAACCACGTCGGGGTCAAATTGCTTGCCTGCTTCATCCATCAGGATCTGCATCGCCAGATCTCGACCGATGGGCGGTTTGTAGCTTGACCCGAACGCGAGATGATCGAATGTCTCAGCCGCACCCACGATGCGCGCGCCAAGTGGTATTTCTTCGCCGCTCAATCCGGAAGGATAGCCCGCCCCATCCCAACGTTCGTGGTGATGGCGGATAATGGGCACTGCATCGCTGAGCCACGGAAGATCGGCCAAGACCTGCTCGCACATCGCGGCGTGCATGCGCAAGGCCGTGAAGTCATCGTCGTCCAGGTCCCCCAACTTCGTGAGCAGTTCGCGGTCAATGGCGATCTTCCCGACATCGTGAAGCACGGCGGCTCGGCGCAGGGTCAGAAGTTCTTCGTCCGAGAGCCCGAGTTGCTCGCCCGTCGCCACTGAATAGACCGAGACCCGCTCCGCGTGCTCCGCCTCACCGGGGCCATGGAGATCCAAGGCATGGACCAACGCGCGAATGGCGTCGTTTTGGGAGGCAATGATGAGGGGCTCGACTTGCATATATCCCTATCCTATCGCTTCCCGGACCCGATTCGCCAGCACGGGGATTTCTTCTGCGCTCACCGTGCGGACATCAAGCCAGTAAGTGTCGTCTTCGATCCGGCCAAAAACCGGCGGCTCGCCCTCACGCAACTTCTTCGCCAGTTCGCGAACGGACATGTTCTCCGGTCGCAGTCCAACTCGCGAAGAAACCAGCTTTGAGCCCGGCATCGATCCTCCCCCGAGTGCGCTTTCGCATTCCTCAACAAAGGCGCTCCCTCCAATCGAAACCCGAAGCGTTTCCGCCAGTACTCCTAACTCCGCTACTGTTCTCCCCGCGTAGGCCCACACGGGAATCGTATGCTGCTCTCCAGCAACGTACTGGCGCAGAGTTGCCTCAAGACCCGCGAGACAGAGTTTGTCGATGCGCAACGCGCGGGCCATCGGGTGATTCCTCAAGGTTTCGACCGCCGACTTCGAGCCAACAATAACCCCGGCCTGAGGGCCGCCAAGGAGCTTATCGCCGCTGGCGAGCACCAAATCGGCGCAATCCGAGACCGCCTCCCCGATGGTCCTTTCGTGCGGCAAGCCGTACAGAGTTGTCTCGACCAAGCACCCACTTCCCAAATCGTCGATAACCGGAATTCCGTGCTTCTTCCCTAGCGCCGTAATCTCCGCGATCGAAGGCTCCGAGACAAACCCAGACATCGAGAAATTAGATCGGTGGCAAACCAAAATAGCGCCAGTTTCGGGACCGATGGCCGCCTCGTAGTCGCGCAAATGGGTCTTATTCGTACATCCAATCTCGCGAAGACGGCACCCGCTCGCCTCTACGATCTCGGGCATCCGGTAGCTCCCGCCGATCTCCACCATCTGCCCCCGGCTCAAGATCACTTCCTTCCCGCGCGCGAGCGCAGAAAGGGCGAGCATCACCGCCGCCGCGCAGTTGTTCACCACTAGTGCCGATTCCGCCCCGGTAAGGCGACAAAGGTAGTCGCGCACCGCGAGTTGGCGGTCGCCGCGCTCCCCGGTTTCGACATCGATCTCAAGCGTCGAATGAGAGGATGCCGCCGCGGCCACGGCGGCGGCCGCGCTATCCGAGAGCCTCGCCCGACCCAGCCCGGTGTGCAACAACACCCCGGTCGCATTAATGGCGGGGCGGACATGCCCCTGCTCCATTCGCTTTAACTCGTGAATGGCCTGCCTCAACCACTCCCCGTTGCACTCCTTGCGCACAACTCGCTTCGCGGCTTCCACGCAAAGCGGCAAAGATTGATTTGCAATCCGCTGAAGCTCGCGCGCCAACTGATCAACGCTTGGCGGGTGGGCGCGGCCTAGGTCCATTAGTCAAGTTAACCTCATGTTGCGTAAACTACGTGTTTATGGAATACGCCCAACCGGTCAAACAAAAGAACACCCTTCTCTGGGTCATCCTAGGAATTGCGCTCTCGTGCATGATTCTTTGCACCGTGGGGGGCATCTTCGTTTTTAACGCGGGTCGAGGATTCATGGGCCAAGCGTTCACGATGGTTGGGTGCGGGATGGACCTTGAGGCTGCACGAGGCGCCTTGCGTCGCTACGCGGAAAAGAACGACGGCAAGCTCCCCACCGCCGCCAATTGGCAAGACGCCGCCAAACCCTACTTCGCCGAAGAGCGCGCGAAGCTTGATGAGCAAGACTTGAAGGAAATGAAGCGCATCGGCATCGACGTGAAGCTAAGTCCAGTTGACGGCGTATGGGGCTGCACCGTGGGCGAAAAAGAAATTCACGCCTTCGCGTTCAACAAAGAGCTCAGCGGAATGAAACTCTCCGACATCAAAGAGCCGCTCTCCACCGTTCTTCTCTTCGAAACCACGGAAAGTAAGCGCAACCACTCCGCGGCCTACACGGTGCAAAAGCCGACCCCGGAAATGAAGATTGCGAACGAACTGCGACCGTTCCTGAACATTAAGGTACAGGGTGAATTTGATATGGGTCAATCTGGACGCACAAACGTGACAATAAGCACTGGCTCCTCCTCGGAATAGCCCCGCTCCAGTAAACTCTGCCCGGTGAAGCAACCTCAAGGCAAGAGCATCCTCGTCTACATCCTAGTGGGAGTGGCGTCCTCGTGCCTCCTCTTCTGTGGGTTTGGTGTCTTCATGACGTATCGGAACTTAGAACTTGGCGTCCGAGCAATGGCCCCGATCATCGCCTGCAATACCGAAGCGACGGCCCTTCGCGATTCGCTGCTCGCCTACGCTCAACGCAACGGGGGCAAGCTGCCAACCGCCGCCTCATGGAAAGACGACGTCCGTGACGAATTTATCCGAAGACGACAAGAACTCCGCCAACTTGACGTCGCCCTAAGATCCCTTCCCAAAGACGTGCCAATTCAATGGTCAGAGCCCAACGGCGTGTGGGGATGCAAGTACGAGAAGCTCTCGATGCAGGCTTTCGCCTACAACTCTGATCTGGCGGGCCAGGAAGTTAAAGCCATCAAGGAGCCACAGCGTCAGGTGCTGGTCTTCGAAACCCCCGAACTCGAAAACAAGGCTATCAGCTACAGGCCGCGCAAGGACCGATCCGAGCCCAGAGTGATGAGCGAGCTCCGCGACTGGATCGTCGTCCCCGTGTCTGGAACCATGAAAAATGTGACCGGCGTGGGCCAAGGTTCTCCGGCAAGCCGATAAACTTTTACAAACTGAGTCCGTCAATGCCCCTGGGACGTATAATCTGTACGGGCACCCGCTAAAGGGCAACCATCAAAGATCATGATGCATTCACTTTTCGACATGTACGCGTTCGGTTTGGGCGGACAAGAGCTCTTGCTGGTCTTTTTGGTCGTGCTGCTCCTGTTCGGCGGCGCTAAGATTCCCCAACTCATGCGCGGCGTCGGTCGCGGCGTTGGCGAGCTTCAAAAGGGTCTCGACGAAGGCAAACGAGCGTTCAGCGCTAGTGCCGCCGAAGTTGAGGAAGAAGAAGCCCGAAAGAAAGACGCCCCGGCGGCTAATCCGTAAAATCCGCGTAAACGAAAGTGTGGTCGCTCGGCCGCTCTTCCCCTCTCGGGCCACGGTCCACGACGCATGCCACGCACTTCTCGCTCATCGCGGGAGTAGCATAAATGTGGTCAATACGCCAACCGAGATTTCGCTCGAACGCCCGGGGCACAAAGAACTCCCAGTAGGTGAACTGCCCATCACTGTCATCGAACTTGCGGAAGCAATCCGTCAGCCCAAGCTCAACGATACCGGCCAGCCGAGCCATTTCGTCCGGATGGTGACCCACCCCTCCGAACACCTTCGGGCTATCAAAAACATCTTTGGCTGTTGGGGCGACATTGATATCCCCGAGCCAAACCAAGTTCGGATAACGGCGCATCTCCGCCGCGAGCTCCTCTTTGAATTTTTCAAACCATCGAAGTTTGTAATCAAACTTGTCCGAACCCACTTTCGTGCCGTTGGGAACATAGGTGTTCACGACCCGAACGCCATCGTAGGTCGCCGCGATAATGCGCTTGTCATCCGGCCACGCCGGATCGTTCATGCCCATCCTCACGTCAGCGGGCGGAATGCGGCTGATCAAAGCCACGCCATAGTGCGTCTTCTGACCATGAAACACCACGTGGAAGCCCGACTCCTCAATCGCCTCACGCGGAAAATTGTCGTCGTCCACCTTCGTCTCCTGAACCGCCAACACGTCCGCTTCGTGAACCGCCATCCATTCCAGGATCACGTCCAGCCGAACCCGAATCGAATTTGCGTTAAATGTCGCCAACCTCATGGAGGTCAGAGTTTACCGGCCCGGTAAACTCTCTCCAATCCATGGACAGGTTGAACTCCGAAGGCATAAAAAGGGATCAACTCTTATGGACGCTCAATCAGCGTGCCATGGTCTATGCGGCTCGGCGCTGGAAATCCTGCCTACTTTGCAAACAAGGGCCGGTCAATGAAGCTGGGCTGTGCGATGTCTGCACCGTACTGTTGTCCGAGCAGGAACGGCACGTGGTCGAGCGTTGGATGGCTGGAGTTGGTCCTTAGCAGTGGTCTGGATCGCGCCAGCACTTCTGTTCCTGGTGATGATCGCCGTCCTTATCGTGCGACGGCGTCTCCCAAAAACCACGAACCTCGCCGTCTGCGAGTACTGGGTTTACATCCGTGAGCCGAAGCTTCCCAAAATCGAGGCGATCATGAACGCCATGATCTCGGAAAACCCGCACAACCGCCCAGGACGACCCTGCATCGGAGCTCGCGAGGGGATGCTGTTCAGCGATATTCGCCTCCACATGGCGATCGCCAGGCGGGACAAAAACCCACACATCTTCCGCCCCGATCTCTTCCACGAGGCCGTCACCCCCAGCGCCGAAGTCTTGGCCCGTCTCAGCGAATCGAAGGCGATCGCGAAAGTTCGCTACTTGAGTGAAGAGCCGCTGAGCGACCCCCGCCACTTGCAATTCATGCCGCACCTCGCGGAGACCATCAGTCGCCTCACCGACGGGCTCGCCGTGTTCGACGTCACCCAAGACGCCATTTTCACTTCGGAAGAGTTCTTCACCCAAGTCTCCGAGTCGCCCAACCAGGAACGAATTGACAAGCATGCGAGAGTCGTCTGGCTCCCTACGGGGGATGCCGGAAAGATAGAAACCCGAGGGCTACAGAAACTTGGCTTACCGGAGCTTCACACGAACGACATTCCCTTGGACGAGCGAAGCGTCGTCACTCTGGTGGTCGAAGAGGTGCTAGGCCGAATGTGGAAAACCCCGCCAACCTTCCCTGCCGAGTACGAATTCGAAGTGCTCGGACAACTCTTCCGAGTCCGGGCCACTCAGGCAACCTTGTCTCGCGCCGACATCACCGTTTCTCGAGTGCGAGGCCAGTAAACCCACCAACTTTCTTGGCCCGCCCTCGAAATGGAGCGCGACTTGCGTACGAAAGCTACGCAGGCCCCTCGCCTGCTGCGAAAAGGAGACATAAAACTTGCATTGGCTCGCTGCCTAACTAGGACGCGAGCCCTTTTTATTCTAGGCTCTTCTCGAAATCCCGAACCGTCTCAATACTCGACATTTGATAAGGGTTCCGCGGAGGCCCAGCCTCAAGCTCGCGGTACTGCAACAGGGCTTTTGCAAATCGCACCTTTCCGTTAGCTCGCATCGCAGCGGCCACCTTCATCGCCCGATTTCCCGGACCAGTCACAAAGTCCTCGTACTCCAGGAGCGCAATGGGACTCGATATGCACCCACTTACTGAAAACTCATCGGTAGTCGAAGATTCAGACACCGCCGCCTGCCCACCAACTGGCACCGGGAAATGCACGGCAGCATTGTGATGAAGCGAAGCCGCAACTTCCGGGTCGAGCCTTTTCAGCGGATCCACAACCAACAAGAGCTGGTCGCTATAATTGGCGATCATTTTTAGATGGTGCTGCAGTTCTTCCGCCGTGAACTGTCCGTAATAGGGCGGCATCACCACCGCCCCTCTCGCGCCGTGACGCTTCGCGTGTTGGGCCAAGTCGAGCGCCGCCATGGTGCCGACAGTGGTCACGTTGGTGAGCACGGGAACCGCATTGGAGGTTTCCCGGAGCACGATTTCTAGCACCAATTTGCGCTCGCTGGACGATAAAAAGGCGAACTCCCCGAGGTCACCGCAAACCAAGAACGCCGCTGGCTTCAGAGGAATGAGCGACCGTACGATCCGCGCCAGACGCACCTCGCTCACCATCGATAAGTCGTCGGTGAACGGGGTGACCAGCGGAATAATGGTCCCGGAAAGCTCTAGCGAGTTCATTCGAATACCAAGAATGCGGTTTGCGTGATCGCCTTTTCGCCCATCTGTATCCGAATGGGTATCGGCGTCAGACCAGAAACACCTTGAGGACTGACCAGTTCCACGCGCATCTTGGCCTCGCCACGAGCCCGGTAGATGGTGAAATCTGCGTCATGACCACGCCGCAACGCCCAGCCCTGCGGCAAATCGAAGAACATCTTCCCGCGCTGACTAGCCGGAGTGTTCGATCGCAAGATCACCTCACCTCGGATGATCCTAGGAGTACCCGCCTCGCCCTTCTCGAGTTTGAGCTTCGGCGTAATGCTCACCGTCTCCGTGATCTGGTAGCTCGACTCAATGGTGGCTTCCTGCCCATCCTGTCGCTGAATCTTCGCCGTCAATCGCGTGTAGCCGAGGGGCGCACCTTCCGCAATCCGAGCGTCGTAATCGACGAAAGCGCGTTTTTTGTTGTCGAACTGTGGGAACGGTGAATTGGTGGAGCCGGTAAACAGCGCAGCGAAGCCAAGCGTGCGGAGATCCACCCGACCAACCTGCGCCTCCCCCTTGTTCAAAAATGTAAGGCGGAGTTTGATCTGCTCACCCGGAATCACCGTGCGCACTCGATGATCCGGTGCCCAAGACATCCCCTCCGGCAACCCGCTCGCGCGGTCGAGCGCCAGCTTGACCGGCACCGTCCGACGCGGGATAAACGCTTGCACCTCAGCACCATCTTTGGGCGCGGTATCAATTCGAACATTCAATTCGCGGCCCACGGCAAACTGGGCAGCATCCAGCGCCAACCATTGCAGCTCAAAACCCCAACCACCTTCCTTCGGAGCCGTCTGCACCCGCATCATCTGCGCGAGGAGCGGCTCATTTTGCCATCGAGCCCCCTCTTGAACGTCTTGAATCAGCCGCCGCACCGAAACCTCGGGTGCAACTGTGATCTCGAGATTATCGTCCCCGACCAGCCACCCATCTCCGTTCAAATCAAGACTTATCTTCGCTATTTGGTCCGCACCCACAGTGCCGGCCACGTACAGAGAGCCCGGCTCCCATTGCAGAAATCCGGGCGCGCCATCTTGGCCCACCAGCGGGTCCCACTCCTCCGCTTCAATAACGCCGTTCAGATTCGGCGACATCGCTAGGCGCAAGCTCGTGGTCAATGCGACAGGGTCGGGAGTCTGTAGGCCGAGCAGACCAGAAAAAAGCAGTGGAATCATCTTAAGGAACAAGACGTCGTTCCCAGGCTTATCGCTTCAAGTTTACGAACCGTGCATAGGCTGGCTGGAAGCCCAGAATTACCTTACCGGTCGGCCCATTGCGGTGCTTGGCAATGAGAATTTCAGATTCCTCCACCGCCTCCGGGTTGTACTCCTGCTCCGTAGCCCCTTCTTCTTTGGCGCGGTAGTAAGAATCACGGTAGATGAACATCACGAGATCCGCTTCGGCTTCAATCGAACCCGATTCTCGGATGTCGCTGAGCATCGGCCGTTTATCCGGCCTAGACTCAACGGTTCGACTGAGCTGACTCAACGCAATCACCGGCACATCGAGTTCCTTCGCCAATGACTTCAGAGACCGCGCGATTTCGCTCACTTCCTGCACTCGGTTCTCCGTCTTGCGATTGGTCTTCATAAGCTGAAGGTAGTCCACGATAACCAGACTCAATCCGTGCTCGGAACTCAACCGACGGCATTTACTGCGCATCTCGAACGGCGTAATCTCCGAGTTGTCGTCCACGTACATCGGCATCGAATACAAGTGCTCGCAGGCATCAATGAGCTTCTCGTAATCATCCCCGCTCAGGTTCGGTTTTTTCAAAACGCCCGAAGAAAGTTGACTTCGACTCGAAACCATTCGACGAACCAGCTGCTTAGCGCTCATTTCAAGCGAAAAAACCGCCACCGCCCCTTTCGCCGTCTGCGCGACATGAGTGCCGATCCCCATCACAAACGCGGTCTTTCCCATCGCGGGCCTGGCGGCGATGATCGTGAGGTCGCTACCGTAAAGCCCCCCCGTCATATTGTCCAAGTCGTAAAACCCGGAGGCGTGCCCCAGAATCGGCGTACCCGTTTCATACAAGTTGTCGACGTCGTCTCGGAAATCCCGAGTGACCTCGCGCACTGAGACAAAGCTATTTTTGTTTTCCCGTCGGCTGATCTCGTGGACCATCCGCTCGCTTTCGTCCACCTTCTGCTTGGCCGACGATTCTGTATCGTGGACCACGGCGACAATTTTATGGCCCGCCTCTTCCAACCGACGTAGCGTGGACTTGTCCCGCACAATCTCGGCGTAATCGGGGGCGTTAGCCGCGCTCGGCACGCTCTCCGCAATCTGCACCAGATAGTCCACCCCGCCAACCGAAGGCAGCAGCGCCCGGTCCAACAACTCGGCGCGGACCGTCATCAAGTCCACCGCCTTCCCGTGGTCCATCAGGTGAACCATCGTCGCGAAGATAGTACGATGAGCCGGACGGTAGAAGTCCTCGTCGCGCAGGATTTCCCGAACCTGTTCCCGGGCCCGTTCGTTCAGGAACATCGCGCCGAGCGCGCACATTTCCGCTTCAATGTTATGCGGTGGGATGAATCCTTCAATAACTGCGCTCATAGACCTGATCCAGATCTTATCGTAGCGCGTTTGGGGCCCGTGACGGGGCGACTAAATGAGGGAAATTCGAATGTCGCCAGTTGTCCCCAGAGTTGTTCACACCCGACGATCGACGCGAACAAAAAGAGCACGCAACAATGCGCCTAAACGCAAGCTCTTCCTTTGCGGACAAGCCGCCGAGCAAAGTACGTCCAGCAGTTCGGGCGAACGCTCTTGCAGTGCCTGAATGCCCGCATCGATCTGTATGCCTCGTTTATCAAAGCGTCCAGCCCAACCGCATACGTAACATTCACCCGCCGCCTTCAAGTTGAGATTTGAGCACAAAGGACAAGCCTTCAAGTTCTTCTTAAGGGTGCGAATCCGCGGAGGGGTGAGGTAAGTGCTTGGCATGATCCCGTAAACTATCTTCGGCGCGTCGGGCGATGATCTGGACTCGCAATGTGAACAGGATGGACCGAATATTCCCCGGAGAGAAAGTGTGGCGGTTTGCCTACGACCAAAATGAGTCTCTCTTCCGAGACCCCGTACGAGGTCGCGTGGTGGGAGAAGCCAAAGGGCCGGGGCTGTTCCAAATTCACGAAGGCGAAATCACGATAGAGGTGGACGGTTCGCCCGTGGACACCACCAATGGCAGTTTCAACAAACATTTCATCGCCTTTGCTCCCGAAAATTCCTCCGCCAGGCTAGAGGTTCATTTGGGTCGGACCGCAAGGATAAATCCTGTATTCTGGAAGGTGCCCGAGCACGTGCAAGAGTTCGCCGGCTGGTTAATGCCCCCCCACGATTGGAAGTTCTTCGAACCCGTATACACCTTCGAAGCCCTCGATCCCCATAAGCCGGTCGGAGCCCCCGGCATGCACCAATGTCTCACGGCGGCATCTTTCTTCCTGCGCAATGAGGAAGATTGCGAGAAGGTGAATTGGAACCAGCCTCAACGACCCAATTTTTATGAGATTGATGGCTTCCCAGCCCCCTTTTGTGAAATCGCCGCGAGGTGCTCTTTTAAGGTCGATCTGGTCGAGGAAAATGAAGGAGTGCAGCTGGCGCGGATCCTCGATGCCATGGAGGGTCCTCAAGAAGTGGAAGTGTGGGTCGATGGCGCTAACGCTGGGCTCTGGTACTACCCATTTTCGATGCCCGACGACCGAATCCAAGCAGATTTGTTCGGCATCCCCACCGCACTAACCACGGGCAAAGCCGAGATTTCGGTTGAGCTTGTTGTCACCAACTCTTCGAAACCTTGGAAACTCGCCTGGATCGGCGTAGACGCTCTCGTTCCCCGCGTGAACTAACGGATACAATCGTGGCGCGATGACCCTTCGAGAGATTCTTCATGCCCATATCCCCACCTTGAGGGCCACCAGCACCTTCCGGGACGCTGTAGATAAGATGGACATCTATCAATTCCCTGCGTTGGTGGTGGTGGACGATTCGATGCAGCCTATCGCAGTGGTTACCGAGGGAGATCTTGCCAGAGCCGTCTCTCAACGAGATAGCGTGGTCAAGCTCGGCGCGGGCAACATCATGCCCTACGCTACACCCAAGCCGACCGTCGCCAACATCGAAACCGAAGTTAGCGACGCACTTCACATGATGCTTTCGAGTGGCCTAACGATATTGCCCATTACGGATGAAGGCAGACTGATGGGCGTGGTGCTGCGAGTGGATCTGATGCAGGCGATGCTCCTCGACGTTTCCGCCCCCTCCGCGCAACCAACCGACGCCGAAGGGTCGTAGAACTGCCCATGCTCACCGTTGGCGCACCCTTTCCGGACTTTTCCTTACCAGACCAAAATGGAGAAACCGTCTCCAAGAGTGATCTGCTAGGACAGAAAACCATCGTCTACTTCTATCCCAAGGACGACACCAGCGGTTGCACAGCCCAGGCATGTGGATTCCAAGAGAGCATGCCCGCATTCACCGGAGCACGCGTCGTCGGCGTCTCGCCCGATTCATCCAAGAGTCACAAGAAGTTCGCCGATAAGTACGGATTAAACTTCACACTGCTTGCTGACACTGAAACAAAACTTTGCGAAAGTTGCGGAGTTTGGGTTGAAAAGTCTATGTACGGCAAAAAGTATATGGGCGTGGAAAGGACCACCTTTTTGGTAGATAGCGAGGGGGTGATTCAGCACGTCTGGAACAAAGTGAAGGCAACCGGCCACGCCTCAGAAGTGTTGATAGAACTCAAATCGTAATTAGAGACAACCCGATTAAGTATAAGTCTATCGAAGGGGGTACAATTTCGTAATGCCAAAATCTGTTGAAGAAATTAGCAAAGCACTGAAGCTTAAAGCTCAGCCAAAAGAAAATCTTTTGACGATCCGAAGTGGATCAAAGAAGATGGCTCTCCCCTTCGAGACTAGAATTCTCACTAGCGAAGAGTATATTTTCGTGCACGTCCCGCCCGCCGCAGCGATCTTCAAGATGACCGAAAACGGCTTGGTGCAAGTGGATTCCGCCGAGGAAGCCAAAACGGCTCAACTCTCTTTCCGACAAACGCGAAAGAAAACCGGTGGTCGCAAGCAGGTCGCTCCTGAATTGCCGCCCGAACTCCACGCGGCTCTCTCCAAGATCCCCGCTGGCTTCAAACTCACGTTCGCCGCGGACGGTTCACCGCGAATCGTCAAGACCCGAACACGACGCAAGTAAACCTGTCAAGGAGAGAATCTCCCTCTGCGGCGGGTATTCTCTCCACTTCGCCGAAGTAGCTCAGTGGTAGAGCGGCTGTTTTGTAAACAGCGGGTCGCGGGTTCGAATCCTGTCTTCGGCTCCATTTTTAAGTGGCTTTGACCAAATTGTCCACCCCGTCGAGCCTCCGGCGATTCAGCCATCCCAAAGTGGCCCCCATCAGCACCAGAGCAGCCCCGATGCGCATCGCCTCGGCGACGCCCCAGTTCTCCGCGAGATAGCCAAACAACGGCAACGCCAAAGGAGCGCAGCCCGACAACGCCCAAAAGTGCATTGCAATCACTCGCCCTTTCAGCGCCTCAGGCGCGATCGTCTGAAAAAGCGTGTTCGTGGTGTTGAACTGCATGATTGCCCCCGCCCCCATCAAGCTGAATAAGGGGAACACCACCCAAACAATGTTCACGAAGGAAATCACCATGAGCGCCAACCCAAACGTCGTCATGGCGGCCTTGACCACGAACGCCTTATACGGACGATTTGAAAACGTGATCAACGATGCCAGGCCAATAATCGCCCCAATGCCGACCGAAGTATAAATGGGGCCCAACAGCTTATCGTTCAGCAACACGTCCTTGGCAAATGCTGGCAAAAGCGGAATGTAGGCGAGCCCAAACATCGAAACCGTGCACTCCATCAAGAAGAGCATCTTCAGCCTTCGATCCCGAAGCGTATAGCGGACGCCTTCAACGATAAGGTCAAAAATCGGCTGAGGAAGACTCTTGGTCGTACTGAGGTCCGAGCGAATGCACAGCACCGCAAAAATGAGCGCCAAGTAGCTGAGACCGTTCACGAGGTAACACGCCTGAGCGCCAAAGGTGGTCAGCAACAACATCCCGACCGCAGGTCCTACAATACGGGCGAAGTTAAACGTGAGGGCCTGCATCGGCACTGCAGACGCGATGTTCTCAGGAGGAACCACCTTAGACACTAAGCTCTGCCGCGTAGGAACTTCCACCGTAGTTGCGAAGCCATTGATAACCGCGACGACTAAGATGTACTCGTACCGAATCGTGTTAAACTGAACAGACGCCGCCAAAAAGAGCGCGCTAAACGCATAGACCAACTGCGTGGCCACCAGGACCTTTCTCTTGTCAAAAGTATCCGCGAGCGTTCCCGCCATCGGTCCGAACACCGACACCGGAAGCATGCTGCAGAACGCCACCATGGTCAGCTTAAAGGCGTCGTTGGTGAGGTGATAAACCAGCCACCCTTGCGCCACAGTCTGCACCCAAGTCCCCATAAATGAGAAAAAGGCACCCGCCCAGAGAAGGCGAAAGTCGCGGATGCGAAAGGGAGCGAGTTGTGGAGATTGGAGGAATCTTCTCATCCTCGAATCTCCGGCGGTCCGCATCATTCCAGTATAGCCCCAGAATTTAAGGCCTCCTGGTACAGTCATGCCACCGAAATGAGTAGCCGGAGCGAGCCACCGTCCCTTGCCGAGATTCCGCTCGGTTCACGTGGACTCGCGTTCCTATTGCTACTCACCGAGTGCCTCCTATGGCTCGTCCTCCTGCCCGTCCACCCGCACAACGCCTGGGTCCGCGCTCGAGAGGGACGGTACCAGGGCGTGTTCTGGCAGCGATTCTGGGGAGGCCAATCGCCAACCCACCGCGGCGTGGATTGGCTACTGATCGGCTCGGGCCTCGGCGAAACCCGTACTGTGACCGCAATCGGTGAAGCACTTGGCTCCGCCGCCTCCTGGGCCATCATGTCCCAAATCTCCGAAGCGATGGGCGGTCCCAGAACCGCATTCCGAGCCCCCTTCAAGGCACCCTGGAGCGCCTTGCTGTGTCTGGTTCGCTGGCGTCCAAAGGCACTGGCTTTCGCCGACATTCCCGCCGACCCACATCTCGTCATCGCGGCCGCCTGGATGCGCATCCCCGTAGTCATCGCCAATGTCAACCTATCCGAAGATCGAGCCAACAAGCTCGCGCGTTCGACGCGCGCGAAATGGCTGTACCAGCTATGCGGAGCTTTCCTAACTCAAGCAGAATCACACCGAGGCAGGCTCACTAAACTAGGCGTACCCCCCAAGAGAATTCACGTTGTTGGCGTCGCCATTCCAGAGCTTGGACAAAACCTCGACCCGCAGATAAGCGACAAATGGCGGCAAATCCTCGGCCTCAATGCAGAGGACAAAGTGATCGTTGCCGGCTCCACTTACGCGGATGACGAAGCCGTCTTACTAGAGGCGGGCAAAGAGGAAATCCGCATCCTCGCCCCCCGACGCTTAGACCGAATAAACGAAATCGAACTCTCCCTAAAGCAAGAACAAAAACCCTACTGGCGACGGTCAAACTCAGATCCTAGAAGCCCGGAGCAAACAGTGATCCTCCTCGATACCGTCGGCGAACTCCGCGAGGTCTATTCCATAGCCACCGTCGCCTACATTGGCGGCACCATGAACCCCGACATCGGCGGACACACTCCGCTCGAAGCAGCCACGTGGAAACTCCCGCTGATCTCCGGCCCCAATTACGGACAGCAGGAAGCCCTAATGGATTTACTCAAAGAGAACGGAGTGCTAACGGTATGCCGAGACGCCCAAGAACTCAAAAGAGCCCTACAAAATCCGCCCAGCACAAAAGGCTACGAATCTCTCCAAGCAAGCGAACCGAACGCAGCCTTCCTACTCAAGCTCAAGGCTTGAACGGCTTGCCCAAAAGCGTATTCCAAGTGCTCCGCTGTCCGGCAGAAAGCGTACCAAAAATCTTCTCGCGACCTTCCTTCTGAAGCCGCTCGACCTGCGGCCGAATCTTCGCTACTTCGTCGTCGATGCGCTTGCGAACCTGCGCCTGCAACTTCGTTTTTTCAGCGTCGGTCTTCGGCTTCTTATCTTTAAACTCCTTGCCAATCTTGTCGTGGACGCCCTCGGTCAACTTCCCGACTCGCTGGTAGGTGTCCTTCAATATCCCTTCAATCTTCGTGACTTGGGCTTTGCTCAAACCAACTTTCGCCGAGATAGTAGGATCCGTCAGTGCGACCAAACCCGCGCTCTGCAAAGTGATCTCCCTCAATCGCTTGATCTGATTCGCCGAAAGCGCATTGAGCACCCCCGTTCGCATCTTGCCAAACTCCGACCGCATCGTCTTCTGCTCCGCGTCCGTCGGCTTCTGGTTTTTGCGCAGCTTCTCTTCCAACTTCGAAGCCAGTGCGTTGTAACTCTTGGAAGCAAGATTCATCTTGTCACGCTGAGCCTGAGTCACCACCAATTCCGCTTTCACTTCCTTGGTTTGCAGCAAAGTGATGTCGGCGATCTCGCGATCAAAGGCGGTCTGCGCCAGGGCAAACCCGGACAGCGAAACAGCAACAACGGAAAGAACGATTCGGCGCATAAGCTCGAAGATTATGACGCTTGCACCAATTCGAGGGGTTGCTCAGCTTCCGCCGTTGCGCCCAAAGACTCAGGAGCCGAGAAGTTAGAGCTCGGAATCATGTCCACCGATCCCGCCTCCAATGTCGCTTCAAGCACATCCTTGAGCTTCTCGTCATAGGCGATCCGGTGGATCAGCTCAACCGGCTCCATCCGGTCCGACCCGCCAAACTCCAGCACCACCCGATACCCGCCCGGATGCGAATCCAACACCGTCCGCATCTTCAAAAGCTGCTCGCGCCGAGCGGTGCCGATCCGAATCACCACCGTACCCTCAGAAGACTCATCTCCCTCCAGATCAATCTCCTTCGGTGCTTCAAAGGCCGAAATCTCCTCAACCCGAACCTCCATCTGCGATTCGCCCCCATTCCGTGCCTGCCGCTGGTTCGCCACCCCCTTGATCACCACCACCGAATCCTTAACCACCAGATCCGAAAACTTCGCGTAGGTAGCCGCGAACACGGTACACGTGGCCTGACCACTAAAGTCCTCGAGCACCACGCTCGCCATCTTTTCGCCCCGTTGCTTCGTGATGATCTCGCGCTTCGCCGCGATAACCCCGCACAGCTTCACGCTCACGCCATCCTCAAGCTCCGCAATCTGCCCGCAGTTGTGCGAACTCGCCCCCCGAATATGCCGCTCAAGCCCCCGCAGGGGATGGTCGGAAACGTAGATGCCCATCGTCTCCTTCTCCCAATTCAAAGTCTCGCTTCGACTCGGCGCAGGAAGCTCCGGATAAGTCGGCAGACTCATCTCCTCCATGCCGCTAGCCTCCCCAAACAACGAATCCTGCCCCGCCTCACGCTGACGGATCACTTGATCGGCATAGGCTAGCGCCCCTTCCGCCACATCCAGCATGCTCTTGCGGTTCCGCCCCATTCCGTCGAGAGCCCCCGCCTTGATCAGTGCTTCAAGGGACCCGCGGTTGAGCCCCGCCCCCCGCACGCGCTCGCAAAACTCGAACAGGTGCGTAAACGCCCCGTCGGCGGCCCGGGCCTCAATGATCCCCTCCACCAACTTCTCCCCCACCCCCTTGATCGCCGCAAGCCCAAACCGAATCGCCCCATTCCATCCCTTGGGCACCTTCGTGTCAATGTCAAAGCTCAGCGACGATCTGTTCACGTCCGGAGGCAACACCGCGATCTTATTCCGCCGACACTCTTCGATGAAGTTGGTAACCCGGTCTTCCTTATCGCGGTAAACCTCGAGCAACGCCGCCATGTACTCGGTCGGATAGTTGGCCTTCAGGTAGCCCGTCTGATAAGCCAAAATCGCGTAGCAAACCGCGTGTGCCTTGTTGAACGCATAGCCGGCGAACGGGAGCAGCATCTCCCAAATCTTGTCCACGCTCTCCCGCGAAATCCCACGCTCCTCCGCCCCGGCTTGGAACTCGACGTACATCGAATCCATCGCCTTCTTGTCCTTCTTCCCCATCGCGCGCCGGAGAATGTCCGCCTTCCCGAGACTGAACCCCGCAAGCGCTTGAACCAGCTTCAAAACTTGGTCTTGATAGACGATGACGCCGTACGTCTCCTCCAAGATCGGGCGCATCCGCTCATCGAGATAAGTGATCTTGCGACGCCCAAACTTGCCGTCCACGAAGGTCGGAATGTGCTCCATCGGCCCCGGCCGATAAAGCGCGACCATCGCCGCCAGTTCGCGCACGTCGGTGGGCTTAAGCTCCAAGATATTCCGCCGCATCCCGCCCGACTCAAGTTGGAACACCCCAATCGTATCGCCCCGGCTCAAGAGATCATAAGTCTTCTTGTCATCTAGCGGCAGGTTGCGCCAATCCGCCAATTTTTCCTTTGGCCGCGTCTTGGCCACATTCGCCATCGCCCGGCTCAAAACGGTGAGGTTGGAGAGTCCCAAAAAGTCAACCTTGAGCAGGCCGATCTTCTCCAAAATCCCCATTTCGTAGGCGGTAACGCTCTGCCCATCGGTACCTCGATACAGCGGAATATAGTCCGTCAGGGGCTCCTTCGAAATCACCACCCCCGCCGCATGAACCCCCGCGTGGCGAGCCATCCCCTCGATGTCCTTCGCCACATCCACCAGCTTGGAAACCTTCGGGTCTTGCTCCACCATCTGCCGAAACTCAAAACTTCCTTTCAACGACGACGCGATCGTCTGCCCGGGCAGGTTGGGGATCGTCTTGCAAATCTTGTCCGTCTCCATCGGCAGGTAGCCGAGCACCCGCCCCGCGTCCTTGATCGCCGCCTTAGGGCCTAGCGTTCCGAATGTGATGATCTGGGCCACCTGCTCCTGCCCAAAGCGATCCACCACGTACTTGATGACCTCTTCCCGCCGCTCGTCCTCGAAGTCCAGGTCGATATCCGGCATCGAAACGCGTTCCGGATTCAAGAATCGCTCGAACGTCAGGTCATATTCGAGCGGGTCCACATCGGTGATCCCGATCGCGTAGGAAACCAGCGACCCTGCCGCCGAACCGCGCGCTCCGTAGGCGATTCCCTGCTCGCGGGCGTACTGAGTGAACTCGCGCACCAGCAAGAAGTAGTCGCCGTAACCGGTTTTCTTGATGACCTCCAGCTCGTATTTGAGCCGCTCCATGCACTGCTCGTCCCGCTTGACCCCGCGCTCGTCCAGACCCTTATCCGCGATGTCGCACAGGTGGTCGAACGATTCAACCCCTTCCGGCACGTGCGGCTCGGGCATCGGGGCCGACAGTTTGCCCAGTTCGAGATTGCACATCTCGTTGATGAGCATCGTGTTTTCGAGCGCATCCGGCGTGTCAGCAAAGAGCGCGCCCATCTCGTCCGTGGACTTCAGATAAAACTCGTCGGTCGAAAACTTCAGCCGCTTTTCATCGGCCACCAACGCGCCGGTGCCGATGCACAAAAGCACGTCGTGCATTTGCGACGACTCGCGGCAGAGGTAATGCGCGTCGTTCGTGGCCACCAACGGCAGCTTGAGGTTCTTGGCGATGCGCAGGAGATCGTCCTTGATCGCCGCCTGTTCTGGGAGCCGGTGGTCTTGGAGCTCGATGAAGAACGAGCCCTCGTCGAACATCTCCTTGTACAGCGCGGCGGTGCGCTCGGCCCCCGCAAAGTCGCCCTTCATCAAGGCCTGGCAAACTTCGCTCCCCAGGCACGCGCTCGTCCCGATCAGGCCCTTCGCGTGCTCGCGCAGAATGTCGTGGTCAATCCGGGGCTTGTAGTAAAACCCCTCCAGCGCCGCGACCGTGTGCAGCTTGCACAGGTTCCGGTACCCCTCCAAATCCTTCGCGAGCAGGAGCAGGTGGTAGGTCTGATTCTCCTCTCTGCCCGCCTTGTTGTGCCGCCCGTTGGGGGCCATGTAGGCCTCCATGCCAATGATCGGCTTCACGCCCTGCTTTTGGCACTCGAAGTAAAACTCCATAGCGCCAAACATCGCCCCGTGGTCCGTGATGGCCAGCGCCGGCATCTCCAACTCCTTCGCCCGCCCAACAAGCTCCGAAATCCGATTCGCCCCGTCGAGGAGGCTGTATTCGGTGTGGTTATGGACGTGGACGAACGATTTACACATCGGTGGGGGTTGCCTAGATTCTGACGCAAATCCCCCCCAGAAGGCCGCACCCCTCGCCCCCAATTAAAAGCCCCCTCGCCCGGAGGGAATAGGGTGTTGGTTGCCTGCACCTTGAAAGAAAGGACGTGTCTTGCCATCGGAACGCTGACCCCAAGACAAGTATCGCAATGCGAGCCGCGACGGTTTGAGCGTGCGTAGTAACGAACGCCGTGCACGCTTGCAACAGTTGCAATGCAAGCGCCGTCCATAATCTCGACATGAGTGCACAGCGGAAAAAAGATGGCTCCCCGTTTGAAATTCACGAGACGATTGCACTGCCGGGCCTTATTGAAGACGCCACAGTTTCAAGGTACTGCGCAGTATTAAGTGACGCGATCGAGTGGTTGGAGAAGGCCAAACCGAACTCAATTCATGCCGTTGTGACTGATCCGCCTTATGGATTGGTTGAGTACCAGGCGGATCAAATCGAAAAGAAGAACCTAGGCTCTGGCGGCATTTGGCGAATTGCTCCTAGCTACGACGGTTGCCAACGAGCTCCACTCCCGCGGTTTACAGTGCTCACCTCCACCGAGCGGACCGAACTGGAGTCTTTCTTCGACCGTTTTGCCAAGGCGCTGTTGCCGGTCCTCGTTCCTGGAGCCCATGTAATGATCGCCAGCAATCCGCTTGTTTCGCACTATGTTTACGGGCCGATGATGAGGGCGGGCTTTGAGAAGCGAGGCGAGATAATTCGGCTTGTGCAGACGCTCCGAGGGGGCGACCGCCCGAAGAACGCCCACGAGGAGTACGACATGGTTTCGGTGATGCCGAGATCAGGTTGGGAACCTTGGGGGCTATTCCGGAAACCGTGCGAAGGTCGTGTCCAGGACAATCTTAAGAAGTGGAAAACCGGGGGACTTCGACGCATTTCTGCTGAAACCCCATTCCGCGACGTGATCACCGCGAGTCCTGCCCGACGCCAAGAACGCGATATTGCCCCCCATCCGTCGATCAAGCCACAGCGGTTAATGCGCCAGCTAGTGCGCGCGGCTCTGCCACTGGGCGAGGGCATTGTGCTAGATCCTTTCATGGGCTCGGGGTCAACAATTGCTGCCGCCGCCGCTTGCGGATACGAGAGCATTGGACTCGAAGTCAACCCCGACTACTACTATATGGCGGTCAAGGCCATCCCGAAGCTGGCAGCCATACGATTTGCCATCGAGGAGGAGTAATTGGCGGCGGGCAAATTCAACGATGACGTGCCATTGCCGCCTGGGTTTGACGTCGCCTCGCTACGCCGCGCAATCGAGTACGTCGAAGACCAACTGACGGATTTGGTCGACATTTACGAGGAGCAACGCAACGTGTTCAGCGCTATCGTCGGAATCTTCGGCACAAAGGCGCTTGACTCATTTAGTAACTACGAGAAGCATCGGCACATGCACACGGCGCAGCAACGTTTCCCGGACCTAGCAAAGAGGGGAAGTGGACAGAACCCGGTGCCAAACCATTGTTTGGAAAGCAAAGGGAGCAAGCGGGTCTGGTCGATTCAATCCCACTACGACCACGCAGGTTGGTACATAGTCTGGCGTTACCTTGTTGACCTGACCCAAACCTATGAGAAGGGCAAGTCGGTCGTCATTTGGCGTGTTGACATAGTCTTTCTCGAAAAGGAAGATTGGAAGTATGAATCAAGCTCCGCCGGGAAAGAGGGGGGCGGCCGAACCCACACATTTGGAGTTAAGAATGTTGCCGCAAAGCTCAAGGGGAAGGCCGTTTACGAGCGAACGGATGTCGTTATTCGTGACAGCAAGCCGGTTCCACGAAACGGCCATCACTGATACAAAAAGGGCGTCCGCTTCGGATAATGGAATGGCCTTGCTCTCTCTCAGGATTTACGGCGACTCGGAACGATTCACAGCCTCTCGGACGAGCTTCACAGGGGCTGTGAAGGGTCCATGAGAATGAAAAATCAGTTCCGAGTCATCGTGAAGGCTCTCTGAGAAGCTGTGAAGGCTTCCTGAGTGCGCGTGAGTCTTTCCGAGTCGCTGTGAAGCCTCTCTGGGAGGCTGTGAACCATTCCGAGTCGCTGTGAAGAGTCTCTGAGTGGCTGTGAAGGCTTCCTGAGTGGCTGTGAGACCTCCCTGAGAGGCTGTGGTCTTTTCATGAAACAGCGAATTCTTATGAGAATCATATAAATCAATTGCTCCGTCTGTAACATCATGCCGGACGATCCAATTGACCCAGATCCCCCGGCGAAGCCCTATGTCCTGGAGATAACCAATACTATGCCGATCACGAGCCTCGATTCTTACCTGCCGACCCTCCAAGAGTTCATCAATCACTGGACGCAAGTCAACACCGAACTGGGCGCAGGTGGACCGCTGACGTTACTCGGCGCGTATCCGGTGGCGACGCTGACGACCGACCGCGCCGCGCTCGACACTTTGATGACTGCGGTGACGGCGGCGGACAACGTGTGGAACACCGCGCGCGGGGACATGGACCTGAAGCGGGCCGCTCTCGTCACTCGGCTCAAGCAATTTCGAGGCGCGTGCAACGCCTACTTAGTGGGAAGCAGCTATCAGAATGCTCCTCCTCGGGTTCCGACGCTCGGCTCCATCTCAGGCAAATTTATTGCCGCGTTCGACGATATGGCGAATTTGTGGACTTCAATTAACGCGGCTCCTCCGGTCGGGTTCACCGGGCCGCTGACCTTGGCGGGAGGCTACGCGCTGGCGACATTTAATACGGAAGTCACGGCCTATCGCGCATCGGCAACCGCCTACGCGTCGGCCTCGCAAAACGCCTCCATCGCCCGCGAGAAGCGCAACATCCTGATGGCGACGTTGGTTCAGCGCCTGAAGCAATACCGAGGCGCGGCGGTCGCAAAACTGGCGACATCTTCTTCCCTCCTCGGCACCATCCCCGCTCTCACCGCCCCCAGCGGCTCGACGCCGAAGCCCGTTCGCCTGAGCGCAGTGTGGGACACCGACCACGCGACTTTGACTTGGACGCCTTCGGATAATGCGAACCTCGACTACTACTCGATCCGCTACCACCCCGGCCCACGCTACAAAGCCGCCGAAGAACAAGCCGTGGACACGACCGTCCCCGGCATCACCACCTTCGACACCGACTTCGGCCTCGTGGCAAGCGGCGCGGTGGCCTGGTTCAAGGTGTACGTCGTGACCACAACCGGCAACGAGAAAGGCAGCGCAGCGGTGAAAGTGATCCGGCCGTAAGTCTTTCGCGAAATGCTTAAGGGAGCGGCCAACGCCGCTCCGCGCGCTACTTCCCTTCCGCGTCCTCGACCCAAGCCCTGAGCCATTCCGCCGTGCTCCAAGCCTGCCACGGGCAGCCGCCGGGATCGCGGGGCTTGTCGCCGTCGTACACCTCAGCGATCCCGCCCAGGCCGTACTCGGAGAGCATCTCTTTGCCCGCCTTCAACAGCCGTTTCGCCTCGATTTTGTCCCCTTGCAACTTGACCATGGCGGTGACATACGGGCCCATGAGCCAGGGCCAAACGGTGCCTTGGTGGTACGCCGAATCGAGGTCCTTCATCGGCCCCCGGAACTGGCCCCGGTACATGACGTCGTTCGGGCTCAGCGTTCGAAGCCCGACCGGAGTGAGCAACTCGACGCTGATGAGCCCAAGCGCCCGGATCGCCTTCTCCCCCTTAGCCGGCCCAAACGGCAACGCCATCGCGATAAGCTGGTTCGGTCGCAAAGACGCATCGTCCGGATCGGCGGTATCCAGATAGAACCCGAGACTCTCCTTCCAAAACTTCCGCTCGAAGTTCGATTCCGCCAGCGTCGCCGCCGCGACAAACGCCGAAACTTCTTGCCCGAGCTTGCCCCCCAGCCACTCCATCACGCGGAGGGCGTTGATCCAAAGCCCGTTGATCTCAACCGGCTTGCCGTGACGCGGCGTGACGACCCAATCGCCCAGCTTCGCGTCCATCCAGGTCAGCTGAACGCCGTCCGCGCCCTGCCGCAACAGCCCATCCTCCGGGTCCACCTTGATGCCGTAGTGCGTGCCCTTGATATGCCACTGAAAAGCCTCATCCAGCGCTGCCATCGCCGCCTTCGCAAACGGCTCATCCCACTCGGCCAGCAGCGTTTTGTAGATCGCATGGGCAAACCAAAGGGTTGCGTCCACCGTGTTATATTCCGGCTCCTCCCCCTCCTCCACGAATCGATTCGGAATCAGCCCCTGGTTCATCTGGCTGGCGTAATCGAGGATGATCTTTCGGGCCAAATCGGGCCGCCCGGTGTGCAAACAGATCCCCGGAATGGCGATCATCGTGTCGCGGCCCCAGTCCGTAAACCACGGATACCCGGCGATGATCGAAGTGCGATTCTCGGTCTCGACCAAGAACTTCTCTGCCGCATCGCGCAGCACTCCCGCCATCGATGTCTCCTTTGCCGGTTCCGCCCAATCAACGAAAGCCGGTTCGTCGTCGCCCACCGAGGCGACGATCACCGCCTGCTCGCCCGGCATCAGTTCGTAGCGCAGCTCGCAGGGACAAAAGAGGTCATCGCGAGCATCCAGTCCTCGCTCTAATTCGCGCGTGTACTCAAATCGGTAATACCAACCGACGGCCGGCAACCTCTGCGCACCCTCGTGACGCAGAATCAGTGCGCGGCCCTCGTGCTCGATCACCGTTCGACCCTTGGGAAATGCCTGGACCTGTGGGTACTCGTCGTCGGAGCGGAAATTGGAGTGATAAAACTTGTGTTGCACCAGCGGGCGCAGTTGCAGACCGATCGCCCGGTCGCCGACATTCTTGTAAACGATGGTGCAGGCGTTGGTCCCGGGGTGCATGGCGATAAGCTTCTCCACCACCATCCCCGCGACGCGGTAGCGCCATTTCACCCAGCTTTTCGTAGCGGAGAAATGCTCGATGGTGTGGTGCCCTTCCGGGTTCACCGCACCTTGATACTGGTGCGAGCTGATGCCGATCGGATTGCCATCGCTTTGAATGAACGCCTCGATCCCGCCCAGCAAAACCGTGCGGTGCGCGGGAGCCGGGTCTGCCGCCACCAAATGCCCGTGGTACCGCCGCGTGTTGCTCCCCGCCACGGTTCCCATGGCAAAGCCCCCAAGGCCATTAGTCAGTAGCCACTCCCGCCGAGACGACAGTTCGTAATTGCGGCACTGAGCGGAGTCGAGGGAGTAAACCATGGTTTCTTCAGGAAGTTTACTTGGACTTCTCCTCCACAAAATACGTGAGTTCAGTCCAGCCCTGGCAAACCTTGTATCCCTAGCAGTGCCCACGCCCCATCAAGTCTGGCAAGAGGTAGTCAAGTCCGCCCCCCGGGGTAGATGGTTGGGAGAGAAACACATGCTCATATCCGACGCGAAAAGATACATCGGTCAAATTGTTGAAATTGACTACCTGGATCGAACAGGTGCAACCCACACGGACATCGTGGAGGTTTTCGACGTGAACTTCATTGCTCTTTACGGGCCGTGTTTGATCACAGATATCGGGGATATTCGGCTGGATAGGCTGAGTCGAGCAGAAGTTTCTACCAAGACGAAAGTTGCTTAACGTCGCGTTTGGCTAGCTCATTCTAGGGCGCGGGCTTTGTTCCCGCGCCCGTTCTATTTCTGCGATTGCCAAAATCGCGGCGGGTCAGCAGTTCGATGAACTCATCCAGCCGTAACCGGACCCCAAACTGAATTTCTCTGGGGAACTGGCGGTAGGCGAAAAACGGCTCGAAAGACCCTGCCACGAACGAGACGCCGTACTCAACGTCGTACCATGACTCGCGTTCAAAGTCGTACTTGACGAGGCCCCGCAGGCTGATCGAGCCCAGATTGACGTCCGCTCGAGCATGAAAAGCGCGCTCGCTATACAGCCGGTCCCAACCAAAGTTCGCTCGACCAGACTCCTCGCCCCAAATCCCACCGACGGCGATCACGGTTTTCGTATCAGGCGTTGCCACGAGGTACCCGCTCCCCCGCATCCAACTGAAAGTGGTTCCGCCACCCGCGGTGGCTCCGCCGTCAAACCGAAACGCCAGCCCAAGTTTCTGGCCGAGCGGGATTTGCGGACTTGACGCGATGAACTGAAGCAACCCCCGGTTCACGTAGTTCTCATTGATGTCACCCCGAAGCCGCTGACCGCGAATTTGCGCCATCGCACCCCAGCCCCCGATCGGACCTCCGAATTCATAAGCGACGTCGAGCGGCTTGGTGATGCGTTTGGTGTCTTCCAGCCGCCCTCTGGTGGATTGCCCCCAATAGGTACCGACCGAGTAGATAGAGCGCGGTTCGCGAAGCTGGTTGTTGACTTCATCCCGGTCAGTCACGAGGATCGAATCAAACCAAGAATCTCCAAACCGGTCGCCGAGTTCGCTTCGGGTGGAGAGCCTCACCGAGCTTCTGTCCGATTTCAACTGGGAACCAGCAAGCTCGAGCTGATATCCAGGCAGCGAACCCGGAAACACATTGACCCGTCCGCTCAAGCTGGTCTGATCGTTCAACAAGTAGGCACTTGCCCACGACAGTCCGAGTCCAGCCCCCTGCCGATAGCCGATTCCGGGCAAACGCAGGCCGATCACCCGGTTGTCCAAGGAAAATGAGTAGCTCGGGAGCGTGCCAAGCTTGAGACCGAATAGGGAAACGCTCGGGTTGACCGCCCGACCAGACTTCCCGGGTCTGAGAAAGAGCTTGGAGGCAGAGAACTCAAACTCCGGGCGCTTCGCCTTGGAGGGTGTTCCCTTAAAGCCCGTCGCGATCCACTGTTCGGGTGCGATCTCGAGCTTGTCAATCTTGAGCCGGACACCGGCGACCTGCATATTAACCGCGCTCGCGGTGCCGGTTTGTTTCACCCAGTTGAACTCAAGATCGGCCCCCTCTAGGGTGCCATCGGGGTCAGTGACCCGGACCTTACCCACGGCTCGCCCAGTCTTCTGGGTGTAGTCGACAAAGAGCTCTTCGCACTCCAGGATGGTCGGACCGTAAAACACCCGAACCCCACCCCAAAAGCGGGCGGTTTGGCCCTCCACGAGAACCTGCTGGTAACGGTATTGAATGCGGATGTCGCCTTCTTGCGACTCTCGAATAACCACCGGCGCGGGTCGAAAGAGATCGGGCGGGATCTGTTTCGAAATGGCCGCGAGGTCCAGCATATGCTTAAGACGAGTGTACCGCCCGAGCAATTTTCGTTCTTTTTATTGACAGAGAACTCTTAAGGTCCTAGGACTGTCGTATAGTAGAGGCACAAACAATGTTCAACATCGGTATCTCTCAGGGAGTCGCAACCCGCGGCATCGAGGACGCAAGATTCCTCGAGCGATGTCGTAATGGCGACGAGTCTGCGCTGGCCATCCTCATCGATCGGCACCGCTCGAGGCTCATTCGGGTCGCGGCCAATATCCTTCGGGATTCTAATGAGGCTGAAGATGTGGCTCAAGAGGCGTTTTTGAAGGCATTTCGCGAGCTCGGATCACTCCGAGAAGATCGTGCCTTCAGCGGCTACATCTATCGCATCTGCGTTCGCCTCTGCATGGACAAGCTCCGCCAAAAGCGAGCCGAACCCGCCGAGTTTGATTTCGTCGAGAACCACTCCGGTACCGCGATCGAAAACAAGATCGTGGTCCACAAGCTTCTTGATCAACTTTCTCCCGATCTCCGGGCCACGTTGGTGCTTCGAGAGATGGAGCAACTCAGCTACGAAGAGATCGCCGAGTTCATGCACGTGCCGGTAGGTACCGTCCGAAGTCGACTCCACGTCGCACGAGAGCGGTTCCGCGTCCTGTGGATTAACGCCACAAAGGAGCCCCGTTAATAATGTTTTTCAGCCGAAAGAAAAATTCGGTTGCAGACGAGCCCCCATTTCTTGACGGGCTCCTGTACGAGTCTCGGCTGGAGCCCGAAGTGGATCCTGATCGCTTCGACCGGCGGTTGATACGAAACCTCCGGGTCACCTCTGCGAAGGCTAGCTTCCAATATTGGTCGCCCGCCATTGTAGGTGCTTCCGTGGCCTCGATGGCACTGCTCGCCCTTCTTCAGATGCTCGCGAATTCCAGCTCCATGAAGCCAATTCGCATCTTGAACGGTGACGCGGCTCAGAAAGTGGATTCCATCACCGTAGACCTTCCCGAAGGTCCGGCGCCCCGACTCCCCGTCGTGCGATGACGCCCGCCCTCAGGCTACTTTGGGGCTCTCTGCTGGGCGCCTTGGTGGTGCTCATCATCCACCCTTCCTCGCGCCCGTACTACGCCCTCTTCACGCGTCAACTAGGGCCGAGCACGGTGCTGTCTACTTCCCCTTGGATGGAGAGTAACGTGAAAAAGGTCGTCCCGCCGACAAACCGCCAGGAAGCGGCCTACTTTTTGGTCATCGTCTCCCGGCAGTATCTTGGCCTGCGGGACATCAGCGTAGCGGAGAGCCAATACGCCGCCGACTTAGCGCGTCAATGCTCCAGCCTCGACCCGACCAACGCGTTCTGGCTGCAAATGGCCAGCGTGTTTGATCGCTCCGGGAAATTCACAGATTGGGAAATCGCCAGCAACGGCACCCGGTGGGATGATGGTCAAAATAGCCGCCTACTGTTTTTAAGTGCATCGATGAGCAAAGAGTACAACACCACGATGCCCTGGCAAAATGCTGCGCTTCTCAATCAGAGGAGCAGTTCGCACGCCCTTGCGATCCTGCGGCACGCCCGAACGGAAAAAGTGGAGCGTGATGCTCCCCTCGAGTCCCTTCTGGCCACTTTGCGGAACGGCCAACTGATCTTGGAGGGAGGTCGCAGCATCGAAGTCGCATCCATTGGCGCTGTGCTGATGCAGCAGTCCGCATCAGGACGGGAATCCGCCGACACAGGCAGTTACTCAGAAAGGCTCCGTCAGCGTCAGAGGTTCGTCGACCGACTCCGCGCCGCCAACATGCCCGGGGATGCCGCAACCGTCGAAGCGGCATATCGTAACGCAGACTCATGGTCGAACGTGGTGGACACCGCTGGTAACCGAAGAGACCGCGCTGAGCGACAGATTTGGTCCGTCATCGCGGCGTCACTACCGGGGTGTTTTGTTCATATTGCCCTTCTGGGCATTGCGCTGATGCTGCTCGGATATGGGCTTGGCTTTCATAAAATCAGCCATGGCATCTTCTCCTTTCCTGTCGCCCCTATTTTAGGGCTCGGAATTGGAACCGCGATCTACGCGGCGACTTGGCTCGTCTGGCCCTCGCTGTGGGCGGTCTTGAGCCTCGCCTTTTTCGTCTTCCAACCGACCGCCGTGCGTAGCCGACTGCCTGAAGGTCTAAGCGGCAATCACCGGATTGTCATCGTCATCGTCGGCCTCGTTTTGGCGAGTTGTTACGGTCTATTCATCGCAGGGCTGGGCGCGCCGATGAGAGCCATCGGCCCTGAATTCAATATCCCCCAGGAGTATCAAGCCGGTTCGAGCCTGCTCCTGGGGTCGTCGCTCTTCAGTATCAGCATCGCGGTATTCTCGGCTCCGATCTGGGCGCTCATCCACAAATATGAGCCAGTCCAACTGCTTAAGGTGGTCTTCGTCGAATTGGGCAAAGGGCTCTTGACCACCGGCCTCGCCGCGAGTATCGTCTCCACACCGATTTGCATCTTCATCAACCGAAGTTTAGAGGGGCCAATTAGCAAGACCCTCTTGAACGAACCCAACCTGCACCTCACCGAATGAGACTTTCCCTGATCGCCCTCCAAGAAAGCAAAGCGCGCTGCTTCGATCAGTTCGCGGCGTCTCCCGCCGGTTTGGATTGGTCCGATGCCTGGACCGAGGTCATTGACGGGGCGATTCGCGAGGTCTACTATCAACTTGAACACGAATCGGCCGATGTCGGCCCCATTTCGGTCGTAGCCACCGGTGGATACGGACGGCGAGATTTATCCCCGTTTTCCGATGTGGACCTCGCGGTCATCCCCCTGGATGAGCAGGCGCCCGGGCTAGACCAGGTCATCCGCAACCTGTTCAACCAGCTCCACATCGTGCTCAACGACGCCTTGGGCGTCCGGGTGGACTACTCCTATCGACTCATCGCCGATGCCCCGTCGCTCGATCCGAAGACAAGGACTTCCCTTCTCGAATCTCGACTGATCGCGGGCTCAGACCGTCCGTACGACCGCCTGCTCTCCGAGTTTTGGCGGTTCTTCCCGGTCGGAGACTTTCTGATTCAGAAAAAGGAAGAGCGGGCCGCATACCACGCCCGGACCCACGACACGCCCCTGGTTGTCGTGCCTGACCTGAAGGAAGGAGCCGGAGGCTTGCGAGATTTCCAAGCGTCCAACTGGGTTCGGCAGGCACTGGGTGAGCGACCTCAATCCCCACCCGACGACTACGACTTTCTGCTGATGGTGCGCAATGCGCTCCATTTCGCGAAGGGCAAGCACGTGGACCAACTGACCCACGTCGCTCAGCCCGAGGTTGCCAAAACGCTCGGTCTCGATCCCAAAGCGATGATGGACCAGCTGCATCGCGCGATGACCGCGTTAAATGGCCATTGGCTCGAAGCATTAGATCGCATCCCCGATTCGAGATTTGAGCTCGCTGAAGGGGTTTTCGCTCTGCGAGGCGAGGTTCGCATTTCGGCCGGCGCCCACGTCAGCGATGCGGCCCTCGGAGTCGCAAACGCCACCAAACTCGGCCTCCGAGTCCCCCCTTTCACCGCCCTCGTTTCCCCCCAGGTCACCGCAAACCAAGCCCTCCGCGCCCTAAACCAAGGCGACCGCGTAATCCGAAACATGGACGCTTGCGGAGTCCTTCCCCAGCTTCTCCCTGAACTCTGCCTAACCAAGCGCCTGCTTCCCGACGATCAGAGCCACCGCTACACCGTCTTCGAACACACCCTCCGCGCCGCCCGTCTCATTGAGTCGCTAAGGGGCCAAGAAGGGTTTCTGTCAGGGGTGTATCAGCGCATCCAGGACAAGGGCGCATTTATTCTCGGCACGCTGCTCCACGATGTGGGCAAGGCCGACCATTCGGATTCGCACAGCATCACCGGCGAGCGAATGGCCCATGAAATCTGTCGCCGATGGAAGCTAGACCAGGACCGAGCCGACACTGTGGCGTGGCTGGTTCGCAACCACCTTCTGATGTCGCACACCATCCGGATGCGCGATGTGCAGCACCCCGACACGATCCACGAGTTTGGTCAGCACGTCGAAACTCTCGAGCGCCTCGCGATGCTCACCGTGTTGACTTGGGCAGACTCGTCAGCCGTCGCCCCCGACATCTGGAGCCAAACCCAAGACGCATTCCTGCGCGAGCTCTTCGAGCGCACCGAGACTTACCTCGTTCAGCAATCCTCGGTGGTCGCCGATCCTGAAGCCTATAGAAGCTTGGTCCGTCGCCAGCTCAAGGGGCTTCCCCACGACGAGGTTAAGGTCCAGGAGTTCACGGCCTCGCTCCCTGCGCACTACCTCCTCAGCACCGAGCCCACCACCATCCCCTTCCATTTCGAACTAGCCCAAAGGGCCAAGCAGGGCGAATTCGTAGTCGCCTTTGAGACCGCCCCCGACATCTCTGCTACCCGACTCACCATTTCCGCCCCCGACTCCCCAGGACTTCTGAGCCGCGTTCTCGGCCTGATCTACGCCTTGGACCTCGGCCTGATCGGACTGCGAGCCTGCACCACATCGGGCGAAAACCCCGTTGCAGTGGACGTCTTCACCATCACGTTCGGTGGAGAGCCCGTCCCGCCCAGCACTTGCACTGCCCTAAAAAGGCTCCTAGAGCTACGCGCCCAATCGGACGACGCAGTACTTGAGATCCTCCTCGCAAAAGGCAAGGTCATCGAAATGGATCCGGGCGAGCTCAAAACCACCTTCCACGCCGGCAACCCCGCAATCCTGGAAATCCGCGGTCGACGGGGACGAGGTCTTGCCTACCGGTTCAGCCGCGTCATCGCCCAACAAGGCTGGAATATCCTCGGCGCCCGGGTGGGCCAATGGGCCGGGCAGAGCACTGCATCGTTCACCATCAACGGTCCCGACGGCTCGGCCCTGCAACCTGAACAGGTATCCCGAGCCTTTACCGCGCTGGTATAGTCGGAGGGCGACTTATGAATGTCTTGATCTTTGGCTGCGGCCGAACCGGAGCGGCCCTCGCCCTCCAGCTCGCAAAGACCCACACCGTCACGGTGATCGAGCAAAACCCCGAGGCTGTCCGCAGGTTAGGCCAACGCCACAACTGCAAAGTCGTCATCGGCAGCGGCATCGACGAAGACACCCTTCTCCGAGCGGGCATCGCCCAAACGGACGCCTTCTTCGCCGTCACCCGCGGCGACAACACGAACCTCATGGCGGCCCAGGTGGCGAAGATCAACTACAACGTCAAGCACATCTGCGTTCGCGTTGCCGATCCCAACCGAGCGCAGGCTTACAAAGACCTTGGTATGTACTGCATCACCCCGGCCCTCATCATCGCCGGCATGATGCGCGACTGGCTCACAGATAGCCCCTACGAATCAATCGACGTGTACAACAATCTGCCCAAAGAACTGGAGGTGCTGTAATGTATTTGATCCTAGTCGGCGGAGGCAACGTCGGCATGCAGCTCGCCAAAAAGCTGATCCAACGCGGTCATGAAGTCCTCCTGATGGAAAAGGACAGCCGACAAGCACTGCGCCTGGCGACCGTCCTCGGCGAGGACTCCGTATTTGTCGGCGACGGCTGCGAAATCGCTACCCAAAAACAAGCCGGATTCAACCGAGCCGACGCCGTGGTTGCAGTCACCGGCGAAGACGAGGATAACCTAGTGGTATGCCAGATGGCAAAAGTTGTCTGGAACGTCCAGCGTGTCCTTGCTCGCGTCAACGACCCCACCCACGAAGCCATCTTCAAGAAGGTCGGCGTGGATCAGACCGTCAGTGCCACCTCGCTCATCTTCTCCCTCCTCGATCAGCAAATCACCACAGACGAATTCATCCCCGTGGGCGCGCTGGCCAAGGGCAACATCGAAATTGTCGAGACAGTCTTGTCTCAGCGCTCACCCGTCGTTGGGAAAAGCGTCCGCGAGATCAGCCTGCCCACTCAAACCAACATCGTTTGGATCATCCGCAAGGAGCAAGGCGTTTTGGTGAGCGGCGACACCCAGCTTATGGCAGGAGACACCATCCTCGCCCTCGTTCCCGGTGACCAGGCCGACGCTCTCCGCGATATCCTCGTCGCCAAGGTCTAATCTAAAAAAAGCCCCGCACTCACAGAGTGCGGGGCTTTTCATAAGTGTGCAACCGTTAGTTTAACAGGCGGCTAGGATTCTCAAGGTAGTCCTTGACCACATTGATGAACTTCGCTCCAACGGCACCATCGAGCACTCGGTGATCGAACGACCCCGTAATGTTCATGCGCGTGCGCACTTCAATCTCGTCGGTCTCCTGATCGCACACCACTCGCTTCCGCGCAGTGCCAATGGCGATAA
Source organism: Chthonomonas sp. (assembly GCA_043754215.1). GTDB lineage: Bacteria > Armatimonadota > Fimbriimonadia > Fimbriimonadales > Fimbriimonadaceae > JAFLBD01. Next base: position 7,827 of record JAYUVF010000090.1, on the reverse strand, counting down.
TCCCCGCGTTCGGCTCATTGATGATCGCCGAGAAGCTGTCCACGTTGAGCATCCCCATATTGCTGATGCTAAAGGTGCTGCCACTCATTTCGTCCGGATGGAGCTTGCCTTCGCGCGCCTTCTTCACCAGTTCCTTCACTTCGGTGCTGATCTGGCGGAGGCTCTTGCCCTGCACATCCTTCACAACCGGAACCAACAGTCCATCGTCCACCGCAGCGGCGATGCCGACGTGGATTGCCGCGTAGCGAATGACGCTGTCGCCTTGGAAAGTCGCGTTGGCCTCAGGCATGTCAGCGAGCGCGCGAGCGCAAGCCTTCACCACGAAGTCATTCACGCTCACCTTGCCAGACTCTTCGTCCTCGAATAGCTCTCTCAGCGCATTGATGCGCTCAAGGTCCACCTCGACGGTGACGTAAAAATGTGGAACCGTCTGCTTGGAATGGCTGGTCCGCTGAGCAATGATTTGTCGCAGGCGATTCAGAGGCACCTTGGTGTCTTGGCCTGACGCCACCACTTGCACAGGAGCGGTCGTCTTAACTGCAACAGGAGCAGGAGCTGTACCCGCAGCGTCACGCACATCTTTCTCGACAATTCGACCGCCAGGGCCGGTACCAGCCAGAACACTTAAATCAACGCCCAATTCAGTCGCAATTTTCTTGGCCAGCGGGCTTGCTTTGGATCGGCCAGCGGAAACCGGCGCCGGACTGGACGCTACCGAAGCCACAAGCTCAGGAGTAGCAGCAATCTCAACCTCAGCCGCAGGCGTAGCAGAACCGCTGCCCCAATTCGCGGGCACCGCCTCTCCATCCTTCAAAAGCAGCGCGATGGGAACCCCGACGGGCACCGTTTCGCCTGGCTTGATCAGGAACCCGGTCAGAGCCCCCGAGCCAGGAGATTCCAATTCCAGCGTCGCCTTGTCGGTTTGGATGGTTCCGATGATTTCACCGGAGCGCACCTTCTCGCCGTCTTTCTTCAGCCATTCCAGAAGAGTTCCCTCTTCCATACCGTCGCCCATTTTGGGCATGATCACTTCGGTCATACGAAATTCGTTTCCTTCCGTGCCGGTCAGCCGCGCCGTTGCGAGTGCCGCGCAATCTTAAGTTCGCAGGATACCTTCCCCGCCGATTTCTACGAGGCCATGCGCGCGGATCTCGCTTCAAAAGCCAACGCAGCCGCCCCCAAAATCCCCGCATCATCCACCAGTTCCGCGAGCGTGATCTCGCATCCCTCAAAAAGCGTGGGAATCGCAGTGTTTTTCGCCGACTTCTTCAGCGGTCCCATCAGGCAGTCGCCCGCCTTCGCAATCTGCCCTCCGATTGCCAAAATATCAGGCGCAAACACATTAATGAACGACCCAACTCCCACCCCCAGAAAAGTCCCAATCTCGGCGTACGTGTCGAGCGCAATCTCGTCGCCATGCTCCGCGGCAATCGCTATGATCTGAGGCGTAATTCGGGCCAGATTCCCCTCCACCAGCGACCAAAGCTTAGACCCGCGCAAATCCGGCTCACGCTGAAGCTTGTACTGAGCGCGCTTTACAATCGCGTCCCGCTGGCAATAAGCCTCGAGCGATCCATATGTTCCCGCGCTTGCATCGAGCCCGCCATTCTGGATGATAATGTGGCCCAGCTCGGCTCCACCCGCGTTGGCCCCCACTAAAACCATCGGCCCCGTCGCCTGCCCCATCACCGAGGCCGGAGCCAACACTACTCCCCCTCCAATCCCCGTCCCAATCGTGATCAAAACCAAGCACCGCGCCTTGTTCTGCCCCACGCCAAATCGATATTCCCCCAGCGCCGCGAGGTTCGCGTCATTGCCCATGTTTACAGGCAGCTGAACCTGATCGTGAAGCAGCTTCTTCAGCGGAACATCTTTCCAAGAAATGAAAACCCCTTCAACTTCCCGACCAAAATTGGGTGCCCACCGAACTAGGCCCGCTCGATCATCGATATGCCCCGGCACCGCCATGCCAACCCCCACGACCTCCCCTTCTGCAACGGATATGGCCTCTCGAATGGTATTCACCACTGAGTCAATAATCGCTTCGGTGCCTTGCTGGGCATGAGATGAGTTTTTTTTATACTCACCGGCGGGGGAGCCGTCCTCGTAAATTGCCTGGGCACGCACGTTCGTCCCGCCTAAATCCACGCCAATAACACAACTTGCCGCCACAGAACAAAGTATAACGTTGAACTCTGGAGTGTCGCAGGAGCCTCCTTGCTACGTAGAAGCACGCAGATGATGATTTCCGATGTTGCCGAATTTTCAAAGTCCATCAGCGATCAGCTGAATCGGGTCATCGCCGGTAAACCGGAAGCCACCCGCAACGCCGTCTTGGTCATGCTGTGTGGTGGGCACTTGCTGATCGAAGACGTCCCCGGCGTCGGCAAAACCACCCTCGCTAAGGCACTCGCACGGTCCATCGGAGGGACGTTCAGCCGCATCCAGTTCACCCCCGACCTCCTACCTACCGACGTCACCGGGAGCGCCATCTACAACCAACGGCAGCAGATCTTCGAATTCCGTGCCGGACCCGTTTTCGCCAACGTTCTTCTCGCAGATGAAATCAACCGCGCCACCCCGAAAACGCAGTCTGCCTTGCTCGAAGCAATGGAAGAGCACACCGTAACCGCCGACGGCGAAGAGCGAGCCCTTCCCGTCCCGTTCATGGTCATTGCGACCCAAAACAACGTGGAAATGGCGGGCACCTATCCGCTTCCCGAAGCTCAAATGGACCGATTCTTTGGACGCATCTCCCTCGGTTACCCCAGTCGCGACGCAGAAAATCAAATGCTTGAGCAACAACGCGAGCGGCGACCGGTCGACGAACTCACCTCCATCGGCACCCCGGAGCAACTCGCCGAGTTGCAGAGGGTAGTCCGAAGCGTATTTGTGGACCCCAAAGTCCAAGACTACATCGTCGCCCTAGTACGAGCCACCCGCGACCACAGCCACGTGAGCCTGGGTGCCTCCCCTCGCGCATCGCTTCATCTTCAGCTCGCCGCCCAGGCGGAAGCCAGTAGCCAAGGGCGGGAATTCGTCACCCCCGACGATGTGAAGTCGGTAGGCAGAATGGTCCTCGCCCATCGCATCATTCCCCGGGGCGAGACCCGCGCCAGAGGGCTTGCATCCGACGAAATTATCACCAGCGTTTTGGGCACCATCCAAACCCCCGTTCCGATCCGATAAGCTTGAGTTCTCGTGCGAAATGCCGCCAGTTTGACCCTGATCGTTGCCAGCGTATTCCTTGCGGTGGTGGCTCTCCTGGTGAACTCGCCGGCCCTGTTTTACATGGGAACCGCGTTGGTGGCCACCATTGTGGCGGCGAAGTTGCAGGCTAAGTTCGCCGTGAAGGGACTTACCATCTTCCGGCAATCCCCCGAGATGGTTAAGCTCGGCGAAGTGGCGATGGTAACTCTCTCGGTGGAGAGCCAAAACCGGTTCAATCGGCCGTTGCTTCTCATCGAAGATCAAGTGCCCCTCCGTCTAACCCGCGACTGGGTACGCCATGCCCTCCCCATCGCCCCCAGCTACCAACAACCCGTCCAAATCCAATATCAGTTTCGCCCTTTGCGCAGGGGGACCTTCACTTGGTCCGGCGTCAGCGTCGCGGGGACGGATGCGCTCGGCTTGGCCTCCGCCGAGACGATTCATGAAGCCAACAAGACCACCCTGAAGGTGCTGCCGGTGCCGGTTCCCTTCGAAGTGGATGTATCGCTGCTGCATGGGCAAGGATATGAAGACACTGCTCCAAAGCGATTGCTTGCCAGTAGCATCGACGCCCGAGGGGTCCGCGAGTACGCTCCCGGCGATCCGGTCAGGCATGTGCATTGGGCGAGTAGCGCGCGCCTTGGGCGCCTCATGGTCAAGGACTTCGAGTCTCAAGCGAGTTCAAAGGCCACCGTGTTGCTCCAGCGATCGATGGGCTCCGACCTCGGCGACTCCCCCTCTTCCCTCGACGTGATGTGCGGTCACGCCGCCCACCTCATCGAGCAGCTCCTGCCGAGGTGTTCCCAGCTTGAACTAAATCAACCTGTGCGCTTCTATTCCCAGCTCGAACCGCTCTTGCCGTTCCTCGATGTGCTCGCTGACCTCCGGGCAGACCAACAACAGAGCATCAGTGCCGAACTCACTAGCGCGCTCAACACGACAGAGACAACCGGCCGAATCTTCATGTTTCTTGCCGTTGCTGATCCGGAACTGCCCGAAGTTCTGCGTCATACCGAACCCGGCTCAGTACAGCTTTACGTGTACAACGCCCTGCAATTCGTACCCAAATTCTCGGGCGAGTCAGCCGCCAGTGAATCGTTCATTCAACAACTGACCGGGGCGGGAGCAAGGGTGCGCCGCCTCTCTGCGCCGAGGAGTCGCGATGAATAACAACATCGCCCGTCTCGGCTGGCAAGATTTTCTGCTCAGCGCAATATCCTGCACCACGGTGTTGATGTCGGCTGGCATCAGCGTCCGCAATACCGACGCCGGGATCATGCTCACGGTTCTGTGCCTGATCGGACACTTCTTCGCGGCACTAGGCCCGAGGCCAAAATGGGTGTTCAATCGCCTGACGCTCGACGGCATTTTGTTTGCGATCGTGGCGATGGCGTGTCTTTTCGGAGCCGGACACCTCAACCGATTCTTGCCAGAAGAGGGATTTCCTCCCCAGCTCATGTACACCGCTGGACTGTGCTGGGTCATGGCGCTCGGCAGTTTCTTTAGCTGGCGCGACTCCACTTTGCTTTTCCTCGGCGTACCGGCGATCGCGCTGTACGGCCTGGTGGGCGCATTTGACACCTTCCCCTTCGCTCCGGTCATGTTCTTCGGGTTCCTGGTCTGCACGGGCACTCTGTTCGCCAGGAGCCACCTGCGCAACATGCTCCGGCTCGCGGAGCAAGCGGGCGAGGGTGACTGGGATCGCCTGCGCGGCTACGCATGGAAGAGCCTTGCGGGACCGGAATGGGCTTTGATTTCGGCGGTGGTGGTCATCGCGTTCAGCGCCTTGGGAGCTCCGTTCATCCGCAGCACGGTCCAAGGGGCAACGACCCCACTGCGCGACCCACTGCGCCCAAACCCAGGCACGACCGTCACCCCAATCGTCAGCAGTCTGGGGCGACCTGATCCGAATCGCGGCTCCCTGAGAGTCGGCAACGGTCCATACGGTCGGCCAAGCGAGGACCCAGTGATGATCGCCGTTATGCCCGAGCCGGTTTACCTGCGCGGCGAAGCCTTCTACCGATTTGATCAGAACCAATGGACCACCTTCGAACTTGGGGGGCAACGATTGACTCGCCCGAGTGCCACGAGCAAGATGGACGTTGGACGGCTGAACCCCGAATTTGTCGAGTTAAACGGGGCAGGCAAGAAATTCTCGTATCAACTCTCCGCATCAACCGGACAGCTCCCCGGCCCGTATCTGCCGGGCGTTTTAAGCATCCTTTCGGTGGGCACTAACGGCCTGTTCATTCGGCAAGACGGCATCGTGCGAAGCACCCGAGACCGCTCATTTGGACCAATGGCTGGGGGGGTCTCCTACATCCCCGATCGGTCCAACTTAACAAAAGCCGCCAAGCCCGGTTTCTGGCGGGATTCGCTCCAGAATGTGCAGATCTCCGATCGAGTCCGGCTCATCGTCAAGAACGCGATTGAGGGAGCCAAAACCGACTACGAAAAGGCCGAGGCGTTGCGCGAAATGGTCAGCAAGCGCATCCGCTACAACCTCCAGGCCCCCCAGATCGCCGAAGGAAAAGACGTCGTTGACACGGTGCTCTTCGAGACCCAAGAGGGCTATTGCGACCTTTACGCTACCTCCTTAGCGATCGTGGCCCGATCGGTCGGCCTGCCGTCGCGGGTGGCTTCGGGCTATCTCGTCAGCGACAGCCAAGAACTGCGAATGAACGAGTATATGATCCGCGAATCGGACTATCACGCTTGGACCGAAATCTACTTCGAGGGAGCGGGGTGGGTGACCTTCGATGCAACCGAAGGCGCCGCCGAGGTGGACGGCTTCGGTCGCGGTGAAGCGTGGCGCGAAAAGGCCGCGTGGTATCAGGAGCCATGGGCCCAGCTTGCCGGGAATATTTTGATCGCTGTTTGTCTGGCTGGACTCGTGGGTGCCTTGCTGTGGGATACCCTCAAGGGCTTGGCGCGGCGCCGCGGGCGGGTAGGCGAAAACGCCATTCAAGCCCGCGGCGAGTTCCACTCTCTCGCCGTCAAAGCACTCTCGGACATCGAGAAGGGAGCTGGGATCCCACGTAAATTCCCCGAGACGCCCGCCGAATTCGTCTCCCGCGTCTCAAGCAACTTTCCAAGCGCAGAAACCCCTGCCCCCGGATTTGCCGACCGACTCAATGCCCTCCTCTACGGAAACGTCACCGGAGAGCTGTCACAATTTGACGACGTCATCGCCCAATCCAAAGCCTGGGCAATCAGCCTCAAAAAGGCTCGCAAGTCCTCATGAAGTTCAACGTCGAAGCCGCCTCCGCCCGCCGCGTCATCCTCGTTTCGGGCAACGAAGACATGCTCCGCACGGATGTCCTGCGCCAGCTCATGCACCTCTCGGGAATGGGCGAGGACGACTTCGATTCTGAGATCATCATCGCCGACGCCCAACCCATCGCGTCTTGGATCGCCAGCGTAGGTACCACGCCATTCTTGGCTGACCGTCGGACTCTCGTGGTCCGAAACCTCCTCCGAGCCGACCCCGATCCTCCCGATGAGACCACCGGGAAGAAGTCAAAAGACAAGGTCCCAAACCCTCTACTCGGCGTGCCGGCATCAGGGCGTTTAATCCTGGTCGTGGATGACGAAACGAGCGACAAGAAAGCCTCCCACGCAAGAATCCTCACTACTTGGCGCAAATTCCTCCAGGAAGTGGACGGCGAAGAATTGCTGTGCGAAGTTAAGGCTGAAAACCTGGCATCGGCCTTCATCGCGCTCGCCAAGGAACACGGCAAGAAGCTCACGCCCCCCGCCACCACCTTGCTCATCGAAATGGTGGGCGGCAGCTACTCCCGGGGAATGAGCGAAGTCCAAAAACTGGCGATCTACGTGGGCGATAGTCCCGAGATTCGTGAGGAGCACGTCCGATACACCGTCACCCCCACCCGCGAATGGAACATGTGGGCTCTCCTTGACGCGGTCCGCGAGCGAAAAATGGGCGAAGCCGTCAAGCAACTGCGCATCATCTCCGGTTCAAACAAAAAGATGAATGAGGTTGGCATCGCCAGCATCACACCGCAGTTGACGCGCTACTTCCGGCTCCTTTGGCAGACGAGGGTATGCCTCGACCGCGGCGCAAACCCTAATCAAGTTCCCGCCGACATTAAAGCCCTCTTCCCCGCCAAGCCGAATATCGCCGACGAGAAAGCGGGCACCATGACCCGCATCATCCCCCAAGCGCGCCGAGTCACCCTAGATCAGATCGCCCAATGTTTCAGCGAAGTCAACCTCGCGGACGCGCGCCTCAAAGGGCAAGAAGCCGCATACACCGCAGAAGACACCATGGAGCGACTCATGCTCCGCCTTTCCGAGATTCTGGCGCCCGCAAAATAAAAAACCCTCGCGCCACAGCGTGAGGGTTTCTTGAGTCAAGCCAAGAATTAGGCTTCGACAGTTTCGGCTTCTTCAGCGGCTTCCTCGACGGGAGCCACTTCCTCTTCTTCCTCGACCTTCGGTGCGTCAGGAATGACGTCGAACTCAGGGAATGCCGGGTTAAACACGTGAACCGTCACGTTTGCGTCCACATCTCGGTGAAGGTCAATCATGACGTTGGTTCGACCCAGTCGCTTGATCGGATCGTGCAACACGACCTGTCGCTTCTCAAGCTCAACC
>JAYUVF010000089.1:0-65335 GCA_043754215.1 Chthonomonas sp. | reverse complement strand
GTTTTATTTGAGTACTTGCCCTCGATCATCGCGGCAAATCCTGCGATGGCGACGGCGATTGCACTGTGTCTGTTTGTAGGAGCTTGCGGTAAGTCCGCCCAGTTCCCGCTTTATCTTTGGCTCCCCGACGCAATGGCGGGGCCGACGCCCGTCTCTGCGCTCATCCACGCCGCGACGATGGTTACGGCGGGTGTCGTGCTCCTGAACCGCATGCAGGTGGTGTTCGCCGCTTCGCCAGTGGCCAGTTCCATCGTGGTGATCGTCGGACTGTTTACCGCCGTCTTTGCCGCACTCATCGCCTTCGGTCAGACGGACATCAAGAAGGTCTTGGCCTATTCGACGGTTTCTCAACTCGGGCTGATGTTCATCGCCTGCGGCGCGGGTTACTACTGGGTTGGGATGTTCCACGTCATCACCCACGCATTCTTCAAGGCGCTGCTATTCCTTGGCTCGGGAGCGGTCATCCACGCGATGGCCCACGACCAGGACATGCGCAACTACGGCAACCTCCGGAAGTACATCCCCATCACGTTCATCACCATGGTGATAGGGTGGATTGCCATTGCCGGCGTGCCTCTCACGAGCGGCTGGTTTAGCAAAGAGGACATCCTTCACGATGCGCTTTACAGCCAGCAAGCGATGCTGGGCGGAGTCAACATCGGCATGTACGCGGGTTGGATCGGCTTCTTCGCCGCATTCCTCACCGCGGTCTACATGACTCGAATGATGATGCTCACCTTCTGGGGCGGGCAGGAGCGTTGGAAGCTCATTCCGGCGCATGCGGAAGGCCACCACGAGGAGCATCACCACGAGCACGCGCATGCCCACGCTCATCACGATCACGGCCCGGACACCCACGGATTTTTCTATACCGACGAGGAGCTAGCAAAAACTCACGAAGAGCACGGGCACCATCACGAACTCGACGAGAACCACAAACCGCACGAAGTGCCGCCAAGCATGTGGATTCCACTCGCTGTCCTCGCCGTATTCTCGGCAGGTGCAGGTCTGTGGCTGAAGGGTTACAAAGCGTTCCCGAGTCTGCCTAAAGACACGCTTGAGAAGTGGCTTGAGCCTGTCAGGTACGCCGAAGAGAAGGCGCACGGCGGAGCTCATCACAGCCCGATACCATTCGAGCAGTTCATCACCCCGATCGGATATTGGGTCGGCATCGTGGGAATCATCTTAGGCGTGCTTTGGTACATGCGCGGACTGCCGAAGGCCGAGGGCTGGGACCTGGCGCGCTGGAATCCCTTCCGCCGCGCGGCGGCCGATCAATTCGGCTACGACCGAGCCATGGTGGACGCCGGCATCGAAGGTGGCGGACTCCTCGGCACCTTCATGTGGAAGGTGGTGGACAATAAAATCGTGGATGGCGCCGTAAACGGTTTGGCCGGTGCGATGGGAGTTCTAAGTAAGGGCTTCGGCTGGTTCCAGTCCGGATACGCCCGAGGCTACGCGCTGATGATGCTGGTCGGAAGCGTCGCGATTTTGGGCTGGCTCATTTACTTCTTCAACACCACCGGAGGCCGAAGCTAATGCAGAGCATTCTTTCATGGCTCATCTTCGTGCCCCTCGTGGGCGCACTTGCCGTGGCTTGCTTGCCGGACGAACGCAAGGACCTTGCTCGCATCACCGCGCTAGGAACCTCGGTTCTCGCATTCCTCCTCAGCCTCGTAATGTTCGTGAACTTCACGGGCAAGTCGTTCCATTTTCAGATGGTCGAGAAGGTGCCCTGGATCGAACGATTCGGCATCAGCTACCACCTCGGCGTAGACGGCACCAGCCTGTGGCTGGTGATGCTGACCACCTTCCTGATGATCATCAGCGTGTGGTTTAGCCTCTACGTGAACGTGAAGGTCAAGGCGTACATGGCCCTGTTGCTGTTGCTCGAAAGCGCGATGCTCGGGGTGTTCTTGTCGCTCGACATGATCCTGTTCTTCGTGTTCTTCGAGGCGACGCTGATCCCGATGTACTTCCTCATCAACATTTGGGGTGGGGAGAGACGAGCCTATGCAGCTGTGAAGTTCTTCATCTTCACGGCGGGCGGTTCGATCATGATGCTCGTCGGCATGGTCATGCTGGCCTGGATCCACTCGCAGAAGTACGGCACGCTCACCTTTGATCTCGTGATGATCCAAAGTAGCATTGCTCAGGGCGATTTCTGGGTCGGATTCCTCCAGCTTCAGGCGATCATCTTCTGGTTCTTCATGCTGGCGTTCTTGGTGAAGATGCCGATGTTCCCGTTCCACACCTGGCTCCCCGACGCCCACGTCGAGGCGCCTACCGCGGGTTCGGTGATCCTTGCAGGCGTCTTGCTGAAGATGGGAACTTACGGGATTCTCAGGTTCATCTTGCCGCTGTTCCCAGATGTCATCGGGCAATTCGTGGTGCCGGTGATGATCCTCGCCGTGATCGGGATTCTTTACGGTGGCATCGTGGCGGCGGTGCAACCGGATGTCAAGAAGCTTGTGGCCTACTCTTCAGTGGCGCACATGGGTTTTGTCGTCATCGGGCTCTTCTCGCTGACACAAACCGGCATTCAGGGCGGCGCGATTCAACAACTCAACCACGGCATCTCTACCGGCGCACTCTTTTTGTTGATCGGCCTCATCTACGAACGACGTCACACGCGACTGTTCAAGGACTACGGCGGGCTCAAGGCTCAGATGCCGATCTACTCCGCGCTCTTCCTGATCGTGATGCTCAGTAGCGTAGGCCTTCCAGGGACCAACGGGTTCATTGGCGAATTCCTGGCGTTGCTGGGGGCGTTCCAAGCTGGCTTCGCTGGCTTTAACGGGCTGAGCGTGGTCCTCCCGGCGATCGCCGCTACCGGCGTCATCGTCGCCGCGGTGTACTTGCTCATCATGTTTAAGGACATGTTCTACGGCCCGAACAATAATCCCGAGAACCAGCGACTGAAGGACATCAAGCCATGGGAAATTGCGATGGTGGCTCCGTTCATCGTGCTGATTTTCTGGGGCGGGCTCTACCCGAACACCTTCTTCGATAAGATGGACGCCTCGCTCAACGCGGCGCGGTTGATGGCGGTCAACCCAGCGGGCCAACGCCCAAGCTGGGCCGAGCCCACCCACGAGATCACCGCCAAGGGCCAGCTGGTCGAAGTGGCTCCGCGTGAGAACCTATGGGAAGGCATCTCCGTGGTTCGCACGATCAGTGAAGGCAAATTGAACTTCGAACCCGAGACCGAGTTGCGGGCGGAGGCCACGAAGAAGTGACCGGACGCGAGCGCATCGTCGCGGCCGCCCGAGGGGGCGAAGTGGATCGCAAGCCGATCATCCTTTGGGGCGACTGGAGCGACCTCGCCGACGCGTGCGTTCTACCAATTGACCAAACGACCAATTCCGATTCCGTGGCTCGACTTGCCTTGGTGAATTCGCCGCTCTCGCGCGCCATGAAGAATGGCGAAGATCTCAACGCATCGCTCGCGAATAATCCAGAAGTGGGCAACGCACGACTGGACGCGCTGGTCGAGGAAACCCGCGTCGAGATGCAGTCCGCGCTGGAAGCGGGAGCCGATGGCATTGCCTATTATCTGGACGGGGCGTACCCGGCGGCTACTACGCCGATGCAGTTCGGCGGCTTCTACTTGGAGAGAGATAGGGAACTGCTAGAAACCGTCCAAGACGCTCGGTTCAATTTGATCTTTATCGAGGGCACCGAAGAGGTGTATCTCGACTCCGTTTCTGACTTGCCCGCCGACGCCTTGGCATGGCGCGTGACCGAGTCGCAGTTTTCAATTCCGATGATGCGGGAGCTGCGCTCCGGCCTCCTGGCAGGAATGCACCCCGACGCGGACCTGCTCCTCACCACCGATTCCGCTGCGCTGACCCCGGCCCCCGAAGAGATTTCCGTATGAATACCTTTGCAACCACTCCCACCATTGATTGGCTGATGATCGCCCCCGTGGTGATCGTCTCGCTCGGTGGCGTGCTGGCGTTGCTCCTGGAGATGTTCCGCCCCAAGGCGGACAACACCGCGGTGATCGCGGTCACATTGCTGTCGTTTCTGGCGGCAGCCGCCTCGCTGATAAGCCAACTCCCCCTCCCCGACGCCGAGACGTTCGCGGGAATGGTGTACCGCGACCGGCCCGCGCTGATCCTGCAGATTCTCATTTGCCTTGCCGCGTTCACAGTGATCCTGTTCAGCGAGCAGTACCTGCGAGCTAGGCGCATCCCGTTCGCGGAGTTCTATCCCCTCGCCCTTTGGTCGGCGGCGGGCGCGATGATGATGGTGGGCACGCAGAACCTGCTGATGGTCTTCATCGGCTTGGAAGTGCTCTCAATTGCCCTCTACGTGATGGCAGGAATGGCGAAGCAGGAGACCAAGTCTGAGGAATCGGCGATGAAGTACTTCTTGCTCGGCGCATTCGCGTCGGCCTGGTTACTCTTCGGTGTTGCCTACATCTTTGGCACCACCGGCACCCTGGACATGGGTTCGATTGCCGCCGCGGCACTCTCGAATTCTGAGCTAGTCCGCGGACCGCTGATTTTCGGCGTGGCTATGCTGATGATTGGCCTGCTGTTCAAGTCGGCGCTCGTGCCATTCCACCAATGGACGCCCGACGTCTATCAGGGCGCGCCCATCAACGTCACCGCCTTCATGGCCTCGGTTTCGAAGATCGCCGCCATCGGCACGCTCTTTCGAATTCTGGACTCGGCGTTGCCCTTGCGCGACTTCTACATGCCGGTGCTGACCGTGATTGCGATTCTGACCATGGTGGTCGGAAACGTGATCGCGCTGTCTCAGACCGACGTGAAGCGGCTGATGGGCTATTCCAGCGTATCAAACGCGGGCTACTTGCTGGTCGGTATCCTTGCCCACCTCAAGAACCCCAGCGAAGTGCCGCTGACTACAACCATTTTCTACCTCGTCACCTACGCCACCACGACCTTGTGCGTGTTCGCGGTACTGACCCTCTCGGCCAAGCGCGGCAAGGAGGGAACGAAGTTCTCCGACCTCAACGGTTTGTACCACCGAGAGCCGTTCGCGGCCGTCTGCTTGGCGATCTGCACCTTCTCGCTTATCGGCATCCCGCCGCTAGGCGGGTTCTGGGGCAAGTTCTTCTTATTTAACGACGCGATTCGAGCGCAACTGCTCCCTCTCGCGATCGTGCTCGCGGTGACCTCGATCATCAGCATCGGCTACTACCTAAACATCGTTCGCGCGGTGTGGGTGCAAGAGCCGGAGGGTGAAGTCACGATGCGAGGCGGTATGCCGATGGGCACGCGCACTGCGGTGGTTCTCTGCACCGCCGTTATCGTGCTGATGAGCGTCCTGCAAACCCCAATCACCAACTTCATCGAGGGTTCAAAGGAATCTCAACTAGCGGGATCAACGCTCAAGAGTGTTGAGCAACCAACCCAAATTCTCAGCCTGACGTCGCAGCGTTAACTTGTGCCGGGTCGGCACGTGCAGGAACCCGACTCGATGGTCAGGGAAGCTCTGCAACGCGCGGTAGAGCGCGTAATTGCAAAGGTAGTCCCCGGCATCATCCGACCACTCAAAGTCCGGGTGCTCCACGCATTCAGAAGTCCAAAGTGAGCTTGGCAAGGTGGTCGGGCCATTGTCATCAATGGGGCCGTTGAGCAACTGCCCCGAGACATCTTTGGTGGCGCCGCTCAGGTTCCTCGCAACTCGCTCAAGCGACATTTTTCGCCGGGAATCGGCAACTCCAACCAGTAGCAGTGCATCGTAGCTAGCCGAATCGAATCCGTCCTTCAAAAACGTCTCGACGGCATCAAACGTGACGTCCAAAAGGAAGTGCGGACGCCCGCAGCCGCGCGCGAGGGTCATCGAAGGGTTGTTCCGAATTCGCCCAAACGGCCCGAAGCCGGTAACCATGACGCGCATCAGGCTATTATGGGGCCGGATGCGAATCGAGAGTTACTTTGATTCTGACGGCAAGATCGTGCTCTGGCCAGCTCGGAAGCGAACGCTTGCTAGGGCCGCTCTCAGGCAATTTCTGGCTGAGAAGTTTGCAATAGGTATTCAATATTCGGAACCAGAGGTTAACCAAATTTTGAATGAGTGGCATTCCTTCGGCGATCCCGCGTTACTTCGGCGCGACCTCGTAGACTATGGTTTGATGAGGCGTAGCCGCGACTGTCGGAGTTACGAGCGAATTGCGGCGGTGTGCCCGGGGAGGGACTCGAACCCTCACGGCCTTGCGGCCAACGGATTTTAAGTCCGCTGCGTCTACCATTCCGCCACCCGGGCCTGAACCTGGGAGTATACCAATCGAAGAAAAACCCCACGGCCGAGCGGTCGTGGGGTTAGTCTGCTCTAGCTGAGGCTTAGAGCTTGAACAAGGACATGCAGATCTTGTCCACGAACTTCGGACTGAAGTTCTCGCCCTTGTTGGTGGCGATGGCACCCATGATGCAGACCACGAGGGCCCAGATCCCGAAGGCGATGTAGGTGACGATGCCGATGAGAATGATCATCAGGATGGCCGAAGCGATGAAGCCCACAAACGTGACGATGGACAGCGTCAAAGCCAGTGCGGCTTGTCGCTTCAGGTACGGCTTGTCAGCTGATGCGATGAGGAAAAAGATCAGCCCAGGGATGAACCCCGCGAAGATCGACAGGATCCAGCAAAGCATCGCTTGTTGGCGCTCTTCGGGCGCAGCCGCGACCATCGAAGTGCCCATGTCGCGCGGGTATGGCGATGGAGCCGTCATCGGCGGAAGTTCGGATTCAGGATTTGTTTCAGGTGGCAAAGTACTCATGACAGCAAAATTCTCCTCGGTAGTCGCCTATTCCTTCTTAAAAGAACAGAAAATCCACCGCTAAGACACAAATAAGCGACGAGGCTCGAAGGCGAAAAGTACTGGAATGACGGAAAAAATGCTGGGCCGAGCCGCCCGGCCTTGCGAGAAGTGGGTGTTTCGTGCCAAAATTGAGGGCTCGCGAGAAGGAGACCAAGATGGCCAAGAAGAAAGGCGAAAAGCGCGAAATTATTAGACTCGTTTGTACTGAAGACGGGATGACGTATTACACCACCACCAAGAACAAGCAGAATACGCCAGACCGCATTGAACTGAAGAAATTCAACAACCGACTCCGCAAGGTGACGGTTTTCCGGGAGAAGAAGTAACATGCCAAATCCAAAACGCCGCCATAGCCACCAACGCACCGCTAAGCGCCGAACCCACTACGTCACCACCCTGCCTGAAATCGATATCAACAAGGTTCAAGGCGGCGAGCCGTTCAAGCTTCGACATTTTGCTAGCCCAGAAGGCTACTACAATGGCCGACGCCTTCCAGGCTTCAAAGACAAGAGCTAAATTCTCGTCTTCGCCATCGCGAGCCGGGCTGTCTGATTCAGACAGCCTGGTTTTTTCATGGACCTTCTGGGTGCTTTTCCTGTTGATGCCGTAGCTCGGCGTAATACGGTTCGTAGTGAACGTTCACCCTCGCGCCGCCCAGTACCTGCGAAATCTCCGACTCGACAGACTCCGCCGCTTCATGGGCCTCGACGAATGTTAGATTGTCGTCGAGCAGGACATGAAGATCCACGTGGTGGGTGCTGCCCACGGTCCTTGTCCGTAGCGCGTGAAACCCCTTAACCTTGGGGTGAGAAAGAAGAGTCTTTTCGATGTGCGCGATCTCCTCGGGAGGAGCGGCACCGTCCATCAAAAGGTGGACAATCCCACGCAATTGGCTCATCGCCGCGACGACTACGACCAAAGTGAACCCGATGGCTAGGAGAGGATCAAGCACCGTCCATTTGGTGAAATGCACAGCCACTAGACCGACGATAAGACCTACGGCCGCGAATGTGTCACTACGAAGGTGCAGTACTTCACCGCGAAGCGCAGCGCTGTTGTTGGCCTTGGCGACCTTTTCCAATTGAGTAGCTACGAGCAGATTGACGGTTGCGCTGAAGGCCATTGCGGCGACGCCCCAATCGACGGTGATCTCTTGAGGCTGACGGATGCGCAGAACCGCTTGGCTAATCACGAACCCCGAGGTGCCCGTAATGAGTAGCATTTGGAGCCCGCTCATGATCACCTCCGCCTTCCCGTGACCGTAAGGGTGGGTTTCGTCCGGGGGGCGAGCGGCAAGCTTAACCGTTTGGACAACCCCGAAGGCGATCAAAACGTCCACGAACGACTGAAGTCCTTCACCAAAAACACTGATGGATCCAGTGACTTGGCCCGCGACGAGCTTGACCACCACCACAATGGAGGTGGCAACTAATGAAAGTGTCGCGGCTTTTTGAACTTGATGCATCGGTCGGCCTTTCGCTCGGGTTCCGTCGTCTGTAAGAATACTTGACATGATTCTAGAACTGAGCGTGGAGAACATTGCGGTCATCGAACGCGCTCAAATCACCTTAGGTCCGGGGTTCACGGTTCTGACCGGCGAGACCGGGGCGGGGAAGTCGCTGTTGGTGGACGCCATTGCTCTCGCCCTCGGCGGCCGCGCCGACCAAGATTTGCTTCGAGCGGGAGCCCAAAAGGGGCCGGTGAATCTGGTCGCGGACATCTCCGACAATCCTGCCGCCCAGGCGCTTTGTCAAGAGCTTGGCATCCCGGTCGAGGACGGTCAGGTCTTCGTTCAGCGAGAGATCACCTCCGAAGGGCGCAACGTGAGCCGAATTGGCGGCAAGGCGCAGCCCGTGAGTGCGGTCCGTCAACTTGGCGCGCTGCTGGTGGACTTGCACGGCCAACACGACCATCAAGCTCTACTTGACCCGGAGCGACACCAAGAGTATTTGGATTTGTGGATCGGCGAGCCCGCGGAGCAATTGAAAATGCAGGTGAGAGTCGCGTTCGCCGACGTAGACCAGCGTCGGCAAGAGCTCGCCACCCTTCGCCAGGGGATGCGCCACCGCGAGCAACGGTTGGATTTGCTCCGCTTCCAAGATCAAGAAATCGAGGCGGTTAACCCGATGGTGGGTGAGTCCGCTGAACTCGAGCAGCAGTTGAGCCGACTTCAGCATGCGGAACGACTCACCGAATCTGCATTTTCTGGACTCACCATATTGTCCGATGAGGAGGGCGCTGCAGAAGAGCGTTTGGGCAGTGCGATCGCCTCGCTTGAGCAGGTGGTCAAGCTGGACTCTTCGTTGGAAGCAACCCTGGAAGTTCTTCGCACGGCATTGGCAACGCTACAAGAAGGGACGACCGATTTGAGACGATATGCCGAGGGGTTGGAGAGTGACCCCGCCGCGCTTGAGGAGACTGCGGCGAGATTGGACTCTATTCGGCGGCTAGTGCGAAAGTACGGAGTGTCCGAGGAGTCGGTGCTCGAATTCCACCAGAAGGTTAAGGAAGAGCTGGCGTTGCTGGAAGATGCGGAAAACTCCGAAGAGGGACTGACCGCGAAGCTGGCGGAGAGCGAAGCGCGACTACGGCAAGTCGCCGGAGAGTTGACGGCGCTTCGATCCGAGCGGGCAATAGAATTTTCCGCGCTCGTGCAGGCGCAGGTCCGAGAGCTCGCCATGGACAAAGCGCTTTTCGCGGTCGACCTCGCTCCGAAGGAACCAGGCGAAGACGGTGGGGACGACATTCACTTCCTGTTTTCCGCAAACCCCGGCGAGCCCCCCCGCGCCCTCGCAAGGATCGCCAGCGGCGGTGAAATGAGCCGGGTGATGCTGGCGATGAAGGTCGTCCTCGCCGGGAAAGCGGGGGTGCCAACGCTCATTTTTGACGAGATTGACACCGGGCTTTCGGGTCGAGCCGCTGCCGTTGTGGCGAAGAAACTCCAAGCCCTCGGGCAGTTTTATCAAGTGGTCAGTATCAGCCATTTGCCGCAACTGGCCGGCCGCGCTGACGCTCACTTTAAGATCGAAAAGGTGGAGCGCGAGGGCCGGACCTTTACGGAGATCCGTTGCCTGGGCGAAACCGAGCGAGTGGAAGAAGTCGCGCGGATGCTGGCGGGCGAAGAGATCGGAGAGATGGCGATGGCGAATGCGCGCGAGCTTCTTGCCGGGAGAAGATAGATACAACCTCGGTTCGGCGCCGTCCGTATCCCGATCATGGAGTGGGCGAGTGCAGAAGAAGTTGTGGCACTCTTGGGGGCATCACCTGGCCCTCATCTGCGAACAGATATCACCAATTATCAGGCCAGTCTCAATGCAAGCCTGTGCCTGAGATTAGCGCTGCACGAGGTTTCTGGGCTTGAGGCCATGCTTCTATTAGAAGTCACCGGAGAAGAAGCCAATGCGATTTGGTTGATCGCGGCATTCAGCGGCGTTTCTACCCGTTCCCGCATGAAGCATTTGGCTGAGTTCGAAGACTGGCTTAAAGCACGTCGCTTCCCAATGGAGCGAGTGAGGGTAGTTGCGATAGGCTACGATCTATGGTTCCGGGAGTTCGCCCGCGACAGCCGCTTCACGGTCTATCAACGGCCACAGCCGATTCCCGCCCCAAGCAGCGTTCCCATCTTTTTATGGCGCGAATCGGAGGAGGGCCCCGTGCCGGTTTGCTTCTTGGGCCACGACAATTTGCCCCTGCGGGAACCCGACGCCTCCGACCAATCATAATCTCGGTATGAGCACCGCCGCTCCCGAACTCGCTTTCCCCCTAGTCCGCTGGGACCTTTCTGCCCTCTTCAGTGGCCTCGACGATCCCAAAGTCCCCGCGACTTGGACCCAAGCCCACGTCGATGCCGACGCCTTTGCGGCAAAGTACCGCGGCAAGTTGGGCACGCTCTCGGCAGCTGAACTTGCCGATGCCTTTCGAGCTCTGGAGCACCTATTCCAAGAGATGTCGAAGCCCGAAGCCTACGCCAGCTTGCGCTTCGCCGTTGAGGCTGACAATGCCGAGGTCACCGCGTTCATGCAGGAGCAGAGCGAGAAGGCGACCGAGATTCGGGTGAAGCTGATCTTTGTCGACATCGAACTGCAACAAATCGAACCCGCCGCCGCAACCGCACTGCTCAGCGATCCGGCGATGGCGAACTACGCCCATTACTTCCAGCGAGTCCGCGACGCGAAGCCCTACATGCTCACCGAAAAGGAAGAGGTGATCCTGGAAGAGACGGCAAACACCGGCGTCCGGGCGTGGGTCCGCCTTTTCGAAGAAGTCCTGGCCCACCACGTTTTCAAGTTCAACAACCCTGAAACGAGAGTCATCGAGGATAAGAACGAGAGCGAGGTTTTGAACCTCCTCCGCCATCCTAACCGCGAAATGCGCGAGGCGGCCGGGGACAGCTTTAGCGAGGGTCTGACTCAGCTCAGCCACGTCCTGACCTACATCTTCAACAACATTCTGCTGGATCGGAGCATCGACGACCGCCTGCGGCAGCGCCCTTACGCCGAGCACAGCCGACACATGGCCAACGAATTGGAGAAATCCACCGTGGACCTCGTTATGCGAAAGTGTAAGGAGAACGAGGCGTTGGTCGCCCGCTACTACCGCGTGAAGCGGCAGATTCTGGGACTGCCTGAGCTGACCCACATCGACCGCTACGCTCCGCTTTTTGACACCAAAGAGCAGATCAGCTACGAGGACGCCCGGGCCATGGTGCTCGACGCTTTTGGCGCATTTAGCCCCGAGATGGCGACTCGCGCCGACGAATTTTTCGCGAAAAATTGGATTGACGCCGAGCCTCGCAAGGGCAAAACCGGCGGCGCTTTCTGTAGCTACGTGACGCCCGATCTTCACCCGGTGGTGATGATGAGCTATCTGAACAAGATGGACAACGTCATGACCCTGGCGCACGAACTGGGCCACGGCGTCCATGCCTCGTTCAGCCGTTCGCAAACCCTGGTGAACTTCCACGGCTCCCTCCCGCTTGCCGAACTGGCGAGCATTTTTGGAGAGCAGCTCGTGTTTGATCGCTTGGTTCAAGAAGCCTCCGAAGAGGATCAGCTGGCTCTGTACGCCGAGAAGATTGAAGGAATCTTCGCCAGCGTCTTCCGTCAGGCCGCCATGTTCCGCTTCGAACAACGTTGCCACACCCTTCGCCGAGACGAAGGCGAACTTAGCGCTGAAGAGATCGGGGCGGTTTGGCAGGAAGAGCTGCAAGGCATGTTCGGCGATTCCGTGAAAATGGGCGAACAGCACGCCATGTGGTGGAGCTACGTGGGGCACTTCATCTTCGCGCCGTTCTACGTTTACGCTTACTCGTTTGGGGAACTGCTGACGATGTCGCTGTACCAAATGGCACAGGCGCAGGGCCCGTCGTTCGAATCGAAGTACGTGAGTCTTCTCAAGCTCGGCGGCTCCCTGTCGCCAAAGGATTTGATGGCGACGGTCGGAGTAGATCTCGACGATGAAGCGTTCTGGCAGGGCGGGTTTGATGCAGTCGAGAAGCTGGTGACCCGATTCGAAGAGCTCTGGGCGAACAGAAGCTAACCGGAGGGTGGGCTTGCCCGCCACCCGGCGCAAGGAATTTATTCCGATGGGATGGGCACTACAGTACATTGAGGCGCTGAGTCGCGGTGAAACGGTCTCGTTTCGACCGCGCGGTCACTCAATTTCCGGCAAGATTGAGTCGGGTCAACTTTGCACGCTTGAGCCGGTGGCCCCGGACACTCTCGTGGTCGGGGATATCGTCCTTTGCAAGGTTCGCGGCAGCGAATACCTGCACCTTATCAAAGCCATCCGCACTGGCCAGTTTCAGATAGGGAACAATCGAGGCGGAGTAAACGGCTGGATCACCGCACGAACGATTTACGGCAAGTTGACGAAGGTGGAGTAGCCCGTCGGAGGGTGGGCTTAAGCCCGCCACCCGGCGCAAGGAATTCCATTCCGACACGCCAATGCTCTATAACTAAGGGATGCAACCCGAGCTCTCCCGCTCTACCAGGTGGCGCCTCACACATTTTGAGGGCCCGAACGTGCCGCAATTCGTTACTTGGCGATGCGCAGACTCTATCCCTCAGCCTATTTTCCACCAGATCATGACGGAGACGGAGGCGCTGCTCCCGTCGGAGCGGAATCAGAGACGCGCAAGCCTCTTTGAAAGAACGCTAGATCAGGGATTAGGATCTTGTCCACTGAAAATCGAGGAGCAGGGCCGAATCATGCGCGAACACCTCCAGGCCCATCATGCGGAACTCTATGATTTGCACGCATGGGTGGTGATGCCAAACCATGTTCACGCGTTGCTCACCCCGCTCGAAGATGTCAAGTTGGCGACCATCATGAAGAGACTTAAGGGGGCAACCTCACGGTTTATCAACCAGGAGCGCGGTGTTAGCGGCACGCTATGGCAAGGCGAGTATTTCGACCGCTACATGCGCAACGAGGAACACATGGAGAAGGTGGCGCACTACATTCATTGGAACCCTGTGAAGGCTGGCCTCTGCACGGCCCCCGGCGATTGGGCTCTTTCCTCTGCATCGGCCGGGAAGGTTCGGGTGGTTCGTGAGCAACGGGCGCAATATGGTGACGAGTTTGATCCGTTCTGCGATTAGGTAGGAATAAATTCCTTGCGCCGGGTGGCGGGATAAATCCCACCCTCCATTTCGCTACTCGTCAAGCCAAAACTCGTCACCAATCTTGCCCCGGTAGTACGAGCGGTAGGCCAGAAAGCCCTCGATCAGCGTCCAGATGATGGCAACGACTACCAGCCCAATCGCCAGCTCAGCAGTAAGGAATTGGAGCCAAATATTCGCGACGCACACGCCGACCAAGACCAGCAATGCGATCCAGCGGAAGAGTCGGGCGATGTGATTGAAGCAGCCATGGAAGCACCCATCGGCAACACAACCCAGTCCATCCAGCGCATCAAACGGCATGTTCGGGGATACGGGGGATCGGGCGCATCGGATGCGAAGCTAGGTTATTCGTCCACCGCGCCGAAATTGGCGATGACGATATCGATGTCTGCGGCGTCCACTTCGCCACTCAGATCAAGGTCCTCGATGATCGGATCGACCGAGCCGAAATTCGCAATGACAGCATCGATGTCCGCCGCATCCACTTCGCCGCTATCGTCGACGTCGCCGGTGGAAATCGTGACCGGGAAGATGGCGAATCCAGCGCGGGCATCGATCGGCGCCAAGCGATTCAGGAACGGGGCTGGCACGATGCACCGAACATCCAAAATGCGCCGACTGGCCGTGAACGGGAAGAGTTGGTCGCCTCCGCGAACGGATGTACCCGAACCCAAAAGTGTAGGCCCGTTGTGCTCTTGAATCTCGTAGCTGATGCTGTTCGGCGCGAGGGTTTGGCTCACCAGGCTTGAGAACGTGAGGTCGAGCTTGAAACTCGTGCCCATGGCAACCGCCACGATCCGCGACTCGATTCCCACTCTCTTATTCGGATCGTTGAGCAGGTTCACTTCCCGGGAGGCCACATTCCAAGGGACCGTCGCGGAAGGGGCGATGTGTTGGATCGTGACCTCCCGTGATACGACGGAAACCGGAATACCAGCGTCGCCACCGAGCCGCTGAACTGTCGTCTCACGGCTCACGATGTCCACCGGAACCTCTTGCAACAGCAGCCACGGCGAGCAGGCGCACACCCCAACAAAGACGAAGAAATCCATCATAGCTTGAAGGCTCGAGCCTGCAAGGTGCGCAGCCCTTCGGCGAAGGTGAGGCTCGCGCTCCACACACTGAACGATTGGTTTCCGCTACTCAGGGTCATCGGCGTCTCAATGTAAGGGCCATTGCGAGGACCACTTTTCAGTACTACCGACCAAGAACTGTCCGTAGGCACGTTGGTCGCGTGAACCACCACGTTGAAAGGACCCTCGTTGGTGACCTCGATGTCAGGCGCGTTCATGCCGCCCAGCGGATCAGCGGGGACGCCCAAGACGCCCACGGTGTGCACTTTCAGAGAAGGGTCGGTGCTGTCCGGCCAAACTTTTGCGACCGCACCGGCGGTGCCATAGCTCGGTGCTGGCAACGTTCCAGCGCCGGTGATCGTGCCGTTGTTGCGCTCGATGCGAATCCGTCCAAGCCCGCCCACATTTCCGGTGCCGACATTGGTGGTGCAGAAGGCCGAAATGGACCCGGTGCCGCCGAGTTGATCGCAAATGATGCGAACCGCTCCGCCAGAACCGGCCCCAGCGCTCAGAAAGTTGTCCGTGGCACCGTTTGCCACAATTGTCCCGTTGAGTGTGAGCGTGCCGCGAACCACGAGAAGGAATGCCCCACCCCCACCGTAGCCGTTGGCCGCCTGATGGGCACCCCCGCCAGAGCCGCCGATCAGAGGAATGATCCGATCGTTACCGTAAACCGGTCCGGATGCCGCACTGAGTGTATTGGTGCGTGTGCCCAGGGTGGCGTAGCTACCCGCTCCTGCGTTGAGGCCGCTGGTTAGGTTCGGCTGGCCGCCGCCTGGCCCACCGCCGGCAGAGCCGAGAATTGTTGTCGATCCGAACAGTCCGCCTCGGAATCCGCCCGGTCCGGGGGTGTTTTGCACACCACTTAAGTTGATCGTGCCGTCAATAACCGCGTTGCCTTGGATGAGAAAGACCACCGGACTGCCGTTTGACCGGTTGATGAAGTTGATATTGGCGGTCGGGACCATCGACAGCGAACTGAACTTGTAAACCGTGGCGAAAAACGTGTTGTCGTACACGCCCTTTCCGGGCACCGGCGCAGGCGAATCCCAGTTGGACACCGCTGCCTCATTCAGATTAAAGGTCTTGGTCGTGAAGTTCCCGAGCACCAAACTTCCATCGCTAGAGTCCAGAGTGCCGATGGCGATCTGGGCATTGACCGCGCACGCCCCCCCAATGAGAAGAGAAGCGCTGAGTAGCCGAGTAAAGACCTTAGTCATGCTCGCAGTTTAACTAAATCTGAGCAAACATGGCGACATGATTTTTACTGGGACGCTAGCAATTGAACCAATCTGTACCTATCCGAGTAGAATGAAAAGGCAATCGCGTGATGCTGGTGCTGCCAGGTGGACGCGAAGGCGAACCTAATATGAGCGAACAAACGATTTCGACGGTGCTCGAAGACGAGAAGTCTGAGCACGACCTTTTGCTGGAAAGCTGGGCCGACCGAGAGTACAAAGAAGGCTTCGTCACCGAACTGGAAGCCGACCAATTTGAGCCCGGACTCAGCGAAGACGTGGTCATCGCAATCAGCCGCAAGAAGGGCGAGCCGCAGTGGATGACCGACTGGCGTCTGAAGGCGTATCGCCATCTCGCCAGCATGAAGGAGCCGCATTGGCCCAACGTGCAGTACCCGCCGGTGAATCTGCAGGAGATCATCTATTACTCCGCGCCGAAGAAGATGCCCCGGCTTGACAGCCTTGAGGACGCCGATCCGGAACTGCTCCGCACTTTCCAAAAGCTTGGCATCCCGCTTGCCGAGCAGGAAATTCTGCTGAACGTACAGGGCAAAGCGGAGATTCACGCTGGCGACATACCCGCCCCCGCCGTGCCGGGCAAGAATCGAGTTGCCGTCGACGCTGTGTTCGACTCCGTTTCCGTCGCTACAACCTTTAAGGAAGAGCTGAAGCGACAAGGCATTATTTTCTGCAGCATCAGCGAGGCAATTAAAGAGCATCCCGAACTCGTGCGCGAATACATCGGCAGCGTGATCCCGTACTCCGACAATTTCTACGCGACCCTAAACAGCGCGGTGTTTACCGATGGCTCATTCGTTTACATCCCGAAGGGTGTACGTTGCCCAATGGAACTCAGCACCTATTTCCGCATCAACGCCAAGGGCACGGGGCAGTTCGAACGCACCTTGATCATTGCTGATGAAGGGGCTTACGTGAGCTATTTGGAAGGCTGCACGGCCCCCATGCGCGATGAGAATCAGCTTCACGCTGCCGTGGTGGAGCTAGTGGCTATGAAGGACGCCACGATCAAGTACAGCACGGTGCAGAACTGGTACCCGGGCGATAAGGCAGGGAAGGGTGGCATCTACAACTTCGTGACGAAGCGCGCTATTTGTAAGGGCGACAACTCGAAGGTGACCTGGACTCAAGTGGAGACTGGTAGTGCCATCACGTGGAAGTATCCGAGCGTTATTCTCAAGGGAGATCATTCGGTTGGCGAATTTTATTCGGTGGCTTTGACCGCGAATAAGCAGCAAGCTGATACGGGTACCAAAATGATTCACATCGGAAAGCATACGAAATCCACGATTGTGTCCAAGGGAATTTCGGCCGGAAATGGTCAGAACACCTATCGTGGACTCGTGAAGATCAACGCCGGGGCCGAAGGCGCACGAAACTACTCTCAGTGCGACAGCATGCTGATGGGAGACCAATGCGGTGCCCACACCTTCCCCTACATCGAGGTGAAGAACCCCACCGCGACGGTGGAGCACGAGGCTTCGACTTCCAAGATCGGCGAGGATCAGATCTTCTACTGCAACCAACGCGGAATCCCTACCGAGGACGCGGTGAACATGATCGTCAGCGGGTTCTGCAAAGACGTGTTCCGAGAACTCCCCATGGAGTTCGCCGTTGAAGCGCAAAAGTTGCTTGGCGTGAGCTTGGAAGGAAGCGTAGGCTAGGCCAACTGTTGGTGCGCGGCTGGACTATTGACAGCCGCGCACTCGGCCCGAACAGCGACACGTAGGATGGTCTGAAAGCTGGCAATTGCTGACGAGCCTTCGGAGGGGGACCTTTAGGTCGCCTTCGGAGCGGGAGGGTTCAGCCTCCCGTGCAACACCGAATTCGCAGCGTTTGTCCTGAAGGCTGGCCGCCTTAATTCTGCCATAGCCATCGCCAGGCTCCCACAAAGCTCATCACAATCATCGGCCCGATGAGCAACATGATCACGACGGCGCAACCCACAGCCGTGGCGGAGGGCATGTTCTTGAGACCACCCGATTTGCCCCAGTACGGCAAGTGACGCGCCACGTTTTGCTCATCGCCAAAGAACACGGATAGAGGCGCGTCGATTCCGCAGCCGGCGCAGGTTCCACCGTTATTCACTACCCCACACCGTTCGCAAATCCAAGGACGTGTCTCGCTCATTGAGTTGAAGTTTGAGTGTACGATATCTTCCCACAACTGGCTGAACAACGGGACTAATCCTGACCTCCGACGCGAGGCTCACGGGAACCTTCAAGTAGAAATGCAGAATATGCTCCCAGTTCAACCAAAGCTTTGTTATACTGACCAGTCGGACCCGGAACCCTCATGAAAACCTTCATCCCTGCCGCATTGCTTTTAAGCCTGCTGAGCGTAGCCTCAGCTGTCCCCGTCGTCCTTATGCCAGACAGTACAAATAACAGAGTGGTCGCCTTTAGCCCGGTGGACGGGAGCGTCATCAATAACAACGTTTTCTCGCTCCAGTCCGGGACCCCAGTCTCCGCAATCCAGGTGGGCAACGAAGTTTGGTTCAGCGAGCAAGTGGGCGATAAGATTTCTAGATGGAGTTGGAACGGGGCGTCGCTGGGATCCGCCGGAGTCGGCATCCTTGACAACGTTCGCGGAATCACGCTGATTGACGGCGTAGTTTATGCTGCAAACGACGGTAATACCTTCGGTGCTGCCGATACCTTGGTGCGCTTTGATCCCAGTGGTACTCACCTTGGAAACTACTCCACAGCGGGGCTCAATACAAGCCCATTTTACGTGTACAAACACAACGGAGAACTGCTTACCACTTCAGCAGAATCAAACAACGACGTCCATAAATTTGATTTATCGGGCAACTCAATTGGTCCGTTTTACAATGGCGCGAACAACTTCTCCGAGCAGATCGACCGGGCTGCAGACGGCTCGCTCCTCATCGCTTGGTTCAGCTCCAATAAGGTCGCCAAACACGCGCCACCACGGGAGTCGAACTCAGCTCATTTGCTGCCTCCGGAGCACGGGGTGTTTATCAGCTCAGCAACGGGAACATCTTGTGGTCCAGCGGAACCGGTGCGCGAGTCTACGATACTGCCTCAGCAGTCTCCACTCTGGTGTACTCAGGCGGTGGGCGCTTCTTTTCCCTGGCAAATATGCCCGGAGCAGACCAAATGCTCACCGGTAACTTGTCCCTGGGAGACACCGTCGCAACCTTCGCGGTAAACCGGTCCATCAGCTATACCGTGACTCAGGGCAGCACTACCTTGGCCAGCGGCATTGTCACCGCGGGCACGTCGTCAAGCGCACTAAACATTGGCGTCCCGGCATCCGCAACCGGAACGGCGCAGCTGAGCTTGGACGGCTCCTCGTTCCTCAAGAAAGTGATCAACTTCTCGCTGACCGGAAGTAACCAGGCGATCGGTACGGTGATGATGCAAAACGGCGACGTTGATAATTCCGGAGAAGTGGACGCGGCGGACATTGATGCGGTTATCGCAGCCTTCGGTGATACGAGCAGCGCGTCAACGGACGTGGATGTAAGCGGCGAAGTGGACGCAGCGGACATCGACATCGTCATCGCCAACTTTGGCGGCGTGAACGACTAAGGCCCTTTAGGCTGGCGCGTGCTGAGATCGAATCGCATCTTCACCACGCGCCAGCCGGGCATCATGGGCGGCT
This sequence comes from Chthonomonas sp., assembly GCA_043754215.1. Taxonomy (GTDB): domain Bacteria; phylum Armatimonadota; class Fimbriimonadia; order Fimbriimonadales; family Fimbriimonadaceae; genus JAFLBD01. The sequence goes on along the minus strand of JAYUVF010000089.1, from coordinate 45,956 downwards.
CCCAGTCATGAGGGCCGAGTTGTACGGCGCCCATTCGCTCATAGAAGGGAACGGCATTGGGGTCGGCATCTAGCCGAATAGCGGCCAGGCCCTGAAATCTGGCTTGGTCAACTGCGTCTTGCCAAAGTAGCCTCCCAAGGCCCGTCCCTAGTGCCTCCGCAGCGACCATTAGGCGAGACAACTCATCGCCCTGCAACACGTAAAAGCCTAGCACGCTGCCCCCTGCTTCAATAACTCGCGTAATGCCGCTCGAAATGTGGTGGGCCGAGACTGAAATCTCCTCTGGCTCCCAGTCCATGAATTCGTCCGAGTAGGCCCAGCGCGCTTGGATTGACCGCCGCGCCAGCCCGGTCAAAGCAATCTCTTCACCGATGTGGGCAGGGCGAAAATGCGTCATAAAACAGGTCAACTTGGAGGCAGGTGTGCACCGGCACGGCCGATAGGGAAAGGTGTCAAACGGAGGAATTCAGATGGACCAATGTTGCGCGTTCCTTCTACAGGGACTTGACATGAATTCGATCGTCTACCATCCGGTTATCCCGAACCGGCTCTTCCAAGGCGTCGACTGGAAGTTCCGGCACCGCCAGAAGCGCAATGTCATAGAGACTTAATCCGGGATTTCCGTCAACATGATAAATCCCGAAAAAGCCTTCGAAATAGTGCCGACACAGACACTCTGCCGTGTCCACTAGGCGAGAAGTCGCGGGTATCCAGTGGCGACTCACCCGCACCACGCCATTTTCTCGATAATTTCGGTGGAAATAATCCACCATATTATTTGAGCCCGGCGCGTCGCCCAGCTGCCAGCCAATCCGAAACACCGCCGCGTTAGGGCAAGCCTCAAGAATCAGGCGCTCGCCCTCGAGTTTGTACCGGCCATAGTCGTCGTCGGGTTCTGGGACCTCGTTTACCGAAAAAGGTCCGAATTGATGGGCACCGTAGACGCTGACTGAACTGGTGTGCATCAGCCCTAATCCCAGTTCCGCGCACCCTTCTGCGATCCACATGGACCAATCCAGTGGCCCGGTGGCAATGTGGAACACCGTCTCAGCCCCGGAAGTATTCATCGCTGCTAGAACTTGATCTCGGGTGCCAATGGGCCAGATTGTCCGATCCCAGGCGACCGGCGTGTGCCCCAACTCCGCCAGTCGCGCCGCACAAAACGGTGCCACCGTCCCGTTCATTCCCGTGATCAGGATTCGCATGATTGTAAGTCTAGCCTCTCCCGACTGAACGCACCAATGTCGACGGCGTCCACCTCGCCGCCCTAACGCACTACTTTTCGGCAGAATTAAGGGCGAATAAAGCCGACGCACCCTAAGAAGATATCAACGCGACTTGGCGTCCCTGAAAGGGACCCAGACTCAGCGCCATTAATTTGCGCCGTTTGCATCAACACCTTATACATCCCTCAACTCAACTCGTATCTTCCCCGTCTTCGGCATCGGGTGTGGGCCAGCTCCATTCCCGTCGCAAGAATGTCCGATTGAGCCAGACCACGAAGTCGTCCACGTAGGTGTGCATGATAGGAATGTCGAACAGGGACAAGATGGTTCCCACGAGCAACCCGCCCACGACCGCGGTCGCGAGAGGTTGGTAGGCGTCGAGCCCGGTCTTGGGCGCGATGGCGATAGGCAGCATGACCAGCAACGTAATGCCTGCTGTCATCAAAATGGGACGGAGACGATCCGGGCATGCACGCCGGATCGCCAGGTCACGAGGAACCCCGTCGTCCCGATACTTCATGATCAGGTCAATCATCAACACTGCGGTCGTGATGTCCATACCCGTAAGCACGATGATCCCGAGGATCGAGACCGTCGAGAACGACTGGTGCGCGATGAAGAGAGCCACAAACACGCCCGCAAGCTCGAGAGGCAGCGACGCGAGCATCTGTAGCGGTTGCAAGAAACCCTTAAACTGGATGACGAGCACGAGGTACATCATCGCCAGCGACAGGCCAAGGCCCGTGACCAGCCGACGGAAGCTGTCCATCATCTGGGTCATGTCGCCCCGCATCTCCATGCCGTAACCCGGGGGGAAATTGACTGGCTCAATGCCTAGTTGCTTGTTGCCACCGTAGGCGTTCGCGACGAGGTTCATGACTACGTCCATGCTGGGCAGGCTGCCGATTCGGTAGTAGCCCGTGACGCCGATGACGCGTCGGAGGCCGTCGTGCTCGATGGCGGTAGGCGCAGATCGCGGGACAATTTGGGCGATGGATTTGAGCGGTATTTGTTTGCCGTCCGGAGCCGTGATGTAAAGCGCCTCGAGGTTGCGCTCCTCCTTCTCGTAGCGGACGAGAATGGTGTTTTGGCGCACCCCCGGGAGGCGGTAGTACTCGTTGGTGAGACCGCCGCGCATCGCGTAATACGCCTGCTGGGCGATTTGGTCGGGCGTTAGGCCGACCTCTTGGGCGCGCTGAAGGTCCACTTCGATGCGGTAATCGGGCACGCCCATGCTCCAGGTGCGAGCGGGCTGGAAGAGCTCTGGCATCTTCTGGCTGACCTGCAAAACCTCTCTTCCGAGCCGGTCGAGTTCATTGAGGTCGGGACCGTAGATGTTCACGTGGATCGGGGCCGCCGAGGTCGCCATGACGTCGGAGCCCATCTCCTTGACCTGGAATCGGCGGATGCCGGGAATCGTTTGGAGCGCTTCGCGGTGAATGGCGTCCATCACCTTGAAGATGTCGTTCTTGCGGCGGTCCTTGTCGCTAAAAGTCAGCATCATCGCCGCGCCATTTACGGCTGGCATTTGGTAGCCGGTGAATAGGGGAGACCACGTCTCGAACATGGATTCCGCCCCCAATTCAATGCTCGCTTTCTCCACTTCGGGGTGTTTGCGGATGATGTCCTCGAGTTGCTTAACCGCCCGTTCCGTCCCGGCGTATGAGGTACCGGGGTTCATTTCCAGGAATCCGGAGGCCTGACCCGTATCGGCGAGCGGCATCATTTCGGAACCCAAGAAGTAATAGAACGTGAACCCGACGATCAGGGTCGCGAGCACCCGAGTGAAGTTGACAAACCGATGCTTGAGAAGCCAAGTGATCGTGCGTCCGTAACCCTCTTCAAGGCGCGTGAGCCAGCGCTGGAACGGGTCCACCACCTTGTACATGAGGCCAAGCACGGGGTGCTTCCGCTCTTTGTCGCGTGTCTCCTCGGGCCGCAAGAGGTGAGCGCAGAGGAGAGCGGTGAGCGTGAACGAAACCAACATCGAGGCGAGCAGGCCAAAGATGAGTGGCCACACGAGCTCGATGAACATCAGTCCAACGATCCCGCCCGAAAACAGCAGCGGGGCCAGGGCGAGCACGATCATCAGCGTGGAGGCAATGACCGCCACCCGAACCTCGGCGATGCCGTCAATCGTGGCTTGCTTGGGCGTCTTGCCCATGCGAATGTGCCTTTCGACAGCGTGGATATCAATGATCGAGTCGTCCACCAGCCGTCCGATACTGAGGAGCAGGCCAATGAGTGTGCCGCTGTTGAAGCTCATGCCGAGGGGGACCATGAACAGCACCGCCATCGCGAGCGAAGTGGGCAAGGTCACCATCGCGATGAGGGTGCCGCGCCACTCGCCAAGGAAGAACAAGAGCGCGAGGGCGGTGAGGCCGATGGCGATCGCCAGTTCGTGCCACACGTTGTCAAACAGAATGTCGACGAAGTGGGCGTTGTCGTAGGCGGTTTCGAACTTGAGCCCAGGATTCTCGGATTCAAGCTGTTGGATGACCTTCATCACCGCGGGCACCACGCGCGCCGAACTCGCGCCAGGGTTCTGGATGACGCTTACCTCGATCGATTCCTTCGATTCGCCGGTCACGTTATTGAGGTACCGGTAGCCCGAGCGCTTCTCCCAAACTGAGTCTTCCACTCGGGCGACATCTCGAATGAAGATCACGCGGGGAGCGGTGGGGCTGGCGGCCTGCGGCTGCTCCACCGGCGCGGCCGCGCCTCCCATTCCCATTCCTCCCGCCGCGGCTGGGGGTGATGGGGAGGAGCCCGCGGTCGTGATCGGGTAATTCAGGACATCTTGCGCCGAGGCCGCGCGGGTGTCTACGCGGACGATGCCTTCCTGCTCGCCCTGGGTCACGGTTCCGCCCGTCGCGCTCACGTTGGCCCGATCGATCGCGTTGCGAACTTCGAGAATGGACAGCCCGTAGGCGGCCAATTTGTCTCGATCGATAATGACCTGAAGCTGGCGTCGGTAACCGCCAAACGGCACCACCGCGTACACGTCTTGCACCGTCTTGAGCCGCCGAACCACCGAGTTATCGGCGAACTCGCGCACCTTCGCCATATCCCAGCCCTGCGCCGGATCGCCGTGGACGGAGAGCGTCAAAACCGGAAGGTTGAGCGGGTCAATGGGGATTACCCAGGACGGCTTCAGATTCGCTCCCGTCGAAGGGAGTGAGGACTGCACGACGTTCATCAGCGACTGGATGTCGGTCTGCGCCCGCTGCATGTTCGTGCCGTAAGGGAACTCTAGCGTCACGATCGAGAAGCCGTCTTGCGAAGTGGACCGGACGTACCGAACCCCCTTCACATTGATGAGCTGTTCCTCAATCGGCTTGGAAATGTAGAGCTCCATCTCCTGCGCGGAGAGGCCGGGCATCATCGTGACGATGCCGACCATCGGGCTCTCCACGTAAGGTGCGAACCGGCGCGGCATTTGGGAAATGGAGAGCCACGCCAGCGCCAGCATCGCCACGTAGAACGCGATCACCGCATAGGGATGCTCGATCGACCACTTGTGGATGAGATGGAGAGGGTTGAGCCTCTTTGCGCTCACTGGACGACCACCTTGCCCTTGACCATGTCCATCGCGCAGGCGAACGGCAGCACCTTACCGGCGGGCTGGGCGGGAATTTCGATGGTGACGGGCACGTCTTTCCGCAGTGCCGCCTCAATTCCGAGGTCCTTGAACACGACTTCCGTGGCGCAGGTCTCATCGACCTTCCGCACAAACGTGAGCTTGGTGGCCGTGCCGGCTTTGATCTGGATGCTCGCTGGGACAAACCCTTCGGCGGTGACTTCGATCTGAGTGCCGGTGGGCAGGTCCTCTGACGGGGCTTCCACCGGCCTGATGGAAGAACCCGCCACAAGCCCGCTCGGCGCGACCACGACCTTGTCGCCTTGCTGCAATCCGCTCAGCACCGATACGACCTCAGCCGATCGGCCTTCTACGGTGATTTCTTGCCGACGCACCGTACTCGCGCCGCCCGACGAAGGAGTTGCCACCCAAACGTAGTTCGCCGTCTCCATCCCGCGTGACTCCTGCTGGATGGCGTTCGCCGGGATAACGAGTTTCGGCGCGCCGCGTCCAATTGAGATCTCCATGGAGACGAACTGGCCGGGCGAAAACTGTCCTGCCGGGTTGGTGAACACCGCTTCGACGGCACCCATCCGCGAGACCGGATCAACGCTTGGCGAAACGGAGGTCACCGTCAAGACCACTGGATCCTTATCCTCGCGCGATGCCCTCGCTCGAACTACGTTGCCCACCTTGATGCGGGCCAAATCTTGCTGAGGCACGTTGGCCTGCAACCGGACTGAGGAAACTTGCGCGATCTTGAGGATCGTCTGCCCGGGGTTCACGACCACTCCGGGGCTGATGAGTCGCTGAGTGACCACGCCGTCCACTTCGGCACGGATTTCCGCAAACTGCTTCTGCACCGACGCGCCGCTGAGTCCCGCGTTTGCCTCTTCCACCGCGGCTCGCGATTGCCCGATCCTCGCCCGTGCGGTGGCCACCCCCGACTGAGCCGTCGCAACCTGCGCTCGTTTGGCTCTGAGGTTAGCCTGTGCCTTCGTCACGCGAGTGGAGGCGGCGGCGATCTCGGCGGCCGTCCGCACGACCTCGCTCTTCGCCTCGCGAACCATGGCGCTTTGCTTCTCCGATTGTTGCCTGGCGGCGTTCACCGCAGCGTTGGTTTTCTGCAGGTCGGCCTGGGCCCGCTGCATTTCCTTCCCGGAAACAAACCCCTGGTCAAAGAGCGAGCGAACCCTCTCGACTTCCTTCTGTTGAAACTCGGCATCCGCTTGGGCCGAAGCCAGTTCGGCGATGGCCGCCTTTGCTTCCGCATTGGCGGATTCGACCCCTGCTTCGGCGCTGGTGCGAGTCGCCCGCGCGGCGTCCAGCATGGATCGCGCTTCAGAAACTTCGGATTCCGCCATCGAAATCTCGGCTCGGGTCTGCTGAAGCATGTTGAGCGACTGCTCGTATTCCGACATGGCGACGCTCACCCCTTGGCTCGCGGAGTTCACGCCCGCCGTCCGTTCGGCCACCATCGGGTCGAGTTGCCGGGTATCGAGGCGTGCCAAGACCTGCCCCTTCTTCACGCGGTCTCCCACGTAGACCGACATGGAGATAATCGTTCCGGTTACTCGAGGGGTGACTTCCTGCTCAACCAGCCCCACGACTTGCCCCGAGTAAGTCACCGTCTCTTCAAACGGCTTTATCTCGGCCGTCGCCAGGACCACGGGGAGCGTCCCCTCGGGGGCCGGGGTGTTCATTTCCATGACCTGCGCCTCGAGAGGCGTCATTGCGCCCTCGCGACGCAGATTGCGCACGGCCCACGTCGCGGCTCCGAGCGCGACGCCCAGCATGACCAGCGACCAGATTACTTTCCCGGTGAAGAGTCCGCCCAGATGCACCTTCTGGCCGGTCGCCTTCATCCGCCAAACCACTACGCCCGCCAGCACCGCGATCGCAATCAGATAAGCGAACCACGGAATCCCTGTTGGTCCTGAGGTCGAACTTTGACCCGTCGCCATCGGGAGCGACACCTTGCCGGTGCCAAGCGGGCCGGAAATGTTCAGGGTTACCTCGTAGCCGCCCGCCATGGCGAACACGGCTGGGGCCGAATAGTCGCCTGGGGCGGCGGCAGGAACCGCCGTCTCCTCGCGCTCGCCCATGTTCATGTCCGGCATCTTGGTCATGGTTTTCACCGTAGCCCCGGACACGGGTTTCCCCTGGGCGTCTCGAATCTCGATAAGCAGGCGGGCGCGGCCAATGCTCACCACCTCCGGATCGGTGCGGACATTGACGCGGTACGGCCCGGCCACCCCACTCACCGCAAACGTCGCGGCGCAGAGGACGAAAAACAGCAACAGGGAAAGGGTTTTCATGGGGTCACCAACTTCAATTGGCGGGGCGTGAGCAACTGGGCGGCCTCACTCCATCGGGCGGAGCGGGCGATGTTGTACTGTTCAGATAGACGCGAATAGTCGCCGAGCTGCGACTGAATCTGATCCAAACGGCCTTGGGTGGGCTCGGTGCCTTGCATGGCATCGAGCATGTGCCGCTTTTCAACTTCCCACTCCTTGGAGATCTTTTCGATGGCAGTCCGCTGGCTCGCCGTCAATTCCAGATCGGCCCGAGTGAGGAGCAAAACAGGCTCGGGCTTCCAAAGCGGCTTTTGGGGCGAGGGCAGGGAAGAGGTCCGAGGGGACGGCGCGGCGGGCGGATTCGTAAAGCTGAAACCCACGATGACCAGCGCCCCTACGATCGCCATGATCGTGCCGGGGCCAAAAATCCTGGCCTTCTTATTGCAACCGCAGTCGGCTTTGCCGCAGCTACTTTCTCGTTTTAGTTTGTTAAAAATTGTGTCTCTCTCAGGTGTTTAGTCGTTGCCGCAAACCCAAAAAGGAGCGGCGAATCAACAGAAACTAGCCGAGAGGAGGCGCACGAAGGCCATGCGACGCCGTATTGGGCGGGCGGATCCGCGGCACGACAAGGTGCTGGAACACCACTTGAATTGCAACGGCGGGAAGCTGAAAATCAAAGCTCTGGACTGGAACGAAGGCGTCCACCACAGATACGCAACAACCCATCACGGCCTGGTGAGAGTCAATCGCCGGAGCTTGGAGGCAACCAGAATTTGATGATTTCTCCGCTGAGGGCTCAGAGATCGGTCCGCAACACCGGCACCCCGGCTCTCCGGACATCGGGCAAGTCTCGAGGTCGGTCTGAGTGACCGGAACCGGCATCGAAGGGCAAGCACAACCAGCCGCCGCAAAACCCATGTGCGTCATGAGCATTGCAACCGCCAAAACAAGGTGCAAAAGCCGCTTCAAAAGTTCTTCCTGTGATAAGTATGACGCGATTCCCGGAAATTTCGTGCCGCAGGCCAAGGCGCAGAGGGAGCGCGAAGTTGCACTTCGCATTTTTGGACCCCGGAGTTGCACTCCGGCTCCAGCGCGGGTATCGGGAGATTCCCACTGAGACGCGCGGCTGCGTTCGCGAAACAAAGCGCCGATAAAACCGCGTGCTCCCGTCGCGCCTTTGCGGTCCACAAGTTGCACAGCCTCGCCCACGCTTTGAGACTTTGCGCGAAACTTTCGTCGCGAAACACAAAGCGCGGATAAAACCGCGCACTTGTATAGTGGGGAGTGAGGAGGCGGAGGGGTCCGCGAACATGCACTGCGACTTTGCTGCCTCTGCGTGAAAGTCTCGTCGGCGAAACACAATGCGCGGATAAAGCCGCGCAGTCCCCAAAGAGACCTTCCTCACTCACCCCACCAAAAACACGCGGTCGCCTAACTGCGGTGAAATCAACCCCAACCCCGTGAACGGCCCGAAGGCGGGAAGGACGCCGCCGGACTTCCGGAACCAGAAGCACGGAACCTTCATCGTCTGTCGCCCCCGGCCGCCGAGGCGCACGCCGGGGTGGATGTGGCCGCCGAGGCTGTAGGTGTGCTCTTCGCAAGGCTCGTGGCAGAAGTAAAACGGCCCCTCTCTCAGTTCTTGCAAAGGTGAGAGCCCAGTGGCGTCGTGGAGAGCGTCGGTGAGCTTTCGATCGTGGTTACCGAGGATCAGGCAGAGATCCAACTCTTGGTGTGCTTTTCGCCAATCCGCAAATGCCTCCAAGGTCTGCGCAGTCATCCCAGCCCGCGCATGCCAAAGGTCGCCCAAGACAACCACCCGCTCAACACCTGTCCTTTCAACAAGGCGAGTCAGTCGATTTAGCGCATCGTCAGTCTCGCCCAGGGGAATCGGGATGCCGCCCGCGCGGAAGGCGGCCGCCTTACCAAGGTGAAGATCAGCGACCAACAGAGTCGCGCGGCTGGGCCATAGCGCAGCCTTCTCGGGGAGAAGGGTTACAAGCTCCCCAGCCAGCTCGATCTCGGTGTCGGCGTCAACGAACGAGCTTGTCAGCTTCCTTCTCCAGCATGATGGACATGCGCTCGACGCGCTTTGAGAACGACTCGGAGCTCACCGATTCGCGGAGCCGGTCAACCAGAATCGGGAAGGCGAGCGGCGTCGGGCGGCGGGGAGTGGTGATCAATATCTTAGATTTTTGCAGTCGCTCCAGTGCCTGGTGGAGCCGCGTCTGCTCGAGTTGCTTTTCCATGACTTCGCGGTCGGCTTGTCGCAGCAGCATGTTCTCCGGGTCGTAGCGGCGGAAGACATCGTACAGCAATCCGCTCGACGCCTGCACCTGCTTCGCGCCCTTTCGCTGGCCGGGGAACCCCTCGAAAATCAGCCCCGCCACGCGGGCGATCTCCCGAAACTGCCGACGCGCCATCTCGACCGAGTTAAGGCTCCCCGCAATGTGTTCAGCAAGCTCCGCCGACCGAAATAAACCCCAGTCCAGAGCCTCATCCAGCGGGGCGGGCCGATCAGAAACGAGCTCGAATCCGTAGTCGTTGCACGCCATCGAGAACGAGATCGGCTCAATGCGCGAGATGCGGTAGGCGAGCAACGCCGCCAGCCCCTCATGCACGAGCCGCCCCTCGATGGGATACACAAAGATGTGGTGCCCCTCGCGGGTCTCGACTCGCTCAATCAGCAACTCGTCCGTGCGAGGAACGGCGGACCACGCCATCTGCAGCCGCAACAATGGCTCCATCATCTGCATTTCGGGGCTCACGAACTCGCCCTCCGCCGCCTCTTCAAGCTTTTGGCGAACTGCTTGGGCCAGCGCACCCGAAAGCGGCAACCGTCCGCCCATCCAACGCGGAATCGCTCCCTGGGCATTGCCTGGCTTGACGTAAGCGATCATGCCCGTGGCCTTCACGAACTTCAGGGCGCGCCCGGAGAAGATGAAGTTGTCGCCCGGCTTCAAGCGAGCGATGAACGACTCCTCCACGCTACCCAAGCGCGTGCCGCGCATGAACTGGATCGACATGGAAGCGTCGCTGGTGATCGTGCCGATGCTCATGCGGTGCCGCTTCGCGAGGTCGGGCGTCCGCACCACATAGCGGCCGGTTTCATCCTGGATGACGCGCTGATATTCGGGATACGCCCGTAACGATTCGCCGCCCCGCGTGACGAAATCGAGCGTCCACCGCCACTCCTCGTCGGAGAGGTTTCGGTAAGCGTAAGAGCTTCGAACTTCCCTGAGCATCTCCTCCGAGTCGAAGCCCTCTCCCGCCGCGATCGTCACGAGATGCTGCGCAAGAACATCCAGCGGCTTCTCGAAAGGCGCCCTATCATCGATTTGTCCCGCTTCCGCGGCATCCCGGACTGCCGCCACGTCCACCAATTCCATCGCAAACGTTGGCACGCAGGTGATGCGGCTGGGCATGCCGGGTTGGTGCCCGCTCCGACCAGCGCGTTGCAAGAGCCGCGAAACTCCCTTCGGCGAACCGATTTGCAGCACCCGATCCACCGGCGAGAAGTCAACACCCAAATCGAGGCTGGAGGTGCACACGACGGCGCGCAACTGCCCGTTCTTGATCCCCTGCTCCACCGCCCCACGCACGCCCAAGTCGAGCGAACCGTGGTGGATTTCGATCTGCCCCTTCCAATCAGGCCGCGCGGTTATGATGGCTTGGAACCATATCTCCGCTTGCGACCGAGTGTTGGTGAAGAGCAGGCACGAACGGGACTCTTCGATCGCGTTGATCACCTGCGGCAAGAGCGTTTGGCGCATGTGGCCCGCCCACGGGAACCGCTCGATTTGCTCGGGGAGCAGGCAGTCGATGATGGTCGTCTTGTCGAGGTCGCCGCGGATGATTGTGCCGGGTCGCCCCAACAGCGTCTCGGTCGCTTGCTCGAGGTTGCCGAGGGTGGCGGAGATGCCCCAAGTTCGAATTTCGGGCCTCCAGTGGCGCAACCGCGCGATTGCCAACTCGGTCTGCACGCCCCGCTTCGATGCGATCAGCTCGTGCCATTCGTCGACCACGATGCACTGCAGGTTCTCAAAGATCTTGTCCGCCTCGGGGTAGCTGAGGAGAAGGGACAGGCTTTCCGGCGTCGTGACCAACGCATCCGGCATCGACTTGCGTTGCTTCGCTTTGAGTGAGCCGGAGGTGTCCCCGGTTCGCGATTCCACCCGCCAGCCGCTGCCGAGCGCCTCGGCGCCTTCGACCAGCGCCTCAACGGTGTCAGCGGCGAGTGCCCGCAAGGGCGTAATCCAGAGCACTTTAAGCCACGGTTTTGGTTCCACGAGGTCGGCCAAAACCGGCCCCAGCCAGACCGCAAATGTCTTGCCGGTGCCGGTCGCCGAGTGTACGATGCCACTCTCGCCATTGAGATAAGCCTCCCAGGTGGCGCTCTGAAAAGGGAAAGGCTGGCGGCCTTGCGCCTCAAACCATTGGCGGGCGGGGGCGGAGTGCACTTAGGCTTTGGCCCCCAAGAGCGAGAGCACCGTCTCCAGCGAATCCGCGTCTTCTGGCTTCTTGTCCTGCCTCAGCCGCGCGATGCGCGGGAACCGCACCGCCACGCCCGACTTGTGCCGAGTCGAAACTTGAATCCCCTCGAAGGCGAGCTCCATGACGAGCTCCGGTTTCACCGTCCGCACCGGGCCGAATTTCTCCAGTGTGTTGTTCCGCACGAACCGGTCCACCTCCAATATCTCCGCGTCGGTGAGCCCGCTGTACGCCTTCGCGAAAGACACCAACTGCCCCTCCCGCCAGATGCCGAACGTGTAATCGGTGTAAAGCGACGCCCGCTTCCCGCTCCCGCGCGTGGCGTAGATGAGCACCGCGTCAACCGTGAGTGGGTCGATCTTCCATTTCCACCAGCTTCCCTTTTTGCGACCCACCAGGTACGGCGAGTCCAGGCGCTTGAGCATCACGCCCTCCACATTCGCCTCACGCGCGGTGAGCCGCTCTTCAAAAAGGGCTTCCCAGGTCGTCGCCAGGACCGCCTGAGACAGCTTGAGGTTGCCCACTTGCTCACTTGCCACAAGTGCTTCCAACAGTGCTCGACGCTCCGAGAGCGGTTGGGGCCGGAGGTCTTCGCCCTTCCATTCCAGCAAGTCGAATGCCACCATCGCGGCGGGGACGTCCTCGAGAATCTTCTTCGTCAGCACCTTCCGCCCGATGCGCTTCTGGAGTTCGGCGAAGGGAAGGGGGCGGTCGTTGCCCCAAGCCAAAATCTCGCCGTCGAGGGCGGTGCCGTCCGGCAGGCTGTCCCCAATCGCGACGATCTCCGGGAAGCGTTCGGAGATGAGTTCTTCGCCTCGACTCCACACGAACGTTTCGCCGTTCCGCCGGACAATTTGGCACCGAATCCCGTCCCATTTCCATTCGGCCAACCATTCGCCTCTCTCTCCAAGCGAAGAAGGCTCGCCTTCCAGGGCGTACGCCAAACAGAACGGATACGGGCGGCTGTGGTGAGATTCGCCTTCATCTTCTGCGATCAGGTAGCGGAAGAACTCGGGCGTCGCGTCCCAATTCCCCATGAGGCGGTGGGCAAGGGTGGGGACGGGGACTTGGCTCACCTGGCTGAGCGCGCGCACCACGAGCTCCTGCGAAACCCCCACCCGGAACGATCCGGTGATCAGCTTGTTCCAAACGAACCGCTCGTAGGGCGATAGCTCCTTCCAAGTCGCGAGCAGGCTCTCGCGCTGCAGGGCCGGGTCCATCTTGGCGAGCGGTAGCAGGCGCTCTGCCACCCACCAGTTCAGCGAATGCTCCTCACCCCCCTCCCCATCGCCGGGTAGGACATTCGCAATCGTCTCCGCGAGATCGCCGATCGCATCATAACATTCGTCGAAAAGCCACTGCGGCAGATCGGCGGCCTCAACTGCCCAGGTGATGAGGTCGGGGCGTTTGACGAGTCGCTTCGGGCGTCGGCCGATGAGAAAGGACACCGCTAGGATCGCATCTTCGGGCGGCACCGCCGCGAAATATTTGGCCATCGCGGTGACCTTTTCGGTCGTCCGGTTGGTCTCGTCAATCGCTCGATACAGCTCGGCGAAGTCGCGCATTTACGTCGCCTCCTCGGGAGCATCCTGCTCGCCTTCAAAGCTGGTGACGAGCGGTTTTGCGTTGATGCCTTGCTCGTTGAGATAGCGGCTCATCGCCGCCGTGTAACCGTGGGTGACCCAAACTTCCTCGGCTTCCGTCGCCCGAATCGCGCGGTGAAGACCCGCCCAGTCCGCGTGGTCGCTCAGTACAAAACCCCGGTCTACCGCTCGGCGCCGACGTGCGCCCCGAACCGCCATCCAGCCCGAGAGGAACGCGGTCGAGACATCCCCAAACCGCCGCAGCCAAACGCTCCCGTGCACGCTAGGCGGCGCGATGAGGAGGCTTTGCGACCAATCGAAATCCTTCGGCTGCTCCATTACGAGCCCGGTTTTCGGCAAAGCCACCCCCGCCCGGCGATAGTCTTCGGTCAGCGATTGCACCGCGCCATGTAGGAAGATCGGGCCGATGGAAGGATCCACTCCCGCCAGAGCCCGCTGCGCTTTGCCCAGCGCGTAGCCCATGAGTAGCGACGCTTTTCCTTGGCTCTGGTTCGAGCGCCACCAGGCGTTGACATCGGCGAAAACCTCGCTCTCGGCTGGCCAGTGGTAGATCGGCAATCCAAACGTGGACTCGGTCACAAACAGATGGCACTTGATCGGCTCGAACGGCGCACACGTCGGGTCAGGGTCGGTCTTATAGTCGCCGCTCACCACTTCAACTTGCCCCTGGTGTTCGATGCGAACTTGCGCCGAGCCCAAAATATGCCCCGCCGGATGCAGGCTGATTTTCACTCCGTTGATATGGCGCACCTCGCCGTAGGGCAGCGATTCGATGTTGGCCCCTTCGCTCATCCGGCGCCGCAAAACGCCCTCGCTGGGCACCGAGCATAGGTATTGCTGCATGCCCCAGCGAGCGTGATCACCGTGCGCATGGGTGATGATAGCCCGGTCGACGGGCCGCCAAGGATCCACAAAAAAGTCCCCCGCTCGGCAAAAGAGCCCGCGGTCGGTTAATTTTAGGAGCGTCGAGGTCGGCACCGGTCTAGAGTTCTACGTCGCGTGTTCGTGACGGGTAACGGAAGGACAAGTGGAGCGCGAAGTTGCACTTCGCATTTTTGGACCCTGGAGTTTCACTCCGGCTCTAGCGCATGGCTCAAGGGTCGTAGAGTGCAAAAAAGTTGTGTGTAGCGACTGTCAGTTGACTAGCCTGCTTCCTGGCGCCAAAACACATAGACGCGTTCGCACATGTTCAACTACCATTTAAGAAAAAACACTGAATCTAGCGAATCTGTGAATCCAGCACCCAAATAGGTTCGCCTTCGACCGAAAATCAACAAATGCGTAGATCATCACATTTAAATTCATGGACCAGATACCCCATAAGTCCCTTCGGGTAAGACTGGGCGATGCAGGGTTTGGTGTTGTTGTCGCTCCTGGTGCTCCCTCGCCAAGACATCGTGGACGGGGTGCGCATGATCGCCGCGCCGGGTTCGCCGGGGAATGTTGTGGTTTGGGGCGACGGTGGGCTGTCGGTGGCGGCGGATCGCGACGGGCGGACGGTGGTGGGGGCGGTGGATGGTCCCGGGCGCATCGTGGCGCTATCCCACAACGGCATGCTGAGCGCGTTTGACGTCGCGGATACCGGGCGACTCTTCGCCAACTCCGTGCGCTGGGCGGGAGGCGGTAACCCCACCAAAGTGACTTCGTCGCACGCGGGACTCGGCGCGTATCTGAAGGCGCAAGGGCTGCCGGCGCAGTCTGGCTGGAGCGACTGGGCGGGAGGCAAGGGTGAGGTGGCAGTGGTGGACGCTCACCAAGTGAAGCCTTCCGATGTGGTGCCGCTACAGGAATTTGTTCGGCGTGGTGGCGGTCTGATCATCGCGGCAACTGGCTGGGGCTGGCAGCAAGGAAGCCAAAAGCCGATGAGCGAATTTGAGGCCAACCGGGCGCTGAGGCCGTTCGGGATCGGGTTCGGCGACGGTTTCGCGGAGAAGGATAGGGGCGGATTGTTTGATGTTTCTCGACTGCCCGGTGCCGAGAGCCACGCCGGTGTAGCGATGGCCACTTTAAACTCGGGCCAGGGCAACGCAGCGTTGGCGGGGCGAACGGCGGTGGACCTGCTGCGCGTGCTCGCGACCACTGACCCGTGGATCGTCTCGCGAGTAAAAGACCTGGGCGCGGGGCCGTCGGTGGCGATCCGACCGGAGAAGCCGGTGGGCCAAAACCAAGCCAAAGAGCGCTTTATGGTGGCTTACCAATGGCAGCAGATCGAGCGCGGCGAGCTTCTAGGAGCGGCCCCTTCCGCGGCAGTGTTCCCAGGCGCGGTTCCGGCGGAGGCGAAGCCGGTCAAGGCCACGGTGACCTTGCGCGCGGGAGAGTCACGCTGGCTCAGCACAGGGCTCTACGCGGTGCCAGGGCAGGCGGTGAGATTCGACGGCCTGCCCGCAGGATCGACCCTGCGCGTCGGCGGCCACACAGACAGCCTGTGGCACCTCGAAAAGTGGCAGAGATTTCCGGCAGTGAGCCTGAGTTGGCCGGCAAAGCCGGGCACCCTGAATGCGATGAGCCCGTTCGGCGGGCTGATCTACGTGGACCTGCCGAAGCCGCTTAGCGCGCCAACGAACTTGGAGGTGGACGGGGCAGTCCGTGCTCCCCGCTTCGTGCTGGGCGAAATGAACTTTGCCGATTGGCGTCGGCAGCTACGCAACAATCTTGGGCCGTGGGCGGAGATCGAGTCGAAGCACATGGTGGTGACGGTGCCGCGCTCCGCCGTCGAGGGGCTGATGGACCCCACCCTGGTCGCCCAGTTTTGGGACAAGGTGGCGGAGGCGACCGCCGACTTGGCTCAGATGCCAAGGTGGCGCGGATTCAAGGAGCGATTTATGGCGGACCAGCAGATCAGCGCGGGCTACATGCATTCGGGCTACCCGATCATGACGTGGCTCGACGTGATCGGTCACGTCACCGACGCGGAGCGACTTTACAAAGAAGGGAGCTGGGGACACTTCCACGAGATCGGGCACAACCACCAAAACGGGGACTGGACCTTTGACGGCACCGGAGAGGTCACGGTGAATCTGTTCACGCTCTACAGCTACGACACGGTGGTGGGGAAGCGCCCCGCAGACCGTGCGTTCACGCCTGCCGACTGCATGAAGCGATTTAATGAGTATTTAAAGAACGGAAAATCGTTTGAAAAATGGAAGAGCGACCCGTTCCTGGCGCTCGCGATGTACGCTCAACTGCAGAACGAATTCGGCTGGGACACCTTCAAGCGAGTGTTCAAGAGATACCACGCGTTGCCCAGAAATCAGCGCCCCAAGAATGACGCCGAAAAGCGGGATTTGTGGATGACGATGTTCTCCGGTGAGGTTAAACAGAATTTAGGGCCGTTTTTCCAAGCGTGGGGCGTGCCAACGAGCGAAGAATCGAAGGTGAGCATCGCCAATTTCCCTATCTGGATGCCCACGGGCATGGAGATGCCCTGAGAGTGTAACCTCGCCGCATGTCAAATCTAGGTGATTTAAACCCTGTCGCTGAGCTTGCCGGATCCATTCGCGAGTCCGGAAAGTTCTACGCGAACGACCTTCGCGCTTTGCCCGCTGCGGCCTACAGCACTCCTTTTGCCGAAAAGGCACGGAGCCCGCAGAGTTTCACAACGGAAGTGATCGTCATCAACAGAATGGTTGCCGCGCAACTGAGAGGCGAGGAATTCCCGTGGCCAGATCCGGAAGCGTACGCCGAGATTGAGGGCACGATGAGTTCTCCCGATGCGGGCGTTGCAGCCTTGCTGAGCAGTTCCGACGAACTCGCCGCTGCGGTAGAAGCCAATCCCTCCCGACTCGCAGACAAGACCATGGCACCATGGAACGTCGAGGTCACCTTCTGGTACATGGCGAATCTCTCGGCCAGCCACATGATGTATCACGACGGCCAATTGACCTACCTTCAAAGCATCCATGGGGACGACAAGATGCACTGGTTCGACGCCTAATTCGTAAACCCAGCAAGCACGCCCTGAACTTTCAGGATTTATTGAAAGTTCAGGGCGTATAATGGAGGTGTGGCAATCACACCAGAGCGCATCGTTGGCGAAGAGTTGATGGATATCTACCGAAAGGTGGATGAAGGAACTCGCCTTAGCTTCGAGGATGGCATGCGCCTCTACCAAACGCCGAATCTGACCGGCGTTGGCTACCTGGCCAACATCGTCCGCGAACGACGGCACGGCGGCAAGACCTACTTCGTCCGCAACCAGCACATCAACTACACGAACATCTGCAACAAGTTTTGCAAGTTCTGCAGCTTCTATGCCAAGAAAGGCGGCCCGGCCCCCTACGAGATGGATATGGCCGAGGTGAAGCGGCGGCTCGATTGGCACAAAGATATCCCGATCACCGAAGTGCACATGGTGGGCGGAATTAACCCAAGGCTTAAGTACGACTACTACCTCGACCTCGTGCGGCTGGTTGCTACCAGCCGTCCCGAGGGTGTCCACGTGAAGGCGTTCACCGCGGTCGAGATCGTGCAGATCGCCCAGATCGGAAAGGTGTCTATTGAGCAAGCTCTGCTGGATCTCATGGAAGCGGGCCTAGACTCCCTCCCCGGCGGCGGCATCGAGATTCTTAGCGATCGTGTCCACACCGAGTTGTTTGGCAAAAAGCTCAACGGCGAAGAGTGGAAAGACGTGGCGCGCATCGCGGCGAGACTAGGCTTAGCGCAGTACGCGACAATGCTGTACGGTCATATCGAGACGGACGAAGAGCGCGTGGACCACTTGATCCAAATTCGCGAGCTGCAAGACGAGACCAAGCACTTCCTCACGATGACTCCGCTCAGCTTCCACCCCGAGGCCACGGAGCTCGAGCACATCAAGGGCCCGACCGCGGATACCGACTTGCGAAACATCGCGGTGAACCGCTTGATGCTCGACAACTTCGATCACATCAAGAGCTTCTGGATCATGAATACGGTTCCGGTCACGCAGATGGCCCTCTGGTACGGTGCCGATGACGCGGACGGCTTGGTTCACGAGTACGAAATCACGTACAAGGACGGCGAATTTGGAAACAAGACTCAGGCGCTGACCTACGACAACATGGTGCGCATGATCGAAGAGGTCGGGCGCATTCCGGTGGAGCGAGACTCGTTCTACAACGAGATCATTCGGGAGAATCCGAGTCCGAAGCCGCAGCGAACCCTAACGCCCATCGCAGTCTCATAAGGAGGGGGGCGTTTACGCCGCCTTCGGAGGGGGGCCTTCAGGCCGCCTTCGGAGCGAGGCGTTTACGCCGCCTTCGTTTTGCGGCAAAATAACCGCACCATGGAACCATCGGCATGGCACGATCGCGGAGGTCTTCCACACTTCAGCCCCGGGGCGATTCCGCAGTTCATCACATGGCGAACTGAGGACTCCGTCCCACGGACCATGTTCAGCGAAATTCTGTCAGCCACTGACCACTTAGAGCGGCAAGAGCGAACCAACCGAAGAATGAGCGCGGTGGAGCAACTGCTTGACTCCGGCCTGGGAGCGTGCCCGCTGAAGTCACAGGCACACGGTCACATCGTACAAGACTATCTTCGCGCACACGACGGCGCTCTCTACGACCTGCACGCTTGGGTTGTCATGCCGAACCATGTGCATGTGCTGTTAACCCCAGACCCCTCGCGGACTCTGGCATATGTGGTCAATCGAATCAAGGGGGCGACCTCGCGTGCCATTAATTTAGCCCGAGGAAGTGCTGGGACATTTTGGCAGGCGGACTATTTCGATCGTTTCATTCGAGATGCCGATCACTTTCGACGGGTTGCCGAGTACATCCATGGGAATCCGATCAAGGCGGGGCTATGCCGATCAACGATGGAGTGGCCACTGTCCTCGGCGCAGATCGTCGCAAGTCGTCCTGGGAAGTTTGTTTGTGAGGAGCGGGCGACTTATGGTGAGCAGTACGACCCATTCCTCGACTAAGTTCGTCGAAGATTGACGGCCTGAAGGCCTTGCTCCAAAGGCGGCCTTAAGGCCCCCCTCCGTAAGTCATCTCCCCTCACGATTACCTAAGACCAACCACATGCCAGCGGGTGGATCGTCCATGCTTGTGTAGTGCTCGCGTCTCAAATCTTAATGATCCGGCCCGCTCGGTTCGGTTTCAACCCCGAGACGGCGGCGACCAACGCCTTCCAACAGGAGGGGGACGCCACAAATGCCCTTCAGGAGTTCGACGCCGCCAGCGAGATGCTTGCAGAAGCGGGCGTGAAGGTACACGTCTTTGAAGATACGGCGGACCCGATCACGCCCGACGCCGTATTCCCAAATAACTGGGTCAGCTTTCACGAGCAGGGCGCGGTGCTTTACCCGATGCTTGCCCCATCGAGGCGAGCGGAGCGGCGAATGGACATCTTGGAAGCGCTGGGGAAACCCGTGTTCCTAGATCTGACCCACCACGAGGAAGAAGGACGATTTCTTGAAGGCACGGGAAGTCTGGTGCTGGAGCGTAACGAGAAATTCGCCTTCGCCTGCATTTCGCCCCGCACGGATCGGATGCTGGCTTTTCAGTGGTGCCAGACCATGGGCTACCGACTCATCGACTTTGACACGGCCGGTCCGGATGGGGCGCCCGTCTACCATTCCAACGTCGTGGGAATGATCGGGGACGGGTTCGCTGTCGTCTGCCAAGAGGTCATTAAAGACAAAGCCTTGCTAGCGGTGTTCGAAAATATCGAGGACTATGAGGTGGTAGACATCACCCTCGAGCAGATGGCTCAGTTCTGCGGCAACATCATTCAGCTTCAAGGCCGAAAGGGGCGCGTGATCGCGATGAGCCAGGCCGCGCACGATGCTTTTCTGCCTCACCAGAGGGAGACGCTCAGCCACTTTGGCACCTTGATCGCGTCACCCATCCCGACGATTGAGCGCCTGGGAGGCGGCTCGATGCGCTGCATGATTGCGGAAGTGTTTTAGTCGGTGCCGAGTGAAAACTCAATACGCCTATTCGCAAAGCGCCCCGATTCGGTGTCGTTTGATGCTACTGGATTCGTGGCTCCCATTCCCCTCGCTTCGAGTGTCTCTTCGTTGGCACCTTCGCGGATCAAGAATCGGCGGATTTCTTGTGCGCGCCGCAAGCTAAGTTGTTCGTTGCCCGTCGCGGAGCCGGTTGAGTCGGTGTATCCAGAAATCACGAACTTCCCATCTTGCATCCCCTTGGCGGCGATCGTCAGGATTTCGCGGTTGGCTTCCGGAATCTGGACGCTCCCACTGCGGAAATTGATCACCATTAGGTTGAGGGCATCAACCCATGCGCTGGCGCTTGCCAAGGGAGACCCTGCGAGTTTCTCCACCGCTTTGAGTGCGTTCTCATTTGCGTCAGATGCGGTGGCGTCCAAATCAAGAATATGCACCTCGTATTGACCGGTGAGCCGGTCGGCCAGCAACTCTTTCCGCTCCTTCAACTGGGCTTTTGGCAGGCCGGCGAGCGTGAGTTTGTAGTTTTCAAAGGACATCTCTAGTCCGCGAGGGGCGTCACGTAACACCTCCGCAAGAGCGGGGACCCAGTTGGCTCGGCTGACTCCGAGGTCTACTTCAATCGATCCGCTCGCCCCGCTTTCTTTCAAGGCGCTCTCAAGAGACTCTTTGTCCTCTCGGTCTCGCACTACGCCGGAATAAGTGAGCCCGCGCGCGGCTCGTTTTAGGATCAAGGTTGCGGGAGCGAGTTTCACCGTTGACGGCCGTTCAACGGCCTCGCTCAATACCTGCGGCTTGACCGGTTTGGGGGTAACGGGCTGTCCACGCAATGAAAAGGCCGTAATTGCGAGGACAATAACCGCAAGAGCTACCGGAGCAGTCCAGCCCTGAAATCTGTTGGTCGCAGGCCGATCCGCTCGGGGTTCTGGCACCTCTTCAGGCCCCGCGGACTCAACCACGGAATGAGTGGGGATCGGAGCCGCTCCGGCCCCCCAAGCGGGAAGGCTCGCAGGGATTTCACCGTTAGGCGTCAACTGACTCACGACCTCAGGAATGGCGTAGGCCAATGCTTCGCTGGCGGTTCGGGGGTTCATGCCAACTCGCCCGGCGATGCCCTCGATCGCCTCCATACCGAGTGCTTCTTCGACGGCTTCTGCCGGGATAGTCTGATTAAAGCCGTCCCCCAACCAGGTGGCGACCTCCGTGCCGTACCCAATGCGGCGAAACCTCGCGAGCATCCCTGACCAACCGTCGGGCCAGGAAGTGTCGACATGGCTCAGAAGCGAATCTAACAATGGCCCGGCACTCGCACCGAGTCCAAATCGATGGGCCATTTCCTTTGCGAGTCCGTCCAACATGGTGTTCTTAGTTTGACGTATTACCGCTGGCGGATGATCCTTTAGGCCGGGCTTCGACAAAATTGGAACCGAATGCAGGGGGATGTGGGTTGACGAAAGGGAAGGGCGCGAAGCGCAATTCGTGCGAGTTCAATCACTATGGGAACCCCAACGTCCACGGGTATGCTCTCCGCCGTTATGTTGTTCCGACGCGGGGACCCGAAACGAGAGCGCTTCGAGCGACTCGCCGAGCAGGTCTTTCCGTCCCTTTTCGGTACCGCATTACGCCTCACCCGTGACCGCGAGGATGCCAGCGACCTCACCCAGGAAGCTGTGATCCGCGCCTACGAGGCGTTCGACCGTTTCGACGGCCGAAATTTTAAAGCTTGGATGCTCCGCATCCTGACCAACCTCTACATCAACCGCTATCGCCAGCGAAAGCGCGAGGGCCTGACCGAAAGCCTCGACGACGAGTACGCCGCCGAGCCGGTGGCCGCTGAGGGAAATACCCCCGACCGCCTGCTATTCGACAATCTCGTCGGCGCTGAAGTCGAGGAAGCTTTGGGCAAGGTGCCAGCCGACTTCCGCATGACCGTGCTCCTGAGCGATGTGGAAGGGATGACCTATGAGGAGATCGCAGAAGCGACCAACGTCCCGATTGGCACGGTCCGATCAAGACTAGCAAGAGGACGGGCAATTTTACGTCGAGAGCTGGAACGATACGCTCTTGAACGTGGTTACATACGAAAGGAAGAACAACTAGGATGAGTGAGTATTTGGACATCCACGCAGTTGCCGACGGACAAGTCGGCCCCGATGAGGCGCAAGCCCTCAGGGAACAGATCAACCGAGATCCGCACCTACAGCGCGAGCTCGACGCGATTGTGTCCCTTAAAAGCGCAGTTCAGCAGCACTGCAAAGGAGTTCCGTGTGAAGAAACCTGGAAGAGTTGCCAATCTCGACTTGCTTCCATCGAGAAGGCCGACCGCGTCAACGGTTTCGTCGCAAAGTACTCGTGGCAGTTGTGCGGGTCGCTCGTTGTGTGCATCCTGATGGCCGGAGCCTGGTCCCGAATGGGCAACCAGTCTCGCTCCATTGACCCCAGCCAAGTTCCAAACATCGCGGGTTTCTCTGCCCTCCCGAATTCGGCTGGCAATGAGTATGGATTTCAAAAGTATCTCCGGGATACGTGGCGACTCAATGGCGCATACCGAAGCCAAGTCAATGGTCGAGAGCTAGTCTGCTATGACCTCGAAGATGGCATCGGGCGATTTGCCCTGTATGCCGTTGCGGGTGTTGACCAAGTGGAAGGCGCATGCCACCGAAAGGTTCAAGGCATGAACTGCTACAACTGGGTGCACAACGGAGTG
Organism: Chthonomonas sp.; assembly: GCA_043754215.1. Classification (GTDB taxonomy): domain Bacteria; phylum Armatimonadota; class Fimbriimonadia; order Fimbriimonadales; family Fimbriimonadaceae; genus JAFLBD01. The sequence goes on along the minus strand of JAYUVF010000089.1, from coordinate 23,156 downwards.
CAGTTCATGGTGATGTCGGATCGAGATCACACCGAACTGGAAGCCATCGCGGCAAAAGTTAATAGTCAGCGGTAAAGGAACGCGCACGCTGCGCCGACAATCCCCATAGGCAGTCCTGTTCCCCGTATTTCTACTCGAGATACGCGGTGAGCCTGCGATGGGGATTTACTTTTGAATTCGCTCTCTTCTCGATTTTTGCGTGGTGTCGCCCGTCTGCTACCGGACCTCGTGTGGGTACAGGTCAGCCTCGCGGCGGCCTTATACATCGCCGCTGGCGAACAGTGGCCTTTCGAATTCGAAGAGTACGTTGCGGCCTACGCCGCCCCGATGGCGCTGCTCACCTTAGCCACTCTCATCTACCGCGGAGTTCACCGAATGAACCCTCGCTACGTCGGGCTTTACGACCAGATCAACCTGAGCGTGGTCGCCGTAGTCCTCACGGCGGGGCTCCTCGCCATCGACCGACTCAATTTCGGTTTTATCCACCTTTCATTCCCGTTACTGTTTGGCTTCATCACTCTCGTGGGCATCACTGGCTCTCGAGTGGTCACACGGATGCTGAGCTGGGGGAATTCCCCTTTCGGATCTCGCCCTGCAAATGCCCGCAAAATCCGAACCCTCATCGTTGGCGCGGGTGATGCTGGCGAATTTGTACTCCGCGAGATGAGCCGCGCGCGTGAGGATCATCGCATCATCATGGGCTTCGCCGACGATGATCCCGAAAAGCGGTCCCTCATCATCCAGGGCGTCCGCGTGCTCGGTACGGTTGACGAGGTACCGCTCCTCGCCGTCAACCTCAATCTTGACGAGATCATCATCTGCATGCCAAGCGCCGACGGCGATACGATGCGCCGGGTGAACGACCTTTGCATGGCCACCAATGTGCGAGTCCGCACCCTCCCCAGCGTCCAGCGACTTCTCAGCGGCCCCGTCAACCTGCGCCAGCAACTTCGTGAAGTTGACGTCGAAGACCTCCTTCGCCGAGAACCCGCCGAGGTAGATCCCAAGCTCGTCGCAAGCATCACCACGGGAGAGAGTGTGCTCATCACCGGCGGCGGCGGCTCTATCGGCAGCGAGCTTTCGCGCCAAGTCGCTAGCCTAAATCCCGCCAAACTGATCCTCTTAGGCAAGGGCGAAAACAGCCTTTACGACATCGAACAAGAGCTAATTCAAACCACGAACTTCTTGCCCGCCACCGTGGTGTGCGACGTCCGCGACCCCATGTCCATGGAGTTCGCCTTCGCCAAGCATCAGCCCTCCGTGGTCTTCCACGCGGCTGCTCACAAGCACGTCCCCTTGATGCAGTCGAACCCGATTGAGGCAATACGAAACAACGTTTTCGGCACCCTCTGCGCGGTGGAAACCTCTATCCGGTACGGCGTCAAGCGATTCGTGTTGATCTCCACCGATAAAGCGGTGAATCCCACCAGCGTCATGGGCGCCACGAAGCGCGTTGCGGAAATGGTGGTCAGCGCCTACGCCGCTCAAAGCGAAACCAACTTCGCCGTCGTCCGATTCGGCAACGTCTTGGGCTCCCGAGGGTCGCTTATACCGCTCCTCAAGAATCAGATAGCCCGCGGCGGCCCGGTACGGGTTACCCACCCCGACATGACCCGCTACTTCATGACGATCCCAGAAGCCGTGCAACTCATCTTGCAAGCGGGTGCGAAGGGGCAGAATGGCGAGTTGTTCATCCTCGACATGGGTGATCCGGTCAAAATTCTTGATCTCGCCTACGATCTCATCCGCCTCCACGGTCTCGTCCCTCATGAGGACATCGAAGTCAAATTCATCGGCCCACGCCCCGGCGAGAAGCTCCACGAAGAGCTCACCTATGCCAAAGAGGCACTGGTTGAAACGGATCACCAAAAGATCCGAATGGCCAAAACTGCGAGCGTGGACTGGCATTGGCTCCAGCACGAACTCGCCATGCTCCGTGAGCTATGCGAGAACGGCGACCAGGAAAAGGCCCACCAATACTTGATGGAATTGGCCTGGGGCAAACACGATCTGGCCGACAAGACCTGGGACGAAGGACTCCGAGCCGCATAAGGGCCGGGTATCCTTTGAAATCTCGCGTAGGGGTATAGCTCAGTTGGTAGAGCGGCGGTCTCCAAAACCGTAGGTCGCGGGTTCGAATCCTGTTGCCCCTGCCATCCCCTTAAACAAACGTTAAGGGAACCCAGCGATGGGGCGGACGCGTTGCAGGATACGACACAATGAAGCCTATGGCGCGAGTTCTCGCCTTCCTCCTTCTCACAGTTTTCGTCATCTCCGGCTGTCAAAAGCCCGCCGCCGTGGGCGGCTCAATGCGAAAGAAGCATTATTTGACCGCCGTTTCTCTCAGCCCCAGCACCACCGAAATTGTCACGTCGCATATGTCAGCCGTGAAGCTGTTGGGCCGTACCGAGAGCTGCGATTTCCCGGACGCCATCAAGACCGTTCCGGTCATGGGCGGAGTGAAACCCAATTACGAGCGCATTGCTAAAGCTCGTCCCGACGTGATTCTTTACGACGAGGCCCTGTACAACCCGGCCGACATTGAGCGACTCAAGCAGCTCAATATCGAGTTGCTGCCCTACGGGCCTAAAACCGTAGATGAGTACAACGACTGGCTCGTTCGCGCTTCCGCCAAGATCGGCGGAGAGACCGAAATTTCGGAGTACATCGACCGCATCGTTGCAGCTCGAACCACCAACCTCGCCGAAGCCACCACCAAGCGACGCGTCATCCTGCTCCTTGGCGGCAGCACGGGCGAATACATGGCTGCCGGCACCAAAACCATCCAGGCTGACTTTCTGCGCGCTAGCGGATTCGAGCCAGTGGGGCCGGACGCCGACAAATTTGTCACCATCAACGTCGAGCAGTTGTTGCTCGACAAGCCGGATGCCATCGTGGTAGCCGGAGACGCTGCCCGTGTCCTAGCTGACCCTCGTTTAAAGTCGCTCGGCGCAATTCAAGCCAAGCGTGTTGTCTCGGTCAGCGATCCGAACACCATTTTGCGAGCGGGTGCTCGCGTAGATCAATTGTTGTCTAACCTTCGGCCGGCCGTCGAAGGCTTGTTCTCGAAGGAATAGTTTATGAGCATTGCTGAAATCGGAGTATTTGGTGGTTCAGGCTTTTACAGCCTGCTGGAGAACGTGACGGAGGTCAAAGTCGACACTCCGTACGGCGCGCCTAGCGATAGTGTCTTCCTCGCGGAAGTCGCGGGCCGCAAGGTCGCGTTCCTTCCTCGCCACGGACGAAAGCACACGCTTCCCCCGCACAAGATCAACTTCCGCGCCAACGTCTGGGCCATGAAGAAACTCGGGGTGAAGGCGATCATCAGCCCTTGCGCCGCGGGTTCCCTCCAGGTTCATGTGGAGCCGGAGCACTTCGTGGTCTGCGACCAGTTCGTTGATCGCACCAACGCCCGTGCCGACACCTTCTACGACGGCCCCATCGTTTCGCACGTGTCCCCGGCGGACATGTACAACCCCACCCTGCGCAAGATCGCCATCGATGCCATCCGCGCTAACGGCATCACCGTACACGAGCGAGGAACGGTGGTGGTCATCCAGGGCCCCCGGTTCAGCACTGCTGCAGAGAGCATCTGGTTCCACAAGCAGGGATGGGAGGTCATCAACATGACCCAGTACCCCGAGGCCTACCTCTGCCACGAACTCGGCATGGCCGTGGTCAACATTTCACTAATTACCGACTACGACAGCGGCGTTCACGCTGGCGCGGAGGCGGTCAACGCCCACAGCGTGCTTGAAGTTTTCCAGCGCAATAGCGAGCGAATCCGAAATGTGGTGCTTGACATGATGAAGAACATGCCCGCCGATCTCGATAGCTTGGGTGGCGCGAAGCACCTTGAATGGACTCGCGGTGACGGTCATGCGACGTCTGAGTTCGACGTGCGTCTATACAATCAGTGAGAAATCGAAACCTGGTCCTAGCGCTTAGCCTCATGGCTCTTTCGGTCGTGGGGCGGCCCGCTTTGGCCCAAACCCCGGCGACCTGGAAGACCTTGGTTTGGGTCTCCTCCCGCGCGACGGTTCTTTCCAACGATGGGCCATACCGCCAGCAACGCTATTTCATTGATGAACCCGAAATGGATCGGCTCCGCGAAACGCTGGACATCGCGGAGAAGATCGCTGAAACCGAATCTGGCGGAAAACTCGATGTTCAGTTCGAAGTTCGTGTAGATCCCGTCCCCTTCTACCGCGAGAGCCTTACCGCTCCGGACCCACTCTTCACCTCGATTTCCACGCGATTCAACGAGGCGCTGTTCGAGTCGGACGATAAAACTCCCCGCGGACCGTACTCGTCAGTGATGGTCATTGACCCGCAACCCGGAGCATGGGAAACTGGTTCGCCACTTCGCCAAAAGCATCCCGCCATGCTAGCGAGATTCTCCACTCCGATCGCGTTCCTCTCGCTACTGCCAACCAATGGTGGCGAAGGCGCCACCGCACTTGCGCAAGACTTCATCGGCACCTGGCGTGCCCAGGTCGCGATGCGAAGTGGCTGGACCACCCGGTGGACCCCCGAATCTCAAAATTGGGATCAAGTGCCTGTTCCCGGCGCGGTCGTGCGACCCAATCTGTCGATCACCTCACCGCTCACCGCCTTCGCCCCTCTCTCGCCTTCGACTCCCGGCATCTTCTCCACGCCCGAGCGAGTGGACAGCGAGAACGGCCCTGGGTTCAAGATTTTAGTCAAACCCGGAGTTCGTGAAGGAGAGGTTCTACTACTTGACGGACTGCAAGTGGACCTCAACGCCACCCCGATTCTAGAATTCTGGATTCAATCGCGGGTAACCGATCCTCTCGAACTTCGATTCGGGGCAGGCGGTCCTCGGCTCACCCTAGGCTATTCACCCGAACTTGCCGCCGCAAACCCAAGGTGGGTCTTGCCCGCAAAGGAGAGTGTCTGGACGAAGGTGCGCGTCGACTGCTCAGGTTGGAGCGCCGCTCCTATCTCGCAGATAAGTCTCGCTGTTCCAAATCTCTCGCGCCGCGCAGAATCAGTCCAACTCGGAATCCGAGAGGTGACTATCGCCGGATTAAGGTTTGTGCCAAAGGATGCTCAGCCGGTCGACGCTACTAATGTCGTTCCCGAGGATTGGGCTCAAGTCTTCGCCGCCGCAACTAGCCCAACCTTACAGGCGCTCAACAGCAATTCGCGGAACGTCATGCTCGCCGCCCTGGGGCAACTGCTTAGAGCAGAAACCAAGCCAGACGACGGCTTGCGGGCAAGGCTGGCGGAACTCGCTCGCAATTCGGAGCCGATGATTTCGATCACAGCTCTCCGGGTGCTGACCCGCTACGAGCCCAAGGACTATTTGGAGCCGATCCGCTACGCATTGCAGGTAGGACCCTTCGAGCATTGCCGCCTCGGCGCAGCGCAGATCATCGCCGAGTCAAATGACCCCGCGCGAATTCCCGCCCTCGCCACGATGCTCACGGCACGCGAATGGCGCTCCCGCCTTGCCGCGGTGCAAGGCCTGAGCAAAGTCGCCACCCGCGAAACCGCCATCATCCTCCTCGCCATGCTTCCGGACCCTGAGCCAATGGTCCGAAAGGCCATTTGCGAAGGCGTGGACATGAAAATGGACCTGGCCAATCGCCGCCTCCTCTTTGCCGCGGTGAACGACCCGGTCGAAGAAGTCCGCATCGCCGCGTACCGAAGGCTGCTCAATGAAGGTCTTGAAGAGTTCCGCGCCGAGGCCATGAAGGGCGTTCGAGAGGAAAGCCCCTATGTCCGCACTGAAGTGCTGACGACGATGGCCAAAAAGCCGGACGCGGCTTACCGTCGATATGTTTTGCTGGGCCTCGGGGACCGAGACCCACGGGTCCGCCTTTCCGCGGTCGACGCTTTGGCCAAACAGCCGGGAGATCTCAAGCGCGAAGAGCTTGAGGCGGTGTTGGTCGATCCCGATGAATTCGTCCGCGCCGCCGCCGTCGCACTCGCCACGGCCCGAGGAGTTTGACGTTGGTTCTTGCCTTCGGAAGTGACCACGCGGGGTTCAAGCTCAGAAAATTCTTGGAGCAACGGGCTGTCGAAGCAGGGCACACAATTCAATCTTTTGGCGCACTGAGCCAGGAATCATTTGACTACCCCGTCGCCGCTGACCCGGTCTGCGAGGCCGTCCTCAAGGGCGAAGCCGAGTTTGGCATTCTGATTTGCGGCAGCGGAGTGGGCATAAGCATCCGGGCCAACCGTCACCCTGGGATTCGGTGCGCACTCTGCTTCACGCCCGAACTCGCCGCCATGGCCCGCGAGCACAACCACGCCAACGTCTTGGCTCTTGGAGAGCGTCTGCTGGAGCCAGAAATGGCGTCACAGATTTTAAGCACCTTTTTGACCACTGAACCCGACACCGCAGAGCGGCATGTGCGCCGGGTGCAACAGCTCGACGCCGGATGCTCGTAATTTTCGCGGCTGAGGCTTGCGCACAAATTCGCCGATCATCGGGCAGGGAACACGCGGCCCGGTCAGCGTGTATAACTACATTACATCTATGAGCTCTCAACCAAACAGAATTTGGCCGTTCGTCGTAGCGTTTAGCGTGATTGGCGCGGGAATGGGCGGGGCCGCCATGCGAAAGCAGCGCGAGATGGGTGAAATTCCAACTCCTGCCGTGGCAGATATCGACAGCCGCACGCTTGTCGCCTCGACCGAAATGCAATCGGGGCTGAGCGAATCGGAGTACTTTTACCGCCTGCTGGAGCTTATAAAGCGTGAGTTTGTAGACCCCGTCGAGGATGACCAGAAGCTTGCCGTCGGCGCAGTCCGAGGCATGGTGAACAGCCTCAGCGACCCGAACGCGATCTTCATGTCCGAAGATCAGTTCCCGGCGTTCCAAGCCGCCCAGAAAGGAAACGTAGAGGGCATCGGGGCTGAGGTGGAGCTGAAATTCGACCCCGTCCAACTGAAGAAATTTTATGCCACGCAGGCCAAGCTCGCCGAGTGGAACGCGTCGGGTCGCAAGGAAGTCGATGGCAAACTCGAAGAGCTCCCGGACCTCCAGCCAGGTGCTCTTATCCCGGACATCGTAGTGAGTGCCGTGATACCCGGCTCTCCCGCCGAGAAGGCGGGCCTCAAACCCGGCGATCTCATCGACGGGCTTGACGGGAAGTGGAGCCTGAATCGCCGCGAGGTCTCCGAACTCAACGACGCATTCGACAAAATCCGTCAAAACAAGATGGATCGTCAAGCGTATCTCGATCTTCGGAAGAAGTACATCACACGCTCTGAAAATGCCATTGCTCCAGGCCGAGTGCGCGAAAAGCTGACCGTAGGCAAAACCGGTCAAGTAAAGCTCTACTGGAAGTCTCCAGGTTCTGCTGACGTCAAGACCGCTTCGATTCCGAAAGCCATCACCAAGGTCGATGCGCTCAACGGTGGCAAGTTCCTCTTCATCGAAGGTGCAGACCAAGCCCTCAAAGACGCGGTCGGAAAGAACCTGACCGAGTTTGACTTGCGCAATAGTGGTTTTGGAAATTTCCCCGCCGCCGAAAAGGCTCTCGCAAACCTACTCCCGGCCGGAGATTATGGGTTCACGACTTCTGAGCGCAACGATAAGCTCATCCCGTTCACCGTCAAGGGTTCTGGAAGTGAGAGCCCGACCCTCAAGTTGACCGTGGATAGCACCACTCAGGGAGCCGCAAGGTTTTTCGCCGCCGTGATGAAGGCGGCAGGCCGAGCGACGTTAGAGGGAGACCTCGGTCCTGAACCGGTCTTCATCTTCCAGACCGTCGCGATCCAAGGCGGAGCGGGCTATATCATCCCGACTGCCATCTACAAAGGGGAGAAGGCATCATGAAATCAGGATTTAAGGCACTCGCCTGGCTCACCGCCGTCAGCGCGTCATTCGCGGTTGGGTTCACATGGAAGGACATCCGTAGTGGCTCTGCGCTCCAAGCCCCTGGGTTTACTCAATCAAAGGAAAAGGCGCCGGAGTTCACTCCGACTCAGCTATTCACCGGCGAATATCGACGCATTTCAAATTCCTACTATCGCCCGATCGACTCCAACCAGCTCCTCTTTGCAGGTATGGATGGCTTGTTGGGCGCACTCGGTGATCCGCACACCCAGTTCTTCGAGCCGTACATCAACGAAGAATTTGAGCGGTCCACCATGGGGCAGATGTCCTTTGGGGGTATCGGCGCGCGCCTCGCACCAGATCCGCTCGGCGTCAAGGTGATTCAAGTTTTCCGAGGCGGTCCGGCGCAAAAGTCGAACCTCCGCAGCGGCGACATTATCATCGCCGTGGACAAGGACGTGGTTGCTGGAGAAGCCAGCGATGAAATCGTTTCCAAGATCAAGGGCAAGGTAGGGACCACCGTCAAGATTCGCGCCTTCCGCGCGGGTCGAGACACCATCGAACTCAGCATGGTGCGCGGCAAGATCGTCCCGCCCAGCGCCGACGGTAACGTGATCGACGGCACCAATATCGGCTACATGCTGGTCACCGGATTCGAACAACCTACCGCGCAGCAGTTCTACGAAACCATCCGCGAGCTTGAGGCCAAGAACATCCAGGGAATGGTCATTGACCTCCGCGACAACGGCGGCGGTCTGCTTGAAACGGCCGTAGACATGCTGGCGCGCTACGTCGAATTCAAGACGGTGGTCACCATGAGTGGTCGCGGCGCACGGGTGGAAACCGTCCGCACCCCCGGCGGCATGCTTCACCCGTTCAAGTATCCCACCGTGATTCTGCTCAACGAACGGTCCGCGAGCGCATCTGAGATCTTCGCCGGTGTCCTGCGAGACTACAAACTCGCAACGCTCGTGGGCGACCACACCTACGGTAAGGCCTCCGTGCAAAACGTGATCCAACTCGCCGGGAAAACCAGCGCCAAGATCACCATCGCGCACTACGGCCTGCCGAGCGGGGAAAACATCTCTCGCAAGGTGGACGAGGACGGTCAATACATCAGTGGCGGCATCAAGCCCGACGTTGAAGTCGCGATCAGCCCCGATCCGGGCGTGGCCCTGGGTGATTTGAAGTCCGACAATCAGCTGCAGAAGGCGGTCGAAGTGATCCGCAAGAAGAACCCGAAGGCGAAGTAAGCCTTCGGGTATCCTCCCTGTTCTGAGTCGGGATGTAGCTCAGCTTGGTAGAGTGCGTCGTTCGGGACGACGAAGTCGCAGGTTCGAATCCTGTCATCCCGACCAAAAACTCGGTTTGGCGCCCACGCCATGCTTATCCCGCCCTACTTTCCCGAGCCTCTGGTCGTCCCCGAGAACGCGGCCGACGCACCCTACGACGCGCGCCTCAACTTCATCCGCCGAGTGATTTGGCTCCACGCCATCACCCTGTCCGCCAGCGTCGCCGCCGCTCTTTATCTCACCATCCCGCTCACGCTCGACCAGCGCACCCTCTTCTGGCTTAGCTGCTTAGCGGGGCATTCCATTCTTCGCCTACTGTTCCGAGGCAAACCGGGCGAGGCCCTCGGCTCTGGGATTCTCAGCATCGCAACCGTGACCGCGACTGGCCTGCTCGCCCAATCGCTCCACCAGATTGGCTGGCCGATTCTCGGAATCCCCCTAGGCCTTCTCGGCGCGACTCTGTACCTCCTGATCTGCGGGCGTGACTTCAGTTTCGTGGGCCAATTCATTTTCGCCGCGTTATTCACCGTCGCAACATGTTTCGCGGTGGAGGGCTTCCAACCCAGACTCATGCCCAAGCCCGGCGCGGCCATCTTGTTGGGTCTGTTGTGGCTTGCCTATCACGTTTACGATCTAGCCATGATTCTCAAGCGCCGCCGCCTCAATGAACCCTTGTGCGCCGCAACCGACCTCTACGGCGATCTTCTAAACTTCTTCAGCTACTCCGTGCGCGCCCTTCAACATTGGCGGCTATTCAAATTCTGATTTCGCATGAAACGCATCACCGCCTACATTCGCCCCCACCGCCTCGAAGACGTGAAGGCGGCCGTCTCCGAACTCGGGGTCACCGGTATGACGGTCAGCGACGTGCGCGGGTGTGGCAACAGCCCCGAGCGCGCGGTCGTGTTCGGCGGCCAACAGGTCCTCTCCCACCTGCCGCCGAAAGCCATGCTTGAAGTCGTGGTGAATGACGATCTCCAAGAAGACGTCATTCAAGCCATCATTCGCCATGCCGCCACTGGAGAATCCGGAGACGGGAAGATATTCGTCGAATCGCTCCAGGACGCGATTCGAATCCGAACGTTAGAGCGCGGAGAAACCGCCGTATAGTCTTGGAGAGAGTAATCGTCATAATACGGATAACTGCTATGCGCATTCGATACCGATTCGTCCTGGCCACCCTAGCCACTCTTGCCGCCGTGGCCGCCCAAGCCCAGATCACCATCAATTGCAGCGTCAAGGATGGACAGAAAATCAGCGGGCTTCAAGATTTTCGCATCACGCTTCAATCCAAGAATTTGGTGACGGAAGTCGAGTTCTACGTTGGCGATGACCTCCGGTCTACCGACGACAGCACCCCCTACGAATTCCAAGTGGACACCATCGCCGAGAAGGAAGGCCCACTCAAGGTCAGATTGCTCGCCTACGACTCCGAGGGCAACAAGAAGGAATTGCCTCTTAATCTGATCGTGGACAACGATCTCGGCAAGGGCGCGGACTTCCATGTCCAAGCTGGGCTTGAGTTCCTTTCCAACGGGAAGTGGAGCGAAGCAATCCAGAAAGGACGCGTCGCCCTGAAGGCCACTCCGAAGTACGTGCCCGCCCGCATGCTGATGGCTCGCGCCAACTTCGGTCGAGGCGTCTACGATTCCGCTCAGAAGTTCGTCGAGGAAATCCTCGCCGAAGATGCCAAGAACGCCGAAGCGCTCGACCTCAAGGCCGCGATTTCACTCCAGACCGCTTTCCGCGCCGTAGGCGAGAACCGAGCCGCGACGGTGGAAATGATCGGCAAGGCCCTCAAGCAGGCCGCTCAAAGCCGCTCGTCGATCTACGAAGCGCGCCTCGACAACTTCGGGAAAATCACCGACGAAAACCGAATGAAGTACGCCGACCTCGCCATCCGCGCCGGTCGCTACAGTTTGGTCTACGGCGAACTTGATCCCATGTTCCGAAGCAACCCACGCAACAGCGCCGTGGCCAATCGACTGATCTACGCTCAACTTCGCGGAGGTAAGTTCAAAACCGCTACCGATAATGCCAGCGTCTATGCTCGCCGAGGTCTCCCCGACGCCGCCGGATGGGCTCTCATCGCCATCGCTCGCCAACGGACCGGTGACGAAACTGGAGCCGCCGAAGCCGAAAACGAAGCGATCAAGAACGACAGCGGCGACATCACCGTGCGATCCGCCCAGGCCTTTCTCGCCCTCATTCGAGGCCGTGGCCCGGCCTTTTCAGGCTTCATCAACGACCTCGCAAAAGAAGAAGATCAGCGATTTGAAGTGATGCATTACCGCTCACTCCTCGCGAACCTCACCGGCGACTTTGAGACCACCCGTAGCTATTTTCAAGAAGCAGTGTTGAATGAGCCCACCTCATACGACACCTACATTCTTCGAGGCAATCAGCTCATCGGTTACTCGACCGCCGAGACCACCGCGAAGGAAGATCAGGAGTACTACCGAGCTCTCGCTCGAGTTCACTTCGAAGCGGCCCTGGCCGCAAAGCCTGAGTCCTTCGAAGCCCTCACCGGCCTCGCCATTGTCAATCTCATCCAAGGCAAGCAGAACGAAGCGCTGAAGACCGCCCAGACCGCCGTGAGCGCCGGACCCGAGTACGGAGCTGCGCACTACTTCCTGAGCATGATGCAGGGGCTGGAATCGAACAGACTCCGAGTCGCCTCCGGTGCCGCCGAAGGCCAAGCCGCCTCTCTCCGATCAAGCGGACAGAACGATGAAGCGCGCGAAGCTGAAGCTAGCGCCAAGAAGCTCGTCGCCGAAGCCGACAAGATGCAGGCGATGAGCGAAGCAAGCGTCCGAACTGCAGGAACCCTTGACCGTCCGAACCTGGAAGGGAAGGCGATTCCCAATCTCTTCGAAGCTTGGAGATATTTCGCCACCTACGGTCGACCGGTGTTCATCATCCAGCCGCAGTAAGAACTATAACGGGGGGCGAACCTAGCCCCCCGAAAGCTCTTTGTACAGCGCGGTCACTTTGCGCACGTAATTTTGAGTCTCTCGATAGGGCGGGACGCCACCGTGTCGACGCACTGCGCCAGAACCGGCGTTGTAGGCTGCCAACATCAGCACCAGCGAACGGTATTCGTCTCCGTTGGTCTGCCGACTGTAGTTGTCAATGTGGCCCCGGATGAGCTTGACCATCCCGTACAAATTTTCGACCGAATCGTAGGCGTTGTTCACGCCCAATCCGCGCGCGGTTCCCGGCATGAGCTGGCCCAATCCCATCGCACCCGCCCGGCTGGTGACCTTCGGGTTGAACCCGCTTTCCACCATGATCATCGCCATCACGAGGCGAGCGTCCACGCCGTATTGCAGGCTAAATCCGATGACACTCCGCGCGATGCGCTCGGCTTCGTCGGTGCTCAACCGCTTATTCTGCTGCAAGATGTAGGACCGATAGAATGGCACCGCATCACTTGCCGGAACGTACCAAGTCTTTGCCGCCGATGGCTTTGAGGCAGCACTCGGGCGACCAATTTCGCCCTGTAGGGGCGGAGGAGCCTTGCCCGCATTCACCTTCGGCGTTGTGGTGGGCTTGGGCTTGTTGCGCGTCTCCCACGGAGCGATGACATTTTCGGCGATGGCGCTAATCAGTTCGGCACGGAGCGGGGCGGTTTCGTGTTCCCGGGTCGCGCGAATTAGGAGTCGAGCGGAAACATTGCCCGCCATCATCCAATCAGGAATGGGGCTGGCTTGAACCGGAATTGGCTTGCCGCTGAGCGTCTCGATCATCAGCGTGCCGCTTTCGCCCATTCGGATGGAACCCTTGACGATCCCCTGAATTTCGGTGGTGCGTTTGCCGACCAGAGTCTCCAGGGCGGCGACTCCTGCTGCTTCGCGGATGCCGTGCTTGGCGCGCAGAGAGAGATAGCTCTGTAGGGGCGTGGGTTGCGCCATGCTACCGAGCGGGACCAAAGCCAGGAGAACGGCAAATCGCCTCATATCTAAATCCTCGGCTAAAAATGGTCTGGCGGAAAGGGAGGGATTCGAACCCTCGGAGGGTTGCCCCTCACACATTTAGCAAACGTGCGCTTTCGGCCACTCAGCCACCTTTCCGTTCAGTCGTAACTATACCCAAAGTTTTTTTCGCTGCCAACCCACTTTCAGGTAAGGTCCGAACAAAATGTACGAACCCGAGGGCATACGCGCCAGCGCCCGAATCTATCTGGGGCTGATCGTCTTTTCCCTCCTTGGCACCCTTTTGACGGCGATCACGGGCCTCAACCCAGGCTGGATCAAGCCGCTGGCCGGAGTCCTGACCCTCGGCATGGGAGTTTTCGTGCTGCTGGAGCCGATCGTGGCTGAGTTCCGCTGGAGCAAAACCCTGCAGGTGGTCCTCCCAATCTTGGGCGTAGGGGCGGCGAGCGAAATCTGCGGCATCTACACCGGTTATCCGTTCGGCAGGTACGAATACAGCCAGGCTTGGTGGCCCACGATCACCCTCCCCGACGCCAAGTTCTTCCCACTGTCCCTCCCGTTCGCGTGGCTCATGGTGGCGACCGCAGGGTATCTGCTGGTTGCCCAACGGCTTTCGGGTGCGTTGGCGATCCTTGCCGGGGCCCTGATCGTCACGCTTGTGGACTTGCCGATGGAGTGGGTGATGGTCCAGCACCTCGGCTATTGGCGATGGACCGATCCCAGTTGGCCCATCGGTTCGATCGGCGGCGGGGTGCCTCTTCTGAACTCGGTTGGGTGGCTGCTTACCGCGCTCGTCGCGGGCACCATGCTCCACCGAGCAGAGTTCTTCCGTGTCCAAGGCGAGCGAGCCGCTCGCGTCGTATTGCTCGGCCATCTCGGTCTCGTGCTTGGCATTGGGCTGATCAACTCGGTCGTGCCGAAGTAGAACAGGGCAGAGATGGGTAAACCGTTCGTTGTCATTGGAGCTGGAGTGGGGGGGCTTGCCACCGCACTCCGGCTCGCTCATCGAGGCGAACAAGTGATCGTTCTCGAGAAGACCGATCAGGTGGGCGGGCGCAACCGCACGATGCGCGTGGGCGAATGCGATTTCGACGGCGGCCCCACGCTGATGATGATGCTCGATCCGTTTAAAAAGCTCTTCACCGACGTGGGCGAGCGGATGGAAGACCATCTCGACATCAGCCTCTGCAACCCCAGCTACCGAGTTTTTTATCGGGACGGCACGCGCATCAACGGCAGCCCAAACGTCGCCGAGATGATGGCGCAGATCGAGAAGATCAGCGGCCCCAAAGACGCGGCTCGCTACCCTCAAATGATCGGAGACCTCGCCGCCTTGTACGAAGCCTCGATCCCCAACTTCGTCCGGTCAAATTTCACAAACAAGTTCAAAACCTTCAGCCCCGGATCGTTGGCGCTGGTGCTGAAGCACGGCATGCTCGGCAACCTCGCCAAGCGCGTGGAGCGATATATGGATGACGAGCGGCTTCGCATGCTGTTCAGCTTCCAAACCATGTACCTCGGCCTCTCGCCCTTCGACTCCCCCTGGGTGTACGCCACCCTGACCTACATGGAGTACGGCCAGGGCATTTGGTATCCCAAGGGCGGGATGCCGAAAATCAGCCATGCGATTGCCGACCTTGCAGTCAAGAAAGGGGCTGAGATCCGCCTCAATCACTCTGTTTCCCGAATCGAAGGCTCCCGCGTGGTCCTTGAGTCTGGCGAGACGATCGATGCCAAGGCCGTGATCTCCAACGCCGACCTCCCGTACAGCGACCGCGTACTTGTCGGCAAGCCGATGAAGCCGAAGCGGTACTCGTGCAGTGCCTATGTTCTGTACTTCGATTACGAGGGCGAGTTGCCTGATTTGCTGCACCATAACGTCTTCTTCGGCGCGGACTTTCGGGGAAATCTCGACGAGATTTTCCATCGGCGCGGCCTGCCCGCCGATCCGGCGTTCTACGCCAGCATCAGCGCCCGGTCCGATGCCGAACGCGCGCCGCAGGGCCACGAGAATCTCTACGTCCTGGTCCCCTGCTCGAACCTTGATCGCCCGTTCACCTCGTCAGACGCGGCGGCCCTTCGCGGGAGTGTGATTGACCGGCTTAGTCACGAGGTCGGTCTTGATGCAACCAGGATTCGTGGTGAGGCCAGCTTTGGGCCGAATGAGTGGCAGCAGGTCCTGAATCTGGAGAAAGGCGCTGCCTTCGGCCTTAGCCACGACTTCCTCCAAAGCGCATTCTTCCGACCGGGGAATGTTTCGAAGTCGAATAAGCACCTGTTTCATGTGGGTGCGAGCACGACCCCTGGAAACGGTCTGCCGATGGTTCTTATCTCGGCGGAGCTGGTGGAAGAGCGTCTGCGGCAGAAGGGGCTCATCTAGCGCGGGCTCTACGGATCTTCCAGAATTCTCGCGCTTAATGTTTGAATTCCAGCTTCCGTATGTACAATAGAGAAAGCCCCCCCGCGAAGTTTGCGAGGGGCGGTATGAAACTCATGCAACGCAACAACCCCGTCTTCGGCATCGTCGTTCTCGCTCTTACTCTGCCAGCGAGCGCATCTGCCTCCTGGACGGCGATCAACCTGCACCCGGTGGGTTCGGGCGCGTCGGTCGCGTATGGCGGGTCTGGCGCGGGGCAGGTCGGTAGTGTGACCAACGCCGGTCTGTCCCGAGCCACCCGATGGTCGGGTTCCGCCGGTTCGCTGGTGGACTTGCATCCGTCGGCCGCAAGCACATCCGTAGCGCTGGGGGCGAGTACTGGATCTCAAGTCGGCAACGCCTCCGTGGGAGGTGTGGTGCGGGCTAGCCTTTGGACGGGAACCGCCGCCTCTTGGGTTGATCTTAATCCGGCCGGTTCAACGCAGTCTCAAGCCAATGGCGTCTCAGGAACGATCCAGGTTGGCGTTGCCCGCGTGAGCAATGTTTTTCGAGCAAGCCTGTGGACCGGCACTGCGGCGTCATGGGTCAGCTTGCACCCGGCCAGTGCCACCGGATCTGTAGCCGAAGGTGCCTCGGGCGCAAACCAAGTTGGATTCGCCACTCTCGCCGGCGGACTTAATCGCGCGAGTCTTTGGTCGGGAACTGCCGCCTCATGGGTAAATCTTCATCCTCCAGTGGCTGGACAGTCGGTGGCACTCGGCGTTTCCGGCGGAAGCCAGGTGGGTTACGCCACCCTCGGTAATTTCAACACCTTCAATGCGAGTCTGTGGTCTGGTACCGCCGCATCCTGGGTGAACCTGCATCCGGCTGGCTCCACGGGTTCGAGTGCTCGCGGCGTTTTGGGTTCGCTTCAGGTGGGCGAAGCCAGCTTAAGCGACGGCTGGAGTCGTGCGAGCCTATGGTCTGGCACAGCCGCCTCTTGGGTGAACCTCCAGGATTTTCTTCCCGCGGGCTACCGATGGTCTCGCGCCAATGCGATTTCGTCCGATGGCACGAATTTCTACATTTCCGGCGTCGGGTTCAACCTTCTGACTGGCCGTGAGGAAGCACTGCTGTGGACGCGCCTAGTCAATCCTGCCGCACTCTCCGGGACCGTGACCCTCGGCGATTGGCTACCGAATGAGGCCGGTCAACCCGTCACGATCCAAGTGCGCCCGGTGGGAAGTTCTACGGTCCTAGCTACGCTCAACACCACCTTGAGTGCAGGAGGAATTTTCTCGGTCGTCCTCCCCTCCTCCATCACGCCGGGCACCTATGACTTCGCGTGTCGTGGGAGTCACTGGGTGCGACGCAAGCGCGCTTCCGTCGTCGTGAGTGCAGCTGGCGCAACCGGGGTGAACTTCACGCTATTCAATGGCGATGCCGACGCCAGCGGTGAAGTCGACGCGGCCGACATCGACCTGGTGATCGCCGACTTCGGCGGGAACGGCATCATGACGGACCTAGACGGCTCGACCGAGGTTGATGCGGCGGACATTGATATCGCGATCGCGAACTTCGGGCAGAGCGACGAGTAAACCCGCCCAAGCGACTTCTCCTCTCCCCCTGGGAGAGGCGCCTACCCCACGATTGGACTTGCGCGGAACTGGTGAGGGCGCACACGGAGGTTGCACGAATCCAGCCCAGTCGTTGCATGACCGGGCCAAAAGCGCCGACAATACCCGGCGATTCCGGAAAGCGGGATTTGCCGCTCCACCCCTTTGCGCCTTTGCGCCTTTGCGCCTTTGCGAGAAACTCGTTTGGCACACTGCGGCATAGCAGAGACTTTATCGTAGGAGAAATACAAAGCGCGGATGAAGCCGCGCACTTTCAAGGGGGCGGGATTTCATGAGAACTTTTGCGCCTTTGCGCGGGCCTTTGCGTCTTTGCGAGACACTCGTCCGGCACGATGCCGCACACCAGACACATTTTCGCAGGATGGATATAAAGCGCGGATCAAGCCGCGCGCTCTCAAGGGTGAGGACGCCCTCCCCCAACCCCTGTGCCCTCTGTGTGAGGCAACCCTGGGCTGCCGGGTAAGATTCCAGCCCGACGTGACGTCATCGCTCGCCAAAAGTTTGGGGCTCCGGCTGTTCTATGCCTTGCTCAGTTTGCTCTTCATTTCGCTGGTCACTTTTTTGGCCGACGAAGTCGCTCCAGGCGACCAAGCGACTGTCCTCGGAGGTGAGAAGGCGACTTACGAGACGGTCCTCCGGCTTCGAGAGCAGTTGGGGTTGAACCGGCCTTGGCCCGTGCGGTACGGCGAATACATCGGCGGGGTCGCGCAGGGCAATTTCGGCACGAGCTTTCACGGCACCAAGGAGCCGGTGACCGACGTCATCGGACGCGCGTTGCCGATGACCGCCGCGGTCGCCACGAGCGCCATCGTCATCGCGGCGCTTATCGGCATCGCGATGGGTACCGTGGCCGCCATCAAACAAAATGGCGGCGTGGACCGGACGATTTTGGTGCTGAGTACGCTCGGCGTCACCATCCCCACGTTTGTCCTTGCGCCGGTGTTCGTCAAGATTTTCACCGAGCATTTCGATCTGCTGCCGGGGGTCTGGAGCACCGACCTGGCCGCCTCGCCGATTTTCTATCTCATTATGCCGGTGGTGATTCTCGCCGCTCGTCCGGCTGCTCAGATCACGCGCCTTTGCCGGGCCAGCATGATTGAAGTCCTCCAGCAAGAGTTCATCAAACTCGCCCGCGCCAAGGGGGTCCCGCCGGGTCGGCTGTTCGTTCGTCACGCTCTGCGCAACGCGATTCTGCCGGTGGTCACCGCCATCGGCACCAACTTTGGGTTCTTGCTCACGGGTTCGTTCATCATCGAAACTGCGTTTCGCCTGCCGGGCATCGGGGCAATCGCGATTGAGAGCATTAAGAAGGGCGACACACCGGTCATCCAAGCCACCGTGCTGATTGCGGGTGCGCTGTTTGTTCTGATCAATCTGCTGGTTGATTTGATGCTGCCAATCCTCGATCCGCGCATTCGGGAGGCGCAGGTTTGAAGGGCGATAAGCTGTTTTGGCTGGGGGTTTCGTTCTTGGTTTTGCTGGCGCTGTTCGCCGCGTTCGGCCCCACAATGCGGCACAACTATCTCGACCCGGTCGGCACGCCATTGCAGGGCCCGGGAGGGACGTTCTGGTTTGGGACCGATGAGCAGGGAAGGGACGTGTTTTCTCGGGTGGCGTATGGCGCTCGCATGTCGCTGATCGTCGGGTTCTCGGTCCAGATTTTCGCGCTTGTGGTGGGGATTTTCGTGGGTGTGACCGGAGTATTTGGTCCTAAATGGATCCGCGATCCCCTTATGCGCCTCACCGATGGGATGTTCGCTTTCCCGGATATTCTTCTCGCGATTTTGATCATCGGGGTGTGGAGCACCGGGCTGATTCCGGTGATCGTCGCGCTGAGCATCACCGCGTGGCCTTCAGTCGCGCGGTTGGTTCGCACGCAGGTGGCGACCCTCAAGGACCGGGAGTTCGTAGTTGCCGCTCGGGCCCTGGGTGCGCCGACCCACTACGTTGTGCTGAAGCACGTGCTGCCGCACTTGACCGGTATTTTGCTCGCGGTGAGCATGGTGGATGTGGCGGGGATCATTCTTGCCGAAAGTGCGCTAAGCTTTCTTGGCATCGGTGTGACGCCACCCACGCCCAGTTGGGGGAGCATGATCAATGACTCCCGCGCCTACATCAACCGCGAGCCGACGTTGCTCGTTTGGCCTTGCTTGATTCTGAGCCTCACAATCTTCGCGTTGAATTTCATCGGCGACGGCCTGCGCGCCGCGACCGATCCTCGCAATCGTTAACCCGGAGGGGGGCCTTCAGGCCGCCTTTGGAGCTAAAGGGTTTAGCCTTGAGCGAAAAAAGCTCTAGGCTCACTGAGAAGATGTGCGATGACCTTATTTGTCATATACCGGCACATCAGACACGTCTTCGCCGGCGAAAAACAAAGCGCGGGCAAAGCTGCGCAGTCCCAAAGGAGCGGCCCGCTCTTTGCGCCTTTGCGTAGAATGGCCTTGCGTTGCGCGCCCAAGAAACCTTAGCCCAGTGGCATAAACGCGTCTTTGCGTCTATGCGTCTTTGCGTGAGATTACCCTTTGCCAAAGACCCTTGTGACTTGCGAAGTCCTAGCGCCTTGGCAAGAACCTAGCCCTACGTAGACCCTTTCTGAAACCAGTCCTGCATTGACAAACCGCTCTCCCGACCACTATTCAGTGAGCCGCCGTGATGTACCGCCTTTGCCTTTCAAAAAAGCAAAAGTACTTCGGTACATTTGGTACAACCAGCTCAAAGGCAGCCGGCGGGCGGCGGAGGTGGGGGACCGGAGCGGGTCTGCAGGTAGATCGTTGGCAGGTTATTGGTGCCGCCAACGTTTATCCCGCTCAACGAGGCTCGGCAGTTCGAAGCGAGCGTATACCATTCGCTGTTGAACCGGAACTGCTGGTAGTAATTCGAACTGATGCTCGAGCCTTGGACTGAGATGCGACCCGGCACTTGGCTCATGTTCACGGTGTACGCGCCCGTGCAACTCGTCCTTGCGTTGCGGATGAACGTGCCGCCGGCGGTGTAAATCTGCACATTTGCGTTGGGCACGAGGTTCAGATTTTCGTCGCGAACCACGCCGCTCAAGATCGTCCCGGAGCCGTCGCCGATGTCGGTCGTATCGGCTTGACAGCCACCACCGCCGCCTCCGCCCCCTCCGGTGCCCCCACCGCCGCAACCAATGGCGATCGCCACGGAGACAGGGAGGATGATCCAAGGGAGCCAAAGGCGCGAATAGGTGTTCATGTTGTTCTTAGTGTGAAAGCGTGGGGCAAAAGTTCGCCAATCGTGAAGGATTGGACGCCGCCTTGACCATCAAAACAATGGATGGGCGTATCTTTTTCGGAAAATTCTGCGAGAGCCTGGCGGCAAATGCCGCAAGGAGTGCCGCCATCAGCGGTCATTACGACCACTTCCGCGACCGATCGACAGCCCGCCGCCACCATCGCCCCGAGTGCATTGCGCTCAGCACAGACCGTGACCCCATAGCTGGCATTCTCGACGTTGCAACCCACGTATGTGTTGCCGTCGGCGCCCCGGATCGCCGCACCAACCAGATACCGGCTATACGGGGCGTAGGCGTGAGATTGGGCCGCTTTGGCGGCGTCGAGCAATTCATTTGAGTACGGCAATGGTTGCACCTTGGCCTCCTTCAGTGGATTCGCCGTCGCGGTAGCCCTGAACCCCGCGATGTCGGCGCAGCACGGACTGGGTCACCTGTCGAAGGATGCCCTCGCCCTTGCCGTGGATGATTCGGACGTTTTCGAGGCCGGCAAGGATGCTCTCGTCAATAAACCGTTCCAACTGTTGCTCGGCATCCTCGGCCCGGAATCCGCGCAAGTTGAATTCGACGCTCGCGGTCTGGGCTTTCTCAAGCTGATGGCTTTTGCGAGCGGTTTGCGTGACCTTGACTGGCGATCGCTCCGGCTCGAGGTCGGAAGTTTTGACGGTCATCTTGATGCTGCCGAGTTGAACATTCGCCTTATTGTCTCTCGGCTCTTCGAGAACCGTTCCGACCTGAGAGAAGCCTCTTACTCGCACCGCCATGCCTTTGTGAATCTCATGCTCCACGAGCCTTGGGCGGACCGGGCGAGTCTTGGCGGCGATGCCCTCGCCGCGTTGGTTCAGGACTTTGAGCCGCTCCCGGGCCGCGTCCACTTCCTTGGGGGCAGCTTGCTTCAAAGTCTTGAAAACGTCCGCCGCTTCGAGTCTGAGCGCCCGCATTTCGGTTTCGACGGCGTCCGCGATCTTTTGCCGAGCCGTCCGCCGAATCTCCTCAGCCTCGGCGAGCTTCTTCTCTGCTTGAGCCTCGACCTCACGAAGCCGATTGGCCAGCCGATCGCTCTCGCTCTGCGCCTTTTGAGCGCGGCGCTGTGCGTGCTCGAGTTGCTCTAGCATCTTGGCGACGTCTTGAGCCTGAATGCCCTGGTCCTCGCGGGCCGCTTCTACGACTGCCTTTGGCATGCCGCATCGCTCGGCGATTTTGAGAGCATGCGATGAGCCGGGGGTGCCGCTGAGCAACCGATAGGTAGGTCGGAGCGACTTTAAGTCGAACTCCATCGAGCTGTTGATGAAACCGGGGGTGTTGCTGGCGAACAGTTTGAGCTCGCCGTAGTGGGTGCTCGCGAGCACCTTCGCGCCTTTGGCTTGGATGGTGAGCAGAACGGCTTTGGCCAGCGCCGCGCCTTCGGCGGGGTCGGTGCCGGCGCCTACTTCGTCCAGGATCACCAGCGCCCCAGGCTTCAGGCCATTCAGTGCCTCAGCGATGTTCTTGACGTGCCCGCTGAAGGTCGAGAGCGACTGCTGCATGCTTTGCTCGTCACCTATGTCCGCCCACATTTGGCTGAAAAGTCCGATTTTGGCGCGGCTGGCGGGGACCATCATGCCGCACTGCGCCATCGCGACGAAGAGGCCGACCGTTTTCATTGCCACCGTCTTTCCGCCGGTGTTGGGGCCGGTGATGAGGACGCCATCCTGCTCTCCCCCCAGATCGATGGTGAGTGGAACGGCGATTTCCGGGTCGAGGAGCGGGTGCCGGCCAGACTCGATAAACAAGTGTGCGGGGTGGCTGGGCTCGGGGACGCAGCCGCGAAGCTGGTAGCCGTATCTGGCCTTGCCGAGGATGAGGTCAACGCCACCGGCGGCCTCGATGCTTCCTACCAGTTCCATGCCCATCGAGCCAACCCGGGAGCTGAGATTCATAAGGATGCGGGCAACTTCCGCGAGCTCGGCGGCTTCGGCTTCACGGAGGGCGTTGCCGATCTCGATAACCTCAGTGGGTTCGATGAACAGGGTTTGGCCGCTGCCGCTGGTGTCGTGGACGATTCCCCGGATCTTGGCTCGGTGCTCTGCTTTGACGGGAACCACGTATCGCCCGCCCCGCTGGGTGACGATGGGGTCGCTGAGGTAGTCACGGCTGGCGCCGGTGGTGAAGCTGTGGATTTTGTCGGTGAGGCGTTGAGCGGCGTTACGTTTCGCTCGACGAAGGCGCGCGAGGTCGACGGTCGCCGAGTCCATGACTTCGCCTCCGGAGTCGACGCTCCGGAGAAGGATCTCTTCGGTTTTTTGGTCCTCGATCAGGTTCTTGGCGATGGCCCAGAGGACAGGGAACGACTCTTGTTTGGGCTTGAGAATTGCCTTGAGGGCGCGGATGGTGGTGAGGGCGTCGCCGATATAGAAAAGTGTTTGGCCGTCCAGAGTCGCCCCCTTCGCAGCGCGGTTGGCAGCGTCTCGGAGGTCGCGGATGGCGGCGAGGTTTGGCAGCTTCTCGCTTGCCAGTAGCCGGAATGCTTCGTCGGTTTGCGAGAGTTGAAGGGTGACGTCAGGGGACGAAAAACTGGGCTCAAGTTCGTTGGCGAGGGCAGCCCCAAGCGGCGACTCGCAGTTTGCGGCGAGTCGTTGCAAAACGGATGGGAAGTCTATGACTTCAAGGGCATGCATGAGCTTGAGGTCATTGTATCTCGCCCGGAAGGAAATCCCAGGACTCAATCGTTAACGATTCCTTAATATTCCACCCATTTGAACCTGGAGGCAAGATCGAATAGGTTTCACCAACGCGTGGACCGATCAAGGGGAGCCGCTTTTGTTAAGGCGTCTCAACCTTGCATCGGTATAATTTGCGGCAAGGAACGGCGTGGCCAAAACGTCCAATTCCAA